>JAMPYF010000017.1 GCA_023700805.1 Sulfuritalea sp.
GAAGAAGTTGGCGAAGATGTCTTTCTATCTGTTGAGGGAATCGTGCTGTCATTGTCAAGAATGGGGGCCAAGTGACGTCGTGGCATAACCCTACGCTCAACCTCGCTCCCTTCGGTCGCTGGACGCTGCGCGATGAGGCTGCGCAGCGCCGGTTAGCTACACGTTGGGCCTATTGTTCCGCAACTGTGCGCGCTCCCTTGTCAAGTATTGCCGCGGCGCGTCCTCATAGCTGTCGAATGTCCTTGTCCTAGCGAGGTAATCGTGAAAGTACAAATTGCGCGTCTGTCGCCTCACCAAAATGCCAAAGTATTCGCTGTACTGATGGCCTTGAGTTCATTACTGTTCGTCGTGCCGATGGGTATCGCCTTCCTATTCATCCCGACGGGCGTTGATCCACAGGGCAACCCAATTCCTGGCCCGCCCATGTTCCTGTTTTTATTGTTCCCGCTGCTATATCTCGTCATGGGGTATGTCATGGTCGTTGTGGCGTGCGTGTTCTACAACTTCATGTTCAAGTATGTGGGCGGTATTGAATATGAATCACGTGAGTAATAGGCCCAACCCTTCGTTGCAGGGGACCTCGCGCGAAAAGCCGCGCGAGGCCTCTGAACTCAAACGTTGGGCCACAACATGCTGATCTCGATGATGTCAGGAATTGCTGCTCCTTGGGCTATCTATGGGATAGAGGCATCGAGTTGGGGCAGCAAAGCCGCGCTGAGAAAATTCTACGGGTGCGCATTTCCCATAGACGCGGACGGGCACTTCGCAACCTGTCGTCATGTTCTGCCGCGCGAGATAGACGCGAACGAAATACTTGTGGCGGGACATCTAACGCTTGACAAATGCTTTAAGGTCGAGGAAATACGAAGACATCATGGTTGGGATTTTGCAATATTTCATTGCGATACTCCTACGCAATTTCCCTATCTATGGGTTCCTGAGCTCAATCTTGGTGACGACGTTTTTGCTTATGGCTACCACGACTGGTTTCTTCAGGATAAGGAACTTCACATCGTTCCTCAGCTTCACAAGGGGCATGTGACTGCTACTCCGAGAATCGCGGTTGGGACATGCGCGGTCCCTTTGCCTTGGTATCAACTCAGTTTTCCAACTCCGCCAGGGTTTAGTGGCTCTCCCATTTATCATGAAGTCGGAGATGGGTGCTTTGCCGCTGGAATGATCGTTGAATCAATTAGCTCTGAATTCAGCGGTGTTCCGATTTCGTCTGGCAAAGCTATATCCGGGCTTGAGATTCGGTCTCTTGCACGCGAGCTCGGCGTTGCTTGTATCGGCAGGTAGTGGACGCACAGGCCCAACCCATCAATCCACCGGACGCTGCGCGATGAAGCCGCGCAGCGCCGGTGATTTCAAACGTTGGGGCGCTTGATCTCATGATCTACAGCCCTCACACCCTATTCATTCCACTTGTTGGACTGGTGCTGCTATTCATCTTGCTCTTGCCGGCACTCATCGCTTTGATTGCTGGAGCTTACTTTGCCGTGGTGGAGAAAAGACTTTCCCATTTTGTGCCGTTTCTCAGTCATCTGGGGGTTGTTGTTCTAGTACTGCTTGGGGTTTACCTTACTTGGTTCAATTTTTTCCCCTGGTTGATGTATGGTGCTCTCATATATGCTCCGCTTGCGCAGCATTGGGTACTGAACTGGCTTCGCGCTAGAACTAAGCTTTTTCTGCTCCCTTGCGATGATGTCAGGACCGTTGCGACAGAAGGTGATACGTAAAGCATTGCCCCAGCCATGAAGAAGCCTCTATCGTGCATCAGTCGTCGCCGTCATCACAGGTTCAGTCAGCGCCCCAACCCGGCGGTCGACCCCGTTCGCTTCGCTCTCTGGACGCTGCGCGATGAAGCCGCGCAGCGCCGGTCACCTTGAACGTTGGGGGCTTTAGGAACCTGCCATGCGCGAGTCGTGCCTTTGCTGTGCAAAGAACCAAAAGACTGATCTCCCACGAGTCTGCCCAGAGTGCGGTCACGTGTTCCAAGGAAATGGCTGGGACGGCATCGACGCACATTGGCGCTCAAAGCACGAGTCGCGCATGCCGTATCGCGAGTTCTGGGAAGGCTTGTGTTCGTCTCATCGAGGTAACAAATGAGCAATCCCCAGGTTGAGGCAGTTGCAAAAGTTCTCGCTGAATGGAACCCTCTTGGTGACGCCGCGAAGAAAATCACAGACCTTGATGGCTACCGCGTTGAAGCCGCTGACATCGTCTTTGGGCTGAAGGTACGGGGCGATTCAGTTAAACCTGAGAAGCATGTGATGGACGTTCTAAATCAAGCGTTCGGGCTCAAGCTTGAGCTTCAAAGTTGCGTTGGCCCGGCCAAGAAAATCTCTGCTGTTCTCGCCAAGAAAGGCTAGCTGTGCCATCCCGCCCCCAACCCATCCATCAACGCTGCGCGATAAAGCCGCGCAGCGCCGGTTATGTCAGACGTTGGGCCTTTACATGCTCCGTGGATTGATTGCCAAGCCCTCTACGCTTTGCACTATTGTGGCGCTGGGAGCGTGCTTGCCGATCGTCGGCTGCGCGATCCCAAGTGATCCTCCATTCCAGCCACATGGATACAAGTATTTCCAGCGCTTTCGAGACGTGCAGGGTCAGTACTACGATGGGACGCGCCGAAATTTTGAAGACGTGGCAATTTTCGTATACGACATCCGACCAACCGCACTCGATGAAATTAATTCGGACCGTGAAAAGGCAGCCCGCATTTTCATTGAACGCAAAAATGCAGTGCCTCCCGAGTGCACAGCGGGCTTTCGCGTGGTCCGACTGGGAGCATTGGAGAATGGTGCAGTGGTTGTCACAATTGAGTGCAGTTGAATGAAACAATCTGCCCTTGGCCCAACCCATCATTCCACCGGACGCTGCGCGATGAAGCCGCGCAGCGCCGGTGAATTCAAACGTTGGGCTTCTCAATACGAGCACTAATCGAATTACGTCTATCACGGAGAAACAAGCAATGGCGCGCCGAACCCTCTTCATATTCCTGTGGTGCATATTTCACGCAGTCACTGGAAGAGCTGAAACGCTAAATGAGCAAATTCAAGGTGCTCGGAAATCGGGGAATTGGTCGGGAGTAAAGACGGTCGTACAAACGCTGGCCGATTCTAATGACCCCCTCTATCTAACCGCTCTTGGACAGATGTATGTCTACGGCGTTGGCGTGCCTCGCGACGTTTCACGGGCCTATTCCCTATTCCTGAAGGCGGCAGAAAAGAACTTTGCACCCGCACAGTCATTCGTTGGCTTCTTCTATGCTACTGGCACCCTCGTGAACAAGGACTCGCGTGCGGCTCTTGACTGGTACCGAAAGTCTGCCGAGCAGGGCTTTAGCGAGGCTCAATACAACATAGGCCACATGTACCACTCCGGTGAACTAGGCGCAGTCGATGAGAAAGCAGCCATCGAATGGTACGAGAAGGCGGCCGTGCAGCGCTTCCCCCGCGCCTGGCTTAACCTTGCCGCGCTCTATCTTCAAGGAGGAAAAGTAGTTCAAAAAGATATCCCAAAAGGGTTGGCGCTAATGAAACAGGCAGCCAACGCAGGGGACACGTCAGCCCAATTCAATCTGGGCATGCTTTACCTCCGGGGCGATGGAATGCAGGCCGATCCAGGTCTTGCCTACTACTATCTAACGCTTGCGAGTAGTGATGACACGCGAGGCCCATGTCTTCCGCCAATTCTTTGGGCTGCGGCTAGGCTAGAAGTCAAACAGGGCATGGCCGATGAACTGGTCATTCGAGACGAGTTGTCGCGCCAATTGTGCATGAGAGCAAATCCTAAAGGCAAAGAGTTAGCGAGCAAAATTGAGCAGCTAGCGGAAAAGTACCCAGACATGCGCCCGGTTTTTCAAAATGCTCGACAGGCGGCGGCCCGATATCTGGAGCAACGAAAACAGTTGGACGAGCCAGTGAAGCTCTCGTCCGAGAAAGACCGAAAAGATAGCTATCGCGGTGAGTATGGCTTTCTGATGTCCTTGCCCCATTGGGAAATCGTTAAGTTGAATGAACGTACAGAAAATACGATCCTAAGTGAAATGCGCCCACCCAACGAAACCCGAGGGGAATGGACGAAAACGGCTCGTTATGAACAAACGTTTAAGCTGAAATACGCTCGCCCGCAACAGCATGTCGAACAGGCTCTCGACGTATTGCGTAAGGACTGCGGACAACTCGTAGAGAACAAAGTATTTGATGGTGATGAACGGGGCTATCCGACCTTTGTTATGAACACTTATTGCAATGAAACAACAAACGCCAAGCGGGCCGAGATGCACTTCTATAAGGCGGTTCAGGGTGAAGATTCGTTCTATTTTTGGCACGCAATTTGGCGAGGCGAGACGGGAGCAATGCTCAACCAAGCGGATGCCACGAAGAAGGTTATCGTCGAACTTACTGGCTGGTTAAGGAGTCAAGTCGTATGCGATTTGCGTGTCGAGACCGGTGCGAAGGCGTGCCCTTCTGGATTGCCAAAGAGCTTCTAGCGAATGACTAGCCCGAGAAGCCCAACCCTGCGGTGCAGGGGCGCTGCGCGATAAAGCCGCGCAGCGCCCCTGACCTTGAACGTTAGGGGGCTCAGTGACAGACTACGAAGCGGCCCGTGACGTGTGGGAGTTCGAGAAATCCTACAGCCTTAAACCGCGTGCTTGGATTTCGCACGCTGTCAGCCTTCGATACTCAGCAGAGGCACTTCTTCTCTACGACGAGGAAGTATTTGACAGAATATTTAGAGCGAAAGAGCAGCCTCGCCTGCCAGCTTTCTTTTCGCCGAATGTCGAGCGCATGCTACTGGGATTCTCGCTCGAGAATTTGTTCAAGGCGCTAATTCTTATGAGTGCGGAGAACGCGCGACGCGCGTTCGCAAAACAGGGAAACTTAGCGTGGAGCGTTGCTAGCCACGACTTGCTGAAACTTGCAGCCTCAGCAAATGTTCCATTGAACAGGGAAGAAGAGCATTTGCTTGACGTCCTGTCTACGTGCGCGATTTGGGCAGGGCGTTATCCTCTGCCCATGAACGAACACCAGTTTCCGCGCCGACGCAAAGGTGCGCCTCATCGAGAGATGCTGAATCGCCGGCGAAGAAAAGAATTTGAACGTGCTATGAAAGCTGGCACAGAAATCCTCCGGTGCAAGCATGATCAGCTCCACACCAACATAGGAGGAACTGAGCTTGATTGCTATCGGCAATTATTTGACAGATTGTTGTTGGAAATTGAAACCCGTGGCAACAACGCCCCCTAACCCAGCGGTCGACCCCGTTCGCTTCGCTCACTGGACGCTGCGCGATGAAGCCGCGCAGCGCCGGTCGGCTCGCAAGTCTGCCGGGGTAATTGTGTGGTCACTCGGTTGCGACCTATGAGCCTTAGACTCAACAGCGAACTGCAACAAGCCCCGGAGCGGAGCACGGCCGCGTGAGTAGCGGATTCGAACTGTACGACTCCCGTATCGACGAGCTGCAGATCGTCGGCTCCGATGCGCGCTTGCATTTCTCGCATGCCTGTATTCTCAAGTCCAAGGGCGCGCCCGGTCGCGATGCCGGCAGCGGCTGGAGTCAGGAGGCGCTTCTGGTCATCAGGGGCGCGGTGGTCACCGCGCCGTTGCCGGTCTTGCCGAATACGATTGCCGACGGCTGGCTGCGGGTCGGCGGCATCAGGCATGGTTTGCTGCCCCTGCCTTTCAAGCGCAAAGCCGAGGTGGAACTCTCGCTGGTTTTCGCCGATGGCACCGGCTTGCGGATTGCTGGCCGCGGCGCCGCGGTGGAACTTCTTGGCAAGGCGACTTATCTTGAGGATTTTTGAGTGGGCTTCGACTGCCGGCGTTCTCGGCATCCTGTCGCTGTCGTGGTTGCTGATCCCGCGGTGAGGTCCTGAGCGTGTTTGCGGTGTGGCTCAGCGGACTTTCCGCGCTCGCGCTGCTGGCGGGCATCGCCTGGTACCTGGCGCCGCTGCAGCCGAACATCCTCGCGCTGCAACTGGCGTTTTCGCCGCGGGCGTTTGCCGAGGTGATCCACGCCTGGTCGGCCGCGGACCTGCTTCGCTATCGCGCGCATCTGCCCTACGACTGCCTGCTGCTGGCCTGTTACGGGTCCTTCGGCTACCTGCTGGTTTCCCGCTCCGCGTTGTTCGCGGCGCAGCCGGCGACGCTGCGCAATTTGGCGATGTGGCTGCTGCCGCTGGCGGCCGCCGGCGACGCCACGGAGAATGCGTTCCACTGGTGGCTGACGGAAGTTCCGCGCTTCGATTTCGCCTGGGCCTACGGCGTTGCCGCCGCCTGCGCGGCGGGCAAGTGGCTGCTGTTGCTGGGCTTCTGGCTGGCTGTGCTGTATGCGCTGGATCGGCGCAGGGACTGAGCGTTTGCCCGATGGGCAGGGCGGGCACTTTCGCCGCCGTGCCGCCAGCGGCAACTGTTGCAGTGCGTCACAAGGAATCTGCGGCCATCTCCGCCGCGGGACTAGAATGCGCAAAAAACGAGGAGGAGGGAATCGATGAAATATCACATCGAGAAGCAGGGTGACGAAGTGGTCATCAGTTTCGACCAGCAGGACGAACAGGCTCAGGCAATGATCGAGGCCATCGGCCGCTGCCGGCAAAGCGCGTGGGCTTGCCCCTCCGGCGAGTGCATGAAGATTGCCGACATGGAGACCCGTGCCGAGGGCGGCACGCTGGCCGTCAGGCTGAAGCCGCGCTCCGACCTCGCGCTGAGCGTGGTCAGCATCGGTGAGTGCCTGAAGTACCAACTGCCCAAGGAAATCCAGGCCTGACGCTTGCCGGCTTGCGCGGCAGCGCGGGCCGGGCGGCTGCCTTGCGGGCGGCGATCAGACCTGCAGCGCCTTGAGCAGGTCCTGTTCCAGGCGGACCAGCGTCGCCGTCTGCGCCAGTTCCTTGCCGCTGATGAGGAAGACGTCTTCGACGCGTTCGCCGAGTGTGGCGATCTTCGCCGTGTGCAGGGTGATGCCGTGCTGGCCCAGCACGCGGGCGATGGCGTAGAGCAGGCCGGGGCGGTCGGCGGCGCTGAGCGACATCAGATAGTGGCTGCCGCGCTCGTCGGCGCGAATCTCGATTTCCGGCGTCACCGGGAAGTTGCGCACCAGCCGCGACAGGCGCCCGCCGAAGCCGCTCGGCAGCGGCGGCAGCTGCGTCAGCTGCTCGATGATGTCATGCTCGATGAGGCCGATCATGTCGCGGTAGGGCAGGGCCGCGTCGAAGGCGAAGACCACGAAGCTGTCCAGCGCGTAGCCATGGCGCGTGGTGTGGATCTTCGCATCGACGATGCTGTAGCCGAGCCTGGCGAAAAAGCCGCAGAGACGGGCGAACAGCAGCGGCTGGTCCTGCACATAGACCATCACCTGCAGGCCGGCGCCCATCGGATTGAGGCGCGCGCGCACCACCGGCTTTTCGCTCGACGGGCAATGGTAGAGGGTGCGCGTATGCCAGGCGATTTCGTCGGCCGCATGGCGCATGAAATAGCCGGTATCGAGCTGGTTCCATAGCTCGAGTTCGATGTCGGGACGCAGGCCGTGGTAGCGCAGGATGCGCCGCGCCTCCTCCTGCCGCTCGGCGACGCCGGACAGTTGCAGCACGGCGCTGCCCTTGAGCACGCCGGCGGTCATGCGGAACAGGTCTTCGAGCAGCTTGCCCTTCCAGGCGTTCCACACCTTCGGGCTGGTGCCGCGAATGTCGGCCACGGTGAGCAGGTAGAGTGCGGTGAGCCGGCGCAGGTCGCCGACGCTGGCGGCGAAGGCCAGCACCACCTCGGGATCGGCCAGGTCCTGCTTCTGCGCGACCTGCGACATGGTCAGGTGCTTTTCGACGAGGAACACCACCAGTTCCGCGTCCTCGCCGGCGATGCCGTGGTCGCGGCAGAAGCGCGCGGCGTCTTTCTTGCCGAGCTGGGAGTGGTCGCCGCCGCGGCCCTTGGCGATATCGTGGAACAGCGCGGCGATGTAGAGCAGCCAGCGCTTGTCGAAGCCGGCCATCAGGCGCGAGCAGAACGGGTATTCGTGGGCGTGCTCGGGCATGGCGAAGCGGCGCAGGTTGCGCATCACCTGCAGGATGTGCTGATCGACGGTGTAGACATGAAACAGGTCGTGCTGCATCTGGCCGACGATGTGGCCGAAGGCCGGCAGGTAGCGGCCGAGGATGTCGAACTGGTTCATGCGCCGCAAGGGGTAGATCAGGTGCTGCTGCTGGAACAGCTGGACAAACAGCTCGCGGTTCGCCGGGTCGCGGCGGAAGGCGGCGTCGATGCCGCCTTGCGCGCGCCACAGGGCGCGCAGGGTGCGCGGCGTCATGCCCTTGAGTTCCGAGCGCTGCATCTGAAGCAGGAAGCATTCGAGGATGGTGCGCGGCAGGCGCTGGAAAATATCCTCCTCGCGCACGTCGAGCAGTTCGCGCACCATCTGGAAGTGGCTGTCGATGACGATCGGCGCCGCCGCTTGCGCCGGCTGCAGGCGATCGGCCAGCACCTGCATGACCAGCAAATTGAGCTGGGTGACCAGCTTGGCGTTGCGGTAGTAGCGCTGCATCAGCACTTCGGAGGCGCGCTTGGCATCGGTCGGGCCTATGCCCATCGCGGCGGCGAGTTTTTCCTGATGGTCGAACAGCAGGCGGTCTTCGCGGCGGCCGGCGAGCAGGTGCAGTTCGATGCGCAGATCGGCCAGCATGCGGTCGACGCGTTCGAACTGGCGCACCTCGGACGCCGTGATCAGGCCGGCCCGCGCCAGGTCTTTCCAGTCGTCGCCGATACCGGCCGCCTGCGCCACCCACTGGATCACCTGCAGGTCGCGACGGCCGCCGGGGCTTTCCTTGCAGTTCGGCTCCAGGCTGTAGGGCGTGTCGTTGAACTTGGCGTAGCGCTCGGCCTGCTCCAGTTGCTTGGCCTTGAAGAAGACCGCGGGTTGCAGCGCAGCGCCGTAGCTTTGCTCGAAATCTTCATACAGCGCATGCGCGCCGGCCAGGTAGCGCGCTTCGAGCAGCGAGGTCTGCACCGTGATGTCGCGTTCGGCTTCGTCCAGGCATTGGCCGACGGTGCGCACGCTGTGGCCGATGTCGAGGCCGATGTCCCATAGCAGGCCGACCAGTTGTTCGAGTTGCGGCGCGGCGGCGCATTCGGCGGTGGTATGTTGTTCGTCCGGCACCAGGATCAGCAGGTCCACGTCGGAGCCGGGGTAAAGTTGGCCGCGGCCGTAGCCGCCGACGGCCGCCAGCGCGCAGGTGGCGGGCATGGCCAGTGCGGTCCACAAGTCCTGCAGCACGCCGTCGACCAGCGCGGCGCGCCCCGCGAGCAGGGCGTGGCCGTGCTTGTCCCGGTGCCAGGCGGCGGCCAGCGCCTGCTGCCCCGCGGTGAGGCGCTGGCGCGCGGCGCCCGCCAGTTCGCGCAGGCCGGGTTCGCTCATGCCCGTTGCATCGCAGGCGGCCGGTCCGGAGCCGGCCGGATCAGGGAGTGATCCGGATGTGGGGCGGGCAGGGCGGTGCGCCGGCCGACATGGTCATCACCTCGACACCGGTTTCGGTGACGCAGACGGTGTGTTCCCATTGCGCGGACAGGCTGCGGTCCTTGGTGACGATGGTCCAGCCGTCGGGCAGTTCGGAAATCGCCGCCTTGCCGGAGTTGATCATCGGCTCGATGGTGAACACCATGCCGGGCACCAGCAGGGGGCCGTCGCTGGCCTTGCCGTAGTGGAGCACCTGCGGTTCCTCGTGGAAGTTGCGGCCGATGCCATGGCCGCAGAATTCGCGCACCACGGAGAAGCCGGCGCCTTCGGCATGCTTCTGGATCGCGGCGCCGACCGCGCCCAGATGCACGCCGGGCCTGACCTGGGCGATGCCGACCCACATGCATTCGTGGGTCATGGCCACCAGGCGCCTGGCGAGGATCGAGGTTTCGCCGACGCAGAAGGTGCGGCTGGTGTCGCCGTGCCAGCCGTTCTTGATGGTGGTGATGTCGAGGTTGACGATGTCGCCTTTTTTCAGCGAGCGGTCGTTGGGCACGCCGTGGCAGACCTGGTGGTTGACCGAGGCGCAGATCGATTTGGGGTAGGGCGCATAGCCCGGCGGCGCGTAATTGAGCGGCGCCGGGATGCAGCCCTGGACCTCGACCATGTAGTCGTGGCAGAGCCGGTCCAGCTCCGCTGTGGTGATGCCGGGCTTGACGAAGGGCTCGATGTAGTCGAGGACTTCGCCGGCCAGACGGCAGGCGACCCGCATCTCGGCGATGTCTTGGGTGGTTTTTATCGAAATGGCCATGAATGCGGGGCACGGTTGGGGGGAGGTCACGCATTTTAACCGCAGGCCGCCCTGGTCGGGCGCCCGAAAGCGCCATGCATCTTGTGCCGGACCGCCATCGCGGGCTATAATCGCGGGCTTGTCCGGGATGGTCCCGGGCAAAATCCACACGCTTGGCGCCGATAGGGTGGCTTTTCACGCGGAACATGCGGAAAGCAGCACGGCCAGGCGGAGGTTTAACCCATATCGGAGATAGTCCATGAGCACAACCATGCGCCAGATGCTGGAGGCCGGCGTTCACTTCGGCCACCAGACCCGTTTCTGGAACCCCAAGATGGCCCCGTACATTTTCGGCCATCGCAACAAGATTCACATCATCAACCTCGAAAAGACCCTCGCCAAGTACCAGGAGGCGATGACCTTCGTGCGCAAGATGGCGGCCAAGAAGGGCACCATCCTGTTCGTCAGCACCAAGCGCCAGGCGCGCGAAATCATCGCCGAGGAAGCCCAGCGTTGCGGCATGCCTTACGTCGATGACCGCTGGCTGGGCGGCATGATGACCAACTTCAAGACGCTCAAGCTTTCGGTCAAGCGCCTGAAGGACCTGGAAACCGCCATGAGCGAAGGCAACTTCGAGAAGCTGTCGAAGAAGGAAACCCTGACCCTGCAGCGCGAAATGGACAAGCTGAGGAAGTCCATCGGCGGCATCAAGGACATGGGCGGCCTGCCCGACGCGATTTTCATCATCGACGTCGGCTACCACAAGATCGCCATCACCGAAGCCGGCAAGCTCGGTATCCCGGTGATCGGCGTGGTCGATACCAACCATTCCCCGGAAGGCGTCAGCTATGTGATTCCCGGCAATGACGACTCCTCCGGCGCGATCCGCCTGTATGCCCGCGGCGTGGCCGATGCCATCCTCGAAGGCAAGAGCCAGGGCATCAACGAGGTGGTGCAGCAGTTGGCCGGCGACGACGAGTTCGTCGAAGTCTCGGACGCGGCGGAGTAAAGGCCTGAACCACAGGGGCACAGAGACACAGAGAAGTTCAAGAATCTGTGTTGTTCTCGGTGCCTCTGTGTCTCTGTGGTGAATGTATTTGATCTTGGAGTAAAGCAATGGCGGAAATTACCGCAAGCATGGTCAAGGAACTGCGCGAGAAGACCGACGCGCCGATGATGGAATGCAAGAAGGCGCTGACCGAAGCCGGCGGCGACATGGCGAAAGCCGAGGAAATCCTGCGCGTCAAGCTGGGCAACAAGGCCAGCAAGGCCGCCACCCGCGTCGCCGCGGAAGGCGTTGTGGCGATCCACATCGCCGGCGACGGCAAACTGGGCAGCATTTTCGAAATCAACAGCGAGACCGACTTCGTCGCCAAGAACGACGAGTTCCTCAAGCTGGCCGCCGACTGCGCGCTCCTGGTGGCCGAGCAGAACCCGGCTGACGTCGCGGCGCTCGCCGCGCTGCCGCTGGGCGAGGGCACGGTCGAATCGACCCGCTCCGCGCTGGTGGGCAAGATCGGCGAGAACATGAGCATCCGCCGCTTCGTCCGCGTCGCGGCCCAGGGCAAGCTGGCTTCCTATATCCACGGCGGTTCCAAGATCGGCGTGCTGGTGGACCTGGTCGGCGGTGACGAACAACTGGCCAAGGACCTGGCGATGCACATCGCCGCCTCGAAGCCGAAGTCGCTCGATTCGTCGGGCGTCCCGGCCGAGCTGCTGGACACCGAACGCCGCATCGCGATCGAAAAGGCGCGCGAAGCCGGCAAGCCGGAAGCCATGCTGGAAAAGATCGCCGAAGGCACGGTGCAGAAGTACCTGAAGGACGTCACGCTGCTGGGCCAGGTCTTCGTCAAGGCCGAGGACGGCAAGCAGACCATCGAGCAGCTGCTGAAGGCCAAGGGCGCGTCGGTGGCCAGCTTCACGCTGTTCATCGTCGGCGAAGGCATCGAGAAGAAGGTCAACGACTTCGCCGCCGAAGTCGCCGCGCAGGCGGCCGCTGCTGCAGGCAACAAGTAACGGTCAGCACGCCATGACCGCCGTACCGAAATACCGCCGCATCCTGCTCAAGCTTTCGGGCGAAGCGCTGATGGGGGACGATGCCTACGGCATCAACCCGGCGGTGCTGGGCCGCGTCGTGGCGGAAATCAAGGCGGTCACCGATCTCGGCGTCGAGCTCGGCGTGGTGATCGGCGGCGGCAACATCTTTCGCGGCATCGGCGGCACGGCCACCGGCATGGACCGTGCCACGGCCGACTACATGGGCATGCTGGCGACGGTGATGAACGCCATGGCGCTGTCGGATGCGATGCGCCAGGCGGGGATCAACGCCCGCGTGCAGTCGGCGCTGAACATCGAGCAGGTGGTCGAGCCCTACATCCGCGGCAAGGCGATCCGCTACCTCGAAGAGGGCAAGGTGGTGATTTTCGGTGCCGGCACCGGCAATCCCTTTTTCACCACCGACACCGCGGCGGCGCTGCGCGGCTCGGAAATCGGCGCCGAGATGGTGTTGAAGGCGACCAAGGTCGACGGCATCTACACCGCGGACCCGAAGAAAGACCCGGCGGCCACCCGCTTCGCCCGGATCAGCTTCGACGAAGCGATCGGCCGCAATCTGGCGGTGATGGATGCGACGGCGTTTGCGCTGTGCCGCGACCAGAAGCTGCCGATCAACGTGTTCTCGATCTTCAAGACCGGCGCCTTGAAGCGCGTGGTGATGGGCGAGGACGAGGGCACCCTGGTTCACGTTTAGAAAGTTAGGAGTGGGCATGATTCCCGAACTGAAAAAGACGTCTGAACAAAAGATGCAGAAGAGCCTGGAGGCGCTCAAGGCCGACCTGGCCAAGGTACGCACCGGGCGGGCGCATACCGGCATTCTCGATCATGTCCATGTGGACTACTACGGATCGCCGGTGCCGATCACCCAGGTCGCCAACGTGACCCTGATCGACGCCCGCACCATCGGCGTGCAGCCCTGGGAAAAGCCCATGGTGGGCAAGGTGGAAAAGGCGATCCGCGATTCCGACCTGGGCCTCAATCCTTCGACCCAGGGCGAGATCATTCGCGTGCCGATGCCGGCCCTGACCGAGGAGCGCCGCCGCGACCTGATCAAGGTGATCAAGCACGAGGGCGAGAACGCCAAGGTGGCGATCCGCAACTTGCGCCGCGACGCGATCACCCACCTGAAGGACGCGCTAAAGAAGAAGGAAATCTCGGAAGACGACGAGCGCCGTGCCCTCGACGACATGCAGCGCCTCACCGATCGCTATGTCGCCGAAGTCGACCGGGCGCTGGCGGACAAAGAGAAGGACCTGATGGCGATCTGATCCCGGATCGCCGGTGCGCCAGCCATCGGCTGGCGCAGCAGATTGATTCATCGCTTCTGAGAGGGTGTCATGGCAGGAAAGTTCACCAGCTCGACGCAGGCAATTCCCAACGTGGGCGACGTGCCGCGCCACATTGCCATCATCATGGACGGCAACGGGCGCTGGGCAAAAAGGCGCTTCATGCCGCGCGTGGCGGGCCACAAGCGCGGCGTCGAGACGGTGCGGGCGATGGTCAAGGCCTGCATCGCGCGCGGGGTCGACTACCTGACCCTGTTCGCCTTTTCCTCGGAAAACTGGCGGCGCCCGGCCGAGGAGGTCTCCTTCCTGATGAACCTGTTCATCAACGCGCTGCAGGGCGAAATCGGCAAGCTCCATGCCAACGGCGTGCGGCTGAAAGTGGTCGGCGACCTGTCCGCCTTCGAACCGCGGCTGGTCGCGCTGATCCGCGAAGGCGAGGCGACCACGGCCAACAATTCGCGCCTGACGCTGACCATCGCCGCCAACTACGGCGGGCGCTGGGACATCCTGCAGGCCATGAACCAACTGGCGCTGGCCCATCCGGAAAAGGCCGGCAGCTACGGCGAGGCGGACCTGGCGCCGCACCTGGTGATGGCTTACGCGCCGGAACCCGACTTGTTCATCCGCACCGGCGGCGAGCAGCGCATCAGCAATTTCCTGCTCTGGCAACTGGCCTACAGCGAACTGCATTTCACCGACACCCTGTGGCCGGATTTCGACGAGCCGGCGCTGGACGCGGCGATTGCCTCCTACCGGCGGCGCGAGCGCCGCTTCGGGCGCACCAGCGAGCAGCTCGCCGAACAGCCGGCCGTTCAGGCGCTCGGCGTATTGCCAGCGCCAACTCTTGCGCCGTCAGCCAGCGACTGAAATGCTGAAGACGCGGGTCGTCACCGCACTGCTGCTGGTTGCCGGTCTCGCGCTGATCCTGTTCGCCCTGCCGCCGCTGGCAGCGGTGCTGGCCTTCGCCGCGATTGCCGCACTGGCGGCCTGGGAGTGGGGCGGCCTGATGCGCCAGGACCAGCCGGCGCGGGTCATGTATGCATGTGTGCTGATGCTGTTCTGCTGGCAACTGACGGTGGCGGCGCCGCAACTGGTGCCGGTGCTGCTGGGCGCCGCGGCGGTGTTCTGGATCCTCGTGGTGCCGCTGTGGTTCCGCTACCGATGGACGCTGGCCGGCAACGACTTTTTCGGCTACCTGCTGGGCGCCCTGGTGATCCTGCCGACCTGGGCCGCGATGGTGGCCCTGCACGCCGTGGACACCTGGCTGTTGCTGGCCGCCATGGCGCTGGTCTGGGTCGCCGACATCTCCGCCTATTTCGCCGGCCGCAGCTTCGGCCGGCACAAGCTGGCGCCGAGCATCAGCCCCGGCAAGACCTGGGAAGGCGTGGCCGGCGCCGTGGTCGGCGTGCTGATCTACGGTGCCATCGTGCTCGCCTATTCGCCGCTGGCCGGCAGCTTGCCGCTGGCATGGCCGCTGTTGGCGCTGCTGCTGATCCTGCTCACCGCGGCGAGCGTGATCGGCGACCTGTTCGAGTCGCTGCTGAAGCGTCAGGCCGGCATCAAGGACAGCAGCAATCTGCTGCCGGGCCACGGCGGGGTGCTCGATCGCATCGATGCGCTGACCTCCACCCTGCCGCTGGCGGCACTGATCCTGTACCTGGTTAAATCATGAAACTGACTATTCTCGGCGCCACCGGTTCCATCGGCGTCAGCACGCTGGACGTGGTGGCGCGCCATCCGGAACGCTTCGAGGTGGTGGCGCTGACCGGGCATCGCCAGGTGGAGCTTCTCGCCGCGCAGTGCCGCCAGTTCCGTCCGGCCTATGCGGTGGTGGGCAGTGCGGAGGACGCCCTGCGCCTGGCGCGCATGCTCAAGGATGACGGCCTCGCCACCGCGGTGCTGCACGGCGCCGAGGCGCTGGTGCAGGTCGCCGGCCTGCCCGAGGTCGATGCGGTGATGGCCGCCATCGTCGGTGCCGCGGGCCTGCCGCCGACGCTCGCCGCCGCGCGTGCCGGCAAGCGCGTGCTGCTGGCCAACAAGGAAGCGCTGGTGATGGCCGGCGCGGTGTTCATGAGCGAGGCGCGGCGTGCCGGCGCGCTGCTGCTGCCGATCGACAGCGAACACAACGCGGTGTTCCAGTCGATGCCGCACAATTACGCGGGCGACATGGCGCGCGGCGCGGTCAGGCGCATCCTGCTCACCGCCTCGGGCGGACCGTTCCGCAATACGCCGCTGGCAGCGCTGACCGGGGTGACGCCGGAACAGGCGGTGGCCCATCCCAATTGGGTGATGGGCAGAAAGATTTCGGTCGATTCGGCGACCATGATGAACAAGGGCCTCGAAGTCATCGAGGCGCACTGGCTGTTCAATGCCCCGGCCGACAGCATCGAAGTGGTGATCCACCCGCAGAGCGTGATTCATTCCCTGGTCGATTATGCGGACGGTTCGGTGCTGGCCCAGCTCGGCAATCCCGATATGCGCACGCCGATTGCCCACGCCCTGGCCTGGCCCGGGCGGATCGATTCCGGGGTGGCGCCGCTCGACCTGTTCGCCGTGGCGCAGTTGAGTTTCGAGCGCCCGGACCTGGCGCGCTTTCCCTGTCTCGACCTGGCCTATCGCGCCTTGCGTGCCGAAGGCAATGCGGCAGCCGTGCTCAATGCCGCCAACGAAGTCGCGGTGACCGCGTTTCTCGACCGCCGTTTGTCCTTCCTCGGCATTGCCGATCTGATCGCCGCCACGCTCGACGCCGTGCCGCAGGCCGCCGTGCCCGACCTTGCCGCGGTGCTGGAGGCCGACCGCCAGGGGCGGGCGGCGGCCCTCGATATCCTGTCGCGCATGTCATGAACCCGCAACTGCTGGCCTGGTATCTCGGCGCCTTCCTGCTGGCACTGGCGGTGCTGGTGGTGGTGCACGAGATGGGCCACTACCTGGCGGCGCGCGCCTGCAATGTCAAGGTCCTGCGCTTTGCCTTCGGTTTCGGCAAGGTGCTCTGGATGCGGCGCCATGGCCGCGACGGCACCGAGTGGGCGATCTCGGCGTTTCCGCTGGGCGGCTACGTCAAGATGCTCGACGAGCGCGAGGGCGAGGTCGCTGCCGCGGAACTGCCGCGTGCCTTCACGCAACAGTCGGTCGGCCGCCGCGCCTTCATCGTGGCGGCCGGTCCGGCGGCGAATTTCCTGCTGGCGATCGTCTTGTACTGGTTCCTCTTCATGTACGGCGTGACCGAGCTCAAGCCCCGCCTCGGACCGCCGCCGGCGGGCACGCCGGCGGCGCTGGCCGGCATCGGCGAGGGCATGACGGTGCGCGCGGTGAATGGCCAGACGATCCAGACCTGGCAGGAACTGCGCTGGGAGACCATGCGCCGCGCCCTGGATCAGGAGCCGCTGCAACTGGAGGTGATCAGCCCGCAGGGCACGATCGGGATGCACCGCATCGCCAGCGATCGCTTCGATCTCGAAGAACTCGAAAAGGATCCGCTGCGCACGCTGGGGCTGGTGCTCTACCGGCCGCGCCTGCCGGCCGTGGTGGGCCGTGTGCTGCCCGGTTCGGCGGCCGCGGCGGCGGGCTTCCGCGATGACGATCGGATAGTGGCGATCGACGGCAAGGCGATTGCCCTCTGGGCCGAGCTGGCGGCGACTGCCGGCGCCGCGCCGGGCCGCGAGCTGAAATTCGCCGTCGAGCGCGATGGGCGCCGGCTCGAACTGGCCGCCACTCCGCGCCTGGCGGAAGAGGGCGGGCACAAGCTCGGGCGGCTGGGCCTGATGGCCAAGGAGGGCAAGGGCGAGGCCTTCGAGATGACGACGGTGGTCAGCTACGGCCCCCTGGATTCGATCGCGCGTTCGCTGACCCAGACCTGGGACACCTCGATCCTCAGCCTGCGTATGATGGGCCGCATGCTGACCGGCGAGCTGTCATGGAAGAATCTCTCCGGGCCGGTGACCATCGCCGACTACGCGGGCCAGTCGGCACGCCTCGGCCTTAGCTATTACCTGCGCTTTCTGGCCCTGATCAGCATCAGCCTCGGCGTGCTCAACCTGCTGCCGGTGCCGGTTCTGGACGGGGGGCATTTGATGTATTATCTCGTCGAATTTATCAAGGGTGGACCAGTGTCCGAACGGGCCCTGGAAATCGGACAACAGATCGGTTTCGCCCTGCTGGCGCTGCTTATGGCTTTTGCCTTCTACAACGATATCAACCGTCTTGTTTCCGGCTAATTTCCGTTCAAACACATGAATAAAAAACTGCTCGCCGGTCTGGTTGCTTCCCTGCTGGCACACTCGGCCTGGGCGTTCGATCCGTTCCAGATCAAGGATATCCGGGTCGAAGGCATACAGCGCACCGAGGCCGGCACGGTGTTTTCCTACCTGCCGGTCAAGGTCGGCGACACAATGAACGACGAAAAGGCGGCAGCGGCGATCAAGGCGCTGTTCGCCACCGGTTTCTTCAAGGACGTGCGCCTGGAAATCGACGGCCAGGTGCTGGTGGTGGTGCTGGAAGAGCGGCCGGCGATCGCCTCGCTCGACTTCTCCGGCCTCAAGGCCTTCAAGCCGGAAGACCTGAAGAAGTCGCTGCGCGACGTCGGTCTTGCCGAGTCGCGCATCTTCGACCGCGCCATGGTCGAACGCGCCGAGCAGGAACTCAAGCGCCAGTACCTGGCGCAGGGACACTATGCGGTGCAGGTGACGACCACCATCACGCCGCTGGAACGCAATCGCGTCGGGGTCAACTTCGCCGTCACCGAGGGCGACATCGCCAAGATCAAGCAGATCAACATCATCGGCGCCGGCGCCGTCAAAGAGGCGGACCTGCTCGACCTGATGGTGTTGCGCACGCCGGGCTGGCTGACCTGGTACACCAAGAACGACCAGTACTCGAAGCAGAAACTTTCCGGCGACCTGGAAACCCTGCGCTCCTATTACCTCGACCGCGGCTATCTCGAATTCAACATCGAGTCGACCCAGGTATCGATATCGCCGGACAAGCAGGATATCTACATCACCATCAACATCACCGAGGGCGAGAAGTACACCGTTTCCTCGGTCAAGCTGGCCGGCCAGTTGCTGCTGCCGGAGGAGGAATTGACCAAGCTGGTGCAGGTCAGGCCCGGTGAAGTGTTCTCGCGCGAGAAGATGGCCGACACCACCAAGGCCATCAGCGAGCGTCTGGGCAATGAAGGCTATGCCTTTGCCAACGTCAACGCGGCGCCGGAACTGGACAAGGAAAAGCGCCAGGTGGCCTTCACCGTGTACATCGATCCGGGGCGCCGCGTCTACGTGCGGCGCATCAACGTCACCGGCAACACGCGGACCCGCGATGAAGTGGTGCGGCGTGAATTGCGCCAGACCGAGTCCGCCTGGTATGACGGCGAGAAGATCAACAAGTCGCGCACGCGCGTCGATCGACTGGGATATTTCGACGAGGTGTCGGTGGAAACGCCGCCGGTCGCCGGCACCACCGACCAGGTCGACATGGAGGTCAAGGTCAAGGAAAAGCCCACCGGCAACATCATGCTCGGGGCAGGTTTCTCCAGCGCTGAAAAATTCACGCTCTCCGGGTCGGTGCAGCAGCAGAACCTGTTCGGCAGCGGCAAGCACATCGGCGTCCAGGTCAGCACCAGCAAATCGAACAAGGTCTATTCCCTGTCGCATACCGACCCGTACTTCACGGTCGACGGCGTCAGCCAGGGCTTCGACGTCTACGTGCGCAACACCGACACCAGCACCCTGCAGGTCGGCAGCTTCGGCTCGGATTCGGCCGGCGGCGGCGTGCGCTGGGGGCTTCCGATCGGCGAGGACGACTACCTCAACCTCGGCCTCTCGATCGACCGCACCACGCTCAAGACCGACGCCAACAGCCCGCTGCGCTACCAGGACTATGTGACCCGTTTCGGCGCCAGGAGCAACACCCTGCTGACCACGATCGGCTGGCAGAAGGATGAGCGCGACAGCCTGCTGGTGACCACCAAGGGCGCGTTGCGCCGCGCGGTGCTCGAAGTATCGCTGCCGGGCAGCACGGCGACCTATGTTCGCGCCACCTATCAGCACCAGCATTTCTTCCCGCTCGACCGCAGGCTCACATTGGCGCTGAACGGCGAGGTGGGCGTGGCCCAGAAATATGGCGACAAGGAACTGCCCTTCTTCAAGAATTTCTACGCCGGCGGCATCGGCTCGGTGCGCGGCTTCGACTCGGGTTCCCTGGGGCCGCACGATGCGGCCACCAACGAGGCGGTCGGCGGCAGCAAGCGGCTGATCGGCAACGTCGAACTGCTGTTCCCCGTGCCCGGCATGGGGCGCGACAATTCGATGCGCCTCTCCGGCTTCCTCGATGCCGGCAATGTCTGGGGTTACGACAGCAAGTTCAGCTTGGGCAGCTTGCGCTACAGTGGCGGTATCGCGCTGTCGTGGAATTCGCCCATGGGGCCGCTCAAGTTCTCCTATGCCAATCCGTTCAACAAAAAAGCCGAAGACAAGGTGCAGCGTCTGCAGTTCCAGATGGGCTCGGTCTTTTGATAGTCTGATAGTGAGAAAGTCATGCTGAAGAAATACATTCTTGCCGGTATTGCGCTGATCTCGTTCTCCGCCGCGGTCCTCGCCGAGAGCAAGATCGGCTTCGTCAATAGCCAGAAGATACTCAACGACGCACCCCAGGCCGCACGCGCCAAGAAGAAGATCGAAAAGGATTTCGAAAAGCGCGACCAGGAACTGCAGCGCATCGCCAAGCAGTTGCAGGGCATGCAGGAGACGCTGGACAAGAACGCGGTGACCATGGCCGAGAGCGAACGGCGCAGCAAGGAGCGCGAGTTCGGCGAGCTCAACCGCGACTTCCAGCGCAAGCAGCGCGAGTTCCGCGAGGACCTGAGCCAGCGCCAGAACGAGGAAATGGCGGCGATTTTCGAGCGCGTGAACAAGATCATCAAGCAGATCGCCGAAGCCGAGAAGTACGACATCATCTTCCAGGAGGCGGTCTACGCCAACCCGCGCATCGACATCACGGACAAGGTGATCAAGGCGCTGGGCGACGGCAACAAGTAAGACCGCGGCCGTGGTGCTGCGGCTCGACGAGATCGTCGCCCGACTTGGCGGTGAAATAGTTGGCGCTGGCGACACGGCAATTTCGCGCATCGGCACCCTGGAGGGGGCCGGCCCCGGCGAGCTGGCCTTCCTGGCCAACCCGAAATACCGCCATCAGCTGGCCACCACGCGCGCCGCCGCGGTGATCATGGCGCCCCCCGCGGTGGCGGGTCCGGCGGCGGCGATCCTGACGCCGCAACCCTATCTGTATTACGCCCGCGTCGCGCAGTGGCTGAATCCTCTCCCCGCTGTCGTCGCCGGCATTCATCCCAGTGCCGTGGTCGAGGGCGCGGTGTCCGCCACGGCCAGCATCGGGCCCCAGGTCTCGATCGGCGCCGGCGCCAGGATAGCCGACGATGTGGTGATCGGCGCCAACTGCAGCATCGGCGCCGGGGTCGAGATCGGCGCCGGCACCCGACTGGCGGCCAACGTGACGATTTATTCCGGGGTCATCCTCGGGGCGCGCTGCCTGGTGCATTCCGCGGCGGTGATCGGCGCCGACGGCTTCGGCTTCGCGCGCGAGGCGGAGGGGGCGTGGGTCAAGATTCCCCAGGTCGGTCGCGTGCTGGTCGGCGACGATGTCGAGATCGGCGCCGGAACCACCATTGATCGCGGTGCGCTGGGCGACACGGTGATCGGCGACGGGGTCAAGCTCGACAACCAGATCCAGGTCGGCCACAACGTGCAGATCGGTGCCCATACGGCGATGGCCGGTTGCGTCGGGATTGCCGGCAGCGCGGTGATCGGTGCGCGCTGCACGGTGGGCGGCGGGGCGGTGATCCTCGGACACCTGAACATCGCCGATGACGTCAATGTGGCCGCGGGCACCTTGGTGGCCAAGTCGATCTGCAAAGCGGGAACCTATAGCGGCGCCGTGCCTTTCCTCGAACATGGCGATTGGCTGCGGAATTTTTCGCGGCTGCGCCATCTTGACGCGATGGCCGATAAAATCCGTGCCCTCGAACAACGGCTTGCCGCACTGGAGAAGAAATCATGAGTTCAGCCACCGCTGGCGGGGCAGTCGATTCCCGCATGGATATCCACGAAATCCTCAATTATCTGCCCCATCGCTACCCCTTCCTGCTGGTCGATCGCGTGCTGGAGGTGGTGCCCGGCGAGCGGATCACGGCGCTCAAGAACGTCAGCATGAACGAGCCGTTCTTCCCCGGCCACTATCCGCATCATCCGGTGATGCCCGGCGTCCTGGTGGTTGAGGCGATGGCGCAGACTGCGGCGATCCTGTCCTTCAAGACCATGGACAGCAAGCCTGACGACAAGTCGGTTTACTACTTCGTCGGCATCGACAACGCGCGCTTCAAGAAGCCGGTCGGGCCCGGCGACCAGCTGGTGATCGAAGTCAGGCTCGCCGGCAACAAACGCGGCATCTGGAAATTTTCGGCGACGGCGAAAGTCGACGGCCAGGTGGCCGCGGAAGCCGACCTGATCTGCGCCGTGCGCCCGACGCCCTGACGCTCCTGGCAGCGAGAACCATCCACCGATGATGAAACACGCGACAGGCCAATTGAAGGCCCGCCCCCCCATCCCCCCTCACGGGGGGCTGCAGATTGGCTCGCTTCGCTCGACTGTCACCAGTCGCTCCGAACAAGGTATTTCATTTTAATGAGCGTTCATTCCACAGCCATCGTCCATCCCGCGGCGCAACTCGGCAAGGGGGTGGTCGTCGGTCCCTATTCGACGATCGGCGAGCATGTCGAAATCGGCGATCACACGGTGATCGGCCCCCACGTCGTCCTCACCGGCCATACCCGGATCGGCCGCGACAACAGGATTTTCCAGTTCTGTTCCATCGGCGAACAGCCGCAGGACAAGAAGTATGCGGGCGAGCCGACCCGGCTCGAAATCGGCGACCGCAACACGATTCGCGAGTTCTGCACCTTCAATTGCGGCACGACGCAGGATGCCGGCGTGACCCGCCTCGGCAATGACAACTGGATCATGGCCTACGTGCATCTGGCGCACGATTGCCAGGTCGGCAACCAGACCATCTTCGCCAACAATGCGCAGATCGCCGGCCACGTACAGGTCGAAGACTGGGCCATCCTCGGCGCCTACACCGCGGTGCACCAGTTCGTGCGCATCGGCGCCCACAGCATCACCGCGATGGGCACCATCCTGCTGCAGGACCTGCCGCCCTTCGTCATGGCCGCCGGCAATCCGGCCGTGCCGCGCAGCATCAACGCCGAGGGGCTCAAGCGCCGCGGCTTTTCGGCGGATGCCGTGGCGGCGGTCAAGCGCGCCTACAAGACGCTCTACAAGGCCGGCATGAAGCTCGACGAGGCGCGTGCCGTGATCGAGGCCGACTCGGCGGCGGTGCCCGAACTGGCCTTGCTGGCAGGCTTTCTTGCCCATCCCGGACGAGGAATCGTTCGCTGATGGTGCGCATCGCCATGGTGGCGGGCGAGGCCTCCAGCGACCAGCTTGCCGCACATTTGATTACCGCGCTCAAACGGCACCTGCCCGAGGCGCAGTTCTACGGCATCGGCGGGCCGAAGATGCAGCGCGAGGGCTTCGATTCGCTGTGGCCGGCGGAGATGCTGGCGGTGCGCGGCTATGCGGAAGTCTTGCGGCACTATCGGGCCATCACCGGCATGCGCCGGCAACTCCTGCGCCGCCTGCTGCAGGACAAGCCGGATGTCTTCATCGGCGTGGACGGCTCGGATTTCAACCTCTGGCTGGAAAAGCGCCTCAAGGCCCGCGGCATCCCCACCATCCACTTCGTCAGCCCGTCGATCTGGGCCTGGCGCAGGAACCGGATGGGCCGTATCGTCGAATCGGTGAGCCACATCCTCGCCCTCTATCCCTTCGAGCCCGAGTTGTATCAGGGCACTCCCGTCAAGTGCAGCTATGTCGGCCATCCGCTGGCCGACGTGATTCCGCTCGACATCGACCAGCGCGCGGTGCGCGAACAGCTCGGTGTGGCGCAGGGACGCCCGGTGATCGCCCTGCTGCCGGGCAGCCGCCAGTCCGAGCTGCATTTCATGGCCGAGACTTTTATCGAGACGGCCAAGCTGCTGCTGCAGCGTCATCCGCAATTGCAGTTCCTGGTGCCGCTGGTGTCGCGCGAGACGCGCCTGCAGTTCGAGACGGCGCTGTGGAAGCTCAAGGCCGACGAAATGCCCTTCACGCTGATGTTCGGCCATGCGGCAGAGGCCGTCGCCGCCAGCGATGCGGTACTGGTGGCGAGCGGCACCGCCACGCTGGAAACCGCCCTTGTCGGCCGGCCCATGGTGATCGCCTACAAGATGTCGCCGTGGTCCTGGCGCCTGATGCGCGGCATGCGCTACCTGCCCTGGGTCGGGCTGCCGAACATCCTTGCCGGGCGCTATGTGGTGCCCGAGTTCCTGCAGGACGAGGCGACGCCCGAGAATCTGGCCCAGGCGCTGGGCAATCTGCTGGCGGACAAACCGGCGCGCGCCGCCATCGAGCGCGTCTTCGCCGGCATCCACCGCCTGCTGCGGCAGGACACGGCGCAAAAGGCGGCCGGCGCCGTGCTGCCCTACCTGCAGAAGGCGTGAGAACGACTATCCCCCCAGCCCCCTGTCCGCGAAAAGGGGGCGACGACGGGTCAGCCGCCGACGCGGCTTCCGGTTGCTTGGCTGATCTCCCCTTGGGACGGCCCGGCGGGGATATGCACCTCGTCTGCGGCGTCGATGAAGCCGGGCGCGGCCCGCTCGCCGGACCCGTTTATGCCGCCGCCGTGATCCTCGATCCGGCCAGGCCCATCGTCGGCCTGGCTGACTCCAAGAAGCTGTCCGAACGCGCGCGCGAGCGCCTGGCGCTGGAAATACGCGAGAAGGCGCTCTGCTTCGGCATCGCCTCGGCGTCGGTCGAGGAAATCGACAGCATCAATATCCTGCAGGCGACAATGCTGGCCATGCGTCGCGCCGTGGAGGCGCTTGGCGTGCAGCCCCTGGAAGCGCTGATCGACGGCAACCGCTGCCCGCCGCTGGCGATGCCGGCACGCGCCATCGTCCGCGGCGACGCAACCGAGCCGGCGATTTCGGCGGCCTCGATCCTGGCCAAGACGGCGCGCGACGCCGAAATGCGGCGTATCCACGAGGCATTTCCCCAGTATGGGCTGGATCGCCACAAGGGCTATGACACCGCGATCCATCGCGCGGCCCTGCAGTTGCATGGGCCGGCGGCGTTCCACCGCAGAAGTTTTGCGCCGGTCAGGACGCTGCTCGCAGGATCGCGATGAAGGATTCCCGCCACATCACCTCGCGCGACAATCCTATCTTCAAGTCGCTGCGCACGATCGCGGAAGATCCGCGCCGGCAGGGGTTCGCGCTCGCCGACGGCATCCATCTGGTATCGACCTGCCTGACGCGCGGCGTTGCCGTAAGCAAGTTGCTGGTGAGCGAGAGCGGGTTGAAGAATTCCGAGATCGCGGCCCTGCTTCCGGCGGCAGCGGGCATCGATTGCCTGGTCCTGCGCGACAGCCTGTTTCGCGAAATCTCCGGCGTCAGCACGCCGACCGGCATTGCCGCCGTGGTCGCCATTCCCGGGGCATCGGAGGCGGCGCTGCAAGGCGATGCCGTGCTGCTCGACGCGGTGCAGGATGCGGGCAACGTCGGCGCCATCCTGCGCACCGCGGCCGCGGCCGGCGTGCCTCAGGTCTTGCTGGGAACCGGCTGTGCCGGGGCTTGGACGGCGCGCGTGCTGCGCGCCGCGCAGGGCGCACATTTTTCCCTGGCGATTCGCGAACGGGTGAATCTCGCGGCGGTATTGGCGGCCCGTTCAGCCACCTCGGTTGCGACCGTCGCCAGCGGCGGTCGCAGCCTCTATGAACTCGATCTGAGCGGACCGCTGCTCTGGCTGGTGGGCAACGAGGGTGCGGGACTGTCCGCGGAACTCATCGCGGCGGCCGACCTGCGCGCCACGATTCCGCTTGCCGGCGGCACCGAATCGCTGAACGTGGCGGCGGCCACCGCGGTGTGCCTGTTCGAGGCGGCACGCCAGCGCCGGACGCCGCGTTCCCGGCGATAATCCCACCAGGGGATACCGTCTCCAACAATTGTTGGAGACATAATAAATAGGCCCGCGCGAGGCGGGCCTGAAACCAACCGGAATGCTCGCTGCTTATTTTTTCTTGGCAGCTTTCTTGCCGGCCACTGCAGCCTTGAAGGTGGCACCGGCCGTGAAGCGCGGCACGGTGGTGGCAGCGATCTTGAGTTCCTTGCCGGTCTGCGGATTGCGGCCGACACGCGCGGCACGCTTCGAGGACTTGAAGCTGCCGAAGCCGACCAGGGTAACGCTGTCACCCTTGGAGACGGCCTTGACGATGGCGGCGATGACTGCAGACAGCGCCTTCTCGGCTGCAGCCTTGCTGATGTCGGCTTCTTTGGCAGTGATTTCGATCAGTTCAGACTTGTTCATGTGTGACCTCGTGGGAGTGATGATGGTAGTGGCGGTTGAATTCTATGCGAATGGTAACGCAGTGTAATCAAGAATTATCCGTCTGGATCAAGCTTCTTGAAAATTGTCTCAATGCTGCAGCGCCGCGGAATCGGGCTTCTCCAGTCGTTCGCCGCGGTCGGAATAATATGCCGGGGAGGGAAAGGCGCGCGCGGCAAAGGCGATAAAATATTCGTTTTGGCAGCAGCGCCGGTTTCCGCCGTTGCTGCCGGGCGGCTGTCGGCAGCTGGAAGTCTCGGGGAAAGGACGCTGGAAAATGGAACTCGCCTGGTGGCACTGGATGGTGCTCGGCCTCGGCCTGGGGCTGCTCGAACTGGCCGTGCCCAGCTTTTTCATCATCTGGTTCGGCCTCGGCGCGCTGCTGGTGGGTGTCGCCATGCTGCTCGCCCCGGAGATCGCATTCACCACCCAGATACTGCTGTGGACGGCCGCCTCGGTACTGATGACCATGCTCTGGTTCAAGGTCTTCCGCCGCGACGACGGCAAGACGCGGTCGGGCCAGGCCAACGAGGCGCTGGGCGAGATCGGCGTCCTGGTGCGGGCGGTCGAGCCGCTGGGCGTGGATTCGGCGCGCGGCGAAGTGCGTTTCCAGAAGCCGGTGATGGGCTCCGATGTCTGGCCCTGCCTCGCCGATGAAGCGATTGCCGCCGGCGAGCGGGTCAGGGTGCTGGCGGTGGACGGCCAGCTATTGAAGGTCGGCAAATACTGAAAGGGTCGATGATGGGCGAGTTCGCATTCTTTGTAATTGCAGTATTTGTTTTTGTCGCGGTCACCATCGCCAAGGGCGTGCGCATCGTGCCGCAGGGCGAGGAATGGATCGTCGAGCGCCTCGGCAAGTACCACACCACGCTGCGTCCCGGTCTCAACATCATCATTCCCTACTTCGACCAGGTGCGCTACAAGCTGGTGACCAAGGACATCATCCTCGACGTCCAGGAGCAGGAAGTCATCACCAAGGACAACGCGGTGATCCTGACCAATGCGATCGCCTTCATCAAGGTCACCGATCCGATCAAGGCGGTGTATGGCGTCACGGATTTCTCCGAGGCGATCCGCAACATGATCATGACCACGCTGCGCTCGATCATCGGCGAGATGACGCTGGACGAGGCGCTCTCCAACCGCGACAAGATCAAGGCCCGGCTGCGCGAAGGCGTCGCCGACGAGGCCATCGACTGGGGCCTGACCGTGAAGTCGGTCGAGATCCAGGACATCAACCCGTCGGAATCGATGCAGAAGGCCATGGAGGCGCAGGCCTCGGCCGAGCGCGAGCGCAAGGCCATGGTGACCAAGGCCGAGGGCACCAAGCAGTCCACCATCCTCAACGCCGAGGCGCAGCTGCAGGCCGCGCGCCTGCAGGCCGAAGCGCAGATCACGCTGGCCGATGCCTCGGCCGAGGCGATCCGCCGCGTGGCGGCCGCGATCGGCACGGAAGACGCGCCGATGCGCTACATGCTGGGCGAAAAATACATTCATGCCATCGGCAACCTGGCCTCCTCGGACAATGCCAAGACGGTATTGATTCCGGCCGACATCCAGGACACGCTGCGCGGCATACTCGGCAGCCGCAAGTAGGCGCGGCACCGGAGTTGACTGTCCCCGCCATGCGCCTGCTGGCCTTCGAAACCGCGACGCGGCGCCTGTCGGTGGCGCTGTGGCAGGATGGTGCGCTCATCGAGCGCGCCGCGGAGCTGCCCAACGGCGGCTCCGAAAGGCTCTTGCCCTGGGTGCATGAACTGCTGGCCGAGGCCGGCTGTTCGCTGTCACAGATCGACGGCATCGCCTTCGGCGCCGGGCCCGGCGGCTTCACCGGCCTGCGCCTGGCCTGCGGCGTGGCGCAGGGGCTGGCCTGGGGCCTCGACCGGCCGGTGGCGCCGGTATCGAGCCTCGAAGCGCTGGCACTGGCCTGCGGCGAACGCGAGGTCTGGGTCTGCCTCGATGCGCGCATGAACGAGGTATATAGCGCGACCTATCGGGTCGAGGGCGGGCGCGTGGAGCAACGCATGGCGCCTGCCTGCCTGCCGCCCGCCGTGGTGCCAGCGCCAACTCTTGCCGGCACCTGGGCGGTCGGCGACGGCTTCGCGGCCTACGGCGACTTGCTGCTCGCCGGCAAGCCGGAACTCGCCGGGGTGCGTGCCGATGTGTTTCCGACGGCTGCCGCCGTGCTGCGTCTCGCCGCGCCGATGTTCGCCCAGGGCGGGGCGGTCGCAGCTGCCCGGGCGCAGCCCATTTACGTGCGCGACAAGGTGGCGCTGACCACCGCCGAACGCATGGCGCGCGGCGGGCTCCGCTAGTGCTGGGCTACCGGGCCATGACGGGCGACGACCTCGATGCGGTGGCGGAGGCGGAGCGGCGTATCTATGCCTTTCCGTGGACCCGCGGCAATTTTGCCGATTCCCTGGCGGCCGGCCATGACGCCTGGCTGGCGCAGGAGAACGGACAAATGATCGGTTATGCCGTGATGATGCGGGTACTCGATGAGGCGCACCTGCTCAACATCACCGTGCTGCCCGAAATGCAGCGCGGCGGTCGCGGCTCCGCCTTGCTGATGCATCTTTTCGACCGGGCGCGGGCGCAGGCGGTAACGCGCATGCTGCTCGAAGTGCGCCCCGGCAACCTCGGCGGACAGGCCCTGTACCGGCGCCACGGCTTCGCCGAAATCGGCCGCCGCCGCGATTACTATCCGGCGCACGGAGGCCGCGAGGATGCCATCGTGATGGCACGCGATTTATGACGCAGGACGAGATTCTGCGCGAGATGGGCCTGGGGCCGGTCTGGAAACTGCGCGCCAAGGCCGCCGCAGTGCCTGCGGCGGAATCCATGGCGCCCGCCGTGACCGAGCCGCAGCAGGAACCGGCGCCGCCTGCGGCCGCGGCCGATAAAACCGGATTGAGCTGGGATGAACTTGCGTCGACAGTGGCGGCGTGCCGCCTGTGCCGGCTTTGCGAGGCGCGCAAACAGGCGGTGCTCGGTGTCGGCGATCGCCATGCCGACTGGTTGTTCGTCGGCGAGGGGCCGGGCGCCGAGGAAGACCTGCGCGGCGAACCCTTCGTCGGCCAGGCCGGCAAGCTGCTCGACAACATGCTGGCGGCGATCGGCCTCAGGCGCGGGGCGGACGTGTATATCGCCAACGCCGTGAAGTGCCGTCCGCCGGAAAATCGCACGCCGACGCCGGAGGAGACCGCGACCTGCCGGCCCTACCTGGAGCGCCAGATCGAGTTGATTCAACCGAAGCTGATCGTCGCCCTCGGCCGGCCGGCGGCGCAGACGCTGCTGCAAAGCGAGGTCAAGATCGGCGCGGAGCGCGGCAAGCTGCACGACTACCGCGGCATCCCGCTGATCGTCACTTACCATCCCGCCTATCTGCTGCGTACCCTGCAGGACAAGGCCAGGGCCTGGGAGGATCTCTGCTTCATGCGGCGCACCATGAAGACGCTGAAAGGAAACTGATGTCCCACGGCAACGAAGGCTCGCTGCGGGCCATTTTTTACGCACTGGGCGCCAACTTCGGCATTGCGGTGGCGAAGTACGTCGCGGCCTTCTGGACCGGTTCCGGTTCGATGCTGGCCGAGGCGATCCATTCCACGGCAGACTGCGCCAACCAGCTGCTGTTGCTGCTGGGCTTGAGGCAGGCGCGGCGTCCCGCCAGCGTCGACTTTCCGCTCGGCCACCATCGCGTCACCTATTTCTGGTCGATGATCGTGGCGCTGATGCTGTTCTTCATGGGCGGCGCGTTTTCCGTCTATGAAGGCGTCGAGCGCCTGCTGCATCCGCAGCCGCTGCAGCACGGCCTGATCGCCATGGCGGTGCTGGCCTGCGCCGTGGTGCTGGAAGCCTTCTCTTTGTGGGGCGCCTTGAAGGAGATACGCAAGATCGCCGGGCGCCAGCCTTTCCTCGCCTGGTTCCGCGAGACGCGCCAGTCCGAGTTGATGGTGGTGGCCGGCGAGGACATCGCGGCCCTGCTCGGCCTCGCGCTGGCCTTCGTCGCGGTGGCGGCCAGCGTCGTCACCGGCAACCCGCTGTGGGACGCGCTGGGCACGCTGGCGATCGGCATAGTGCTGATGGTGATCGCAGTCGCCGTGATGATCGAGGTCAAGGGCCTGATCGTCGGCGAATCGGCGGCACCGCAGCTGCGCGCCGAGATCGAGGCCTTCGTCGCGGTCCAGGCCGAGGTGGAGCAGGTACTGAACGTGATCACCCTGGCCTGGGGCGACAAGGTGGTGATCGCGGTCAAGGCGCGCATGCGCGGCATGGAAACCGGCAGCGGGCTGCAGATGGTCGAGGCCATCAACGCCGTCGAGGCGCGCATGCAGGAGCGCTTCCCGAGCGCGCAGTGGGTGTTCTTCGAACCCGACCTGCGCTAGCCGGCTTTCAAGGAGTGATGCGGGCGTCGTCGAGGTGGGCGACGTCGTCGCGCTCGCGCTGGTTGATCTGGTGCTGGCGTCTCACCAGCCACATGGTGCCGGCGACGAACATGCCGAACAGCACGATGATCCAGTAGATCGACAGGTGGGCCTTGAGCAGCACCGAGTAGGTGCTGGTCATGATCAGGATCGACAGATTTTCGTTGAAGTTCTGCACCGCGATCGAATGCCCGGCGCCCATCAGGATGTGGCCGCGATGTTGCAGCAGCGCGTTCATCGGTACCACGAAAAAGCCCGAGAAAATACCTATCAGCACCAGGAGCGGCGCCGCCAGCCACATGTCGCGCACGCCGATCATGACAATGACGCCGACGCCCATGGCCATGCCCAGCGGGATCACGCGCACCGACTTCTTCAGGGTGATCATTTTCGCCGCGAGCACGGCGCCGATGGCCACGCCGACCGCCACCACGCCCTGCAGCATGCTGGCCTTGGACAGGTCGAGATTCAATGCCACCTTGGCCCATTCCAGCACGATGAACTGCAGCGTCGCCCCCGCACCCCAGAACAGGGTGGTGACGGCCAGCGAGATTTGGCCCAGCTTGTCGCGCCACAGCAGTTTCAGGCAGTGGTTGAATTCATGGAAGAGATAGACCGGATTCTTCTTCAGCGGCTTGTGGTCGACCCCGGTATCCGGAATATAGAGATTGAACAATGCGGCGACCAGGTACAGCGCACCGATGATGATCAGCGTCATCTCGGCCACGGTATCGACGCCGGTGTCGATCACCGGGAAATCCATGGCGAGCAGGCCATAGGCGATCTCGGGCCTGATCAGGGCGCCGCCCAGCACCACGCCGAGGATGATCGCAGCCACGGTAAGGCCTTCGATCCAGCCGTTGGCGACCACCAGCAGCCGGTGCGGCAGGTATTCGGTGAGGATGCCGTATTTGGCCGGCGAATAGGCGGCAGCGCCGAGCCCGACCACGGCGTAGGCCAGCAGCGGATGCATGTCGAAGAACATCAGGCTGCAGCCGAAGACCTTGATGCCGTTGCTGATGAACATCACGCGCCATTTCGGCATCGAGTCGGCAAAGGCGCCGACAAAGGCGGCCAGGGCGACATAGGAGACGGTGAAGAAGGTTTTCAGCAGCGGTTCGTATTCCGCAGGCGCGTGCATGTCGCGCAGGATGGCGATGGCGGCGATCAGCAGGGCGTTGTCGGCGAGCGCAGAAAAGAACTGCGCCGCCATGATGATGTAGAAACCTGTGCTCATTGATGTGGCCGGTGGTCCGGCCGTGTTTTGGCCTGCCGGGTTATATCACGAAAGAACTGTGCAATCGGGATGCTGCAATGCAGCATAGAATATATCCATATGGTATACCGTCCCCGGCGCTGCCGCCGGGGACATAAAATGCGCTCATGGAAGATGATTTGTGATTGAATACCGCCCAAACAGCAATTCTTCTATCCGGAGGTAGTGGGTATGGCCGATCGCCGGCTCCAGGTTTTTCACGCGGTAGCCAAGCAGTTGTCGTTCACCAAGGCAGCCGAAGTGCTGTTCATGACGCAACCGGCTGTGACTTTTCAGATCAAGCAGCTCGAAGAGCATTTCAATACCCGGCTTTTCGATCGCGGTCACGGACGGATCACGCTGACGCCGGCCGGCGAAGTCGTGCTCGGCTATGCGGAAAGAATTCTCGGGCTGGGCGCGGAAATGGACGTGCGCCTATCGGAATTGACGGGCGAGATCGGCGGTTCCCTGATGGTCGGCGCCTCTACCACGATCGCCGAATTCATGCTGCCCGGCATCCTCGGCGAATTCAAGTCGACCTACCCGAACGTGCGTGCGCGCCTGATGGTCGGCAATTCCGAGTCGATCGAGAACCGTGTCATCGAGCACACCATCGACATCGGCTTCATCGAGTCGTTGTCGCATGAGCCGAATCTGCAGTGCGAGGTGTGTTGCGACGACGAGTTGGTGGTGATCTGCCATCCGCGTTTTCCGCTGGCGCGGCACAAGGAGTTGACGCCGCAGAAGCTGATGGAACATGCCTTCATTTCGCGCGAGCCGGGTTCCGGCACGCGTGAATTCACCGAGAACTACCTGCGCAGTTCGGGCATCTCGCTCGATCAGATGAACGTCGTGATGGAGCTCGGCAGCCCGATTGCGCTGAACGGCGTGGTCGAAACCGGACTCGGTTTCGCCATCGCTTCGCGTTCGTCGGTGAGCAAGGAGCAACGGCTCGGCGACATCGTGGCGATACCGCTCAAGCCGCGCCTGATCCGCACGCTGTCGATGGTCTATCCGAAGGAAAAATTCCGCTCGCGGCTGGTGGCCACGTTTGTCGAATTCGCTTCGGCGCGGCTGCATGCCCTCCTGATCGCGAAGAAGCCCGCCTAGCGGAAATGTCGCGACCGATACGCGCGCGCCTGGATTGGGCGGCGCTGCGCCACAATCACCGCGTCGTGACGCAGCACGCAGGCGCGGCCCGGGTCTGGAGCGTGGTCAAGGCCGACGCCTATGGCCACGGCCTGCTGTCCGCGGCGCGCGCCCTGGGCGACGCCACCGACGGCTTTGCCCTGGTGGAACTCGAAGGCGCCATGGCGCTGCGCGATGCCGGGTTCGCCCACCCCATCCTGATGATGGAAGGTCCCTACCAGGTCGACGATTTGCCGCTGTTCGCCGAACTCGAATTGACGCCGGTACTGCATTCGATGTGGCAGGTCGACGCGCTGATCGACGCCTGCCTGCCGCGGCGCCAGCCGGTTTACCTGAAGCTGAATACCGGCATGAACCGGCTCGGTTTCGATGCCGACGAGTTCACCGTGGCGCTGGACCGGCTGGTGGCCGCCGACTGCCTGGAATCCGTGACGCTGATGACGCATTTCGCCGACGCCGACGAAGCGCGCGGCATCCAGCAGCAGCTCGATCGCTTTCGCTCGATTTCGGGCAAGCGCATGCTGCCCGCCTGCCTGGCCAACTCGGCGGCCTTGCTGCGCTTTCCCGAGTCGGTCGGGGATTGGGTGCGGCCCGGCATCATGCTCTACGGATCCTCGCCCTTCCCGGCCATGCAAAGCGCCGTCGCCCTCGGCCTGCTGCCGGTGATGACCCTGGAGAGCGAACTGATCGCGGTGCGCAATCTTGAGCCCGGCGCCGCGGTCGGCTACGGCAGCAGCTTTGTCGCCGAACGTCCGATGCGCATCGGCATCGTCGCCTGCGGCTACGGCGACGGCTACCCGCGCCATGCGCCGACCGGCACTCCGGTGCAGGTCGCCGGACAGCGCACGCGGACCCTGGGCCGCGTCTCGATGGACAAGATCTGCGTCGATCTGAGCGAGCTGCCGTCAACAGTTGGCGTTGGCGACACGGTGACGCTGTGGGGCGGGGCGGGAAACATGTATTTGTCCGCCGATGAGGTCGCCACGGCAGCCGGCACCGTTTCCTACGAAATGTTCTGTGCCCTGGCCGCGCGCGTGCCGGTCATCGATGTGAATTGACAATGAGCTGATGGCCAAGGCCAAGACCCAGTATTCCTGTACCGAGTGCGGCGCCAGTTCCCCGAAGTGGCAGGGCCAGTGTCCCGGCTGCGGGCAGTGGAACACCCTGGTCGAGGCGGTGGTCGAAACCGCGGCCCCGGCGGGGCGCAACTTCGCCGCGCTGGGCGGCGCCAGCGGCCTGCAGATGCTGGCCGAGATCCGCCCGCGCGAGGAACCGCGCCAGCCCACCGGGGTCGAGGAGTTCGACCGCGTGCTGGGCGGCGGTTTGGTCGCCGGCGGCGTGGTGCTGATCGGCGGCGATCCCGGCATCGGCAAGTCGACGTTGCTCTTGCAGGCCCTGGCCCGCCTGGCCCAGGCCAGCGAAAACGTGCTCTACGTCTCGGGCGAGGAATCGGGCGAGCAGGTCGCGCTGCGCGCGCGGCGCCTGCAGCTCGATGTCGGCCGCATGCAGTTGCTGGCCGAGATCAACCTGGAAAAAATCCTCGCCACCCTGGTCAAGCTGCGCCCCGCGGTGGCCGTGATCGACTCGATCCAGACCGTCTGGTCGGATGCCATGCAGTCGGCGCCGGGCTCGGTGGCCCAGGTGCGCGAGTGCGCGGCGCAGCTGACGCGCTTCGCCAAGCAGTCCGGCACCTGCGTGATCCTGGTCGGCCATGTGACCAAGGAAGGCAGCCTGGCCGGCCCGCGCGTGCTGGAGCACATGGTCGACACCGTGCTGTATTTCGAGGGCGACACGCATTCGAGCTTTCGCCTGGTGCGCGCGGTGAAGAACCGCTTCGGCGCCGTCAATGAACTCGGCGTCTTCGCCATGACCGAGAAGGGCCTGCGCGGCGTCGCCAATCCCTCGGCCTTGTTCCTCTCGCAGCATTCGCTCGACGTTGCCGGGTCCTGCGTGTTGTGCACCCAGGAAGGCACGCGGCCGCTGCTGGTGGAAATCCAGGCGCTGGTCGACGCTTCGCAGGCGCCGAGTCCGCGCCGGCTCACGGTCGGCCTCGAACAGAACCGCCTGGCGATGCTGCTCGCGGTATTGCACCGTCATGCCGGCATCTCTTGCTACGACCAGGACGTGTTCGTCAATGCCGTCGGCGGGGTCAAGATCGCCGAGCCGGCGGCCGACCTCGCGGTGCTGCTGGCCATCGTTTCCTCGCTGCGCAACAAGCCGCTGCCGGGCAAGCTGGTGGTGTTCGGCGAAGTTGGTCTTGCCGGCGAGATCCGCCCCGCGCCGCGCGGCCAGGAGCGTTTGAAGGAAGCCGCCAAGCTCGGCTTCAGCCACGCCATCGTGCCCAAGGCGAACGCGCCGCGTGCGGCCATCAAGGGCATCGAGGTCATCGCGCTCGACCGCGTCGAGCAGGCCATCGAGCAGATGCGGGCGTGGTGATTCTCCTGTCGTCGCTTCGCCTTGCGCTGCGCATGCTTGCGCGCGACTGGCGCGCCGGCGAACTCACCGTGCTTGGGCTGGCGTTGGTGCTGGCGGTGGCGGCACTGACCAGTGTCGGTTTCCTGACCGACCGCGTCGAGCAGGCGCTCAAGCTGCAATCCCACCAGTTGCTCGGCGGCGACCTGCTGCTGACCGCCGACCATCCGTGGCCCGAGCGCTTTCGCCGGGAGGCAGCGGCGCGAGGCCTGCGCCAGGCCGAGAGCGCCACTTTCCCGAGCATGGTCAGCCTGGGCGAGGCAGCTGTGCTGGCCGAGATCAAGGCCGTGTCGGCGGGCTATCCGCTGCGCGGGTCCTTGCGCACCGCGGCCGTGCTCAACGCCGCCGATGCCGATACGGCGCGCGTGCCGCAAGCCGGCGAGGCCTGGCCCGATGAGCGCCTGGCGACTACCTTGAGTTTGGCGCCGGGCACCTCCCTGGCGCTGGGAAACATCAGGGTGCAAAGCGGTCCGATCCTGACCCTGGAACCCGATCGCGGCATGAACGTGTTTGCGCTGGCGCCGCGCCTGATGATCAATCTCGCCGACCTTCCGGCGACCGGCCTGATCCAGAACGGCAGCCGCGTCGGCTACCGCCTGCATCTGGCCGGCGAGCCATCCGCCGTGGCGGCGTATGAAGGCTGGGCGACGGCCCAACTCGGGCGCGGCGAAAAGATCGAAAGCCTGGACAACGCGCGGCCCGAAGTGCGCAACGTGACCGAGCGCGCGCAGCGCTTCCTGCGCCTCGCCGCCTTGCTGGCCGTGATACTCGCCGCGGTGGCGGTGGCGCTGGCCGCCGAGCGCTACATGCGCAGGCATCTCGACGGTTGCGCGGTGATGCGCTGCATGGGCGCATCGGGGGCGCAACTGCTGCTGATCCATGGCGGTGAATTCCTGATTTTCGGCCTGGCCGCGACGCTGGCCGGTTGCGGCGTCGGCTATGTCGTGCAGTCGGCCCTGCAGCAACTGCTGGCGGGCCTGATGGTGACCCATCTGCCGGCAGCCTCGCTGCTGCCCTGGCTGCACGGGCTGCTGGTGGGGCTCACGCTGATCGTCGGCTTTGCCCTGCCGCCGCTTCTGCGCCTGAAGCGGGTGCCGACGATACGCGTGCTGCGGCGCGAATGGAGCGGATCGGAGCCGGCTTCGATCGGCGCCTACTTGCTCGGCGCCCTGGTGCTGGCGGCGCTGATGCTGTGGATGGCCGGCGACCTGCGCCTGGGCCTGATCGTGCTGGCCGGCTTCCTTGCCGCGCTGGGCTTCTTCGCGCTGATGGCGCGCCTGCTGCTCGCCGCGCTGAGTCGCCTGCGTCCGGCCGGGCGCGGTTATGGCTGGCGCCATGGCCTGGCCAATCTGCGCCGGCGCCTGGCGGCGACGTTGGTGCAGGCGGTTGCGCTGGCTCTCGGGCTGACGGCCTTGCTCCTGCTCACCGTGGCGCGCGGCGACCTGCTCGACAGCTGGCAGGAACGCGTGCCGGCCGACGCGCCGAATCGTTTTGCGATCAACATCCAGCCCGATCAGCGGGTCGCCATCGCCAACTTCTTCAAGGCACGCGGCCTGCCGGCGCCGCAACTCGAACCGATGGTGCGCGGCCGCCTGGTACAGGTCAATGACCAGGCCGTGGGGCCGGAGAGCTATACGGACGACCGCGCCCAGCGCCTCGTCGATCGCGAATTCAACCTGTCGTGGTCGGCCCGGCTCCCGGCCGGCAACACCGTCAGCGGCGGGCGCTGGCATGGCGAAACGTCGGCCGCTGAATTTTCGGTGGAGCAGGGCCTGGCCGAGACGCTGAAGCTCAAGCTCGGCGACCGTCTGAGCTACGACATCGCCGGCAATCGGGTCGAGGCCGTGATCACCAGCCTGCGCAAACTCGACTGGGACTCGATGCGCGTCAATTTCTTCGTCATGGCGCCGCCGGCCGTGCTCGGCGACTACCCGGCCAGCTACATCACCAGCTTCCACCTGCCGGCCGGCCGGGCCGCTGCGATCCCGGAACTGGTGCGGGCCTTCCCCAACATCACCGTGATCGACGTTGCGGCGCTGGTCAGGCAGTTGCATGCGACGATCGACCAGGTCGCGCGCGCCGTGCAGCTGGTGTTCGGCTTTGCCGTGCTGGCCGGCCTGGCCGTGCTCTACGCGGCCCTGCAGGCCAGCAGCGACGAGCGCCGCCACGAGCTGGCGGTATTGCGCGCGCTGGGCGCCCGCAGCCGGCAACTGTCCAGCGCGTTGCTGGCGGAGTTCGCCGCGCTCGGTGCGCTCGCCGGCCTGCTCGCCGGCGTCGCCGCCAGCCTGATCGGCTGGGGCCTGGCGCGCTTCGCCTTCCGCCTCGACTACCTGCCGCAGCCGGAACTGTGGCTGATCGGCCTGCTGGCCGGGATGGCGCTGGTGGTGGTCGCCGGCTGGCTGGGGGCTTCCTCCATGCTGCGCCAGTCGGCGCTGCCGGCCTTGCGCGCGGCGCAGTAGGCATGCGTTTCTCGGGCCGGAGCGGGCGCCGGCGCGAATAGATGCGGCGTATGGCGAAATAGGGATTGCGTATAATTCTGCCGCCGCCACGGGGACTGTAAGCGGCCGTTCAGCCAGCCGTGGCATCCTTCCTGGTCAGGCTTCCTGGTCCGGCGATCATTGGCCGATCGCAGCCAGGCGCCGTTTCATTGCATGCAGCACTCCCCCGGAGATCCCCATGAGCACCACCCAGACCCTTATTCCTGCCACCCTGATTCCGGGCGATGGCATCGGCACCGAGATTACCGCCGCGACCATAGAGGTGCTCGACGCCCTCGGCGCGCCCTTCCAATGGGAAACCTGTGTCGCCGGACTGGCCGGGGTCACGGCTTTCGGCGATCCGCTGCCGCAGGCCACGATCGATTCGATCGAGCGCACCCGGCTGGCACTCAAGGGCCCGCTGGAAACCCCGTCGGGCGGCGGCTACCGCTCGTCCAACGTGCGCCTGCGCGAGAAGTTCCAGCTCTATGCCAACCTGCGGCCGGCCAAGTCGCTGGTGCCGGGTGGGCGCTTCGAGAATATCGACCTGGTGCTGTGCCGCGAGAACATCGAAGGCCTCTACATGGGTCACGAGCATTACGTTCCGATCGATGGCGACCCCCATGCCGTGGGCATGGCGACCGGCATCAACACGCGCCAGGGCTGCCGCAACATCCTCAAGTTCGCTTTCGAATACGCGATCGCCAAGGGCCGCAAGAAGGTCACCGTGGTGCACAAGGCCAACATCATGAAGGCGCTGACCGGAATCTTTCTCGAGACCGCGCAGCAGATGTACGAGGAGAGCTACAAGGGCCGCATCGAGTTCGACCAGGTCATCATCGATGCCTGCGCCATGAAGCTGGTGATGAACCCCTGGCAGTTCGACGTGCTGGTGACCACCAACCTGTTCGGCGACATCCTTTCGGACGAGATCGCCGGCCTGGTCGGCGGCCTCGGCATGGCGCCGGGTGCCAACATCGGCGCCAATGCGGCAATTTTCGAGGCGGTGCACGGCTCGGCGCCGGACATCGCCGGCAAGGGCATCGCCAATCCCACCGCGCTGATGCTGGCCGCCGCCATGATGCTCGACCACGTCAAGCGCGCGGATCTCGGCGACCGCCTGCGCCAGGCCATCGACGACGTCCTGAACAAGGACAAGGTGCGTACCGGCGACCTGGGCGGCACAGCCAGCACCGACCAATACGCCAAGGCCCTGGTCGCGCGCATCAAGGGCTGATCGCCGGGCAGGCCGCAGCGGGCGCACCGGCCTGCTGCATAATGGCGCATGCACGCGCCATTGAGTCGCCCTTACATGCGGGGCAGTCTTTCAGGGCTGTGGACCCGCCCGCCGATCATCCTGGCGGTGGTGATGATCTGTGTGCTGGCGTCCTTTGTGCTGGACTGGCGGCAGGCCGACGCCAACATGGCGTCGGTGGCGCGCGAACGTGGGGCCGCGCTGTTCCGCTTGGTGGAGCTGGCGCGCGACTGGAACGCGCGCCACGGCGGCGTCTATGTGCCGGTGACCGAAGCCACCCCGCCCAACCCTTATCTCGAACACCCGCGGCGCGATCTGGTCACGCGGGATGGGATTGCGCTGACCATGATCAACCCGGCTTACATGACCCGCCAGATTGCCGAGATCGCGCAGCAGGCCGCCGGCATCCAGCTGCATATCACCAGCCTGAAGCCCCTGCGTCCGGCCAACGCGCCGGATGCCTGGGAGGCCGAGGCATTGCGCCGCTTCGAGGTGGGGCTGGCCGAAGTCATAGAACTGGTTCCCGGTGCCTTGCCCGCGCATCGCTACATGGCGCCGCTCAGGGTGACCGAGGCCTGTCTGCAATGCCATCAGGCGCAGGGCTACGTGCTGGGTCAAGTCCGCGGCGGGATTTCCGTGACCATGCCCGCGGCGGAACTGCTGCAGATTCGCGACGCCGGCCGCATCCGCTCGGCAGCGGTGCACCTGCTGATGTTCGGCGTGGCAGCGGCCCTGCTGCAGTTGCTGGTGGCGCGCACGCGCAGCCATGTGCTGGCGCTGGAAAACCTGGCCGAGGAACAGGAGCAGGTGATCGTCGATCGCACCCAGGCCTTGTCGCAGGCCAATGCGGCCCTGGAGCACCAACTGGCGGATCGCGAACTCGCCGCGGCGGTTTTCGACAATGCGGCGGAGGCCATCGTCGTGACCGACGAGCATGGCAATTTCATTGAGGTCAATCCGGCTTTTTCGCAGATGAGCGGCTATGCCGCCGCCGAAGTGCTGGGGCAGCCGGCGTCCTTGCTGCGTTCGGGACGGCATGCTGCGGAGTTCTATGCCGGCATGTGGCAAAGCATCTGCCGCGAGGGCCGCTGGCAGGGTGAAGTCTGGAACCGGCGCAAGAATGGCGAGATATTCGTGGTCTGGCTGGCGATCAGCCGCGTCGAACATGCGGGCCGGCCGGTGCGCTGCGTGGCGACGCTGACCGACATCACGCGCAGCAAGCAACTGGAAGAGGAACTGCGCCACCGCGCCTACCACGATCCGCTGACCGACCTGCCCAACCGTGCGCTGTTCGCCGACCGCCTGCGGGTTGCGCTTGCGCTGGGGCAGCGCCATGGCCGCGGCCTGGCCCTGTGCTTCATCGACCTCGATTACTTCAAGGCGGTCAATGACCGGTTCGGCCACTCCGCCGGCGACGACTTGCTGGTCGAGACCGCCAGCCGCCTGCGCCTCTGCGTGCGCGCCGCGGATACCGTGGCGCGGCTGGGCGGCGACGAATTTGCGGCGATCCTGACCGAGGTCGGATCAAAATCCGAAGTCGAGGAAATTGCGGCGCGCATCGTCGCCGACCTCGCGCGTCCCTTCGAACTGCAGGCCGGTACCGCGCATATTTCCTGCAGCATCGGCATCGCGCTGTTTCCCGAACACGGCACGGATGCCGAGAGCTTGCAGCGCAACGCCGATGCCGCGCTTTATGGCGTCAAGGACAGCACGCGCAATGCCTTCCGCATCTGTCCGGACGCCATGCCGGGCGCCTAGCGCCTGATCTTGGCGAAGGCTGCGGCCATGGCGCCGGAAGTTTCCGTCTCACGCTTTGCGGCTGCGGGTTTGCCGGCAACGCCGCCGCGGTTCGCCGCGCCGCCAGCGCCAACTCTTGGTCCAGGCTGGGTTCCCGGTGCTGGAACCTCGTCGGCCAGGCGCATGGTCAGCGCGATGCGCTTGCGCGCCGCATCGACTTCCAGCACCTTGACCTTCACCACGTCGCCGGCCTTGACCACTTCGTGCGGGTCCTTGACGAAGCGATTGGACAGAGCTGAGACATGCACGAGGCCGTCCTGATGCACGCCGATATCGACGAAGGCGCCGAAGTTGGTGACATTGGTCACCACGCCTTCGAGCAGCATGCCGGGCTGCAGGTCGCGCAGTTCCTCGACGCCGTCCCGGAATGAGGCGGTCTTGAACTCGGGACGCGGGTCGCGGCCGGGCTTTTCGAGTTCCCTGAGGATGTCCTGCACGGTCGGCAGACCGAAGCGCTCGTCGGTGTATTTCTTCGCATCGAGCGCGCGCAGCCGGCGCGTGTCGCCGACCAGTTCGCGCACGCCGGCCTTGATGTCGGCGAGGATGCGCTCGACCACCGGATAGGCCTCGGGGTGCACCGCCGAGGCGTCCAGCGGATTGTCGCTGCCGCTGATGCGCAGGAAGCCGGCGGCCTGCTCGAAGGCCTTGTCGCCGAGGCGCGGTACTTCCTTCAGCTGGGCGCGCGACTTGAAGGCGCCGTGCGCGTCGCGCCAGGCCACGATGTTGCTCGCCAGCGTCGCGTTGAGCCCCGAAATCCGCTTGAGCAGCGCGGCGCTCGCGGTATTCACATCGACGCCGACCGAGTTCACGCAGTCCTCGACGACGGCATCGAGCGAGCGCGCCAGCCGCGACTGGTTGAGGTCGTGCTGGTACTGGCCGACGCCGATCGCCTTCGGTTCGATCTTGACCAGTTCCGCCAGCGGGTCCTGCAGGCGGCGGGCGATGGACACGGCGCCGCGCAGACTGACGTCGAGATCGGGGAACTCCTGAGCGGCCAGTTCGGAGGCCGAATACACCGAGGCGCCGGCTTCCGACACGACGATCTTGGTCAGCTTGAGTTCGGGGTGGCGGCGCATCAGTTCGGCGGCCAGCTTGTCGGTTTCGCGGCTCGCGGTGCCGTTGCCGATGCTGATCAGGTCGGCGCCGTGCTTCTGCGCCAGCTGGCGCAGCGTGGCGAGCGCGCCTTCCCAGTCGCGGCGCGGTTCGTGCGGATAGATGGTGGAGGTGTCGACCACCTTGCCGGTGGCATCGACCACCGCCACCTTGACCCCGGTGCGGATGCCGGGGTCGAGGCCGATCACCGTGTGCTGTCCGGCCGGCGCGGCCAGCAGCAGGTCGTGCAGGTTGCGCGCGAAGACGCGGATGGCTTCCTCCTCGGCGCGTTCCCGCAACTGGTTCATCAGTTCGCCTTCGAGGTGCAGCGAGAGCTTCACCAGCCAGGCCCAGCGCGCGGTTTCCAGCAGCCATTTGTCCGCGGCGCGGCCCTGGTCGCCGATCGCGAAATGCCCGGCGACCATGCCGGCGCAGGGCGAGGTCTCGGGCGGATCGCGCAGTTCCTGTTCGGTCTTCACGCCCAAACGCAGGATGTCCTCCTTGCGCCCGCGCAGCAGTGCCAGCGCGCGGTGCGAGGGCACGGTTTTGATGGACTCGCGGAAGTCGAACCAGTCGCGGAACTTGGCGCCTTCCGTTTCCTTGCCGGCGACCACGGTGGACACCAGCAAGGCGTAGTCGTTGAGGTAGCTGCGCAGCTTGGCCAGCAGCGCGGCATCCTCGCTGAAGCGCTCCATCAGGATCTGGCGCGCGCCGTCGAGCGCGGCCTTGATGTCCGGCACATGCAACTCGGCCGGTTCGGCTTGCGGATTCACGTACTTCGCCGCTTCGGTCTCGGGCGTCAGGGTTGGATCATCGAACAGCGCATCGGCCAGTGCTTCGAGACCGGCTTCGCGCGCGATCTGTGCCTTGGTGCGGCGCTTCTGCTTGTAGGGCAGGTAGAGGTCTTCCAGGCTCTGCTTGGTTTCCGTGGCGGCGACGGCGGCGGCGAGTTCGGGCGTCAACTTGCCCTGCTCGGCGATCGACGCCAGGATCACGGCGCGGCGGTCTTCCAGTTCGCGCAGGTAGTTGAGCCTTTCTTCGAGGTTGCGCAACTGCGTGTCGTCGAGATTGTCGGTGACTTCCTTGCGGTAGCGCGCGATGAAGGGCACGGTGGCGCCTTCATCGAGCAGTTGCACGGCGGCGGCCACCTGCTGCGGGCGGACGCCGAGTTCTTCGGCAATGCGTTGTGCGATGCGCGAGTCTATGGATGGCGGCATGGTTTTCCTGAAAGCGACGAACAAGGGCGCGCACCTTACTGGCAGGCGCCGCCGAAGGCAAGCCTTGACAGCCGTCTAGTTCAGCGTGCGCGCCAGCTGGATGCGGAATTCGCGCACCAGGTCGTCGTATTGGGCGTTGCCGCCAAGCAAGGTGAACAGGTCGAGCATGGTCTTGCGCGCGGCCTGGTCCTGCCACTGGCGATCGCGACGCACGATTTCCAGCAACTGCTCCAGCGCCGGGCGGTAATCGTGGGCCAGGGCCAGCACATGCGCCAGTTGCAGGCGCGCATCGAGATCGCCGGCATGGGCGGCGATGCGCGCGGCGAGTGCCGCCGGGTCGGCGCCGGCCCCGGCGGCGACGAGCTTGAGCCGGGCCTGCAGCGCGCCGAGGCGCGCCGTCTCCTTGGCCCGATGTTCGAGTACGTCGAGGATAGTCCTGGCGGCATCGATTCGATGCGCGTCGATGTGGATCTCGGCCAGGTCGAGCAGCACGGTTTCGTTGGCCGGGTCGAGCTGCAGTGCGTCCGTCAGCAGGGAGCCGGCGACGTCCGCGTCGCCTCGTGCCCGCGCCTCGCGCGCCGCCAGCCGCAGCGGTTCGGCCGGGGAGGGCAGCAGGCCGTCGATGAAGGCGCGGATCTGCGCCTCGGGCAGGGCGCCGGTGAATTCATCGACCATCTGGCCGTCGACGAAGGCCTTGACGTTGGGAATGCCGCGCACGCCATAGCGCGCGGCCAGTTCCTGGTTCTGGTCGGAGTTGAGCTTGGCCAGGATGAAGCGTCCGCCGTATTCGGCGGCCAGCTTTTCCAGGATCGGCTTGAGGATGCGGCAGGGCGCGCACCATTCGGCCCAGAAGTCGACCAGTACCGGTGCCTGGTGCGAGGCGGCGAGGACTTTTTCCTGAAAGTCGGTGCTGCCGACGTCGAGCGAGAAGGCGTTCATGGGCAAGGGCTGTTCCGCAAAAATCGTGTCTTCCTGCAGTTTCTCAGGCTTGGTCCCGCAAGGCAATTCGGCAGCGGCAATCGGCCTGGCCCGGATACGCGGCAGGGTATAATTCCGCGCCTTGGATTTCCATCCCGCCCCTTACCCGCCCCGGTCCGTCCATCATGGCTGAATTCCTTGCCCTGCGGGGCTCTGCTGCGTTTTCGGCGCCCCGTCTGGCGCGCCTGCAAAAGTCCCTCGGCGACACCGTGTCCGGCATCGGTCTGACGGCCGAACACTGGTATTTCATCGAACTGGCGACGCCCCTGAACGCCGAGGAAACGTCCCGGCTCAAGGATTTGCTGGGCATCCCGGCGATGCTGCCGGCGCCGCCGGCCGGCAAACTCTTGCTGGTCACGCCGCGCCTGGGCACGATCTCGCCCTGGAGTTCGAAGGCCAGCGACATCGCGAAGAATTGCGGCTTCGTCGCGGTCAAGCGCATCGAGCGCGCCGTTGCCTACCATGTGTCGGGCAAGCTCGCGCAAGAGTCGGCGCTGGCGGCACGCCTCCACGACCGCATGACCGAGTCCGTGCTCGATTCCGTCGACGCGGCGCGGGCGCTGTTCCACCATGTCGCGCCGCAACCGCTGACCAGCGTCGATCTGCAGGGCGGCGGACGTGCCGCGCTGGTCAAGGCCAATGCCGAACTGGGCCTCGCGCTGTCGGACGACGAGATCGATTACCTGGTGGAAAACTTCGGCAAGCTCGGCCGCAATCCGACCGACGTCGAACTCATGATGTTCGCCCAGGCCAATTCCGAGCATTGCCGGCACAAGATCTTCAATGCGTCGTGGACCGTGGATGGCCAGCCGCAGCCGCTGTCGCTGTTCGGCATGATCCGCGAAACGCACAAGGCGCATCCCGAAGGCACGGTGGTGGCCTACTCGGACAATGCCGCGGTGATCGAGGGCGCAAGCATCCGCCGCTTCTACCCGCGCGCCGATCGCGGCTACGCGTATGGCGACGAACTCACCCACATCCTGGCCAAGGTCGAGACGCACAACCATCCGACGGCGATCTCGCCCTTTCCCGGCGCGGCGACCGGCTCCGGCGGAGAGATTCGCGATGAAGGCGCTACGGGCCGCGGTTCCAAGCCCAAGGCCGGCCTCTGCGGCTTCTCGGTGTCGGACCTGAAGATTCCGGGCTACGCGCAGCCCTGGGAATCGAACTACGGCAAGCCGGAGCGCATCGCCTCGGCGCTCGACATCATGATCGAAGGCCCGATCGGCGCCGCGGCCTTCAACAACGAATTCGGCCGGCCCAACCTGGCCGGCTACTTCCGCAGCTTCGAGCAGGAATTCAAGGGCGAGATGCGCGGCTACCACAAGCCGATCATGATCGCCGGGGGCCTCGGCAACATCGCCGCAAGCCACGCCTTCAAGATCCGCTTCCCGGCCGGCAGCCTGCTGATCCAGCTCGGCGGCCCCGGCATGCTGATCGGCCTCGGCGGCGGTGCGGCGTCCTCGATGGCGACCGGCAGCAATACCGCCGACCTCGATTTCGCCTCGGTGCAGCGCGGCAATCCGGAGATACAGCGCCGCGCCCAGGAAGTCATCGACAGATGTTGGCAAATGAGCTGGCAGCAGGGTGGAAATCCGATACTGGCGATTCATGACGTCGGCGCCGGCGGCATTTCCAATGCCATGCCCGAACTTGCCCACGACGCGGGCTGCGGCGCCGCCTTCGACCTGCGCGCGATTCCCAACGAAGAGCCGGGCATGAGCCCGCGCGAAATCTGGAGCAACGAAGCGCAGGAGCGCTACGTGCTGGCCATCGCGCCCGAACGCCTGGACGAGTTCCGCGCGCTGTGCGAGCGCGAGCGCTGTCCCTTCGCCGTGCTCGGCATCGCCACCGACGACGGGCAGCTCACGGTCAAGGACGAGCATTTCGGCAACAAACCGGTGGACATGCCGATGGAAGTGCTGCTCGGCAAGGCGCCCAAGCTGCACCGCGATGCGCGGCGCCAGCAGGTTTCCATGCCGCCGCTCGATCTCGCCGCGATCGACCTCAAGGAGGCGGCGCTGCGCGTGCTGCGCCTGCCGGCCGTGGCCTCGAAGAACTTCCTGGTCACCATCGGCGATCGCAGCGTCGGCGGTTTCACCGCGCGCGACCAGATGGTCGGCCCCTGGCAGGTGCCGGTGGCCGACGTCGCGGTGACCGCGATGGGCTACGACACTTTCCTCGGCGAGGCCTTCGCCATGGGCGAGCGCACGCCGCTGGCCCTGCTCGACGCCGCAGCTTCGGGCCGCATGGCGGTGGGCGAGGCGCTGACCAATCTGGCCGCGGCCGATGTCGGCGACATCGGCCGTATCAAACTCTCGGCCAACTGGATGGCGGCCGCCGGCCACGGCTTTGAGGACGCCGCGCTGTTCGACACGGTCAAGGCCGTCGGCATCGACTTCTGCCCGGCGCTCGGCGTCGCGATTCCGGTCGGCAAGGATTCGCTGTCGATGCGCACCAAATGGGACGAGCAGGGCGTGGCGAAGCAGGTCACCGCGCCGCTGTCGCTGATCGTCACGGCCTTCGCCGCAGTCGACGACCTGCGTCGCACGCTGACGCCGCAACTGCGGCCCGATGCCGAGGTGGGCGAGACCGAGCTGCTGCTGATAGACCTCGGCCAGGGGCGCAACCGCCTGGGCGGCTCGGCCTTGGCGCAGGTCCATGGCGTCAGTGGCGATGCCGTGCCCGATGTAGACGCCTCGGTGTTGAAAAGTTTTTTCGGCGCGATCCAGGCGCTGAATCGAGACGGCAAGATCCTCGCCTATCACGACCGCTCCGACGGCGGCCTGTTCGCCACGGTCTGCGAAATGAGCTTCGCCTCGCACGTCGGCGTCTCGCTGAATCTAGACGGGCTCTGCTACGACCCGCTGATGAACGACGTCGACGGCAGCGAACGCTTTCCGCAGATCGCCGGCCGCCTGCGCGACCGCATCATCGCCGCGCTGTTCAACGAAGAGCTCGGCGCCGTGCTGCAGATCCGCCTCGCCGACCGCGCGGCCGTGATGCAGGTCCTGCGCGATGCGGGCTTAAGCGCCTGCAGCCATGCGATCGGCACCACCAACACGGCCGATGCGATACGCATCTGGCGCAATGCCAAGGCGGTCTTCGCCGCTCATCGCAACGAATTGCAGCGCACCTGGAGCGAGGTCAGCTTCCAGATCGCCAGACTGCGCGACGATCCAAGCTGTGCCCAGGAAGAGTTCGATGCGCTGCTGGACACCGATAATCCGGGGCTGTCCGTTTCGATCAAGTCTGTGCCGACTGCGCCGTTTGTCGCCACCGGTGCTCGGCCAAAGATCGCGATCCTCAGAGAGCAGGGCGTCAATGGTCATGTCGAAATGGCTGCCGCCTTCGAGCGCGCCGGCTTCGCGCCTTACGACGTGCATATGTCCGACCTGCAGAGCGGCCGCATGCATCTGGCCGACTTCAAAGGCTTCGCCGCCTGCGGCGGCTTCTCCTATGGCGACGTGCTCGGCGCCGGGCAGGGCTGGGCCAAGTCGGTGCTGTTCAATGAGCGCCTGCGCGACGAGTTCGCAAGCTTCTTCGGCCGTGGCGACAGCTTCGCGCTGGGCGTCTGCAACGGCTGCCAGATGATGGCGCACCTCGCACCTATCATTCCCGGCGCACAGGATTGGCCGACTTTCCAGCGCAATCGCAGCGAGCAGTTCGAGGCGCGCGTGGTGATGGTCGAGATGCCGTCATCGCCTTCGATCTTCCTCGCCGGCATGGCCGGCTCGAAGCTGCCCGTGGTGGTCAGCCACGGCGAAGGCCGCGCCGAGTTCGCCGCCGGCCAGAACGGCAATGCGCTGGTGGCGATGCGCTACATCGACAATCGCGGCGCCGTGGCGACCGGCTATCCCTTCAATCCCAACGGCTCGCCCGAGGGCCTCGCCGGCGTGACCACGGCCGATGGCCGCTTCACGATCATGATGCCGCACCCGGAACGGACCTTCCGCAGCGTGCAGATGTCCTGGCGACCGGATGGCTTGGGCGAGGATGCGCCATGGCTGGAAATGTTCCGCAACGCGAGGCGCTGGCTGGTCTGAAGCGGTGTCGGGAGTCGCCGTGGATAAGCACGGCATTCATCAAAGAAAAAGGGGCCACAGCCCCTTTTCCTCAATCAGATGAAACACCCCGCTGGCGCGTGTCAGGATGGACTGGCCGGCAAGGTAGTGGTCTGCGTAGTGGTCGACTGAGTCGTCAGCGTGCTGGTGGATTGCGAGTCCACGGCCGCGGTCAGTGTGTTTACCGAGTCCGACAGCTGCGATGCCGCTGCGGGCGCGTTTGCAATCACCGTCGGATTGCTGGCGACCGTCTGGGCTGCCGCAGCCACTGCGGCAGATACCGTTGGCGCCGCGGCGACCATGGCCGGGGTCGAGGCCACGGCAACGGTAGTCGCAGCAAGCTGGGCGGCGGCGGCCGGCGCTGCGCTCATGACCGCGGGCGCAACCATGATTCGTGCGGCGGCCGACAACATGCCGATGACCTGTGCCGGGGCCGCGCTTTGTACCGCCGGGCTCTGGGCGACGCGCATCGCGGCGTTGGCGACTGCTGCGGCTGCGGCAGGATTGGTGGCAACCAATCGCTCTGCAGCCGCCATGGTTTGTGCTGCCAACTGCGCTGCCCGGGTGGGGTTCCCCGCTGCCAGGGTGTTAATGGCCTGCTCGACGGCAGCCGCATTGCCGCTACTGATGGCGGCTTGGAGGGCAGGCGGTAGCGGCGCCTGCTGCTGGTTTCCGGCCTGCTGGGCTTGAACCAGAAGCGGCGCGGAGGCCAGGCCGATCAGGCTGGCGGCGATGACGGTCTTTATCATGATGGATTCCTTTTCGGAAAGTGGCGCTGCCTAGCGCCGGACAAACAAAAGCTTACTCCACCTTGGCTTTGGCGCGCAAATCGTCGATGTGCTTTTGTACCTGACGCTGCTGCAGCTGCTGGCCGATCTGGCCCTTGGCTTCGTCGATGCCCGGCAACTTGAGTTCGCGCGTGTCTTCGAGCAGGATCACATGCCAGCCGAAGTCGCTCTTCACCGGGGTTTCGGTGAACTTGCCTTTTTCCAGCTTGGTCATGGCCGCCGAGAAGGGCGGCACGAAGGAGGCGGGGTTGGCCCAGCCCAGATCGCCGCCGCGTTCCTTGGAGCCCGGATCCTTGGAGTCTTTCGCCAGATCCTCGATCTTGGCGCCCTTCTTCAGCTTTTCGATAATGGCCTTGGCTTCGTCTTCCTTCTCCACCAGGATATGACGGGCCTTGTACTCCTTGCTGCCGAGCTTGGCGCGGATCTCCTCGTATTCCTTCCTGATCTGCTCGTCGGTGACGGGATGGGTGCGCACATATTCATTGAGGTAGGCACCGATCAGCACGCCTTGGCGGGCAAGGTCGATCTGGCCCTGAACCTCGGGCTTCTTGTCGAAACCCTTCTTGATTGATTCCTGGGTGAGGACTTCGCGGCGCACCAGTTCTTCCATCACGGCCTTGCGCAGTTCCGGCGAATCGGGCTGACCCTGCGCGGCCTGGCCGGCAATCAGCGCATCGGCGCGGAGCTTGGGAATGGCCTTGCCGTTGACCGTGGCGAAAGTCGCGGATTCGGCCTTCTTCTGGGCCAGGGCGGGCGTTGCACCGACCGAAACGGCAAAGGCGAGCAGGAGGGCGTGACGGAGAGTACGGTTCATCGTGGTTCCTGAATGGGCGGGGGTTGTCATGGTTCGTCGGGAGTTTTCGCGGTAATGCTGAGTGCGTGAATTTCCCGCTTCATCAGCGGGCCGAGCGCATCATACACCAAGCGATGTCTTTCCATTGTCCTGAAACCGGCGAAGCGCGGCGAGACGATTTGCAGCCGGAAATGGCCGCCGCCGCTCCTCGCGCCGGCGTGTCCTGCATGCTTGGCGGAGTCGTCGATGATCTCGATGGAAACCGGGTCGAGCGCGGCGAGGCTGGCGCGCATCGCATCGATGACGTTCATGATCGGGGGAACACCTGCTTGAATGGGCGCACCGTGACGCGGGCATAGACGCCGGCGGCGACGTAGGGGTCGGCGTCGGCCCAGGCCTGTGCCGCCTCCAGGGAATCGAATTCGGCGACGATCAGGCTGCCGACAAAGCCGGCAGGGCCGGGATCGGCGCTGTCTATCGCGGGAAAGGGTCCGCCCGCCACCATGCGCCCCGCCGCCTCCAGTTCGACCAGGCGGGCGAGGTGGGCAGGACGGCTGGCCAGGCGCTGTTCGAGACTGTTCGGCACATCTTCGCCGACGATGGCATACAGCATCATGACTTCTCCGATGGAGCTTCCGGGTGGGGAGGGGGCGGGGCCTTCTCGTCGGGAAGGTACCTGGCGAGGACCACGCCCTGCAGAATGATGAAGACGATCATCAGGCCCATGCCGCCGAAGAGCTTGAAACTGACCCAGATATCGGTGCTGAAGTTGAACGCGACCCACAGGTTGGCCACGCCCATCACCGCGAAAAAGCCTATCCAGGCAAAGTTGAGCCGGCTCCAGAGCGCGGCGGGAAGTTCCACCTGCTGTTCCAGCATGGCGCGGATCAGGTTCTTGCCGAAGAACTGCGCGGAGCCGAACAGGGTCACGGCGAACAGCCAGTAGAGTATGGTCGGCTTCCATTTGATGAATGTTTCATCATGGAGGATCAGCGTCGCACCGCCGAATACCACGACCAGTCCGAGGCTGACCCAGAGCATGGTGTCGACCTTGCCGTGGCGATGCCAGACCCAGCCGATCTGCGCCATCGTCGCGGCGATTACTACGCCGGTGGCGATGTAGATGTCGAAGACCTTGAAGGCGGCGAAGAAGAGGATGACGGGAAACAGGTCGAAGAGGAATTTCATGTGTTGAATTATAGGGCGGCAGCCGGGTTCCCATCGAGCACAGCGAGCAAATCAGTTACCCCCTTTCCCGGGAAGGGGGATGGGGGATGGCTCGTCAACGGCTAAATTCAGCGAAGCTGAATTTATGCAGTAGCGCAAACCTGTCGGCGCCGGACCGTCGGGAAAGACGTGGCCCAGATGGGCGCCGCAGTTGCTGCAGACGACCTCGGTGCGGTGCATCGCATGACTGGTGTCTGCAAGTTCGTCGATGTCGCCCGGCTCGATCGGGGCGGTGAAGCTGGGCCAACCGCAACCGGAATCGAATTTCGCCGCCGACTCAAACAGCGGTTCGCCGCAGCCGATGCAACGATAGATTCCCGCCTCCTTGCAGTCCCAGTACTCGCCGCTGAAGGCGCGCTCTGTGCCCTTCTCGCGGGTGACGTGGTATTGCATGGGCGTGAGTTGCGCGCGCCATTCGGCTTCGGTCTTGCTGATCTTTTTGCTCATGAGCGTCTCCTGGGGCTGACTATAATGCGGCCCACGATGAGCGAGATCAAGCCGCGCAGGCAAATAGCCATATTCCCGGAGCTTGCGCCGGTGACGGTGCGTTGCACGCCTGGAACGCCGCTGTGGCGGCAGACGCCCCCGGGCGGGAGCGGAACGACTCGATGCGCGTGACCGTGCTCGGCGCCGGCGTCGTCGGCGTGACCAGTGCCTGGTACCTGGCGGCGGAGGGGCACGAGGTGACCGTCATCGACCGTCAGCCGCAGCCGGCGCAGGAGACCAGTTTCGCCAACGGCGGCCAGATCTCGGTCAGCCATGCCGAACCCTGGGCCAATCCCCGCGCACCCTTGAAGGCGTTGCAATGGCTGGGACGCGAAGATGCTCCGCTGTTGTGGCGCCTGCGCGCCGATCCGGCGCAATGGGCCTGGGGCCTGCGCTTCCTGCGCGAATGCACGGCGGCGCGGGCGCGCGCCAATCTCGGCGCCATCGTCAGGCTCGGGCTGGCCAGCCGCGCCGCGCTGCAGGGCTTGCGGCGGGAACTGGCCCTCGAATACGACCATCTCGAGCGCGGCATCCTGCATTTCTATACCGACCCCGGTGAATTTGAGCATGCCTTGCCGCAGGCGGCGCTGATGCGCGAGTTCGGTTGCGAGAGGGTGCCGCAGACGGCGGCGCAATGCCTGGCGATAGAGCCCGCCTTGGCAGGATCGCGGCTTCCGGTGGTGGGCGGCACCTATACCGCCAGCGACGAATCGGGCGATGCGCGGCGCTTCACCGAGGCTTTGGCGCGGCATGCGGCGGCGCGCGGCGTGCGTTTCCGCCAAGGCGAGACGGTGCAGGCACTGCTGCGCGAAGGCGGCCGGTTGAGCGGTGTGCGCCTGGTTTCGGGCGAAATTCTGGCGGCAGACCTGACCGTGCTGGCATTGGGCAGTTATTCGCCCTTGTTGTTGCGGCCGCTGGGCCTGCGCCTGCCGGTCTATCCCGCCAAGGGCTATTCGGCCACGCTGGGCTTGCCGGACGGGGCAATCGCGCCGACCGTCAGCCTCACCGACGACGGGTACAAGATCGTCATTTCGCGCCTCGGCCGATCGCTGCGCGTGGCCGGCACGGCAGAGTTCAATGGCTACGACACCTCGCTCAACCCCGCGCGCTGCGCTGCGCTGCTGCACCGCATCGGCGAGATCTTTCCGGCGCTGGCGAGGGTCAGCGAGGTCAGCTACTGGGCCGGGCTGCGTCCGGCGACACCGGGCAATGTGCCGCTGATCGGCGACATGGCGGGTGCCGGGCTGGCCGGCTTGTGGCTCAATACCGGTCACGGTACGCTGGGCTGGACCCTGGCCTGCGGCTCGGCGCGATTGCTGGCGGATCTGGTTGCCGGCCGCGACCCCGGGCTGGATGCGGCGCCGTATCGGTTATGAGCGGGTTCTGAGCGCCGTACTGCCAGCGCCAACTTTCTAATGTAAATGCCGCGGCGCGGTTTCGGCCTGCTCTTCGGGCAGTTCCGCGTGCACCGGCTCGCCTTCGGGATTCGGATAGAGCGGCGCGCCGCAGTCGTCGCAGAATTCGAGCGGAAAGCGCTGGTCGAGCATCAGCACGTTGGTCACGCCGGCCTCCCGCAATGCGGCTTCGATCTGGGTCGGCGCATCATTGGTCTCGTCTTCGTGTTCGAGCAGCGGCCAGACCACGCCATGCAGCACGTCGCTGTTGCCGCGCTGGGTGAAGCCGATGCGGAATTCCTCGAGCTGGCGATCATGGAAAGGCGCCACCACGGCGCGCAGTTCGCCCGCCGGCTGGTTCAGCACGGTCTGCAGGAAGGCCACGGCGGCGCGCAGCGACCAGGGACGCGAGGCGCGGTCGGCATCGCGCACGGCGGCATGGTAGGCCAGCACCGGCATGAATTCGAGGGCGCAGGCGGGCAGCAGCGGCCGCAGCGCTTCGCCGCCCTGCACAGCCCATTGCCGGAAGGATTCCGCCGGATCGCCATCATCCTCCTGCCAGCGGAACAGCGCCGCGCCGCGCGGAGCGGCGACGGCGCCGACCAGGTAGCGGGTGTCGGAGAGGAAGTTCATGGTCTCAGGCAGTTGCGCCGGGTCGAATTTCAGGTTGCGGCCATGGACCGCGGCCTTGGCCAGCTTGCCCGCAAGCTCTGCGGTGTCCACATAGTTTTGCGGCAACTGGTCGGGGCTGTAGAGAACATCGCAGAGGCTGAGCTTGGCGTCGGCGGCGAGTACATGGGCCTGCAGATGAACCCGCAGGGCATCGAGCTGCGCCGCGGGAATGTTCCCCGACGGTATCTGGAAGCGGGACCAGGCCAGCACCGGCGCCGCGATCATCACCGTGTCGAGGCCGCCGGCGGCTTCGGCGCGGCGGGTTTCGGCACAGGATTCGATCATGTCGGCCAGTTCGTCGTAGGCGCGCGAGCCGCCGTTATAGAGATGGTCCAGCACGGCGACCAGGGCTTCTTCCCCGTTGTCGGCCAGCAGGTGGTCTATGTGCGTCGCCAGGCGGGCTTCCCAATAGGCGTCCTCGATCCGGTTCGAGGATAGGCTGAGCCGGGTGGCCAGGCGCGTCAGCAATTCGGTATCGGGCGTCTGGCGGGCACGGCGTGGAAGGCGGTTGCGTTTCATGGAAAACTCAGGCCGAAAAATAAGCCGGCAGAAGCGCCGGATGCGAATTCTACCAGTTGGCCGGGCCGGTAGACCGGGCGCGGCGCGCTGCCGGAAGCTGATAAAATCCGCCTGTTTTTTTGCCAGCGGTGGTGCCCGATGTTCTCCAAATTGATGCCCAAGGAAGCCAAGTTCTTCGATTTGTTCAATGCCCACGCCGATTTGGTGGTCAAGGGCGGAAGGCAACTGGTGGCCCTGGTGGACGATCTGGGGAAGGGCCCCGATGTGCTGGCGCAACATGTCCAGGCCATCGACGAGATCGAGACCACGGCCGACAAGATCACTCACGAAACCATTGCGCTGCTGCATACCTCGTTCAATACGCCGCTGGATCGCGACGAAATCCACCAGTTGATCATGCGCATGGACGATATCCTGGACCTGATCCAGGATTTCGCCGAGGCCATGTACCTCTACGACATCCGCCAGTTGACGCCGGAGGCCAGGCAGCTTTCGGACATCGTCGCCTCCAGTTGCGAGCGGGTGAGATCGGCCGTGGTGCTGCTCAACAAGATGGACAACGCGCCGGCCATGCTCAAGCTGTGCCGCGAAATCGACCAGCTCGAGTCCGACGCCGACCGCGCCATGCGCACCGGCATCACCAAGCTGTTTCGCGAAGAGGCCGACGTGCGCCAGCTGATCAAGATGAAGGGCATCTACGAACTGCTGGAGTCGGTGACCGACCGGGCCGAGGACGTCGCCAACATCATCGAGGGCATCATCCTCGAGAATTCCTGAACGGCTGCCATGCAAGCAGTCGAAATGAGTCTCACGGTGATCGTGGTGTTGGTGCTGCTGGCGCTCGCCTTCGATTTCATGAACGGCTTTCACGATGCGGCGAATTCGATCGCCACGATTGTTTCCACCGGCGTCCTGAAGCCGCAGCAGGCGGTGGCCTGGGCGGCCTTCTTCAACGTGGTGGCGATTGCGGTGTTCCAGCTCAAGGTGGCCAGCACCATCGGCAAGGGCACCATCGATCCGGCCATCGTCGACCACTATGTGGTGTTCGGCGCCTTGATCGGCGCCATCGCCTGGAACATCATCACCTGGTACTACGGCATCCCGTCGAGCTCGTCGCACGCGCTGATCGGCGGCCTGGCCGGCGCGGCGATGGCCAAGTCCGGCACCGGCTCCCTGGTCTGGGCCGGCATCGGCAAGGTGGTGGCCTTCATCCTGGTCGCACCGCTGCTCGGCTTCATTCTCGGCGGCGCGCTGATGGTGGCGGTGTCCTGGCTGTGCAATCGAAGTACGCCGCGCAAGGTGGACAAGAGCTTCCGTCGCCTGCAACTGGTCTCGGCTGCTGCCTACAGCCTCGGCCATGGCGGCAACGATGCGCAAAAGACCATAGGCATCATCTGGATGCTGCTGATCGCCGCCGGCATATCGAATTCAGGCGAGTCGGTGCCGATGTGGGTGGTGTTCTCCTGCTACGCCGCGATGGGCCTGGGTACCATGTTCGGCGGCTGGCGCATCGTCAAGACCATGGGCCAGCGCATCACCAAGCTGCGCCCGGTGGGCGGCTTCTGCGCCGAAACCGGCGGCGCGATTACCCTGTTCCTGGCCACCGTGCTGGGCATTCCCGTGTCCACCACCCACACCATTACCGGCGCCATCGTTGGCGTCGGGACGTCCAAGGGACCCAGCAACGTACGCTGGGGGGTCGCCGGCGGCATCGTCTGGGCCTGGGTCCTGACGATCCCGGCCAGCGCCTTGATTGCGGCCGCGGCCTGGTGGCTGGGGCGTTTCCTGCTGTAATGCGCCATGAGCCCGTGCCAGTCGTGCGGCGCCTGCTGCGCCACTTACCGGGTTACGCTGCACAGCGATGAAATCGACGACATGCCGGGCGGCCGGGTGCCGGCCGGGCTGACCGAGCCGATCGGCGCGCAATTGGCATGCATGCGCGGCAAGGCGGGCGCGCCCTGGCGCTGCATCGCCTTGCGCGGACGCATCGGCGATGCGGTGTCCTGCGCCATTTACGAGTTTCGTCCGCAGGCCTGCCGCGAGTTCGCGCCGCTGGCTGCCGTAAGTCGTGGCGACGAGGCCTGCGACGACGCGCGGCGGCGCCATCGTCTGCCGCCGTTGAGACCGCTGGCAGCATGAACACCCGCATTGCGCCCGGTCCGGCGGCATTCGGCCTGATGGTGCTGCTGTGCGCCATCTGGGGCTTCCAGCAGGTGGCGATGAAATTCGCCAGCGCGGAGATCAGTCCGATCATGCAGGCCGGCTTGCGCTCGGGACTCGGCGCCGTTCTCGTCTACGCCTGGTCGCGCTGGCGCGGCATCGCCCTCTTTGCGCGCGACGGCTCGCTGCGCCCGGGCCTGCTGGCTGGCCTGCTGTTCGGCTTCGAATTCGTCTTCATTTTCGTCGGCGTCGATCTGACCACGGTCTCGCGCATGGTGGTGTTCCTGTACACCGCGCCGTGCTTCACGGTACTCGGGCTGCATTTTTTCGTACCCGGCGAGCGCATGGGCTGGCGCCAGGGCGGCGGCGTGCTGCTGGCTTTCGCCGGCCTGGTCACCGCCTTCATCGACAAGGCCGCGGGCGGCAGCCTGCTTGGCGATTTCTTCGGGGTGCTGGCGGCATTGTTCTGGGCCGCGACCACGGTGCTGATCCGCGCCACGGCGCTGGCCAGGGTGACGGCGACCAAGGTATTGCTGTACCAGCTGGTGGTGTCGGCCGCGATCATGTTTCCGTTGTCCTGGCTGGTCGGCGAGCGTGGCATCGGCGCGCTGTCAGCGCCAACTCTCTGGGCCATGGCCTACCAGGTCGTGATCGTGGCCTTCGCCAGCTATCTCGCTTGGTTCTGGCTGCTGACGCGCTATCTGGCCGGGCGGCTGCTGGTGTTCTCCTTCCTGACGCCGTTGTTCGGCGTCGGCTTCGGCATGGTGCTGATGGGCGACCAGCCCAGCCTGCACTTCTTCGCTGCCGCGGCGATGGTGGTCGGCGGCATCGTGCTGGTCAATCTGCCAAACCGCAAATGAACGCGAAGCAGGCGTTTTACCTGGGCCTGCGCGCGGTCATGCCGCTGCTGGCCGGCGTGGCGCCGTTCGGCGTGATCTACGGCGTGGTTGCGCTGCAAAGCGGCATCCCGCCGCCGGCGGCGATGGCCATGTCCTCGATTGTTTTCGCCGGTTCGGCCCAGTTCCTGCTGGCGCAACTGGTCGGCGTCGGCGCGCCGCCGTTGCTTACCGCGGGTGCGGTGGGCCTGGTCAATTTGCGCCACGCGCTCTATAGCGCCTCGGTGGCACCGATACTTGCGCACCTGCCGCGGCGCTGGAAGATGCTGTTGGCCTACCTGTTGACCGACGAAGCCTATGCCGCGGCAATTCCGCATCTGCTGGTCGATGCCGGCGAGTCGCGTTCGCGCCATGCGCACTGGATACTGTTCGGCTCCGGTTTCGGCCTGTGGGCCGGCTGGCAGGTGGCGACGCTGGCCGGGGTGCTGATCGGCGCGCAACTGCCCTCCGATCTGGGGCTGGATTTTGCCCTGCCGCTGACCTTCATCGCCATCGTGGTGCCGATGATAGCCAGCCGCGCGCTGCTGGCGGCCGCAGTCACGGCGGGTGCCGTGGCCGTTGTCCTCGCCGCTCTGCCCTACAAGATCGGCCTGTTCATCGCCGCATTGGCCGGACTGGCGGTCGGCGCGGCGATGACGAGGAAGGCGGCGTGAATCTCTGGGTCCTGATGCTGGTCTGCGGCCTGCTGACCTTTGCGATCCGTTACTCCTTCATCGCCGCGGAAGGCCATTACCAGCCGCCGCCCTGGTTTCGGCGCCTGCTGCCCTTCGTCCCCATCGCGGCGTTGACTGCCCTCGTGGCGCCGGAGTTGCTGCTGATGCAGGGCGAACTGGTGCTCGGCAGCGGCAACCTGCGCTTGTGGGCCGGTCTGGCGGCCATCGTGGTCGCCGCCGTCTGGCGCAACACGCTGCTGACCATAGGCAGCGGTTTTCTGGCGCTGTTCCTGCTGCAGCGTCTTGCCGGCTAGGCCAGGCGACAGCTGCGAAAGCCGACGAAAATGTCGTCGCGCTGCGGCTCATAGTAGTTGCGATAGTGCGGGTTGCGCATGCGCGGCCGGGTGGCGAAAGAACCGCCGCGCACGCTGCGATGGGTATGGAAAAACGGCGCGGCGTATTCGGCGTAAGGGTCGGGGCTGAAACCCGGATAGGGCTCGAAGGCACTGGCCGTCCATTCCCAGACCTGAGTGCCCCAGTCGAAGCCGGCGGCGTGCCGCGCCGCATATTCCCATTCCGCTTCGCTCGGCAAACGCCGGCCGGCCCAGCGGCACCAGGCCTCGGCTTCATGCACCGTCAGATGTATCACCGGCTGGTCCGGCGCCAGGGCTATCCAGCGCTCGAAGCGGCGCTGCTGCCAGGTGCCGCCCTGTCGCCGCCAGTAGCGCGGCATGGTTTGCCCGGTGGCAGCCAGCCAGATCTGCCCGTCCGGCGACCACCAGCGCGCATCGCGGTAGCCTTCCGCCTCGACGAAGGCCAGGTAGTCGGAATTCCGCACCGGCGTCGCCGAGATCGCGAAATCATCCACGCGCTGCGGATGGGCCCATTTTTCGTTGTCGAAGACGAAGCCCTTGCCTGTCGGCGAACTGCCCATGAGGAATTCGCCGCCGGCCAGTTCGATGTCGGCTGCCGGCGGCAGCGCGGCCAGTCCATCTGCATGGGGCCAGCCCAGCGTCTGCCGGGTGTAGCAAAAGGCTTCGTCGTGCATGTCCTCGTGGAACAGCGCGAGGCGATGGAAATACAGCGCCGCATCGGTCTCGGGCAGCCGGTGCAAGGCATCCAGCGCGGCGGCCAGCGTGTCTTCGAGATAGCGTCGGGTCGCCTGCCAGTCGGGGAGGTCGAGCTGCCAGCGGCTGTCATGGGGGACCGTGCGCGAGTCGTACCAGCGATCGGCATCCACCAGCAGCGAAGGGGCCGGCGGCTGGTTTGCGCCGCGCTGGCGCAGGCACCAGTATTCGGCGAACCAGGCGACATGGCCGATTTCCCACAGCGGCGGGTTGAGAATGCTCAGGCAGGGCACTTGCAGCGGATCGGGTGCCACCGCCGCCGGCCAGTCGGCGCAGGCGTCAAGCAGGCGCACCGTATAATCGCGGGCATTCCGCAACGCCTCGGCCAAGGCCACTTTCCCCGCGGTTCTCATATCCGGAATTGTCATGAGCGTACCTCCATCCGTCGCCATTATCAGCCCCGCGCTGGCCAGTGCCAATAACGGCAACTGGCATACCGCGCGACGCTGGGCGCACTGCCTGGCACCGCGGGCGAAGGTACGCATCGAGCAGGAGTGGCGGGGCGCCAGCGCCGACTTTCTGATTGCCCTCCATGCCCGTCGCTCGGCGGCCTCGATCGCCGCCTTCGCCGAGCGTCATCCCGAGCGTCCGCTGATCGTGGTGCTGACCGGCACCGATCTCTACCGCGACATCGCGGTCGACCAAAGCGCGCAGCGCTCGCTGGCGCTGGCCAGCCACCTGGTGGTGCTGCAGGCGGAGGGGGTGCGGGCCCTGCCGCCCGAATACGCGGCGAAGACGCTGACCATCTACCAGTCGGCGCGCCCGCTGCTGCCGGGGCGGCGCAGCCGGCGTCATTTCGACCTGGCGCTGGTGGGCCACCTGCGGCCCGAGAAGGACCCATTGACGGCAGTGCGCGCCTTGCGCCGCCTGCCCGTCGAACTGCCGCTGCGGCTGTTTCATATCGGCAGCGACCTCGATCCGGCGCTCGCCGCCGAGGTACACGCCTTGGGCGTTGCCGATCCGCGCTATCGTGCGCTGGGCGCCCTGTCGCAGGCGGCGACGCGGCAGCGCATCAAGCGTTGCCAGCTGTTGTTGTTGCCCTCGCTGATGGAAGGCGGCGCCAATGTATTGATCGAGGCCGTGACCAGCGGCGTTCCGGTACTCGGCAGCGACATTGCCGGCAACCGCGGCATGCTCGGCGCGGATTATCCCGGCTGGTTTCCGGTCGGCGACGCGGCGCGTCTGGCCGAGCTGATCTCGACCGCGATGCACGATCCCGACTACTACGCGAGCCTGTCCCGGCGCTGCGCCGAGCGGGTATCCTTGTTCTCCCCGCAACGCGAATGCGCTTCAGTCTGCAGTCTTCTCGATTTGACAAGGTGATCCAGCCAATGAATTCCAACAAGCTTTCCGCCAGCCCGATTCGTCTCACTTCCTTCAGTCATGGCGGCGGCTGCGGCTGCAAGGTCGCTCCCGGCCTGCTGACCGAAATCCTGCGTGGCGTGCGCAACTTCCCGGTACCGAAGGAACTGATGGTCGGCATCGAAACCGCCGACGATGCGGCGGTATACCGCCTCAACGACCAGCAGGCGCTGATCGCGACGACGGATTTCTTCATGCCCATCGTCGACGATCCCTTCGACTTCGGCCGCATCGCCGCCACCAACGCGATCAGCGACGTGTATGCCATGGGCGGCACGCCGATCATGGCGCTGGCCCTGGTCGGCATGCCGATCGACAAGCTGCCGATCGAGGTCATCGGCAAGATTCTCGAAGGCGGCGAGAGCGTCTGCGCCGCGGCCGGCATTCCGATCGCCGGCGGCCACACCATCGATTCGGTCGAGCCGATCTATGGTCTCGTGGTAATGGGACTGGTGCATCCCGACAAGGTCAAGACCAATGCCGGCGCGCGCGCCGGCGACCTGCTGATTCTTGGCAAGCCGCTCGGCGTCGGCATCCTGTCGGCGGCGCTGAAGAAGGGCGCGCTGGATGCCGCGGGCTATGCCGCGATGATCGCCAGCACCACCCAGCTCAACACGCCGGGCAGGCAACTGGCTCATCTCGATGCCGTGCATGCCCTGACCGACATTACCGGCTTCGGCCTGCTCGGCCATCTGCTGGAAGTGTGTCGCGGCGCGCAGCTCACGGCATCCCTCGACATGGCGGCGATTCCGATGCTGGCCGAGGTGGAGCAACTGGCGACGGCGGGCTACATCACCGGCGCCTCGGCGCGCAACTGGACCGCCTACGGCGACGACGTCGCGCTGGATGCTTCGATCACGACCATGCAGCGCGCGCTGCTGACCGATCCGCAGACCAGCGGCGGCCTGCTGGTGGCCTGCGATCCGGCGGCGGTCGATGTCGTGCTGGAGGTGTTCCGCGCCGAAGGTTTTGCCGCGGCGGCGGTGGTCGGCCGCCTGGAGGCTGGGCCGGCGCGGGTGAGCGTGGGCGCCTAGCCGCGCTTGCTTGCGGTCGTCGACAGCGCCTCAGTCGGCCAGCAGCAGAAACACCGTGGGGCGCTTGTCCAGGTCCGGCGGCGCCGACGCCTTCCAGTCCGCGACGCGGCGCGTGGCGATTTGCTCGCCGGGCAGGCTCAGATCGGTCGCCAGGCAAAGCCGCGTCTTCGGTTTGCAGGCCAGCAGCAGGGCATTGAACAGGGCCTGATTCCGGTAGGGCGTTTCGATGAATATCTGGGTTTGCCGCAGGCGCGTCGATTCGCCTTCGAGTTCGACGATGCGGCGGCTGCGCTCGGGTTCGCGCGCCGGCAGGTAACCGTGAAAGGCGAAGCGCTGGCCTTCGAGTCCGGAGGCCATCAGCCCCAGCAGCAGCGAGGAGGGACCGACCAGGGGTTTGACCGTGAGGCCCAGTTCGTGGGCGCGGCGCACCAGCAGGGCGCCGGGGTCGGCCACGGCCGGGCAGCCGGCCTCGGACATCAATCCCAGGTCGTGACCTGCCTGCAGCGGCGCCAGCAGGCGCTCGATGTCGGCGGCCTTGGGCGCTTCGGGCAGTTGTTCGATGGCCAGTTCACGCAGTGGCCGCGGATGGCCGATGCGCTTGAGTTCGGCGCGCGCCGTCTTGGCGTTTTCCGCAACGAAATGGGTCAGGCGGCAGGCCGCGTCGCGGGTGGCCGCAGGCAGGCAGGCTTGCCAGGGCGTGTCGCCGAGGGCCACCGGCAGCAGCCAGAGTGCGCCGGCCATCGGCTAGAGCGGCTTGCTGCGCATCACGGCAATGCCACACCGGCGGCGCGCAACATCCCGCACAAGGCGATCAGCGGCAGGCCGACCAGGGCGTTGGGGTCGTCCCCGCGCAGATAGCTGAGCAGGGATATCCCGAGTCCCTCGGATTTCGCGCTGCCGGCGCAGTTCAGTGCGTCTTCCTTGTCGAGATAAGCCGCGATTTCGGCGTCGCTGAGGTTGCGAAAGCCGACATGCGTGTCGACACAGGACAGTTGCACCCGGTTGCTCAGGCTGTCGAGAAGGCACAATCCGGTATGGAAGACCACTTCTTTTCCGCGCATCAGGCGCAGCTGGGCGATGGCATTCTCCCGCCTTCCCGGTTTGCCGAAGCGCTCGTTGCCGTGGGCTGCGACCTGGTCGGAGCCGATGATCAGCGCGTCGGGATAGCGCTGCATGACGGCGCGGGCCTTGGCCTCGGCGAGACGTCGTGCAGTGGCCGCAGGTGCTTCTCCGGGCAGGGCCGACTCGTCGGTATCCGGTGCAACGGTTTCAAAAGGAAGCTGCAGGCGGGCCAGAAGTTCGCGGCGGAAGGGCGAGGTCGAGGCAAGAACGAGCAGGCGAGGCATGTTTCAGGCTTGAAAAAGGAGGGTCGAACATGATAGCATTCACTGTTTGTGTCGCGCGAGCGCTTGACTGTGTCTGATTCGATTGCCGGAACAGTTCTCGATTGCCTTGAATTCGCGCGCAGCGGCGGTGTGTTGGAACGCAGCGTGGGTTTGGCTGAATTGCCGCGGCTGGCAGACGTTCTGGTTACAAGCGAAGGTTTTCTGTCGGTTCGCCTCGAAGGATGGCGGGACGACGCAGGTAAGTCGTGGTTGCAGGTGGATATCGCAGGCGAGCCGGTGCTGTGTTGCCAGCGATGTCTGGGCGGCGTGAAGTTCCCGCTGGCTATCAGCAGCCGGTTGCAGCTGATAGCGCCGGGGGAGGCTTGGCCGGACGACGATCTGGTCGATCACAGTGCGGATGCCATAACAGCCGAAAAGGCGCTGGCGGTGCTGTCGCTGGTTGAGGATGAAGTGTTGCTGGCGCTGCCCATCGCGCCGCGGCATGAGCACTGCGAAGCGCCTTCGGCGAACGCAGCAGGACATGGCGCATCGCCGTTTGCGGCGCTGGCCGATTTCAAGAAGCATTGAAGTAGCGTAGCAAAGCGGAGTTTCAGAGAAGGCTAATGCCCGCGCCAGCGGGCATTAGGCCGTAGCTAAACAAGGAGTAGCGAAATGGCTGTACAACAGAACAAGAAGTCCCCGTCCAAGCGCGGCATGCATCGTGCGCATGATTTTCTGACCAATCCGCCGCTGGCGGTCGAACCGACCACGGGCGAGGTTCATCTGCGCCACCATATCTCGCCGTCCGGCGTGTATCGCGGCAAGAAGGTGGTAAAGGCCAAGGGCGAATAATCCACTTTGTTGAATCCGGCCGGGTGCGCGCTGCGCGTCCGGCCGTTTTTGCATAAAGAGCCCTGGAATGTCGATCACCCTCGCGGTGGATTGCATGGGCGGCGACCATGGTCCGTCGGTGACGCTGCCCGCTGTGTTTGAATTCCTGCGTCATGACACCGATTGCGCCGCCATCCTGGTCGGCCGCGAGGAGGTCCTGCGTCCGCAGGTGGGGCGAGAGGCCGCCGAATTCGGCGCGCGCCTGGCGATCCGTCACGCCTCCGAAGTGGTCGAGATGGACGAGGCCGTGGCCAGCGCATTGCGCGGCAAGAAGGATTCCTCGATGCGCGTCGCCGTCGACCTGGTCAAGGAAGGAAAGGCCAACGCGGCGGTGTCGGCCGGCAACACCGGCGCTCTGATGGCCGTGTCGCGCTTCGTGCTGAAAACCCTGCCCGGCATCGACCGGCCGGCCATCTGTTCCATCCTGCCATCGCAGCGCGGCAGCACCTATGTGCTGGATCTCGGCGCCAATGTTGATTGCAGCCCCGAGCACCTGCTGCAGTTCGGCATCATGGGTTCCCTGCTGGTGTCGGCGCTGGAACACAAGGAACGGCCCAGCGTGGGCCTGCTGAATATCGGCGAGGAAGCGATCAAGGGCAACGACGCCGTCAAGCGCGCCGCGGAATTGCTGCGTGCCACCGACCTGAATTTCGTCGGCAACGTCGAAGGCAATGACATCTTCAAGGGCACGGCCGACGTCGTGGTGTGCGACGGCTTTGTCGGCAATGTCACCCTGAAGGCAGCCGAGGGCCTGGCGCACATGATAGGTGGCGGACTCAAGGAAGAGTTCTCGCGCAACATCTTCACCAAACTGGCCGCCCTGGTCGCGATGCCCGTGCTGAAGTCCTTCCGCCAGCGCTTCGATCCACGCCGCTACAACGGAGCCAGCCTGCTCGGCCTCAAGGGTATCGTGGTCAAGAGCCACGGCTCGGCCGATCAACTGGCGTTCCGCTGCGCGCTGGAGAAGGCGGCCGAGGAGGCCCGGCAGCGCCTGCCGGAAGCCATCGCTGCGCGCATGGCAGCCGTTGCCTCCCCGCGCAGCGGATTTCCGGGTACGCAGAGTGCGCCTGCGCCGACTCTCTGCGATCAATGAAAGTCGAGTGATGATATATACGCGAATCAGCGGTACCGGCAGCTATCTGCCGGGCGAGCCCGTCAGCAATGCGGCCCTGATCGCCGCGCACGGACTCGATTCTTCGGACGACTGGATCGTCGAGCGCACCGGCATTCGCCGCCGCCATCTGGCGGCGGCAGGCGTTACCAGCAGCGACCTGGCGCTGGAAGCCAGCCGCCATGCCTTGCAGGCGGCCGGGCGCACGGCTGCCGACATCGACCTGATCATCGTCGCGACCTCGACGCCTGACTATGTGTTCCCCAGCGCGGCGGCCCTGCTGCAAAGCAAGCTGGGCAACATCAACGGCGCCGCGGCCTTCGACGTGCAGGCTGTCTGCAGCGGCTTCGTCTATGGGTTGACGATCGCCGACAAGTTCATTCGTTCCGGCTCGCACAAGTGCGCGCTGGTGGTCGGCGCCGAAGTTTTTTCGCGCATCCTCGACTGGAAGGATCGTGGCACTTGCGTGCTGTTCGGCGACGGCGCCGGCGCCGTGGTGCTGGAAGCGTCAGACCAGCCTGGATTGCTGGCCAGCGCCTTCCATGCCGATGGCAGCCATCACGGCATTCTTTCGGTGCCGGGCCAGCTTTGCGGCGGCGTGGTCACCGGCGATCCCTTCCTGCGCATGGATGGGCAGGCGGTGTTCAAGTTTGCCGTCAAGGTTCTGGCCGATGTTGCCAACGAAGTGCTGGACGCCGCAGGCATGAGCGCTGCCCAGGTGGACTGGCTGATTCCGCATCAGGCCAATGTGCGCATCATGCAGGCAACCGCGAAGCGGCTCCATATCGCGCCGGAGCATTGCATCGTGACCGTAGGGCATCACGGCAATACCTCCGCTGCATCGATTCCGCTGGCGCTCGACGAGTCTGTGCGCGCCGGTCGAATCCAGCGCGGCCAGCATCTGCTGCTCGAAGGCGTCGGCGGCGGCTTCACCTGGGGCGCGACCCTGCTCAGATTCTGAACTGGAAAGCATCGAAATGAAATTTGCACTTGTGTTCCCGGGTCAAGGCTCGCAATCGCTCGGCATGATGGCCGCCTATGGCGATGCGGCTGTGATCCGCGCCACTTTCGACGAGGCATCGGCCGCGCTCGGCCGCGACTTGTGGCAACTGGTCAGCGAAGGTCCGGCCGAGGCGCTGAACCAGACCGTCAACACCCAGCCCCTGATGCTGACCGCCGGTATCGCCGTCTATCGTCTGTGGCTGGAAAAGGGCGGCGCGCAGCCCGTCCTGGTCGCGGGACACAGCCTGGGCGAGTATTCGGCTCTGGTGGCGGCCGGGGTGCTGCAGTTGAAGGATGCGGTGCCGCTGGTCGAACTGCGCGCCAAGGCCATGCAGGCCGCGGTGCCGGCCGGCGAGGGCGCCATGGCTGCTGTCATGGGCCTCGATGCCGCGGCCGTGATCGACGCCTGCGCCGAGGCGGCACAGGGGCAGGTGGTGCAGGCGGTGAATTTCAACGAGCCGAAGCAGACCGTGATCGCGGGCCACAAAGCGGCGGTCGAGCGGGCGGCGGAGCTGGTCAAGGCCAAAGGCGCCAAGCGCGCCCTGATGCTGCCGGTATCGGCACCCTTCCATTGCTCGCTGATGCAGCCGGCCGCGGCAGCGCTGAAATCGCGTCTGGCGGATGTGAGCTTCGCCGCGCCGAAGTTCCCGGTGATCAACAATGTCGACGTCGCACAGCTTGCCGACCCGGCCGCGATCAGGGATGCGCTGGTGCGCCAGGCGGCCTCGCCGGTGCGCTGGGTCGAGACCATACAGGCGATGCAGGCCGCAGGTGTCAGCCATGTATTCGAATGCGGTCCGGGCAAGGTCTTGTCGGGGCTGGTCAAGCGCTGCGCCGACAGCCTCAACGGCGGCGCCATGAATGACCTGGCGGCCGTGGATGCAGCGCTGACAGTCGTAAAGGAAAACTGATATGGCGGATTTGAAGGGACAGGTCGCACTGGTGACGGGCGCTTCGCGCGGCCTGGGCCGCGCCATTGCGCTGGAACTGGCGGCGCAGGGCGCGACCGTGATCGGCACCGCGACCACCGACGCGGGAGCAGCCGAGATCCAGAAGGCGCTGGATGCAGCCGGTGTCACCGGCTGGGGCGCGGCGGCGAATGTCACCGAGGCTGCGGCCTGCGAGGCGCTGATCGGTGAGATCGAGAAGAAATTCGGCGCGGTTTCGATACTGGTGAACAACGCCGGCATCACCCGCGACAATCTCGCCATGCGCATGAAGGACGACGAATGGGACCTGGTCATCGAGACCAATCTCAAGGCGGTATTCCGTCTGTCCAAGCTGGTCATGCGCGGCATGATGAAGGCGCGCTTCGGGCGCATCATCAACATCACTTCGGTGGTCGGCGAGGCCGGCAATCCGGGGCAGGCCAACTACGCCGCGGCCAAGGCCGGCGTCGCCGGCATGAGCCGCGCGCTGGCACAGGAACTCGGCAGCCGCAACATCACGGTGAACTGCGTGGCGCCGGGGTTCATCGATACCGACATGACGCGCGCGCTGCCCGAGGCGCAACGCGACGCCCTGCTCGGCAAGATTCCGCTGGGCCGTCTCGGACAGCCCGACGAGATCGCCGCAACCGTGGCGTTTCTGGCATCGAAGCGCGCCGGATACATCACGGGCAGCACACTGAATGTCAACGGCGGCATGTACATGGCTTGACCGGATGTCAAAGCCGCGAGGGAGCCGGTGTTTTTGTTAAAATAAGCAGGTTTTTACCACCCGAACAACATAGGGAAGGAGTTTCAAGATGGAGAACATCGAACTACGCGTCAAGAAGATCGTCGCCGAGCAACTGGGCGTCAATGAGGCCGACATCAAGAACGAATCCAATTTCGTGGACGATCTCGGTGCCGATTCGCTCGACACGGTCGAACTGGTCATGGCGCTGGAAGAGGAGTTCGAATGCGAGATTCCTGACGAGGACGCGGAAAAGATCACCACCGTGCAGCAGGCGATTGACTACGTCAACGCCAATATCAAGAAGTAATTTCAAACCCGTTCCAATCCTTTTTCTCGGAGTTCATCGTGTCGCGACGCCGTGTGGTCGTCACCGGTCTTGGCCTTGTCTCGCCGGTTGGCAATAGCGTTCCAGAAGCCTGGAGCAACCTGACTGCCGGCAAGAGCGGCATCGGGCCGATCACCCGCTTTGATGCATCGGCCTTTGCGGCGCGCATTGCGGGTGAGGTAAAGGGTTTCGATGTTGCCGCCTATCTGTCGGCCAAGGAAGCGCGTCGGATGGATACCTTCATCCATTACGGCATGGCGGCCGGCATCCAGGCCTTCCGCGATTCAGGGATAGCGGTCAGCGCCGAAAATGCCGATCGCATCGGCGTCAACATCGGTTCGGGCATCGGCGGTCTGCCGATGATCGAGGAAACGCACAACGATTATCTGGGCGGCGGGCCGCGCAAGATCTCGCCTTTCTTCATTCCCGGCACCATCATCAACATGATCTCGGGCAACCTCTCGATCATGCTGGGTTTGAAAGGGCCGAACATTGCGGTGGTGACCGCCTGTACCACCGGTTTGCACGCGATCGGCATCAGTGCGCGCATGATCGAGTACGGCGACGCCGACGTGATGGTCTGCGGCGGTGCCGAGGCGACGACCACGCCGCTGGCGGTCGGGGGTTTCGGTTCGGCCAAGGCCTTGTCCACGCGCAACGACGATCCGGCGACGGCAAGCCGGCCCTGGGATCGGGATCGCGACGGCTTCGTGCTCGGTGAAGGCTCAGGGGTGATGGTGCTCGAAGAGTACGAGCACGCCAAGGCGCGCGGCGCGAAGATCTACGCCGAACTGGCCGGTTTCGGCATGAGCGGCGACGCCTACCACATGACGGCACCGGACACCGATGGTCCGCGGCGCAGCATGGTCAACGCGCTGAAGAATGCCGGCGTCAATCCCGACGAAGTGCAGTACGTCAATGCCCACGGGACGTCGACCCCGCTCGGCGACAAGAACGAGACCGAGGCCATCAAGCTGGCCTTCGGCGTCGATGCGGCGAAGAAGCTGGTGGTGAATTCCACCAAGTCGATGACCGGCCACCTGCTGGGCGGTGCCGGCGGTCTCGAATCGGTGGTCACGGTGCTCGCCGTGCATCACCAGGTATCGCCGCCGACCATCAACATCTTCAACCAGGATCCGGAGTGCGATCTGGACTACTGCGCCAATACCGCAAGATCGATGAAGATCGACGTGGCGTTGAAGAACAACTTCGGTTTCGGCGGCACCAACGGCTCCTTGATCTTCCGCCGCATTTAGGTCGGCAGGGCGATGAAGCCGGTCGCCGCCCGTTCTGTTTCCATAAAGTCGTCGCGCCGGCTGCTGCTGATCCAGTCGCTGGCCCATCTTGCCGCCGCCGCCGCGGTGCTGGCCAGCCATGTTCCTTCGTGGCTGGCGGCGCTGCTCCTGCTGTTGGTCGGCGCGTCCCTGGCACGCCTGCGCCGGCTGTTGCCGGTCGCGGTTCTGGTACTCGGTGGCGACGGATGCCTGCAGACAGTTGCCGCTGACGGCACGGCGAGCGAGGCCATGGTGCATCCGCATACACTGGTGCTGCCCTTCCTGATCGTGCTGCTGTATCGGCAGCACGGCCGCCTGCACTCGCTGACGCTGCCCGGCGACAGCCTGAGCGAGGAAGATTTTCGCCAGTTGCGGCTCTGGCTGCGCTGGCGTTCGACCCCGGCGAAAACCGCCTGAGCTGCTGCCTGTTTTGATCTAGCGCGGGTGCAGCACCGTGTCCAGTGCGCGCGGCAGGGTTTCCGGGTAGTCGCGGCTGAAGTGGAGTCCGCGGCTTTCGTGACGGCGCAGCGCGCTTTTGACGATCAGGTGCGCCGTGAGCACCAGGTTGCGCAACTCGATGAGGTCGTTGCCCACCCGGTAGTTCACGTAGTACTCGTCGATTTCCTTTTCCAGCAGATGGATGCGGTGCAGGGCGCGTTCCAGCCGCTTGTTGGTGCGCACAATGCCGACGTAGTCCCACATGAAGCGGCGCAGTTCCGCCCAGTTGTGGGAGATGACGATTTCCTCGTCGGCGTCGCGTACCCGGCTCTCGTCCCATTGAGGCAGATGAGGCAGCGGCTCCACCGGTGCGGCGAGTATGTCCTGTGCCGCCGCGGCGGAAAACACCACGCATTCGAGCAGCGAATTGGAGGCCAGCCGATTGGCGCCGTGCAGGCCGGTGAAGGTCGCTTCGCCGATCGCATAGAGCCCGTTCAGATCGGTGCGGGCGGCAAGATCGGTGACCACACCGCCGCAGGTGTAATGGGCAGCCGGCACCACCGGAATGGGTTCGCGAGTGATATCGATTCCCAGTTGCAGGCAGCGCGCGAGGATGGTCGGGAAGTGGTCCTTGAGGAACTCTGCCGACTTGTGCGTCATGTCGAGAAACACGCAGTCGAGGCCATGGCGCTTCATTTCGAAGTCGATCGCGCGGGCGACGATGTCGCGCGACGCGAGTTCGGCGCGGCTGTCGTGGTCGGGCATGAAGCGCGTGCCGTCGGGCAGGCGCAACAGGCCGCCCTCGCCGCGCAGGGCTTCCGAAATCAGGAAGGACTTGGCGTGCGGGTGATACAGGCAGGTCGGATGGAACTGGATGAACTCCATGTTCGCCACCCGGCAGCCGGCACGCCAGGCCATGGCCACGCCGTCGCCGGTGGCGGTGTCGGGATTCGTGGTGTAGAGATAGACCTTGCCGGCGCCGCCCGTGGCCAGCGCCGTGTGGCTGGCGCCCAGGGTCAGCACCCGGTCGCGGGCGATATCCAACACATAGGCGCCGAGGCAGCGATTGCGCGGCAGGCCGAGTTTGGCCGCGGTGATCAGGTCGACCGCAATGTGCCGTTCCATGACGGTGATATTGGGGTGCTTCCTCACCTGCTCGGTCAAGGTCTCCTGCACGGCGGTGCCGGTTGCATCGGCGGCATGGATGATGCGGCGCTGGCCGTGGCCGCCTTCGCGCGTCAGGTGAAAGCCCAGCGAGGAATCGTCGGGCGTGAAGGGAACGCCCCGTGCGATCAGCCAGTCGATGGCCTCGCGACCATGCTCGACCACAAAGCGGGTGGCCGTCGGATCGCAGAGGCCGGCGCCGGCCGTGAAGGTATCGCTGACGTGGGCGTCGATCGTATCGGCGGGGTCGAGGACTGCCGCTATACCGCCTTGCGCCCAGGCCGAGGCCGAGTCCGCCAGCATCTTTTTGGTGACCAGGGCGACCCTGCGGCTGTCTGCGAGCCGCAGGGCCAGCGACTGTCCGGCCAGCCCGCTGCCGATGATGAGGACGTCGAAATGCTGAATGGCGGCTGGATTCATGGGGCGGGACTATATCACTGCTCGTAGTGTGGAACTATTTGCACAGGCCCCGGTCATTGTCGGCAACGGCTGAGTTGCAGCAGCCGAAACGGTGACGAATGTGGGCTGAGTGGCTTGTTATACTCGCTTGCGGCCAAAGTGAAGCCGCGCAATTTATCTGGCGAGAATAAACGGCAAAGCCCATGGGAGATCGCGAAGCAGACCGGATATTGGTCGAGCGTGTGCAGGCGGGCGACAAACAGGCTTTCGGCCTGCTGGTCGCCAAGTACCAGCGCAAGCTTGCGCGTCTGATTTCGCGCATGGTGCGTGATTCGGCCGAGGTGGAGGATATTGTTCAGGACAGTTTCATTCGAGCTTACAGGGCCTTGCCGGGGTTTCGCAACGACAGCGCTTTTTATACCTGGCTATACCGGATTGGTGTCAATACCGCAAAGAACTGGCTGATCACCCATGGCCGGCGCGCTTCGGCGACGACCGGAGTGGATAGCGAGGAGGCGGAAGGTTATGACGAAGCCGACCTGCTGCGCGACAGCGACACTCCCGAGCGCCTGTTGATGACCAAGCAGATCGGCCAGACGGTAAATGCGGCGATGGAAGCGCTGCCGGAGGACTTGCGCACGGCGATCGTCTTGCGCGAAATAGATGGATTGTCGTACGAGGAAATAGCCAAGGTGATGGACTGCCCGATTGGAACCGTGCGTTCGCGGATCTTCCGTGCACGCGACGCGATTTCGGCGAAATTGAGGCCCCTGCTCGATGCGGCCCCGGATAAACGATGGTGAGAACATGAAGACACGAATTTCTGCCCTGATGGATGGCGAGCTCGAAGTCCAGGAGATTCCCGAAACGCTGCGGGCGATGCGCCACAGCGAGGAGCTGCGCAGCCAATGGTGCGATTGCCAATTGATCGGCGCGGCCTTGCGGGGTGAACGGGAACTCGACGTCGATGTCACGACACGCGTCATGTCGGCGCTTGAACTCGAGCCTACGGTGATGGCGCCTGCACGGCGAAATAGCGCCGATTGGCAGCGGCCGGTCCTGGCGCTGGCGGCGTCCGCCGCCGGCGTTGCGGTGGTGGCCTGGCTGGCGCTGTCGCCCGGTGGCGAGGCTGCGCCCGTCGGCACCGGCAACCTGGCCGGCGCCAAGGCGGCAGTAGTGGCGCAGGCGACGCCGCGGCTGCAGGAGTATCTGGTGGCACACCAGGCCTATGCACCGGCCGGCGCCATGGTTGGTGGTGCGCGCAATATCCGCACCGTTGCCGTATCGGGCGAGGGTCGCTGATGACGTTTGTCCGCACCTCGCAACTGCTCCTCTTCGCCATTCTGCTGCTTCCCGTTCCGGCCCTCGCCGACGACGGGCTGGCCTTGTTGCAGCGCATCGCGCAAGGCTCCCGGGAGCTGACCTACAGCGGCACTTTCGTCTATCGCAGCGGCGGCAAGGTCGACACCTCGCGCATAGCGCATTCGCTGCGGGATGGCATCGAATTCGAGCGCATCGAGGCTCTCGACGGCAGCCCGCGCGAGGTGATCCGCGTCGGCGGCGAAGTCAAATGTTTTTTTCCGGACGAGAAGCTGGTCATCATCGAGAATCGCTCCATCGGGCGCGGATTCCCTGCCCTGCTGCCGGCCGGGCTGGGCAGCCTGCCGGAACACTACGCCATTCGCAGCGGCGGAGAGGGGCGTGTCGCGGGGCTGAAGAGCCGCGCGGTATTGCTGCAGCCGCGCGACGACTTGCGTTATGGCCATGAGTTCTGGATGGATGCGGTCAGCGGTTTGTTGCTGAAGGCCAACCTGGTCGACGCGCGCGGCGAGACGCTGGAGTCCTTCGTGTTCACCCAGGTCAAGATTGGCGGCCCGCTCGAACATGGGGCGCTGCAAGCGCGTTTCAATACCGAACAGGTGCGGGTGCAGCAGGTACGGACGACGGAGCTCAAAGCGGACGACATGGACTGGATGTTTCGCACCCTGCTGCCGGGCTTCCGCAAGGTGGTGTCGATGAAGCGGCAGACCGCTCCCGAGCATCCCGAAAGCCTGCACGTGGTGTTCTCCGATGGCTTGGCGTCGATCTCGGTATTCATCGAGCCCGGCGGTTCGACCGGCGATGCCGAGACGGTGGCCACGCTGGGCCCGGTCAATGTGTACCGGCGCCAACTGGGCGATCATCGGGTGGTGGTCATGGGCGAGGTACCGGCGCTGGCCGTCAGACGCCTGGGCGACGGCGTCGAACGGAGACGCAAATGAACCAGTGCGAAGCGGTGGTCGTGGCCGTGTCCGGCGACGAGGCCTGGGTTGAAGTGCCCGGGCGCGCCCCAAGCTGTGGTAACTGCAAGACTGCAGACGCTTGCGAGACGGGTTTGCTCGGGTTGAGCGCCGCACCGCGTCGCTATCAGGTGTTCAATTCGATCGGGGCGCGCGTGGGCGACCGCGTGCAGTTGACCGTAGCCGAAGGCACCCTGTGGCGCGCGTCGCTGATGTCCTATGTGCTGCCCCTGCTGCTGGCGATTGCCGGAGCAGCCGGCGGACAGTCGCTGGCCGGCGATGCGGGGGCCATGATGGGAACGCTGGCGGGCCTCGGCGGCGGTCTTGTCTTGTTGCGCCGTAATGAAATGCGTGCACGGCGCGAGGGTAGTCTGTATTCCTTGCAGGTTCAGACCAGGGAAGTCCGATTCAAGGAGCAATCATGAAGAAATTTGTCGTCTCTCTCGCACTCGCGTGTTGTGCTGCGCTGCCCTTGCAGGCATACGCCCGCGATCTGCCCGACTTCACCGAACTGGTCGAAAAGCAGGGCGCCACGGTAGTCAATATAAGTACCACCCAGGTTATCAAGGGGCGCCGCGGCGGTCCGCAGTTTCCCTTCGATGGCGACGACGCCACGCAGGAACTGCTGCGCCGCTTCTTCCCGGGGCAGATCCCGAATCATCCCGGCGTACCGCAGGAGTTCAAGAATCGCTCGCTGGGTTCCGGCTTCATCGTCAGCGCCGACGGCCACATCCTGACCAATGCGCATGTGGTCGACGGCGCTGACGAAGTGCTGGTCAAGCTCACCGACAAGCGCGAGTTCAAGGCCAAGGTGCTGGGTGCGGACAAGCGCACCGACGTCGCGCTGATCAAGATCGAAGCCAGCAATCTGCCGGTGGCCAAGCTGGGTGACTCGGTCAAGCTCAAGGTCGGCGAATGGGTGGTGGCGATCGGCTCGCCCTTCGGCTTCGAGAACACCGTCACCGCCGGCATCGTCAGCGCCAAGGGGCGCTCGCTGGCGCACGAGAACTACGTGCCCTTCATCCAGACCGACGTGGCGATCAATCCGGGCAACTCGGGCGGACCGCTGTTCAACCTGAAGGGCGAGGTGATCGGCATCAATTCGCAGATCTATTCCCGCTCCGGCGGATCGATGGGCCTTTCCTTCGCGATCCCGATCGATCTGGCGATCGACATCCAGAATCAACTGAAGGCCAAGGGCAAGGTCAGCCGCGGCCGCCTCGGCATCGGCATCCAGGAAGTGAGCAAGGAACTGGCGGAGTCCTTCAATCTCGGCAAGCCGCAGGGCGCGCTGGTCGCCTCTGTTGAAAAGGGCTCGGCGGCTGACAAGGCCGGCATCGAGGTCGGCGACATCATCCTCAAGTTCGACGGCAGGGTGGTGAGCGAGTCTGCCGACCTGCCGCGCATGGTGGGATCCACCCGCCCCGGCAGCAAGTCGGTGGTCCAGGTCTGGCGCAAGGGCGCCACCCGCGACCTCGGTGTCACGGTCGGCGAACTGGCGGACGAGGACGACAAGACGCGCCTTGCCGGCCGCAGCGGCAAGCCGGTCGAGCCCCAGGCGGCCAACCGGCTCGGGCTGGTGCTGGCCGTGCCGACCGCGGAACAGAAGCGGGCGCTGGGCATCCAGCACGGCTTGATCGTCGAGGACGTGAAGAACGGCGGGGCCCGTTCCGAACTTCGCTCCGGCGACGTCATCCTCTCGGCGATCGTCAAGGGCAGCCAGACCGACATCAAGTCGCTGGCGCAGTTCAATGACATGCTGCAAGGTGTCGAGAAGGGGGGCACCATGACCCTGCTGGTGCGGCGTGGCGACTCGCAGACCTTCATCACCCTCAAAGGTCCCTCCGATAAATAAGCCGCCGCTGTTGCGGCTGTTCAGCCGCGACTACTGCCATCTGTGCCACGACATGCTCGCTGCGCTGGAAATCCTGCGCAGCGAGCCGGACGTACCGTTTTTCGATATCGAGGTGGTCGACGTCGATGCCGATCCGGCACTGGAGGCGAAATACGACGAACTGGTGCCGGTGCTCGTCGACGGCGAGGGAGGCGAACTCTGCCACTACTTCCTGGACTCCGCGAAAGTGCGTGAGTATCTAAACAAAGTCTAGTTTCGGCCGCTGCGCTTAACGCCGATAAACCTGGCATTAGCCTGCACTGAAACTTCGTTTTCCGTTAAAATTCCACCCTTGCTTTTCTCGTCTCCAAGGTGCTCAAGATCTTGAATGAGCGCCTTTTTTTGTTGGCCCCATGGATCACATCCGAAACTTCTCCATCATTGCGCATATCGATCACGGTAAATCCACCCTGGCCGACCGCATCATCCATCGCTGCGGCGGCCTGTCCGACCGCGAGATGGAAGCGCAGGTGCTCGACTCGATGGATATCGAGCGCGAGCGCGGCATCACCATCAAGGCGCAGACCGCGGCCCTCAGCTACACGGCACGCGATGGCAAGACCTACAACCTGAACCTGATCGACACGCCGGGCCATGTGGACTTTTCCTACGAAGTGAGCCGCTCGCTGTCCGCCTGCGAGGGCGCGCTGCTGGTGGTCGACGCCTCGCAGGGCGTCGAGGCGCAGACCGTGGCGAACTGCTACACGGCGATCGAACTCGGCGTCGACGTGGTGCCGGTGCTGAACAAGATCGACCTGCCCGCCGCCGACCCCGACAATGCGCGGCAGGAAATCGAGGACGTGATCGGCATCGACGCGACCGACGCGATTCTCTGTTCGGCCAAGACCGGGCTTGGCGTCGATGACGTGCTGGAGGCCGTCATCGCCCGCATCCCGCCGCCCAAGGGCGACCCCGCGGCGCCGTTGAAGGCCCTGATCATCGACTCCTGGTTCGACAACTATGTCGGCGTGGTGATGCTGGTGCGTGTGGTGGACGGCACCCTGCGTGCCAAGGACAAGATACTGCTGATGGCGGAAGGCTCGCAGCATTTGTGCGAACAGGTCGGCGTATTCACGCCGAAGTCGGTGACCCGCCCCGAATTGCGCGCCGGCGAGGTCGGCTTCATCATCTCCGGCATCAAGGAACTCGATGCCGCCAAGGTGGGCGACACCGTCACCATCGCCGATCGGCGCGCCGCGGAGGCGCTGCCCGGTTTCAAGGAAATCAAGTCGCAGGTCTTCGCCGGGTTGTATCCGATCGAATCCAACCAGTACGACAGCCTGCGCGACTCGCTGGAGAAGCTCAAGCTCAACGACGCCTCGCTGCACTACGAGCCGGAAGTGTCGCAGGCGCTCGGCTTCGGCTTTCGCTGCGGTTTCCTTGGCCTGCTGCACATGGAAATCGTGCAGGAACGACTGGAGCGCGAGTTCGACCAGGACCTGATCACGACCGCGCCGACCGTGGTGTACGAAGTGCTGATGCGCGACGGCAGCACCCTCCAGGTGGAAAACCCGGCCAAGCTGCCGGATGTGCAGAAGATGGAGGAAATCCGCGAGCCGATCATCACCACCAAGATTTTCGTGCCGCAGGAATATCTCGGCGCGGTGATCACGCTGTGCGAGAGCAAGCGCGGCTCGCAGGTGAATATGGCCTATCACGGCCGCCAGGTGCAATTGACCTACGACATGCCGATGGCCGAAGTGGTGATGGATTTCTTCGACAAGCTGAAATCCGTGTCGCGCGGCTATGCCTCGCTCGATTACGAATTCAAGGAGTACCGGGCCGCCGACGTGTGCAAGCTCGACGTGCTGATCAACGGCGAAAAGGTGGACGCCCTGTCGCTGATCGTGCATCGGGCCAACGCGCCCTACCGCGGCCGCGAGCTGGCGGCCAAGATGCGCGAACTGATTCCGCGCCAGATGTACGACGTCGCCATCCAGGCCGCGATCGGCTCGACCATCGTGGCCCGCGAGAACGTCAAGGCCATGCGCAAGGACGTGCTTGCGAAGTGCTACGGCGGCGACATCACGCGCAAGAAGAAGCTGCTGGAAAAGCAGAAGGCCGGCAAGAAGCGCATGAAGCAGGTCGGCAGCGTCGAAATTCCGCAGGAAGCTTTCCTCGCGGTGTTGCGTGTGGGTGACAAATGAACTTTGCACTGATACTTTTCATACTCGTGGTTGCCACCGGCATCATCTGGGCCTTCGATCAATTCTGGGCCAGGAAGAAGCGCCCGCCGGACGCCAAGGATCCGTGGTGGGTCGAATACGGCGGCAGTTTCTTCCCCGTCATCCTCGCGGTTTTCCTGCTCCGCTCCTTCCTCGTGGAGCCCTTCAAGATACCCTCGGGATCGATGATTCCGACCCTGCTGGTGGGCGATTTCATCCTGGTCAACAAATACACCTATGGCGTGCGCCTGCCGGTGATCAACAAGAAGGTCGTTGCGCTCAATTCGCCGCAGCGCGGCGACGTGGTGGTGTTTCGCTACCCGCCGGATCCTTCGCTCGACTACATCAAGCGCGTGGTCGGCTTGCCGGGCGACAAGGTGGTCTACCGCAACAAGAAGCTGAGCATCAACGGCAAGGAAATAGCGCAGAAGAAGACCGACGATTACCTCGATCGCGACCGCCTGTTCTACACCCCGCGCTTCGTCGAAACCCTGGGCAGCGTCGACCATCAAATCCTGGTCGAGGCCGACGCGCCGTCCTTCATTCAGCAAAGCGTGCGCTTTCCGTACGCCGACAAATGTCACTACAATAGTGAGGGCGTGAGTTGCGTGGTTCCGCCCGGGCACTATTTCATGATGGGCGACAACCGCGACAATTCGCAGGACAGCCGATTCTGGGGCTTCGTCCCCGACGAAAACCTGGTCGGCAAGGCGTTCTTCATCTGGTTCAATTTTTCCGATCTGAAGCGGGTCGGCTCGTTTAACTAGGGGCAAACATGAAATTTCAGCGAGGTCTCAGTCTGAACGGTATGGTGCTCATCGGCGTGGCTTTGGGCATGGTCGCCCTGTTGGCGATGAAAGCCTTGCCGCCCTGGATCGAATATGGCAACGCGCTCAAGGCGATCAAGGGCACCGCGACCGACGGCAGCCTCAAGGATGCCACCGTGGCGCAGGTTCGGGCGGCCTACGGCAGGCGCGCCGACATGGACGATGTCAAGAGCATTCCGCCGGAGGATCTCGATATCACGAAGGAAGGCGGCGAGCTGGTGATCACCTTCGCCTATTCGAAAAAGGTTCCCCTCTTCGGCAATGCCAGCCTGGTCTTCGATTTCGAGGGCAGCAGCGCCAAGTAATGAAGCCACAGCGCCTGGAGGCGGCCCTGGGTCACGGCTTTGGCCGGCCGGAGTTGCTGCGCCAGGCGCTGACCCATCGCAGTTTCGGTTCTTCGCATAACGAGCGCCTCGAGTTCCTCGGCGACTCCCTGCTCAACTGCGTCATCGCGGGCGCCCTCTACCAGCGTTTTGCCGCGCTCAAGGAAGGCGAACTTTCGCGTCTGCGCGCCAGCCTGGTGCGGCAGGAAACCCTGGCCGAGATCGCGCGGGGTCTGGGTCTCGGCGAGCTGCTGCAGCTGGGCGAGGGCGAGCTGAAGAGCGGCGGCGCCAGGCGTCCCTCGATTCTCGCCGATGCGCTGGAAGCACTGTTCGGCGCGATCTACGTCGATGCCGGCTTCGACGCGGTGCGCCGCGTCATCGAGCGTCTGTACGAGCCGGCCATGGCGCGCATCGATCCCAATGACAGCGGCAAGGATCCGAAAACCGCCTTGCAGGAACTCCTGCAGGGTCGGCATCTGCCGCTGCCGCGCTACACGCTGCTGGCGACCAGCGGCGAGGCGCATGCCCAGCAGTTCGAGATCGAATGCGTGGTGGCCGATCTGGGCATCCGCAGCACGGGCACCGGCGCCAGCCGGCGCATTGCCGAACAGCAGGCCGCACAGCGCGCCATAGCCGAGATCAAACCATGAACACAGCGTTCCGCACCGGCTACCTGGCCGTCATCGGCCGGCCCAACGTCGGCAAATCGACCCTGACCAATCGCCTGGTCGGCGCCAAGGTCAGCATCACCTCGAAGAAGGCGCAGACCACGCGCCATCGCATACATGGCGTGCTGACCACCGACGATGCCCAGTTCATCTTCGTCGATACGCCGGGCTTCCAGATGACCCACAAGAACGCGCTGAACCGCCTGATGAACCGCAGCGTGACCTCGACTTTCGCCGACGTCGACGTGATCCTGCTGGTGGTCGAGGCCGGCAACTGGGGCAACGGCGAAGCCGAGATCCTGCGCATGCTGCCTGCCGGCACGCCGGTCGTGCTGGTGATCAACAAGATCGACCGCCTGGCCGACAAGAAGGAACTGCTGCCCTTCATCGCCAAGGTATCCGCATTGCATGAATTCGCCGAACTGGTGCCGCTGTCGGCCGAGAAGGGCATCGGCACCGACGAACTGCTGCGCAGCGTGGCGCGCTACCTGCCGGAAGGGCCGCCGGTGTTCGACGCCGACGACATCACCGACCGCTCCGAACGCTTCATGGCCTCCGAGATCCTGCGCGAGAAGCTGTTCCGCAACCTGGGCGAGGAACTGCCCTACGGCATCGCCGTGGAGATCGAGAAGTTCGAGCAGGAAGGCGAGCTGCGCCGGATTCACGCCGCCGTGATCGTCGATCGCGCAGGGCACCGCGCCATCGTCATAGGCAAGGGCGGCGAGCGCATGAAGCGCATCTCGACCGACGCGCGCAAGGAAATGGAAACCCTGTTCGGCGGCAAGGTCTGGCTGGAGACCTGGGTCAAGGTCAAGGGCGGCTGGGCCGACGACGAGCGCGCGCTGAAATCACTCGGATACGACTAGTAAGTCTTCAAATGAAAATCTTTCACCACCAAGGCACCAAGATCACCAAGGGCCACCAAGGAGTGCATTGGATTTTCTTTGTGCCGCTTGGTGTCCTTGGTGTCTTGGTGGTGAGATTCTTGCCGTCATTTTCGAAAAGACTGACCACTAGGGTCTTCTGAGCGTGAGCAAGCGCGTCGATGGGCAGGCGGCGTATGTCCTGCACCTGCATCCCTACAGCGAAACCAGTCTGGTGGTCGATGTGTTCACCCGCGATCACGGCCGCGTGCCGTTGCTGGCGCGCGGGGCGCGGCGCCCGCGCTCGGCCATGCGCGGCCTGCTGATGTCCTTCCAGCCGCTGGAGCTGGGCTGGTTCGGCGGCGGCGAGGTCAAGACTTTGGCCCGCGCCGAATGGCTGGGTGGCATGCCGCTGCTGGGCGGGCGCTGCCTGCTGCTCGGCTATTACCTGAATGAACTGCTGCTGAAGATGCTGCCGCGCGAGGACGCCCACGCCGCGCTGTTCGACGCCTATGCCGCCGCCCTTTACGCCCTTGCCGCGGGCGGCGCCGACGCGCCGGAACTGCGGCGCTTCGAGAAGACGCTGTTGAAGGAACTCGGCTACGGCCTGACGCTGGAGGTCGACGTCGATACCGGCCTGCCGGTGGCACCGGACCAGGAATACGCCTTCCTCATCGAACGCGGGCCGGTGGCAAGAGTTGGTGCTGGCGACACGGTGCCGGGCGCGGCGCCGCGCCTGCGCGGCAAGACCCTGCTCGACATGGCGGCCGACGACTACGCCGATCCGCGCACGCGGCTCGAAAGCCGGCAACTGATGCGGACTTTGATCGCGCACCACCTGGGCGGCAAGCCGCTGCAATCGCGGCGGGTTTTCATCGAATTGCAGGAACTATGACCACTTTTCCCCCAGCCCCTTTTCCGCGAAAAGGGGTGACGGCTGTTCGCGGGCTGAGCCCGCTCCATGTGTTGGCTGTTCCTCCTTGGGGCGGCCCGGCGGAGGAACCATGATTGAACTCGGCGTAAATATTGACCACGTGGCAACCGTGCGCGAGGCGAGAAAAACCCACGAGCCCGATCCGGTCTGGGCGGCGGTCGAAGCTCACCTCGGCGGCGCCGACGGCATCACCGTGCACCTGCGCGAGGATCGCCGCCACATCCAGGACCACGACGTGCGGCGCCTGCGCGAGCTGACCCATATCAAGCTCAACCTGGAAATGGCCGCCACCGACGAGATGGTCGGCATCGCCTGCCAGGTCAGGCCCGAAATGGCCATGCTGGTGCCCGAAGGCCGGCACGAGATCACCACCGAGGGCGGCCTCGACGTGGCCGGCCAGGAAGCCCGCCTGCGCGAAGTCGTGGCGCGCCTGCGTGACGCCGGCATCGTCACCAGCGTCTTCATCGACGCCGAACTGCCGCAGGTCGAAGCCGCCGCCCGCATCGGCGTGCGCGTCTGCGAAATCCACACCGGCCCCTACGCCCATGCCTTCTTCAATCAGGGCCGCGACAGGGAGAGCCCGGCCGTGGTCGCCGAACTCAACAAGATACGCAGCGCCGGCGCGGCGATCCGCGCTGCCGGCATGCGCTTCAATGCCGGCCATGCGCTGAACTACTTCAACGTGCAGCCGGTGGCGGCGCTGCCCGGTATCCGCGAACTGCACATCGGCCACGCCATCGTCAGCCGCGCGCTCTTCGTCGGCATGCGCGAAGCCGTCGCCGAAATGAAGCGCCTGCTGCGCGAAGCCCAGTGCCTGTGACGGCCCACCCCCCAACCCCCGCCCCAAGGCCGGGGGTGACTGCGGTTCTCGGGCTGCGCCCGCTCCGTGTATTTGGCTTGCCGTCTCCTTGGGGCGGCCCGGCGGAGACGGCATGATCCACGGCATAGGCACCGACATCGTCGCCGTCGCGCGCATGGCCGATTACTGGCAGCGTCACGGCGAGCGCGGCCTGGAAAAGATGCTGGCGCCCGAAGAACGCGCGGACTGCCGCGCCAGCCTCGATCCCGCGCGCTTCCTGGCCAAGCGCTTCGCCGCCAAGGAGGCGCTGGGCAAGGCGCTCGGCACCGGCGTGCGCGCCCCGCTGTTGCTGCCCGAGATCGCCGTCGGCCACGACGAACTCGGCAAGCCGTGCTTCAGCTATTCGCCCAAACTCGCTGCCCATTTCGCCGCACGCGGCTTGACCGCCCACCTGTCCATCAGCGACGAGCAGGACTACGCCGTCGCCTTCGTCATATTGGAGAAGCCATGAACAGCCTGCCTCTCGGACCGCTGATGATCGACATCGCCGGCCTCGAACTGTCCGCCCTCGACCGCCAGCGCCTCACTCATCCGCTGGTCGGCGGCGTGATCCTGTTCGCCCGCAACTACCGCGACCCGCAGCAGCTCACCGCGCTGTGCGCCGCGATCCACGCCCTGCGCAGCCCGGCGCTGCCGATCGCCATCGACCACGAAGGCGGGCGCGTGCAGCGCTGCCGCGCAGGCTTCACCCATGTGCCGCCGATGCGCCGCCTGGGCGAACTGTGGGACACCGATCCCGCCGCCGCGCGCCGGGCGGCCGCCGATCTCGGCTACCTGCTGGCCGCCGAACTGCGCGCCTGCGGCGTCGATTTTTCCTTCACCCCGGTGCTCGATCTCGACTGGGGCCCCAGCGGCGTCATCGGCGACCGCGCCTTCCACCGCGATCCGCTTGCGGTCGCCGAACTCGCCGGCGCCCTGATCGAAGGCCTGCGTGCCGCCGGCATGGGCTGCTGCGGCAAGCATTTCCCCGGTCACGGCTGGGTCGCGGCCGACTCGCACCTGGCGATTCCGGTCGATGAGCGCAGCCTGGCCGAGATGGAACCCGACCTCACGCCCTATCGCCGCCTGAAGCTCGACGCCGTGATGCCGGCGCACGTGATCTACCCGCAGGTCGATAGCAGGCCCGCCGGTTTCTCGCCGGTCTGGCTGGAAAAACTGCGCAAGGAATTCGGCTTCGACGGCGTGATCTTCAGCGACGACCTGTCGATGGAAGGCGCCGCCTTCGCCGGCGACATGGTGCAGCGCGCCGACGCGGCCTGGAACGCCGGCTGCGACGTGCTGCTGATCTGCAACTCGCCCGATGCCGTCGCCACGGTACTGCAGAACTGGCAGCCCGCCGCCGATCCACAACGCGCGGCGCGGCTGGCGCGGCTCTCGCCGCCGGCAGGATGGCAGCAGGATGCGGCGCGCTACGCGGCGGGCAGGGCGGCGGTGGAGAGTCTCACGGCCTGAGGGCTGCGGAAGTCGGCGCTTGCCGGCCCGCGAAGCGGAATCCCCGGCAGGCAGGGTTCGGTACGGCGAAAACCGTGGCCTGCCGCTATTTTGCGGCCAGCGCCAGCAGCAGCACGGCCCACCACGCGCCTATCCCCATCTGCACCGCGAACGCGGTGAAACGCAGCGTCACCGCGGTGGCGGAGGTCGATGCCAGGTGGATCAGCGACTGCAGGATGCGCGCCGCCAGCAGGACGTGGGCCAGCGGATCGGTCAGGGCCGACTGCCCGGCGGCCACCGCGACCAGCATCAGGCCGCCGAAAATCGGCAGGCCTTCGAGGCAGTTGGCATGCGCCCGCGCCAGGCGCTGCATGAACGGCGAAAGATTCGAGTTGTCGGGACAAAAGCCGTTGGCCGGCACTGCCCCGGTGACCACCAGCCAGGAGCGGATGGCTTCCATCATCAGCAGCAGCGCCAGGGACCAGGCGACGAAACCCGTGAGGGCGGCAAGTGTGGGAGTCATGGTCGAGCAGTCCTTTCTCCGTCGATCGGCTGGTTCGAGCGTCGCACTGCGCGGGCAGCGACGGCTGCATTGTAAGGTGCGCCTTCCTGTTGCGGATGCCCCGGGAGCGTTCGTCGAGGATGATGCCTGGAGACGAGTTGATGCCGATCTCCAGCGTTCTCAAGGCGCGCTTGCAAGTGCTGATTTGACGGGTTGGGCGAAGAAAGATGGCGCTGGCGATACGGCGCCGGGCAAGCATTGATGCAATCACCGGCGCGTATTACGAAAGCACTCCGAGGCCGGCTCACGCGCCGCCTGCTTTCGCGCCCAGCCGGGTATCGAATTTCTTCTTGTCGATGACGAAGCGCTCATGCCGGCCGCGGGATATCAGGTCTATGCCGTCGTGGGCTTCGACCGAAAAAATCAGCCGCCTGCCTTCGACCGCGATCAACTCCACCGTCGCCGTGACCACCAGGCCCGGCGGCGTGGCCGCCTCGTGACTCACATCGATATGCGTGCCGAGCGTCTGCTCCTGCGGCCAGTCGAGATGGGGGTTGATCGCCTTGATGCAGGCCCATTCGAGGAAACCGACCAGGAAACCCGTGGCAAAGACTTCCGGCATCGCGAGGAATTCCTCCGACTCCGGATAAAGCGCCGGGACGGTTTTCGACGGTGGGACGACGAACTTGTGCTCGTACCTGATACCGGGCTTCAAGCTTTCCTTCATTTGCTACTCCAATGGAATGAGGGACCCTGGCCTTGTTGACCTTCAATGTCGAGACTACTTCACTGTTTACTCATAGTGAGTCCACATACGCAGGACGCGAACCGTTTTCTCCTTGGTAAAGACTTCGTACACAATGCGGTGCTGAATATTTATGCGGCGGGAGTATGCGCCAGCAAGATCACCGACCAACTTTTCGAAGGGTGGCGGGTTTCGGAATGGATCGTCGGCAAGAACCGCGAGTAGTTCCTGCGCCTTTGGTTTAAGACCGCTTGCAGCAAGCTTCTTTGCGTCCTTCATTGCTTGCTTGGCGTAAACAAATTCCCAACTCACCACTTAAGCACCTTCGAACTTTTGGCGAGGGGCTCAGCCATACCGGCCTTGATGGACTCGCGCATGCCAGGCACGGCCAGCAGGTACAGGGTTTCCTGAATTGCGCTCCAATCTTCTGCGGAAAGCAGAACGGCGCTGTTGCGTTTGCCGGAAATGATGATCGGTTCGTGCGACTCCACTGTTTGGTCAATCAGCCGGTACAGATTGGCGCGAGCTTCGCTGGCGGTAAGTGTGTTCATTTCGTGTTCCTTCGAAGAAGCCTGAAGGGTACGCGATAACGTACGTTTGTCAAGCGACTATGCGAGCGCTTCAGGAGGCCCAGTATTCAAGGTGACCGGCGCAGCGCGGCTTTTCGCGGAACCAATGGTCGGGCCAGAGGCATTCCGCGTCATGTCGCGTCGTTGTTTTCCGGGTTCCAAAAAATCCAGAGCGTGGTGTCGGGTTCGCACGGGTCACGAGTCTGGTTTGTCGCAGGCGTCTGTTCCTGCCCTCTCCAGGGTTCACGCTCAGGAGATCGAATGTCTCAGACTCCTATGGTCCGTTTAGCGATCAGGGAATGCGGGTTTAGGAGAAAAGATGTGTAACCCATGTCCCCGGACGAATGTGTTACCTATGTTCCCGACCGCTCATTGCGCCACCGGGCACCCCGCCATGTAATAACCGTTGCATACCAAAAGAAGGTAGCGAACGCTGAGTAAGACCCTAGCGAGAACCAGTAGTCGAACGGGTTGGACCCAAGTGTGACAGCTACACTGCGGAAGCGACTAATTGAATTTGTTTCACCGCTCAGTAGCCCAATTATGAGCGTTCCCGTTAGTCCAAGCGACGATATCAAATTTGCGAAAAACAAGACACGACATACCCAAGGGCCCCACCGTTCCCAAGAGACTTTATCTCGTTCTAAGTCCGCAAAGGCTTTCGCGAAGACCTCCTCTGTTCTTTGTCTTCGCTGTTCAAGCGCTTGCTCAGATTTTTCGATCTGAATTTTTTCCCGAACATAAGTGCCAATTGCCTCAGATTGGTGAGACGGAATCGTTGGTTCGGGGCGCGTCATCATGTGAGGGTTAACGTTCAAGGTGACCGGCGCTGCGCGGCTTCATCGCGCAGCGTCCAGTGAGCGAAGCGAACGGGGTCGACCGCAGGGTGTGCGCCCAGCATGGGCGCGATGTAATGGGGTGGAAGTCCCCTGTGGGAGTACCGACATGAATTCATGATGAAGACATGATAACCACTAGCCGAAGGCAAGGGCAAGTCCGCGAGGGC
>JAMPYF010000051.1 GCA_023700805.1 Sulfuritalea sp.
GGCCCGGCGGCAGACCAACGAACGACTTATCCCCCAGCCCCTTCTCCAGGAGAAGGGGTGACCACGGCTCGCTGCGCTCGCGGGCTTTTGACGGGTCTGCCTTGGGGCGGCCCGGCGGCAGACCAACGAACGACTTATCCCCCAGCCCCTTCTCCAGAAGAAGGGGTGACCACGGCTCGCTGCGCTCGCGGGCTTTTGCCGGGTCTGCCTTGGGGCGGCCCGGCGGCAGACCAACCAAGGAGACACCATGAGCAACGCCTACCCGCACCTGCTGGCCCCGCTGGACCTCGGCTTCACAACGCTGAAGAACCGCGTCCTGATGGGCTCGATGCACACCGGCCTGGAAGACATCGGCAACAGCCACGACCGCCTGGCGGCCTTCTATGCCGCGCGCGCCAAGGGCGGCGTCGGCCTCATCGTCACCGGCGGTTTCGCCCCGAATCAGGACAGCATCGTGATGCAGGGCGCCTCCATCCTCGACAACGAAACCGAAGCCCTCAAGCACCTCGTCATCACCGCGGCGGTCCATGCCAACGGCGGCAAGATCTGCGTGCAGATCCTGCACACCGGCCGCTACGCCTACACCAAGCGCCCGGTGGCACCCTCGGCGCTCAAGGCGCCGATCAATCCCTCGACGCCGCACGCCCTGACCGAGGAAGAGATCGAGAAGACCATCGCCGACTACGCCCAGTGCGCGGCGATGTGCCAGTTCGCCAACTACGACGGCGTCGAGATCATGGGCTCGGAGGGCTACCTGATCAACGAATTCCTCGCGCCGCAGACCAACCACCGCGACGACCGCTGGGGCGGCAGCCTGGAAAACCGCATGCGCTTCGGCCTCGAAGTGATCCGCGCCGTGCGCGCGCGCGTCGGCACCGCTTTCATCATCATCTTCCGCCTCTCGATGCTCGACCTGGTCGAAGGCGGCAGCACCTGGGACGAAGTCGTGACCATGGCGAAGGAAGTCGAAAAGGCCGGCGCCACGATCATCAACACCGGCGTCGGCTGGCACGAGGCGCGCATCCCGACCATCTACACCGCCGTGCCGCGCGCGGCCTACACCTGGGTCACGCGGCGCATGATGGGCGAGGTGAAGATTCCGCTGATCACCACCAACCGCATCAACGACCCGCAGGTCGCGGAGGACGTCATCGCCCACGGCGACGCCGACATGGTGTCGATGGCGCGGCCCTTCCTCGCCGATGCCGAATTCGTCAACAAGGCCGCGGCCGGCCGCGCCGACGCGATCAACACCTGCATCGCCTGCAACCAGGCCTGCCTGGACCACATTTTCTCGCGCCAGCTGTGTTCCTGCCTGGTCAATCCCTTCGCCTGCCACGAGCTCGACGTCACGGTCGAGCCTGCCGCGACGCCGAAGAAGGTCGCCGTGGTCGGCGCCGGCCCGGCCGGCCTCGCCGCCGCCACCCAGCTTGCCGAGCGCGGCCACCGGGTCAGCCTGTTCGACTCCGCCGCCGAAATCGGCGGCCAGTTCAACCTGGCGCGGCGCATTCCGGGTAAGGAGGAATTCGCCGAGACCCTGCGCTACTTCGGCACCCGGCTGAAGGAATTGAAGGTCGATGTGCAGCTCAATCGCCGTGCCGCCAGCGCCGACTTTCAGGGCTACGACCACGTCGTCGTCGCCACCGGCATCGTGCCGCGCAGGCCGGCCATTCCCGGCATCGACCACCCGAAGGTGACCGGCTACATCGACCTCATCGAAGGCCGCAAGCCGGCCGGCAAGAAGGTCGCCATCATCGGCGCCGGCGGCATCGGCTTCGACGTCGCCGAACTGCTGACCAATGCCGAGGCGCACGGCGACTCGATCGATGCCTACCGCAAGGAATGGGGCATCGATCCCGAGTACACCGACCAGCGCGGCGGCCTGACCGCACCGCAGATGCCGGCCACGCCGCGCGAAGTCTGGCTGTTGCAGCGCAAGGCGACCAAGGTCGGCGACGGCCTGGCCAAGACCACCGGCTGGGCGCGGCGCCTGCTGCTGCAAAAGCGCGGCGTGCATTTCCAGGGCGGCGTCGAGTACCTGAAGATCGACGATGCCGGCCTGCACATCGCGATCAACGGCAAGCCCAGCGTGCTCGAAGTCGATACCATCGTCATCTGCGCCGGCCAGGAGCCGCGCCGCGAGCTGGTGGCCGGACTCGAAGCCGCCGGCATCGAGTACACCCTGGTCGGCGGCGCCGACGTCGCCACCGAACTCGATGCCAAGCGCGCGATCTGGCAGGCCACCGAGTTCGCCGTCGAATATTGACGTAGGAGCGGCGGCGATGATTCCCGAGTTCAGGCCAGAAATTCTGCCCACGCACCCGGCGCGCGAACCGGCAAGGGTTCGTAGCCGGGCATGGCGATCAGGCGCTGGCGGAAGGTGTTGCCCGAGAGGCGCGCGAGGAAGGTCTTGCCCTCGACGCTGGCGGCTGTCGTCTTGCGCATGACAAAACCGTAGCGTTCCCAGACCAGCGGCACGAAACCGAGGTCGTAACGCATTGCCGCCGCCTCGATGCCGAAACCGACATCGGCCTGGCCGGCAGCCACCGTGGCGGCGATCGCCTCATGGGTGAATTCCTCGTGGGCATAGCCGTCCAGGCTTTCCGGCTGCAGGCCGTTGGCCGCCAGCAGCTGGTCGATCAGGCTGCGCGTGCCGGAGCCGCGCTGGCGATTCACCATGCGCAGTCCCCGCCGCGACGCATCGGCCAGGCTTGCCAGCCGGTGCGGATTGCCGCGTGCCACGATCAGGCCCTGGCAGCGGCGCATCAGGGGCAGGCAGACATGGACCGAGGGCTTGAGCCAGCGGCCGAGCGAGCCGACCAGTTGATCCACCGCCCACGCCTCCGGCACATGGAAGCCGACGATGTCGCACTCGTCGCGCCCCAGCCCGGCCAGCGCCTCGTCGCTGCCGCGCCAGAACAAGTCGAAACTGATGCCGCGGCCATGTTCGATCCAGTCGGCGAGGGCCAGGTCATGGCTCGCTGCCACCCGCAGGCGCTCGGGAACGGCGCGCACCACCGGTGCCAGCAAATCCCTCAGGCGGCGTTCCCAGGGGGCGTGCGCCACACCCAGGGTCAGGCGCGCGGCGGCGTCGAGCTGCACGATGGATTCGCCCAGCTCGGACAGCCGCGTGCCGCGCCCGCGTTCCATGACGACCAGGGCCACGCCCAGCGCCTCCTCGCAACGCCGCAACAAGCCCCAGGCCGAGCGGTAGGACATGCCGGCGCTCGCCGCCGCCGCACCCAGTGCACCGACTTCGCCCAATGCCGTGAGCACGGCGAGCAGGCGCGACGTGTCGATGTCGCCGAGCAGCGGCCCGAAATCCCAGGACCAGCGCAAACGGGGAGCGACGCCATGATTTCTTGTTGCAGAAGAAGACATATTTGATCCTTTGCAGGCGTACTTTAACCTCCCGGCTCCTTATGCATGCCTCTGCATAAGAAGCCAAACCCGCCATGACCGAATTCAACGACGCCTTTCTCACCGCCTGGCAACTGCTCGCCCTCAGCGACGCGCGCCTGTCCGCCATCGCCTGGCTGAGCCTGCGCGTCAGCCTGGCCGCGACGTTGGTCGCCTGTGTCGTCGGCATGCCGATCGGCGCCCTGCTGGCGGTCGGCCGCTTTCCCGGACGGCGCGTGCTGATCGTGCTGTTCAACGGCCTCATGGGCCTGCCGCCGGTGGTGGTCGGCCTGCTGGTCTATCTGCTGCTGTCGCGCGCCGGGCCGCTGGGTCAATTCGGCCTGCTGTTTTCGCCGGAGGCGATGATCGTCGCCCAGGCGGTGCTGGTGACGCCTATCGTCGCGGCCCTGACGCGGCAGGTGATTGCCGATGAATGGAGCGAATACCGCGAGCAACTGCGTTCGCTCGGCGCCAGCCGCAGCCGCGCCGCCGCGACGCTGCTCTGGGATGGCCGCTTCTCGTTGTCGACCGCGGCGCTGGCCGGCTTCGGCCGCGCCATTGCCGAGGTCGGCGCGGTGATGATCGTCGGCGGCAACATCGACGGCGTGACGCGCGTGATGACGACGACAATCGCGCTCGAAACCAGCAAGGGCGACCTGCCGCTGGCGCTGGCCCTGGGCTTCATCCTGATTGCCGTGGTGCTGGCGATCAATGCCGTGGCGTATGCGCTGCGCGGCTGGGCGGAAAGGCACTGGGGGTGAGGCCGGGGTTTCGCGGAGCACTGCTCCGTGCCGGCCGAACCGGCAGGCTGTGCAAAGCCTGCCGTGGAACGGAGTTCGCATGAACGCTTGGCTAACGATGGAGAATCTCGGCTTGACCGAAGGCGGCACGCGCATCATCGACGACGTCTCGCTGGCGCTGGGCGCGCAGCGCACCGTCGTGCTCGGCCCCAACGGCGCCGGCAAGAGCACCCTGCTGCGCCTGATCCACGGCCTGCTGCATCCGAGCGGCGGCACGTTGCGCTGGGCACGGCCCGTGTCGCAGGCCATGGTCTTCCAGCGGCCGGTCATGCTGCGCACCACGGCGCTGGCCAACGTGGTCTACGGCCTCAAGCTCAGGGGCCTCGCTGCCGACGAATGCGAACGGCGCGCGCGGCAGGCGCTGGCCCATGTCGGACTCGAACGACTTGCAAAACGCCCGGCACGCCTGCTCTCCGGCGGCGAACAGCAGCGCGTCGCGCTGGCCCGCGTCTGGGCCCTCGAACCCGAACTGCTGATACTCGACGAACCGACGGCCAGCCTCGACCCGGCCAGCAGCCGCGAGGTCGAGCGCATCATCAATGAAATTGCCGCCAGCGGCACGCGCATCCTGATGACCACCCACAACCTCGGCCAGGCGCGGCGCATTGCCGAGGAAATCGTTTTCATCGACCGCGGCCGCATCGCCGAACAGACCCCGGTCGCCGAGTTCTTCAAACTGCCGCGCACCGCAGCGGCGCAAGACTTTCTCCAGGAGGAAATGCCATGATCACCCGTCGCCTGTTCTGTGCCGCACTCGCCGCCTGCAGCCTGCTGGCTGCCGGCGCGAGCCAGGCCCAGGAACGCTTCATCACCGTCGCGTCGACCACCTCGACCGAGCAGTCGGGCCTCTTCGGCCACCTGCTGCCGATCTTCGAGAAAGTCCATGGCATCAAGCTGCGCATAGTCGCCCTGGGCACCGGCCAGGCGCTCGACATGGCGCGGCGCGGCGATGCCGATGTGGTCTTCGTCCACGACAGGGCCGCCGAGGAAAAGTTCGTCGCCGAGGGCTATGGCGTCAAGCGCCAGGAAGTCATGTACAACGACTTCGTCGTGATCGGCCCCAAGGCCGATCCGGCCAAGGCTTTGGGCCGCGACATCCTCGAAGGCCTGCGCCGCATCGAGGCGGCCAAGGCGCCCTTTGTCTCGCGCGGCGACAAGAGCGGCACCCACGCCGCCGAACTGCGCTACTGGAAAGCGGCCGGCGTAGACCTCGCCGCGAAGAAAGGCGCCTGGTATCGCGACACCGGCTCGGGCATGGGCCCGGCGCTCAACACCGCGGCCTCGATGAACGCCTACATCCTCGCCGACCGCGGCACCTGGCTCTCGTTCAGGAATCGCGGCGAGCTCGGCATCGTCGTCGAAGGCGACCAGAAGCTGTTCAACCAGTACGGCGTGATCCTGGTCAATCCGGCGAAGCACCCGCACGTCAAGCAGGCCGACGGCCAGAAGTTCATCGACTGGGTGGTCTCGGCCGAAGGCCAGAAGGCCATCGCCGACTACAAAATCGGCGGCGAGCAACTGTTCTTCCCCAACGCCCGGCGCTGAGCAGTATGGGCGATGCACCGGCCGGGGCAGTAGAATACGGCCCTCGCCGAATTTCCCCGGCGCATCAACCGGTTGCAATCCCATGCTCGTCGCATCAAACGTCACCATCCAGTTCGGCGCAAAGCCACTTTTCGAAAACGTCTCGGTCAAGTTCGGCGAGGGCAATCGCTACGGCCTGATCGGTGCCAACGGCTCGGGCAAGACCACCTTCATGAAAATCCTGGCCGGCGTGCTGGAGTCTTCCGCCGGCAACGTCTCGCTCGATCCGGGCGAGCGCATGGCCTACCTGAAGCAGGACCAGTTCGGCTACGAGAATGTGCGGGTGCTCGACGTGGTGATGATGGGCCACGCCGAGATGTGGGCCTGCATGTCGGAGCGCGACGCGATCTACGCCAATCCGGACGCGACCGAGGACGACTACATGCGCGCCGCCGAGCTCGAATCGCATTTCGCCGAATACGACGGCTACACCGCCGAATCGCGCGCCGGCGAGCTGCTGCTGGGCGCCGGCATCCCGATCGAAAAGCACAACGGGCCGATGAGCGAAGTCGCGCCGGGCTGGAAGCTGCGCGTGCTGCTGGTGCAGGCACTGTTCGCCAATCCCGACATCCTGCTGCTCGACGAGCCGACCAACAACCTCGACATCAACACCATACGCTGGCTGGAGGACATCCTCAACGAACGCGAGAGCACCATGATCATCATCTCGCACGACCGCCACTTCCTGAACCAGGTCTGCACCCACATGGCCGACCTCGACTACGGCACGATCAAGGTCTATGGCGGCAACTACGACGACTTCATGGAGGCCAGCACCGTGGCGCGCGAGCGCCAGGTCTCGGCCAACGCCAAGGCCAAGGAGCGCGTCGCCGACCTGCAGGGCTTCGTTCGGCGCTTCTCGGCCAACAAGTCCAAGGCACGCCAGGCCACCAGCCGCCTGAAACTCATCGAGAAGATCCGCCCCGAGGACATCAAGCCCTCGTCGCGCCAGTATCCGTGGATACGCTTCGATTTCGACGAGAAGGAAAAGCTGCACCGCCTGGCCTGCGAGATCGAGAACCTCGGCTTCGGCTACGAGCCGAAGGTGCCGATCATCAAGTCCTTCTCGACCAGTATCGAGGCCGGCGACAAGGTCGCCATCATCGGCGAGAACGGCGTCGGCAAGACCACCTTGCTGCGCCTCCTGGCAGGCGAGAAACTGGGCGGCCTGACGCCGCAGGGCGGCAGGATCAAGTGGGCGGAAAAGGCGCGCCCCGGCGTGTTCCACCAGGACCACGCGGCCGATTTCGCCGACAAGACGCCGCTCACCGAGTGGATCGTGCAATGGGTGCGCGCCGGCGGCTACGACGGCGGCGACGTCGAAACCCTGGTGCGCGGCACCCTGGGCCGCCTGTTGTTCTCCGGCGACGAGGCGAAGAAGCCGGTCAACGTGATTTCCGGCGGCGAGCAGGGCCGCATGCTGTTCGGCAAGTTGATGCTGCTGCGGAACAACGTGCTGCTGATGGACGAGCCGACCAACCACCTCGACATGGAATCCATCGAGTCGCTCAACACCGCGCTGGAAAAATACACGGGCACGCTGATCTTCGTCTCGCACGACCGCGAATTCGTCTCGTCCCTGGCGACGCGCATCATCGACATCAAGCCGGACCGGACCATCGTCGACTATCGCGGCAGCTACGAAGAATATCTGGCCAGCCAGGGCTTGGGATAACCGTGGTACTTGCGGCGCAGCGCGCCATGTATTACAGTTAATACGAGTAGCAAAATTCAGATCTTTAACCACCAAGACACCAAGGGCACAAAGATGCACCAAGAAAAAAGGCATCTCGTATGAAGGATTTCTTGGTGCCCCTTGGTGTTCTTGGTGCCTTGGTGGTGAAAGTTTTCCGCCTTGCCCAACATAGGAACCCGTCGCCATGACCACTACCGTTCGCCTTCCCCTGCGCGTCGAACAGGCGCTTGCGACCTATTGCGTCGAGGCGAAACGCACCAAATCGGAAGTGATCGTCGAACTGCTCGAGCAGCGTTTCATGGGCTCCGATAACGAGCGCACGCCTTACGAACTGGCGCAGGAAGCCGGATTCATCGGCTGCCTGGGTGGCAAAAGCGCAGGCAAAGGTGCTGCCGCGCCCCAGACAGGCAGCACCAAGGAACGCGTTGCCGCCGCAATCCGCAAGAAGCACGGACGGTGAGCTCACTCCTGGTCGACACCGGTCCGCTGGTGGCATTGGCGGACAAGCGCGACCACGCCCACCTCGAATGCAAATCCTTTCTCGAAAACTATCGCGGTCGGCTGGTAACCACCTGGGCCGTGCTCACCGAGTTCTCGCATCTCACGCCCTCGGTCGCAGCCACCCTGCCGCTGTATCGCTGGATCGACAAGGGCGGCCTGGAACTGCTGCCGCTCGGTCGCGACGAACTGGTGCGCGCCATCGACTGGATCGAGAAATATGCCGACCGCCCGATGGACCTGGCCGATGCCTCGCTGGTGGTCGCCGCGATGAACACCGGCATACACACCGTGTGGACCCTCGACCGCAACGACTTCGAGACTTACCGCTTGCCGGGGCGCAAGCGCTTCCGGCTGGCGACCGGCGCCCGATGAAGCTGCTGCGCGGCGCGGCGCGCCTGATGCTCACGCTGCTGGGCTGGAAGCTGCACGACCTGCCGCAGCGCCCTGCCAAGGCCGTGGTGATCGGCTATCCGCACACCTCGAACTGGGATTTTCCGATCGGCCTGCTGGCGATCACAGCGCTGGACATCGACGCGCGCTGGGTCGGCAAGGACACGCTGTTTCGCCACGGCTGCGGCCCGCTGATGCGGTGGCTGGGCGGCATTCCGGTGAATCGGCGCGAGCACACCGGCTTCGTCGAACGCATGGTCGGCGAGTTCCGCCGCCGCGACCGCTTCCTGCTGCTGATCGCCACCGAAGGCACGCGCAGCCTGCAGCCCGGATGGAAATCCGGCTTCTACCGCATCGCCATGGCGGCCGAGGTGCCGGTGCTGGTCGGCATGGTCGACTATCCGCGGCGCGAAATCGGCCTGGTGTCCAGCCTGCATCTCACCGGCAACGAAGCCGCCGACATGGCCCGCATTGCCGCCTGCTACGATGGCCGCGCCGGCTACCATCCCGAAAACGCCTCACCGATACGACTTCTATGATTCTTTTACGCGATCTGGGTTTTTCCCGCAACGGCGAGGCGCTGGTCACCGGCGCTTCGCTGCAGCTGCATCCGGGCTGGAAGATCGGCCTCACCGGGGCCAACGGCTGCGGCAAGTCGTCCTTCCTCGGCCTCCTGCGCGGCGAGCTGCATGCCGACCGCGGCGACCTCGAACGGCCGCCGGGCTGGGTGCTGGCCCACGTCGCCCAGGACACGCCGGCGCTGCCCGATGCCGCGCTGGATTTCGTGCTCGACGGCGACGTCGAGCTGCGCCAGATCGAACGCGACCTGTTGGCGGCCGAAGCGCATCACGACGACCATCATGCCGGCGAGCAGATCGGCCTCTTGCATTCGCGCCTCGGCGAAATCGACGGCTACGCCGCGCCGGCGCGCGCCGCGGCCCTGATGCACGGCCTGGGTTTCTCGGACGAGGATTTCCAGCGCCCGGTGGCCGAGTTCTCCGGCGGCTGGCGCGTGCGCCTGAACCTGGCGCGGGCCCTGATGTGCCGCTCGGATCTCTTGCTGCTCGACGAGCCGACCAACCACCTCGACCTCGACGCCATCATCTGGCTCGAAGAGTGGCTCAAGAGCTATCCCGGCACGCTGATCCTGATTTCGCACGACCGCGATTTCCTCGACGTCGTCACCAGCCACATCCTCGCCATCGAGGCCGGCAAGATGCAGTTGTTCACCGGCAACTACTCGGCCTGCGAGCGCGCGCGCGCCGAGCGCCTGGCCAACGACATGGCGCTGGCGGCCAAGCAGAAGCGCGAAGCGGCGCACCTGCAAAGCTACATCGACCGCTTCCGCGCCAAGGCCTCCAAGGCGCGCCAGGCGCAGAGCCGGATCAAGATGCTGGCGAAGATGGGCGACATCGTCGCCGCCCACATCGACACGCCGTTTTCCTTCAGCTTTCCCGAACCCTCCGGCTTCTCCGACCCGCTGCTGCTGGTCGATGACGCAAGAGTTGGCTATGGCGATACGGTGATCTTCGACAAGCTGCGCTTCACCTTGCGTCCCGACAGCCGCATCGGCCTGCTCGGCCGCAACGGCGCCGGCAAGTCCACGCTGATGAAACTGCTGGCCGGCGAACTGCAGCCGCTGGCAGGCGTGAGGGAAGAAGGCCGCAACCTCAAGCTCGGCTACTTCGCCCAGCACCAGCTCGAACAATTGCGCCCGGCCGAGTCGCCGCTGTGGCACATGATCAAGCAGGAGCCGCGCACCAAGGAGCAGGACTTGCGCAATTATCTGGGCGGCTTCGATTTCCGCGGCGACATGGTCGACGCCCCCTGCGGCCGCTTTTCCGGCGGCGAGAAGACGCGCCTGGCGCTGGCGCTGATGATACGCACGGCGCCCAACCTGCTGCTGATGGACGAACCGACCAACCACCTCGACCTCGAAATGCGCGAAGCGCTGACCATCGCGCTGCAGGAAACCGAAGCCGGCATGGTGCTGGTCTCGCACGACCGCCATCTGCTGCGCGCGACCTGCGACGAGCTCTGGCTGGTGGCCGACGGCAAGGTAACGCCGTTCGACGGCGACCTCGACGACTATGCCGAGTGGCTCAACCAGTCGCGCGCCGCGGAGAAATCCGCCGAGCGCGAGAAGGCGCAACAGCGCCGGGAAAGCGCCGCCGCAGAAGAAAAGCGCAAGGCCGCGGCCGCCAGCACCTCGGCGAATCTCGCCGCAAGACGGCCGCTGCAGAAGGAATCCGAAAAGCTGGAGCAGCAGCTCGCCGGCTGGCAGAGCGAACTCAAGCTGCTGGAGGCCCGGCTCGCCGACCCCACGCTCTACGCCGCCGCCGACAGCCGCCTGCTCGACGACCTGAGCTTGCGGCAAAATCTATTGACGCAGAATATCGAGACGGCAGAATCACGCTGGCTGGAAATACAGGAACAGCTCGACGGCAATCAGGAGAACTGAATGGCAACCACGTCACGCAAGCCGGCAGCGGCGGCAGCCAAGCCGAAGGCAGCGGCGCGCAAGACGCCGCCGCCGAAGCCGTCCAAGCCGGCACGGAAGACGGCCCCCGCGCCGCGCCGCCCGTCCTCCGGCGACATCACGCCGTCGCGCACGGCCAAGGGCATCGCCTCCTTCGTCGTCAAGGATCGCAGCGACGCCGCGCGCGATTCGAAAATCGAAGCCATCCACGACATCGTCGCCCACGCCAAACCCGGCGAAGGCGCCCGGCTTGCCAAGGCGCTCAAGGCGGTGGTCGAAGGCGCCGCGCCCGACGACGTCGAGGCGCTCAAGGACGCCCTGCTGCAGCGCGAAGTCGCGGCCACCGAACATCCGGACGACGAGCTGGCGCCGGACTGGCGCGAAGGCGGCTATCCCTACCGCCACCTGATGACGCGCAAGAATTACGAGAAGCAGAAATACCATCTGCAGGTCGAGCTGCTCAAGCTGCAGGCCTGGGTCAAGGAAACCGGGCAGAAGGTCGTGATCCTGTTCGAGGGCCGCGACGCGGCGGGCAAGGGCGGCACCATCAAGCGCTTCATGGAACACCTGAATCCGCGCGGCGCGCGCGTGGTCGCCCTGGAAAAACCCTCGGAAGTCGAACGCGGCCAATGGTATTTCCAGCGCTACGTGCAGCACCTGCCGACCGCCGGCGAGATCGCGCTGTTCGACCGCTCCTGGTACAACCGCGCCGGCGTCGAGCGCGTGATGGGCTTTTGCAGCGACGCCGAGTATGAAGAGTTCATGCGCCAGACGCCGGAGTTCGAGCGCACCCTGGTCAGAAGCGGCGTGCATCTGATCAAGTTCTGGTTCTCGGTGTCGCGCCCCGAGCAGCGGCGCCGCTTCAAGGAGCGCGAAACCCATCCGCTCAAGCAGTGGAAGCTGTCGCCGATCGACCTCGCCTCGCTCGACAAATGGGACGATTACACCAAGGCCAAGGAGTCGATGTTCTTCCACACCGACACGGCCGACGCGCCATGGACCGTGATCAAGTCCGACTGCAAGAAGCGCGCACGGCTGAATGCCCTGCGCTACGTGCTGCACAAGCTGCCCTACACCAACAAGGAGGTCGGCCAGGTCGGCCCGCTCGACACGCTGCTGGTGGGCCGCGCCAACATCGTCTATGAACGCGGCGAGAACCGCGGCGCGTTGATTTAGGGCCGGGCTGCTGCATGTACCTGCCCGCCCATTTCGAGGAGAACCGCAGCGAAGTGCTGCATGCGTTGCTGCGCGCGCAGCCCTTCGCCACGCTGGTGACGCAGGGCGCGGACGGCCTGACGGCGGACCACCTGCCGCTGCAGCTTGAACCCGGGATCGGTCCGTTCGGCGCACTGCATGGCCACGTCGCGCGCGCCAATCCGCTCTGGCGGCAGGCGGCAGACAGCGAAGTGCTGGCGATCTTCCACGGTCCGCAGGCCTACGTGACGTCCTCCTGGTACCCGGGCAAGCGCGAGCACGGCAAGGCCGTGCCGACCTGGAATTACGTGGTGGCCCATGCCCGCGGCCGCCTGCGCGTGATCGACGATGCGGCCTGGCTGCGCCGGCAGTTGGAAACCCTGGTCGCCCGCCACGAAGCGGGCTTCGCCGACCCCTGGCGGATCGCCGATGCGCCGCCCGACTATATCGACAGGATGCTGACGGCCATCGTCGGCGTCGAGATCGTCATCACCGACCTTACCGGCAAGTGGAAGACCAGCCAGAACCAGCCCGCCGCGAACCGCGCCGGCGTGATCGCCGGCCTGCGCGCGCAGGGCACGGACAATGCATTGAGCATGGCGGAACTGGTCGCCGCCATCTCCCATCCATGAATTTGCAGCAGACCGAACTGCCCGAGCCCGCGGCCGATGCGCGTGCCGCCAGCGCGGCGCTGACGGACATCATCGCCGCCGAGATTGCCGTCCGTGGCGGCTGGATTTCCTTCGCCCGCTATATGGAACTGGCGCTCTACGCGCCGGGCCTTGGCTATTACGCCGGCGGCTCGCGCAAGTTCGGCGTGGAAGGCGACTTCCTCACCGCGCCGGAACTGACGCCGCTGTTCGGCCAGGCGCTGGCGCGCCAGGTGGCGCAAATCCTCGCCGCCTCCAGCCCGTGGCTGATCGAAGCCGGCGCCGGCAGCGGCCGGCTGGCGGCCGACCTCCTGCCGGCGCTGGCCGCGCTGGATTGCCTGCCCGAGCGCTACCAGATACTCGAACTGTCGGGCGAGCTGCGCGCGCGCCAGCAGGCGACGCTGGCCGCACATGCGCCGGAATATGCCGATCGCGTCGAATGGCTGGACCAATTGCCGCCGCGTTTTTCCGGCTGCCTGGTCGGCAACGAACTGCTCGACGCGATGCCGACCCATGCTTTGCGCTGGAGCCCAGAGGTGGGGATGGCGGGCGAGCCGGCCATACTGGAAGGCGGCGTCGGCGTCGCGGACGGCCGCCTGGTGGCGGCCGAGCGTCCCGCCGGCGGCGCGCTGCTGGCTGCCGCGCAGGCGCTGCAGCTGAGCCCTCCCTATCGCGGCGAGATCAGCCTCGCCGCGCGCTCCTGGGTCTCCGAGCTGGCGCGGCGCCTGGACCGCGGCGCCCTGCTGCTGATCGACTACGGCCTGCCGCGCCACGAGCTCTACCATCCACAGCGCGACGGCGGCAGCCTGCGCTGCCATTACCGGCATCGGGTGCATGAAGACCCGTTCTGGTTTCCCGGCCTGTCCGACATCACCTCGCATGTCGATTTCACCGCCGTGGCCGAGGCCGGCTTCGATGCCGGGCTGGAAGTGCTGGGCTATGTCAGCCAGGCCAACTTCCTGCTCAACTGCGGCATCGGCGAACTGATGCTGGGCCAGAGAGTTGGCGCTGGCGACCCGGCGTCCGCGGACACCAATGCCGCCGACCTGCGCGCGCGCGGCGCCGTGAATGTGCTGCTCTCGCCCAACGAGATGGGCGAACTGTTCAAGGTCATCGCGCTCGGGCGCGGTATGCCGGCGCCGCTGCTCGGCTTCGCCCGCGGCGACCGCGTGCACGCCCTGTGACTCGATGCCGAACGACTTAACGGAGAACCAAATGCAAACAAGACTGATGCCCATGGCCGCAGGCGCTCTCGCCTGCATTCCGCTGCTGCTGGCCGGCTGCGGCGAGATCAACGTCAGGAAGTACCTGCCCTTCGGCGGCGACACGGCGATCCAGGAACGTCCGCGCACGCCGGCCAATGCGACCGAATACCAGTGCGCCGGCGGCAAGCGCTTTTACCTGCGCATGCTGGAAGGCGGCGCCGCGGTCTGGCTGATCCTGCCGGAGCGCGAAGTCCGCCTCGACCGGATCGGCGCCGAGGGCAGCGCGCGTTACAGCAAGGGCAACATGGTGCTGGAACTCAACGGCGAGGCCACGCGCCTCAGCGACGGCGCGGCGGTTTCCTTCAGCGCCTGCAAGCCCGCCAGCGCCGCGCCCTGAGGCGGCAAGCTCAGCGCCTGAGCGCCAGCGGCCCCAGCAGGCACCAGATGCCGAGGCTGCCGGTGGCCAACATCCAGGCCAGCGCCGAAGTATTGCCGCCGCCGGCATCGAGCACCGCGCCCGCGACCAGCGGCGAGAGGAAACCGGCGCCGAAGCCGGCCATCGAATACACCGCCATCACCGCGCCGCGCCGGGTCGGGTCGGCTGCCGCCACCAGGCCGGCGGTGAGCGCCGCCGAATCGGCCATCACCACCACCTGGTAGACCACCAGGAGCGCCAGCAGCAGCAGCGGCCAGCTCGCGGCGGCGCCCACCGCCCAGGCCAGCACGCCGGAGGCCAGCATGATGCCGAGGATGGTGCGGCGCCGGTCGCCGCGGCCGGCGAATTCGTTGCCGAGGATGCTGGCCGGGATGCCGACCAGGTTGATCAGCGCCGCCGCCGTGGCCGGCGCCAGCGGCAGGCTGCCCTGGGTGGCCGCAAACGCCAGCAGGCCGACGATCCAGGAACGCAGGCCGAACAGCTCCCAGCAATGCGCGGCATAGCCCAGCACGTAACCGCGCACCGCGCGGTCCTTGAGCGCGCCGATCTGCGCCGCCACGCCCGGCACATGGCCGCCATGCGGCGCCATCGGCGCCAGGCCGCGCAGGATCAGGGCGATCGCGACGTAGGGGCCGAGGCCGCCCAGGACGAAGGCTGCGCGCCAGTCGACCAGGGCCAGCCAGCCCGAGAAGACATAGGACAGCGCCGCGCCGATGCCGAAGGTGGAGGTGTAGTAGGCGATGTAGCGCGGCAGGCGCGGCCCCGTCACGCGGTCGGTCAGTGCCTTCAGGCCCGGCATGTAGGTGCCGGCGAGGCCGGCGCCGCCGATGGCCTGCAGCAGGCAGGCGGAGACCACGCCGTCGGCCCAGAGGGCGAAACCGAAATGCCCGAGCGAGGCCAAGAGGCAGGCGCCGGCATAGACGCGGCGCGCGTCGATGCGGTCGGTGAGGCCGGAAAGTATCGGCACCGCCAGCATGTAGCCGGCGAAATAGCTGCCGCCGATCGCGCCCGCCTCCTTGCCGGAAAGCCCCCAGGCCGCCTGCAGCTCGGGCAGCAGCGCCGGCCAGGTGGAAAAACCGGTCATGCTGAAAATCGCCGCGACGCACAACAGCAGGACCGTGTTCCTATCCTTGGTCGCCGCCATCGGGTCAGCCCGCCACAGCCGCGCGACGGCGCCCGGCGCGCGGCGGCGGCAGTATGGCCGGCGGCGGCGCCACTTGCGCGGTCAGCCACTGGCGAAACGCCTCGACCGCCGGATTGGCCGCCGCCTTGGCGGCCAGCATCAGGTAATACGAGCGCGGACTGGAAAAGCGCTGCGGCAGCGGCGCCACCAGCGTGCCGGCCTGCAGCAGGTCGGCCACCAGCGCCTGGGTCGCCAGCGCCACGCCATGGCCTTCGACGGCGGCGCGGATCGCCGGTTCGTACTGGTTGAAGGCGATGCGCCCGGCCGGGCGCAGATCGGCGACGCCGGCCATTTCCAGCCAGACCGGCCAGGACAGCCAGGGCCGGCGCTGCACCTCGTCTTCATACACGAGCAGCGTGTGCTGTACCAGGTCGGCCGGTTTCGCCAGCGGCCGGCCGCTCCTGGCCAGATAGGCGGGGCTCGCCACCGGCAGCACGGTGTCGCCGAACAGGCGCAGCGCGGCGGCCGGCGCCTGGCGATCCTGCAGGTAGCGCACCGCCGCATCGAAGCGCCCGCGTTCGAGATCGACCAGGCGCGAGTCGGCCGAGATGCGGATGTCGATGCCCGGGTGGCTGCGGCGGAAATCGGCCAGGCGCGGAATCAGCCAGAAGCTGGCAAAGGCCTGGGTGGTCGCCAGGGTCACGGTCGGCTCCTCGCCGCCGCGCAGCTCGGCCGCCGCCGCGCGCAATTCGGCGAAGGCGCTGTCGGTGGCCCGCAGCAGGCGCTCGCCGGCCGCGGTCAGCTGCAGGGCGCGGCTGCGGCGCTCGAAGAGGCGGGTCGCCAGCGCCAACTCCAGGGCGATCACCTGCTTGCTGACCGCCGACTGCGTCACGAACAGCTCGCCGGCGGCGCGCGTGAAGCTCAGGTGGCGCGCGGCGGCGTCGAAGGCGCGCAAGGCTTCGAGCGGCGGCAGATCGTGCTTATGCATTCCTATTGCTCATGGTTGTCAGGCCTCGAAGTCGCTGGTCGGCAGGACCGATGGCATGAATAATTCAACTGTGGCAACCAGACAGGAGAAGACCATGGACGCACAGGAGACCGGAAGCAATGTTATCGGATTCCGTTCAGGAATGCATACGAGCTGCGCCGCGATTGCCGGAACGGCGCTCGCCCTGCGCCTGGCGCCGGTCGCGCCGGCCCGGCAGGCGGCGACCGGCGACCACGATCTGGCGCGGCGCGAAATGCTGATGCTGCCCGCGGCCAGCCGCAGACTGATCGTCCTCGCCGGGGAAGTCTGGTTGACCCGCGACGGCGATGCCGAGGATTACATCCTGTCCGCCGGCGACCAGTTTGCCGTCGGCGCCGGCGACATGGCCGCGCTGCAGGCGCTGCGGCCAAGCCGGGTCAGGCTGATCGCGGCCTGACTAAGGCTCGGGCCGCAGCGCTTGCAGGCAGGCGCGGATCGCGGGCGGAATCGGCGTCGGCCGGTTGCCCTCGCGGCCGACGAAGACATGCACGAACCAGCCGATGGCGGCGGGCGCCGCCTCGCCCCGGCGGAACAGGGCGATTTCGTAGCGCACCGAAGACTTGCCCAGATGGGCCACGCGCAGGCCGGCCTCGATGGTTTCGGGAAAGGCCAGCGGCGCCAGGTAGCGGCATTGCGATTCGGCGCAGTAGCCGATCGCGTCGCCCGCATGGATGTCGAGGCCCCCTGCGCGGATCAGGTACTCGTTGATGACGGTATCGAAATAGCTGTAATAGACGACGTTATTGACGTGGCCGTAAACGTCGTTGTCCATCCAGCGCGTCGCGATGGCAAGGAAATGCGGGTAGTCGGCGCGGCCCGGCAGTGCGGCGACGGAGGCAACGGGGGTGGTGGTAATCGGATCGGTAACCGGGGTGGTAACCGGGGTGGTAACTGCGGCGGGCGGAAATGGGGAACTCATCGTGCGCTTCCTGGAAATCGAAGCGCCCGATCATAGCAACAGGCGTCAGCTGATCTTGCCGACGCTCACTGCTGGTTGAGGTACATCGCGGCAAGGAATGCATCGGCGTCGACTTCCTTCGCTGTCGCCGCCCGATGCTGGACTTCCTGCAGGCCGAGCTGAAGCTCGGGGCTGGCAGGGGTCCACTCGGCGTTGAGGACTTCGTCCTCGAACGCTCCGAATTCGTCCTCGATGAGTTTGCCTGTACTCATGTTCATCACCATCAACATTGCCGTCTCCTGTGTTGGAACCGCGCACTTCAGAGCATATAACGCCACCTGCGGCGAAAAGTTGAACGGTTTCCGAAAATATGATGTCGTGTTGCGTTAACGCCACGACGCCAGGCCGGCAGAGGAATCCGGCCCTACACCGTTTATGGTTTTAGCGCCGCGTGCTTGCCATGCCACGGCGCCACCTTCAAGAGCAGCACCATGCCCGGCACGGCGAGCAGGGCGCAGAGCATGAAGAAGGAAAACCAGCCCAGATGCTCGACCAGGTAGCCGGTGGTGGCATTGATGAAAGTGCGCGGCACGGCGGCCAAACTGGTGAATAAGGCCAGTTGTGTGGCCGTATACAGCGGATGGGTGGCGCGCGCGATGAAGGCGACGAAGGCGGCCGTGCCGAGGCCGACGCCGAGCGCCTCGAAGCCGATCACCAGCGCCAGTTGCGCCAGTTGCGCCGCGCCCGGCGCCGGGTGCGGGCCGACCCAGGCCAGCCAGGCGAAGCCGAAGATCGACACCAGTTGCACCACGCCGAACAGCCACAGCGCGCGGTTGATGCCGAGCCTGAGCATCCACAGCCCGCCGATGAGGCCGCCGATCACCGCCGGCCACAGCCCGGCATTCTTCGCCACGATGCCGATCTGCGACTTGGCGAAACCCATGTCCAGATAGAAGGGCGTGGCCAGCGCGGTGCACATCGAATCGCCGAGCTTGTAGAGGAAGATGAAGCCGAGAATCATCAACGCCTCGCGCAACCCGGCGCGGTCGATGAACTCATGGAAGGGCTCGAGCACCGCATCGCGCAGCGTCCGCGGCGCCTTGCCGGCCACCTCCGGCTCGCGCGCGAACAGGGCCAGCGCCATGCCCGGCAGCATGAACAGCGCGGTGATGACGAAGACCTGGAACCAGGGCAGGTAGTCGGCCAGGATCAGCGAAAGCGAGCCCGGCACCAGGCCGGCGACGCGGTAGGCATTGACATGCACCGAGTTGCCCAGGCCCAGTTCCTCTTCGCTCAATATCTCGCGCCGGTAGGCGTCGAGCGCGATGTCCTGGGTCGCCGAGAGCAGAGCCACCGCGGCGGTGAGCCAGAGTATCGGCACGATCTCGCTGCCGGGCGCGAACAGCCCGAGCGCGGCGATCGCCGCCAGCAGCCCGACCTGTGTGATCAGCATCCAGCCGCGGCGGCGCCCCAGCGGCGGCGCGTAGCGGTCCAAGAGCGGCGACCAGAGAAACTTCCAGGTGTAGGGAAACTGGATCAGCGCGAACAGGCCGATGGTCTTGAGGTCCACGCCCTCCGAACGCAGCCAGGCCGGGACCAGGTTCAACAGCAGGTAAAGCGGCAAGCCCGACGAGAAGCCGGTGAACACGCAGATCAGCATGCGCCGGGTGAACAACGCGGCAAGCCAGGGCGGCATCAGCTATCGGATCGCGGTCGTGGCCGGCACTCTAAATGCGGGGCGGGGCGACTACTTGGCAGGCCAGGCGATCTGCACCTGGCGATGCTGGGTGACGCAATCGCGCAGGTAGAGATTGATCAGAGTCTGGTAAGGCACGCCGGCCTCGGCCGCCATGCCCTTGAAATAGGTGACCACGTCCTCGGACAGGCGCATGGTGACCGGCTTCTTGAGTTTCGACGCGTAAGGGTTCCGGCGCGACTTCATGCGGGAAAGGTCGTACTCGTTCTTCATGGCGTTTCGCTTCCGTAAAAGGCCGCTTCGCGCGGGGTGGCCTTGCGCGCGGAAATGATTCGAATGATGTCTCCTGCTTCGCGTTCGCAGTGGCAGACCAATAGCAGCCGGGCACTCGTGCTCATGCCCAGCAACAGGAACCGCTCTTCGCTCGCCGAATGTTCCTCGTCGAAGAACTGGATGGCGAATTCATCGTAGAACACCGATTGGGCTTCCTCGAAAGCGACTCCATGTTTGCGGACATTTGCCTTGGCCTTGGCGGCATCCCACTCAAAACTAATCATACGTACAGTGTATTTAACACGCCGGATTTGTCAAGACAGCGGCCCCATCCTGTCGATCGGGCTGACCACTCCGCGCCCACCTTTGTTCAGGATGTGGGTGTAGATCATGGTGGTCTTGACGTCGGCATGGCCGAGCAGTTCCTGCACGGTGCGGATGTCGTAGCCGCTTTGCAGCAAGGATGTGGCGAAACTGTGCCTCAAGGTATGTGGGGTGGCCGGCTTGTGGATGCCGGCGGCGCGCACCGCCGTCTTGATGGCGCGCTGCACGGACTGATCCTGCACATGATGGCGGCGTATCGCGCCCGAGCGCGGATCGACCGACAGTTGCGCCGAGGGAAAGACGTACTGCCACATCCATTCCCGTCCCGCCTCTGGATACTTGCGATCCAGGGCGAAGGGCAGATACACCTCGCCATGCCCGGCGGCCAGGTCCTGACGGTGCAGTTCCCGAACGCGCTCGAGGTGCGTCCGCAGGGGCGGCACCAGGCTCTCCGGCAGCATCGTCACCCGATCCTTGGCGCCCTTGCCGTCGCGCACCAGAATTTCGCCGCACTCGAAAACCACGTCCTTCACCCTCAGGCGCAGGCATTCCATGATGCGCAGGCCCGTTCCATACAACAGGCGGGCAACGAGCGCGCTGGTGCCATCAAGCCGCGCCAGCATGGCCATGACCTCGGCACCGGTCAACACGACCGGCAAGCGTTTCGGCGTCTTGGCCGCCTCGACATCGTCGAGCCAGGGCAATTCGACCTGCAGCACTTCGCGGTAAAGGAACAGCAGCGCGCTCTTGGCCTGGTTCTGGGTCGATGCGGCGACCCGCCCGGCCACCGCCAGATGGGTCAGGAACTCCTGCACTTCGGCCGCCCCCATGTCGCGCGGGTGGCGCTTGCCAAAATGCCGGATAAATCGTTTAATCCAGTCCAGATACGCCTGCTCGGTCCGGATACTGTAGTGCTTGAAGCGAATCCGGCCCCGTACCTGCTCCAAAAGCCGCGGCGCGGACCCCGGCTCAGCCAGTGACGGAATTGAAGACATTTTAGGCTCCACTAAAATTCAGCAAGACACTGATGAAATTCAGAATAGCATATATTACTGGCTTTATATACAGCCCATTTGGCGGGTTGCTTTCCGTCATGATGGAAAGCAATCCGTCATTAGTCAGCCACACTTAACGTTGGGCCTCATGGATTCATGAGCCCGGTGAAGCCACAGCCAGAAGTGACGCGTACCGAAACGAGTGACCATCGAATGATACGGGTGCGGGAATTGTTGGTCGGCGAAAGATCGATTCAATGGATCGTAGGTGGAGTGCTTGTCGTCTTTTGGATTCTGGTCATTGCCCTGATGGACGAAACGACCAGAAAGCAGCAACTCAACCGATCGGAAGCATCGCTGCCCACCGCATTCAGGGATTTGCCGCGTCCAGAGTCGTTTCGCCTCACTGATGACGGGTGTTTTGAGCTCAGGCGCTCCCCGAGTGTCTTTGTGTCGTGCTTCTATACCTCGAGCGACACCGCTGAAAATGTCGCAGCCTTCTACCGCAGCCACCTAAGGCTCGACCGGTGGAAACCAATTACTACTGAGGAAACAAGCCTCACGTTTGAGGATGGCGTAACCGGTTCGGTGCTAGTAAGCATGAGCGATGGAAAGTACTTCGTCTACGTAATTGAAAAGGTCGTCCCTGCAGACCAACGTATAGAGGAAAGGAAGTTGATGTATGGCCTCGTGTTTTCAAAGGGTCGGTACTTCTAGCGCTCATGCATATACATGTGCATAGTCGCATCAGGCCCAATCGGGTAAGGACCGGCATCTAACCGGCCCTCCCCACACCACCCACCGTGCGGGTCCGCAGTGGGCGGTTCAACGAGATGACGCGCGCGACTAAGACGAATAGCCCTGCGCCTTGCACCACAACTGCTTGATGCTCGACAGCC
>JAMPYF010000018.1 GCA_023700805.1 Sulfuritalea sp.
GTTCTCCTCGTCATTCGGGAACATTCCCGACGACAGGATGGACAACACGGCTTCTGAAATGCAAAACGCGGTGGTGACTAGCGCCACCACCGCGTCAGCGGTTTAGTTCAACGTGATGTCGCCGATGAAACGGTGAGTAAACGGGATATCCGACAGTCGCGTATTCCGGCGAGCCATGCGGACTGATTGTTTTTAAACGAAGTTTCTCGATAAACGGGAGTCATGTTGTCGAATAATCCTTTTGGCGCGGCCCGAGCGTCAAGCCGCTGGAATTCCCATTCAGGATACGCAATCGGCAAATTGGCGTCTACTACCGGTTGCTGCGGGCACGACAACAACAGCACCGCCGAGGTTTCGCTTTGGCTCGTCGCCGTCCCGCCAGCGCCAACTCTTGCTCAATTAAAGCTTCCAGGCTCGACCTGTTCGCCGTGCCGCCAGCGCCAACTCTTGACCCGGCTCAGCCCAGCGGGCGCGGCACGGCTTCGACGTTCCAGATGGTCTTGGCGTACTGGCCTATGGTGCGGTCGGAGGAGAACTGGCCCATGCCGGCGACGTTGAGGATGGCCTTCTGCACCCAGGCCGCCGGGTCGCAATACAGGGCGCCGACCTGCTCCTGGCAGGCGATGTAGGCGGCGTAGTCGGCGAGCAGCAGGTAGTGGTCGCCCTGCGCGGTCAGGGTGTCGAAGATCGGCTTGTAGCGCTCGCGCTCCTCGGGCGAGAAGAAGCCGTCGCGCAGCATGTCCAGCGTCTGCCTGAGTTCGCCGTTGCCGTTGTAATAATCCCAGGGCCGGTGGCCGGCAGCGTAGGTCTGCGCGACTTCGTCGGCGGTGAGGCCGAAGATGAATATGTTCTCCGGGCCGACTTCGTTGCGGATTTCGACGTTGGCGCCGTCCAGGGTGCCGATGGTCAGCGCGCCGTTCATGGCCAGCTTCATGTTGCCGGTGCCCGAGGCTTCGGTGCCGGCGGTGGAGATCTGCTCCGAGAGGTCGGCGGCCGGGATGATGATCTCGGCGTTCGACACGTCGTAGTTGGGAATGAAGACCACCTTGAGCCGGTCGCGCACCAGCGGGTCGTTGTTCACGATGTCGGCGACGTCGTTGATCAGGCGGATGATCAGCTTGGCCATGCGGTAGCCGGGGGCGGCCTTGCCGCCGAAGATCACGGTGCGCGGCGGCGCGTCGCCGCCGGCGCGCAGGCGGTTGTAGAGCGTGATGACGTGCAGCACGTTGAGCAGCTGGCGCTTGTATTCGTGGATGCGCTTGATCTGCACGTCGAACAGCGAATCGGGATCGAGCCGGATGCCGAGCCGCTTTTCGACCACCTGCGCCAGACGGGCCTTGTTGGCGCGCTTGACGCGCACGAACTCGTCGCGGAAGCCGGCGTCGGCGGCCAGCGGCGTCAGTTGCCGCAGCTGGTCGAGATCCTTGAGCCAGCCTTTGCCGAGATGGCGGCTGACGAGTTTCGACAGCGCCGGGTTGGCCTGGTTGAGCCAGCGCCGCGGCGTCACGCCATTGGTCATGTTGACGATACGGTCGGGCCACAGGCGGTGGAAGTCGGCGAAGATGGTTTCCTTCATCAGGCGGGTGTGGATCGCGGCGACGCCGTTGACCTTGTGGCTGCCGACAATGGCCAGGTGCGCCATGCGGATGCGTTTGCCCTTGGCCTCGTCGATCAGCGACATGCGCTGCCACAGCGCCGGGTCGCCGGGGTAGTGGTGCATCACGTCCTTGAGGAAGCGGTGGTTGATCTCGTAGATGATCTGCAGATGGCGCGGCAGCACGCGCTCGAACAGCGGCACCGGCCAGGTTTCCAGCGCCTCGGGCATCAGCGTGTGGTTGGTGTAGGCGAAGGTGCGCGTGGTGATGTCCCAGGCCCGCGCCCAGTCGATCTGGTGCAGGTCCATCAGGATGCGCATCAGTTCGGCCACGGCGATCGACGGATGGGTGTCGTTGAGCTGCATCGCCACCTTGTCCGGCAGCGCGTCGAGCGGCGCGCCCGACTTGCTGAAGCGGTAGAGCATGTCCTGCAGCGAGGCGGAGACGAAGAAGTACTGCTGCTTGAGGCGCAGCTCGCGGCCCATCTCGGTGGTGTCGTCGGGGTAGAGCACCTTGGACAGGTTTTCCGAATCGTTCTTGTCCTCCACCGCGGCGATGTAGTTGCCCTCGTTGAAATACTTGAGGTCGAAATCGCGGCTGGCCTTGGCCGCCCACAGCCGCATGTTGTTCACCGTGCCCGTGTCATAACCGGGGATCGGGTAGTCGTAGGCCATGGCCATGACGTCGTCGCTGTCCACCCACTGGAAATGCTTCTTGCCGTGCTCGTCGGCAAAGTCCACCACGCGGCCGTGGAACTTCACCTGGTACAGCACCTCGGGGCGCGGGAACTCCCAGGGGTTGCCGTAGCGCAGCCAGTTGTCGGGGTGCTCGACCTGCTGGCCGTCCTCGATGCTCTGGTGGAACATGCCGTATTCGTAGCGGATGCCGTAGCCGTATCCGGCGACGCCCATGGTCGCCATCGAATCGAGGAAGCAGGCCGCCAGCCGCCCCAGGCCGCCGTTGCCCAGCGCCGCGTCCTGCTCCATCTCGCGGATGTCGTCCGGCTTGAGGCCGATGCCGACCACCGCTTCCAGCGCGTCCATGAACTCCTTGTCGCAGCAGATGTTGAGCATCGAGTTCATCATGGTGCGGCCCATGAGGAATTCCATCGAGAGGTAATAGACGCGCTTGCGGTCCTCGACGTAGTAGCTGCGCATGGTTTCCATCCAGCGCTCGATCATGCGTTCGCGCAGCACCGCGGCGGCGGCGTAGAACCAGTCGCGGTCGGTGGCGGTGATCGGGTCCTTGCCGATGGTGTAGATCAGGCGGTGGACCAGCGAGCGCCGGATCGAGGCGGCGTCGAGGGCGGGATGGTCGAGCTCGGGCAGTGCGGCTGGCTTCTTCATGGCGGGCTTCCTGAAACAATACGAACAGCATGATACTCGCCGGCCGCGCGCTGCGCGGGGGCGGCCGCGCCGGCGGCTGGGCCGCCGCCGGGGCCCAAGCTTTTTTTTCCGGATTCGGCGCTTCCCCGGGATAATAGCCGGCCCGGGAAAGGTCAGCCGAATGGAAAGCAATCAAGATCACGCGCACGAGGAACCCACCGAAAGCCAGCTCACGCTCGAAGAAGCCCGCCTTACGATCGGCGACCTGATCAGCCTGCAGGCGCATCGCGGCGAGGTCGTCGAGCGCTATACGGTGCGGCTGATAGGGATGTCCAAGGGCCGCAGCGTGCTGGTCACGACGCCGATGGTCGACGGCCACTACCTGCTCATGCGCGAAGGCCAGGCGCTGATCCTGCGGGCCTTCTCGGGCAGGAGCGCGTATGCCTTTCCGACCCAGATCCTGAAGAACGTCAATACGCCCTACCCTTACCTGCACCTCAGCTATCCGCGCCAGGTGCGCTCGCTGGTGGTGCGCCGCGGCGCCCGCGCCGACGTCCGGGTCATCTGCGCCATCACCCATTGCGACGGCGTCCCGATCGAAGCGGCCGGCACCATCATCAACCTCAGCATCGGCGGCGCGCTGCTGACCACCAAGGCCATTCCGGGCAAGAAGGGCCAGCGCCTGACCATCAAGTTCAAGTGCGTGCTCAACGGCATCGAGGCCCTGCTGGAACTCGACACCGTGATCCGCGCCATCAACGTCGACCAGAGCGGCGATAGCGAAACGCCTTATCAGATCGGCGTGCAGTTCACCGACGTCTCCGCCGAGGACTCGATCCCGCTGCTGGCCTTCGTCTATCAGGCGCTGCTGGAGCAGGTGCCCGGCGCCTGAACGCCGGCGTCCGCCAGGCCGTCGCGCCAGCGCGCGAGCTTTTCCTCGAAGCGCATGCCGGCATGGGCCGGGCTGGTCGAGGGCAGCACCAGCGCCTCGAAACCGAGGGCCTCGACTTCGCGAATGCGACGCGCCGCCATGCGGCCGTTGAAACAGACTCGCCGTAGCGGACTCTGTCTGCCGGGGATTCCGCTTCGCGGGCCGGCAAGCGCCAACTCCCTGAGCTCGCCCAGCGGGTTCGGCTGCGCAGCGCGGATCGCCGTGTCGAGGCTGCCGGCGCGTTCGCAGGAGGCATAGACGTCCCAGATCGCAATGCCGGCGTCCTGCACCGCGGCGATGCGCGCCGGGTAATCCATCGCCGGCAGCGGCTGGCCGATCACCGCGCCGAGGATGCGCCAGAACTGGTTCTGCGGATGGGCGTAGTACTGCTGCGCGGCGAGCGAAGCCGTGGACGGAAACGAGCCCAGGATCAGCACCCGGGCGCGCGCGTCGATGACGGGCGCGAGGCCCGTCAGTCTTGCCGACTTAACTACCGCTCATCTCCAGCATCAACTGGTTCATGCGCTTGACGAAGGTCGCCGGGTCGTCGAGCTGGCCGCCTTCGGCCAGCAGCGCCTGGTCGAACAGCACCGCGCACCAGTCGTCGAACTTCTTCTCTTCGTACTTGAGGCGCAGCACCACCGGGTGATGCGGATTGATTTCGAGGATGGGCTTCGAGGCCGGCGCCTTCTGCCCGGCGGCCTTGAGGATGCGCGCCAGGTTGCCGGAGACGTCGTGCTCGTCGGCGACCAGGCAGGCCGGGCTGTCGGTCAGGCGGTGCGTCACGCGCACTTCCTTGGCGCGTTCGCCGAGGCTCTTGGCGATCTTCTCGGTCAGTTCCTTGAACTCGCCGGCGGCCGTTTCCTGTTCCTTCTTCTCGGCTTCGTCTTCGAGCTTGCCCAAGTCCAGCCCGCCCTTGGCCACCGAGACCAGCTGCTTGCCCTCGAACTCGGTCAGGTGCGACACCACCCATTCGTCGACGCGATCCGACAACAGGATGACCTCGATGCCCTTCTTGCGGAAGACTTCGAGGTGCGGGCTGTTCTTCGCCGCGTTGAAGGTTTCGGCCGTGACGTAGTAGATCTTTTCCTGCTCGGGCTTCATGCGCGCGATGTAGGCGGCCAGCGAAACGGTCTCGTCCGGCGTGTCGGCGTGGGTGCTGGCGAAGCGCAGCAGCGCGGCGATCTTTTCCTTGTTGGCGAAGTCCTCGCCCATGCCTTCCTTGAGCACGCGGCCGAACTCGCCCCAGAACTTGGCGTACTTTTCCTTTTCGGCGGCGTCCTCGCTGTTGGCGAGGTCGGCCAGCATGCCGAGGACCTTGTTGGTGCAGCCCTTGCGGATCGCCTCGATGTCCTTCGATTCCTGCAGGATTTCGCGCGAGACGTTGAGCGGCAGGTCGGCCGAATCGACGATGCCGCGCACGAAGCGCAGGTAGAGCGGCATCAGTTGCTCGGCGTCGTCCATGATGAAGACGCGGCGCACGTAGAGCTTCACGCCGTGGCGCGCGTTGCGGTCCCACAGGTCGAAGGGCGCGCGCGCCGGCACGTAGAGCAGTTGCGTGTACTCGGTCTTGCCCTCGACGCGGGCGTGGGTCCAGGTCAGCGGGTCCTCGAAATCGTGGCCGACGTGCTTGTAGAACTCCTTGTAATGCTCTTCGCTGATGTCGCTCTTGGGGCGGGCCCAGAGCGCGGAGGCCTGGTTGACGGTCTCGTCCTCGTCGGAGACGACCTGCTCGCCTTTCTCCTGATTCCACTCTTCCTTCTTCATCACGATCGGCTGCACGATGTGGTCGGAGTACTTGCGGATCACCGAACGCAGCTTCCAGCCGGAGAGCAGGTCGTCCTGGCCTTCCTTCAGGTGCAGGGTGATTTCGGTGCCGCGGCTGGGCCGGTCGGCCATCTCGATGGTGAATTCGCCCGTGCCTTCGGATTCCCAGCGCACGCCCTGATTCGCTTCGGCGCCGGCGCGGCGGGTGTACACCGTGACCTTGTCGGCGACGATGAAGGACGAGTAGAAGCCGACGCCGAACTGGCCGATCAGGCTGGCGTCCTTCTTTTCGTCGCCCGACAGTTTGGAGAAGAATTCGCGCGTGCCCGACTTGGCGATGGTCCCGAGGTTAGTGATCACTTCCTCGCGGCTCATGCCGACGCCGTTGTCGGCGATGGTCAGGGTCTTCGCATCCTTATCGAAGGAAACGCGGATCCTGAAGTCGGAATCGCCCTCGAACAGGCCGGCGTTGTGCAGGGCCTCGAAGCGCAGCTTGTCGCAGGCGTCGGACGCGTTTGAAATCAGCTCGCGCAGGAAAATCTCGCGGTTCGAATACAGCGAGTGGATCATCAGCTGCAGCAGTTGCTTGACCTCGGTCTGGAAGCCGAGGGTTTCGCGCGACGCGGGCGCGGTCTGGGTGTCGGTGGTCATAGGGCATCCTCTTGTGGAACGTGGAACAACGATCAAGAGGCCGATATGGGGGCGGCGAAGGCCGTTTCAAGAGCAGGGACTTAGCCCTTGTCGGCCACTGTTGGTACGCTGGCGTACAGCGTGCCATTCCGCAACCGATTATCCTTGGCGCCCCGAGCACCCATCACCCTTTTGTCCGCAGATTTCGCAGATTGACGCAGATGGATCATGGGGTACCTGGTCAGGAGGTAGCACCCTCCGGGCAAGCCGGTGGCACTGGCCACTTCGTTGTTCTATCTGCGTAATCTGCGTCATCTGCGGATTGAACCGAGATTTTTGGCATCAACCGAGGAAGACCGAACCAACCATGACCAACGCGCAATGGTTTCTGCTCATCGGCGGCCTGCTGCTGGCCCGGGGAGCCACGGCTTCCCTGCTGGCACGGCTGCCGGTCACCCCGGCCATCATCTATCTGGCGGTGGGAATGCTGGCCGGGCCCACGGTACTCGATGCCTTCCACTTCAATCCGCTCAAGCAATCGGCCCTGCTCGAAGTGCTGACCGAGGTGGCGGTGCTGATTTCGCTGTTCGCCGCCGGCGTCAAGATGCCGGTGCCGGTCAGCCTGGCGCGCTGGCGCACGCCTATCCTGTTGGCCACCGTGTCCATGACCGTCACCGTCGGCCTGGTCGCGGCCTTTGCCTGGTATCTGCTCGATCTGCCGCTGGGCGCGGCCATCCTGCTCGGCGCGATCCTGGCGCCGACCGACCCGGTGCTGGCGACCGACGTCCAGATCCGCCACCCCGGCGACCGCGATCAGTTGCGCTACACCCTGACCTGCGAAGCCGGCATGAACGACGGCAGCGCCTTTCCCTTCGTGATGCTGGGCCTGGGGCTGCTCGGCTTGCACGATCTCGGCGAATTCGGCCTGCGCTGGGCGCTGTACGACGTGCTCTGGGCCACCGCGGCAGGCGTCGCCATCGGGCTGCTGTGCGGCGCCGCCCTGGCCCACCTGGCGTGGAAGCTGCGCGGCAAGGAACAGGAACACAAACTGATGGACGACTTCCTCGGCCTCGGCCTGATCGGTGTCGTCTATGGCCTCAGCGTGATGGTCGACGCCTGGGGATTCCTCGCGGTATTTTTCGCCGCCGTCGCCTTGCGCCAGACCGAACTCAAGCTCGCCGGGTCGGCCTCGCAGGCGGCCGGCGCCGACGCCGACAGCGAACTGCCGCCGACCGTCAGCGAAGGATCGCTGGTGTTCAAGGAACACCTGGAGCGGCTCTCGGAAATAACCCTGATCCTGCTGATCGGCGGCACCATGTTCCTCGATTCCTGGAGCTGGCGGGCGGTGGCGCTGGCGCTGTTCCTGTTCGTCGTGGCGCGCCCGCTCAGCGTCCTCGTCGGCCTGCTGGGCACCCGCAGCTCGTGGCCGATACGCGGCATGGTCGGCTGGTTCGGCGTGCGCGGCATCGGTTCGCTGTACTACCTGATGTATGCGATCCAGCACGGCCTGCCCGAAACCCTGGCGCTGGAACTGATCCAATTCACGCTGATCGCCGTATCGCTGTCCATCCTCGCCCACGGCACCAGCGTCAAGCCCCTGATGGGCCTATTCGTGCGCCACCGCAGGAGCCTGCCGCCGCCCTAGCCGCAGCGCCGGGCCCAGGAGTTGGCGCTGGCGCTACGGCGGCGCGGGCTATGCCGCGTTCCACGAGGGCTGCTCCAGCCGCGGCGCAAATGTCGCGATGTCGGCACGGCGGTTCTTTTCCTGCAGGGTTTTGATCAGGCCGTCGATGCCGCCCTTGCCGACCTCGCTGGCGAAGCTGTTGCGGTAATTGGTGACCAGGCTGACGCCGGCAATGGCCACGTCGAACACCTTCCAGTCGCCTGCGGCGCTGGCCAGGCTGTAGTCGAGCGAGATCGGCTGGCCTCCCGGCTTGTTGATCTGGCTATGCACGGTGACCTCGTCGCCGGCGCCCTGCCTGGGCGAGGGCTTGAAGCTCACGGTCTGGTCGCGATAGGAAGTCAGCGCGTTGGCGTAGGTGCGCACCAGCAGGCTGCGGAATTCCCCGACCAGCACCCTGCGCTGCTCGGCGTTGGCCTGCTGCCAGGGACGGCCGACGGCGAGGCTGGTCATGCGGGCAAAGTCGAAATGCGGCGCGACCTTGGTTTCGATCAGGGAGACGGCCCGCTGGCGGTTTCCGGACTGGATGCCCTTGTCCTCGCGCAGGATTTTCAGCACCTCTTCGGTGACGCCCTTTACCAGTGTCTCGGGTTCGCTGGCCGCGGCCGGTGCGAGCCACGATGCCAGCAGGACAGCAGCCAACAGCCAACTCAAGCGTTTGCGGATCATGATGACCTCCATTGCAAGTGGCACCCGCGGATGGGGCGGGAATCGCCCCGCCACCCCACCGGGGGAAGAGTCCGCGGCTTGATTGCAGCCTAGGTCCGCGTTGGCGCCATTGCTGTCGGACGCCGCCGATTCGTTTGTAGGACAGCGCCGACAGCGGCGCGCCGGGCGCCAGGCGGCGCAGCGAAAGACGGCCTTGGCCCTGAACTCCGGCAGGCGATGGCGGGTCAGACCCAAGACAATATCGAGCGGAGTGCCCCTCATGCTGCGAGTCGCGATAGTCGATGACCATGCGATTGTCCGTGCCGGTTTTCGCGAGATGCTGGCCGACGAAGTGGGCATCGCCGTGGCCTTCGAGGCCGCTTCCGGCGAGGAGGCGCTGGCGCTGCTGCAGGAAACCGGCTGCGACGTGCTGCTGCTGGATCTGGCACTGCCCGGGCAAAGCGGAATCGATGTGCTGCGCACCCTGCGCCTGCATCAATCCGAGCCGCGGGTGCTGGTCCTGACCGGCTTTCCCGAGGAGCGTTATGCCCTGGCGATGATCCGCAACGGCGCCGACGGCTACCTGTGCAAGGAATGCGGACGGGATGAGTTGCTGCGCGCCGTGCGCACCGTCGCCCAGGGCCGCCGCTACCTCTCGCCGCGCATGGCCGAACTGCTCGCCGACGAGGTGACGGGCGCCGGCGCGGCGGCGCCTCATCGGCAACTCTCGGAGCGGGAATTGCAGGTCTTTCTGCGCCTTGCCCGCGGGCAATCGGTTTCGGAGATCGGCGCGGCGCTCCGGCTCAGCATCAAGACCGTGAGCACATATCGCTCGCGTCTTCTGGAAAAGCTCGGGGTGGGCAGCAATGCGGAACTGGCCGCCTATGCCGTGCGCAACAGCCTGATGCTGGAGTGAACGCGCGAACATGGACCGCACCGGACAGATCCCGCCGCTGAAAGTGGTGCTCATCGAGGATTCGTCCATCCTGCGCCAGACCCTGGGCGCCGCGATCGGCGAACTGGCGGGCGTGGAAGTCGTCGGCGAGGCGGAGGACGAATCCGCCGCCATAGAACTGCTGCAGCGCCAGCAGCCCGACCTGGCCATCGTGGACCTGCAGTTGCGGGCGGGCAGCGGCATCGGCGTGCTGCGCGCGATCTCGCTGAACCCGGACCGCTTCGGCCGCCCGCGCGCCGTGGTGTTCACCAATCACGGCCAGGTGCTGATCCGCGAGCGCTGCCTGGCGTTAGGCGTCGAGGGCTTTTTCGACAAGGCCAGCCAGATGGGCGAACTACTGACCTACCTGCGAACCTACCTGCGGCAGGCGACGCCTTCCTGATCCGCGGCCTCAGGCGTCGGGCGCCGTCAGCGGAATCCGCGCCACGATGCGGACCCCGGCGCCGGGCCGGCTGTTGAGTATGAAATCCCCGGCGCACATCTGGACGCGGTGTTTCATGCCCGCCAGACCATGATGCCGCCGCGATGCCGCAGCGGCCTGGAATCCCTGGCCGTCATCCTCGATTTCCAGCTCCAGCCCCTTGCCTGCCACGACGCGCAACGCGAGCTTCACCCGCCGCGCGCGGGCGTGCTTGCGGATGTTGGTCAGGGCCTCCTGGGCAATCCGAAAAGTCGCCAGCGCCGGGGCCGGGTCAAGCTCCACGTCGTCGGCCGGCAGGTCCAGGCTCAGCCTGGCCTCGGCGTCGCGGGCGAACTCCTCGCCGAGGACGCGCAGCGCGCTGACCAGGCCCAGCATTTCGAGCAGCGGCGGGCGCAGGTCGTCGATGATCCGGCGCTTCATGGCGATGCCGTCGTCGAGCAGCCGTTCCAGCCGCGCCAGGCGTTGCAGGCAGGGCGCGAGCGCCGCGGCGTCGACACCGTCCAGCTTGCGGGCGATCCATCCGGATTCCATCTTGGCGGCGGTGAGCAGCGCCCCCAGCTCGTCGTGCAGTTCCCGCGCCAGACGGGCTTTCTCGGCTTCGCGAACATTGGTCAGGTAGCTCGCCAGTTCGCTCAACTCGGCGGTACGCTCCTGCACCACGCTGTCGAGGCGCTGGTTCTCGCTGTGCAGCAGGCCGGCGAGCTGTTCCCGCAACTGGAGCTGGCGTTCGAGGACGAAATACAGCAGGACCATCAGCGCCACGGCGCCGGCGGCGAGGACGAGGACCACCGCGCGGGTCTGTTCGAGCTCGCGCGTCGAGCGCTCGAAGGAGACCCGCCCCTGCGCCATCAGCTGCGCCTCCAGTCCCAGGATCAGGTCGCGGATGCGGTCGGTGTAACGCTTGCCCTGGATGCGGGTTTCCTGGCCGGCAATGCCGCGCTCGACCGCCTGGTCGAGGCTGCGCAGCTTGATCGCCACCAGGCCCGAGAGATCGGCGATGACATCGTCGTTGGCGGGATTCGTCGCGAAGTCGCGGCGAATTTCCTCCAGGCGTTCGTCCATGGTTGCCACCCTGTTTTGGTACGGTTCGAGATGGGCGCGATTGCCGCTCAGCAGATAGCCGCGCACGGCGTTTTCCGCATCCATCAACTGGATCAGCAAACCGTCGAGGCGCTCCACCCGTTCGGCCTGCAACTGCAGGCCGTCGAGGGCGTCCAGGCTGTCGCTCGCCTGCCTGTGGCTGGACCCCAGCAGGAGCAGCACGAAGACGCAGCCCAGGGCCAGCAGCAGGTGGTGCCAGTCCTTGCGGGCGATGCGCCCAAGGCGGGGCGCCAGGTAAGACGGGATGATTGCTTGCATGGCATGCCTCCTTCCCCAGGCCGGAAATCCGCCCGGGTACGCAGGAATTGTCCTACACGCGTTTCAGTCAAGTCTGACAGCGGCTTTGCCGCGCGGTTCCTATGATGAAACCAACTCCCGGCAAAACACCGCGGAGGACTGTTGTTATTACTACATTTTTCAAGGAGACAGCGATGAAAACCAGGACCCGTCTCGCGACGCTGTGCGTCGTTCTTGCCGCCCTGCCGCTCGGCGCGATTGCCGCCGACCCGGCGCCCGCCACCGGCGGCACGCCGGCGGCTGCGACCACCCCGGGCACAGCCGCCGCCGGCGCGCAAGCGGCGCCGATATTCGAGCAATTGGACAGCAACCGCGACGGCGTTGTGACCAAGGACGAGGCCAAGCGCTCGGCCGACGTCACGGCCCGCTTCAAGGAGCTCGATGCCGACCGCGACGGCAGGATTTCCGCCGCCGAATTCAGGAAGACCATGCCCGCGAAATAGATTCCGGGAATGGACGTGCCAGGAGAACGGATCGATTGCGCCGTCGGGACTTGCTCCCGGGCAGACGATCCGACCGGCCACGCAACCGTAAAGGAGAACCACGATGAACGCCAAATCCACCACTGCCGCGATCCTGATGACGCTGCTGCTTGGCGCCTGCGGCGGCAGTCCGACCAAGGAAAGCACCGGCGAGTACGTCGACGACAGCGTCATAACCACCAAGGTCAAGTCCGCCTTCATCCAGGACAAGGACGTCAAGGCGACCGACATCAAGGTCGAGACCTTCAAGGGCGTCGTCCAGCTTTCCGGCTTCGTCGCCAGCCGCGCCGAAGTCGAAAAGGCCTCGCAGGTCGCCAGCCAGGTGCCGGGAGTCAAGGCGGTACGCAACGACATCCGCCTCAAGGCCAGCGACGGATGACCCGTATTGCCGTTGCCGAATCCGGACACGCCACCGAACAGGCGTAAATGTAAATAGCGGCCTGAAGAGTTGGCGCTGACGGAACGGCGCAGGGGACGTCGCGAAGCACTGCTTCGCGCCTGCGCCGGTCGGCTGGCCATGCAGGGCCGGCCGAGGGCCCCGACCAGGGGCCGAAGCAGGGGACGTCGCGAAGCACTGCTTCGCGCCTGCGCCGGTCGGCTGGCCATGCAGGGCCGGCCGAGGGCCCCGACCAGGGTATTTCCCTCTCCGGCCTTCCTTTACCTCACCGCCAGGCCGGCGCATCCGCTGCATTCACCTCACCGCCACTGCCTGGACATCAGCCCGCGTTCAGCGTGCCATCCTGGAACGCTCTTCTGCAAATCGTGGCGCGACCGGACCAAACGATTGACCGCTGCGGCCGGCGTCAGGCACACTCCATACGAGCCGGTCGGATTTCCCATCCTTGACGAGGAGCCTGCGGTAAATGGAGCAAGTTGCTGAAGCCGGTATAGAAAAGTATCAAATCACCCGGGAGCTCGGCAGGGGCGCGACGAGCATTGTTTACCTCGCTTACGACACGTTCAACGAACGCGAGGTGGCGATCAAGATCTTCAAACCGGAAATCTTGGCCGACCCCGAACACGGCAATACCTACCGCAAGCTGATCGCCAATGAGGCGGCCCTGGCGGGGCGCCTCAACCACCCGCACATCGTCGGCATCTACGACGCGCTGCTGGGCCGCGACGAAGGCTATATCGTCATGGAATACGTGCAGGGCGAAACGCTGGAAAAGTACGGCCATGTCGAGCACCTGCTGCCCGTGGACAAGGTGATCGAGATCGCCTTCAAGTGCGCCCTGGCGCTCGATTTTGCCAGCCGCAACGGCATCATCCATCGCGACATCAAACCGGCGAACATCATGCTCTGCGCGGATGGCGCCGTGAAGATCGCCGACTTCGGCGCCGCGATCCTGGCGAAGAACGACGAGACGCAACTGACCGGGGTCGGTTCGCCTGCCTATATGTCGCCGGAGCAGGTCAGGAACGACAACCTCAGCTACCAGACCGACATCTATTCCCTGGGCGTGGTGATGTACAAGCTGCTCACTGGGCGCCTGCCCTTCGAAGCCGACACCAACTACGGGCTGACCCACAAGATATTGAACGAGGACGCGCCCAGCATCCGCACCCATCGCCCTGCGCTGTCGGCGCGGCTCGCCGACATCGTCACCAAGGCATTGCGCCGCAACAGGCCGGAGCGGCATGCCGACTGGCGCGAGTTCATTGAGGACCTGTCGACCATCGCGGAGCTGGATCTGCCACAGGAAGCCGATTCCGAGACCCAGCGCTTCAACATGCTGAAGGCATTGCCGTTCTTTCAGGACTTCAGCGAAATCGAACTCTGGGAAGTGCTGCGCATCAGCATCTGGGGGCGCGTGCCAGCCGGCACCTACCTGGTCGACGAGGGGACCAAGGGCAACTTCTTCTTTGTCATCGCCGATGGCAGCGTGGGCGTGATCAAGGGCAACAAGAAACTCAGCACGCTGGGCAAGGGGCACTGTTTCGGCGAGATGTGCTACATCCGGCAGGGCGCGCTGACGCGCACCGCCACCATCGTGGCCGACACGCCCGTCACCCTGTTCAAGATCAAGGCCGACTCCTTGCATAAGGCATCGGAAAACTGCCAGCTCCGGTTCAACCGCTCGTTCATGAACATCCTGGTCGACCGGCTGGCGCAGGCGACCAGCGAACTGGCCACCGTGTACTGACTCCGCGCCCGGCCGACGGCTAGCGGCCGATCTTAGCGTCGAGAAAGGCCTTGATCTCGAGAAACTTCGCTTCCTCGCGCTTGACGAACTCCACGGTGCAGTCATCGAGGCCCGCCAGCATGAAGCCCTCTTTCGATTCCGGCAGGACGAAGGTGATGTAGCCGGCCAGCAGGGTGCTGGCCGGCTTGAACTGGATCGAGGCGATCGAGTCGATGGGGATGTTCTTGTCGCCCTTGATGCCTTCCAGCAGGTCGCCCTTGAGGCTCTGCAGCAGCACCTTGATGCCCATCTTGCGCTTGATCGCGACCTCCTTGTCATAGACCTCCAGGCGATCGCCCGATTTCGACTCGGCGCTCATCAAGACGCCCGGCGCGGTCGCGTAGCCAAGCCCGCAGGACGGGCATTTGTCTTCCGGCGCCTTCGCATCCTTGGCTTGCCGCTGGTAGGCGCAGTGCGGGCATGGGCTCGTCGCCGAGGGGCCGCCGGCCGCCGCCGGCGAGCTCGTCCGCGGCGGTTTCGGCAGCCGCTCCGGTTTATCGGATTCGCGCGCCTGGACTCTGTCCGCCGCCGGGACGGCATCGCCGCGCTTGACGTCTTCCTCGACGAAACGAAGTTGACAGCTGCCGACCGCAATCAGGTCCTCGTCGCTCAGCAGCAGCTTGGTGATTTTCCTGTCGTGCACGAAGGTGCCGTTTGCGCTGCCGAGGTCTTCGATGACGTAGAGATCGCCACAGCGGGTGATTACCGCATGCTCGCTGTCGGCATTGACATTGTCGAGGGGAATCTCATTGGACGCCCTGCTGCCAATGACCATGCGGTCCTTATTGACCGGAAATTCCCCGAGCACGCGACCGTTCGAGTTAACCACCAGCTTCGGCATGCCGCTTTCCTCGAAAATTGAGATTTCCAATTGTGCAAGCATAGCGCAAGGACCGGCGATACGGCGATGCGCCGGGAGTCGCAGGCTCGCAGGTGCAAGTCCAGAAGGAGGAGATTGAGACAAAGCCGCGTGCCCTGTTCATCGGCCGCGCCGCCACCGCGTTTTCCGCGAAATGAGCCAGGCGTCAAGCGACCGGGATCGGCCTGGCCCTGCGGGCCAAGCTCAAGCCCAACGAGCGGCAGCTCATTGCCGTATTCGAGGCAGCCAATACCCGACCCCCGAATCGCGGCAGCGGACACCGGGCACTCGCCGATCCCCACCAGTTCGCCGTCGAACGCCTGCCGCTGAATTCCGGTGTCCGGCAACTGCCGGCGGCCACGAATCCCTGCAGTCCCAAAGACTGCCTTTCGAGATCCAGGCTTGCTTTCACCGTTTGCTGCACGGCAATAGCGCCTCACAAGGTTGCGGCACTTGCGCGCAAGCATGGTCGCGATTATTATGAACGTTCATTCGAAACCAGATTCTCGCCATGGCGCGTCCTCCTGCCAACGTCCCTCCCGGCCAAGTCCGAGAAAAGATCATTGTTGCGGCGCTGCAGCTGTTTACCCAGCGTGGCTACTTCAATACGTCTGTGCCGGATATGGCGCGGACCGCACAGGTCAGCGTGGGTTCCATCTACCACCACTTCAAGGACAAGGAAGACGTCGCCAGGGCACTCTATCTGAGCCTGATGGAAGGCATGCAGGGCGAACTGTCGCGAATTGCCGAAGCGCAGGCCACGGCCCACGACCGCTGCCGCGCTGTCGTTGCCATGTTGTTCGAACTGACCGAGTCGAGCCGCGACGCCATGGATTTCATGCTCTACGCCAAGCATCGGGAATTCCTGCCCGGCGAGCGTCCGGTCTGCTCCTCGCAGCCCTTCGAAACCATGCGCGATTTCGTGCAGCAGGGCATGGACCGGGGCGAGATACGCCACATGGACGCCATGGTGGCGAGCGCCTGTCTTTTCGGCGGGGCCCTGCGGCTGATTACCGCGCGCCTCGACGGTGTTCTTGCCGAGCCGCTTCCGGACAAGCTGGACCTGGTCTGGGAATGTGCCTGGCGGAGTATCGCGGCTTGAACCCGAGCCGTGTTTTTTTTGCCGTAATTTCGAACGAACATTCATTCTAGGAGAGAGAACATGAAATCCATGGCCATCGTGATTCGTGATGACTCGTACGACAAGATCCTGACGCCGCTCGCCTTCGCCTACCTGACGGCATCGGAAGGAACGCAGGTCGACATGCTTTTCGTCAATTGGGCGGTCAAGGCGCTCACTGCCGAAGGTGCCGCCGCCCTGCGGATCGACGGCCGGCACGCGGCCGAGGAAGCCAAGGTGCGCGAGGGTGTCGCCAAGGCCGGACTTCCGGTCGAGGTCTACGACATCATCAAGGCGCTGAAGAGCACCGGCTGCGTGAATTTCTACGCCTGCAGCCTGGCCGCGGCGATCTTCGGCGTGAATGAGGGCAACCTGATCCCCGAAGCCGAAGGCATCGTCGGCGCCGCCTGGTTCCTCAACGACAAGGCCGCCAAGGCGGAGCACTGCCAATACTTCTGAGGAGATCCCCATGAGCGACATGACCATTACCGCGGTGCTCGACACCTCCGGCAAGTGCTGCCCGATGCCGATGGTGGAAACCAACAGGGCGATAAAAGGCCTGGCTGTGGGTGACGTGCTTCACATCATTGCCACCGATGTCGGCACGCGCAAGGACATCCCTTCTTGGTGCGAGCGTACTGGGCAGACCCTGTTGTCGATGACGGAACAGGACGGCGTGATCAATTACCATGTCCGCAAGGATCGCTGAAGCGCCGGAGCTTTGCGTCGTCTGCGTGTACTTCCCGCCGAATCTTCCGATCCAGGCTTATTCGCGCGAGGACTGGGACCTGCTCCAGTCGCTGCCGTGTTCGTTCGAACACGCACCCGGCGATGCGGCCTGCCTGGCGACGCGCAGCACCTGTTGCGCGGTGGTGGCGAAGTATTCAGGCGCGTAGCCAGACGGACGGGGTGGCCTCCACCCCGTCCTTTTTGTCTGTTGTCAGGCAAAAGCACACAACCCGCATTGTCCGTGAATGCCAGGTTGCGCCTGCTTGATGCCTGTGGATCGTCGGCCGGACCGTAGAGTGCTTGCCTGCTTTGCGGAATCTCGACTGGCTTACCCTCGACAACCGTTGCGGCCGACACAACGCAGTTCGCGGCCTGGCTTCCGGACGGCTCTCGGCGACCGGCAGCAGCCTGCCGCGCCCCTCCCCGCGCCAGCCGCCGCAACAACTGCGCCACCGTCGCCACCGCCTGCGCCGCCATGCGCCGCAGTTCCGGCAGGCAGGAGCCGCCGCATTTGAGCTGGGCCTGAACTTGTTCCAGGGCCAGGCCCTGGAGCTGGTCGCCGACGGCATCGATGCGCGCCATCTTGACGATGCCGCGGCGCGGGTCGCGATAGACGGTGCTGTCGCCCAGATCGAGTGCAGAGTTCGGCCCCCGCTCTGCAAGAACAATTGCTCGCGATCATTGAATCGCGCTGATTGCATTCAAGAGCAAGCATAAGGCTGGCCGGCTTTCTCTATCGCCGTGGTACCAGCACCGACGTTCCCAGGCACGACTTGAGCCGAATCCCGGCATCATTTCGGCTCACTGAGGGCTCACTGAGGGCTCACTGAGTGAGCTGACTGCCAGGGTCCGCGACTGACAATCGGCACATACCGTTCCCAGGAGCGGTCCAAGGGGATTTGCGCCGCCAAGGGCCGCAATGAATACCTGGATTCAACCGGTCGTGGGCTCGGAAGCTGGCTCGAACGACCGATTGGCACTTCCGTGCTATTACCGCACCCGCCCCAAAGCGGCCGTTCCCGGCCGGCCGGAGAGGACGATCAATGCGCGTCAGCCGCGCCGGGCCGCTTCGATCGCAGCGATGTCGATCTTTCCCATCTGCATCATCGCCTCGAAAGCGCGCTTGGCCGCCGCGCGATCAGGATCGGCGATCGCGGCCATCAGGGCGCGCGGCGTGATCTGCCACGACAGGCCCCACTTGTCCTTGCACCAGCCGCATTCGCTTTCCTGGCCGCCGTTTCCGACAATCGCATGCCACAGGCGATCGGTTTCGGCCTGGTCGTCGGTCGCAACCTGGAAGGAGAAAGCCTCGCTGTGCTTGAACGCCGGCCCCCCGTTCAGGCCGATACAAGGGATGCCCATCACGGTGAATTCGACCATCAGGACGTCGCCCTGCCTGCCATCGGGATAGTCGCCGGGCGCGCGATGGATCGTTCCCACCGCACTGTCCGGAAACGTCGCGGCGTAGAACTGCGCGGCTTCTGCCGCGGTGCCGTCGAACCAGAGACAAATCGTGTTTTTGCTGATCATTTCAGTTCTCCGATAGATGTAGTAAATGGCTCAAACGCTGCAGCGGTCGCATTTGGCGTTGGACGGCGGGCCTCCTCGAACTCGATCGCGTTCCTGGTGTCGGCGATCACTTCACCTTTGCCCAGGACCCGGACGCGCACGCCGGCGGGCTTCGTCGCGATGCGATGGTCGGGGTACTTCGCATACCCTGGAGCGGGATTACCGCCGCTCGACGATTGCGTCGGATACTCGGACGACAAGGGCGGCGGCTCGACATGCATTCCTTCGGCGCTGGGTTTGACTTGCGGCATGGCTGTCTCCTCGAAAATTGACGGTGGCGATCCCCTGCGGTGAGGGGATCGCACTCCGTAGTCGATCGGCTCTGCCTGAATTCGACATCGTCCGTGCTCCGTTGTTCGATTCTGCCGTCCGCCTTCGTCAAGCTCGGTCAATCCATGGCACTGCGTAGGATATAGTCACCGCTTCGAGAATTCGCGAGCCGGAACCATGCTGATTGCGCTTGTAGCCATCGCCCTGCTGATTGCCGCTGTCGCTGCCATCTATTTGCTTTTGAAGAGCATGGGGCAAGACGGCGTGGAAATCGCGGCCCCCGGCAGTTGCAGGAGCGGAAGATGCGGCGTCAGGGACACCGCAGGCGCCGCAGCGGGATGCCGCCAGCAAGAAGTCCGGCTTGATGAAACCGGCGAAATCGACGAAGCGGCCAAGCTGGATCGAGAGGATGCGCTTGCGGAACAACCGGACAAGCGCCCGGGCTGAGCCCTGCTTTTGCGCCCGCTGAAGATTCCATGCCGGCCGCCTCGGCCTACGAGCCGACCATTACGCCAGCCCGCCTCGACGCTCCCCGCGCCACGCGCGGCCACCGCAACAACTACGCTACCGTCACCACCGCCTGCGCCGCCATGCGCCGCAGTTCCGGCAGGCAGGAGCCGCAGGAACTGCCGCATTTGAGTTGCGCCTGAACTTGCTCCAGGGCCAGGCCCTGGCCGAGCAGGGCCTTGATGTCGGTATCGGCTACGCCGAAGCAGTTGCACACCGTGCGTCCGGCCGGGACCAGGCCGGCGGGCGGCTGGGCCGCCGGGGCGAACAGCCAGCGGCGCAGGTCGCCCAGCGGGCGGCCGCTTTGCATCAGCTCGCGCAGCCAGTCGGCGGCGGCGGTTTCGCCGGCCAGCAGCAGGCCCTTGAGCTGGTCGCCGGCGGCATCGATGCGCGCCATCTTGACGATGCCGCGGCGCGGGTCGCGATAGACGGTGCTGTCGCCCAGATCGAGTGCGGCGACCAGCAGGGCCAGCCTGTCGTCCGCCAGCGGCTCGGCGCCGGCGACGTTCAGCGCCAGCAGCGGATGATCGCGCCCGGCCAGGGTCAGCGCGGCGTAGTCGAATTGCGGCAGGAAATGCGCCAGGCGCGCACGCCAGACCAGCAGTTCTTCTTCCGGCTCGGCCGTTTCGGCGGCGCGCAGCAGCACCAGGCGCCAGGGCAGTTCGGCGCGCTCGACGCGGATCGCGGCGTGCTTGAGTTCGGGCTGTTTCGAGACCGGGTCGGTGGCTGCGGGCATCAGTTGATTGACGCCGGCGTGGGACAACGAGCGCCCGCCCCAGTGCATCGCGGCGAAGGCCTGGCCCGGCTTCAGTTCCTCGCTCGCGGATACGGGCAGGACGATCTCGCCGCGCCGGCTGGCGACGCGCGCCAGGTCGCCTTCCTTGAAGCCGCGCCGCTCGAGGTCGGCCGGGTTCAGCAAGAGGCGCGGCGCCGGCTCGTGGGCGCACAGGCGCGTCGCGCGGCCGCTGCGGCTCATGCCGTGCCACTGGTCGCGCAGGCGGCCGGTGGTGAGGCGCAACGGGAAGCGCGCATCGGGCGCTTCGGCGGTCAGGTTGAAGCTCAGCGGCACGAAGCAGGCGCGGCCGTCGGCCGTGGCGAAGCGGTGATCGGCGTAGAGGCGCGCCTGCCCGCTCGTGGCGCCGGCGGGGTAGGGCCATTGCTGCGGGCCGTCTCGTTCCAGCACGGCATGGCTCAAGCCGCCGATGTCGAGGTCGCGGCCGCGCGTGGTGGCGACGTGTTCGGCAAATACCTCGGCGGTAGCGGCGAAGGCGAAGTGCTGCGCCGTGTCGCCAGCGCCAACTCTTGCGGCCAGCCGCCGTGCGAAATCGGCGGCGATATTCCAGTCGGCGCGGGCCTCGCCGGGCGGCGCCACCGCCGCGCGCACGCGCGAGATGCGGCGCTCGGAATTGGTCACCGTGCCTTCCTTCTCGCCCCAGCTCGCGGCCGGCAGCAGCAGGTCGGCGTAGGCCGCGGTTTCGATGTCGGCAAAGGCGTCCTGCACCACGACGAACTCGGCCTTCTGCAAGGCTTCGCGCACGCGGGTCTGGTCGGGCAGCGAATGCGCGGGGTTGGTGCAGGCGATCCACACCGCCTTGATCTTGCCCTCGCGCAGCGCGTCGAACATGTCGACCGCGGTTTTGCCCGGCGTTGCCGGAAGCGCCGGCACGCCCCACAGCGCGGCGAGTTCCTCGCGGTCGGCGGCATCGCTCAGCGTGCGATGGCCCGGCAGCAGATTGGCCATCGCGCCGACCTCGCGCCCGCCCATGGCATTGGGCTGGCCGGTCAGCGAGAACGGCCCCATGCCGGGCCGGCCGATCTTGCCGGTGGCGAGATGCAGGTGGATCAGCGCGGCATTGTTGGCGGTGCCGTGCGAGGACTGGTTGAGACCCTGGCACCACATCGACAGTGGCGCCCGGGCCGCACCGAACCAGTGCGCCGCGGTGACGATGTCGTCGGCCGACACTCCGCAACTGGCGGCTGCGGCGGCCGGCGTCAGTTCGCGCAACTGCGCGCGCAGGGCGGCGAAGCCGCTGGTGTGCGCGGCGATGAAGGCCTCGTCGACCAGGCCTTCCCAGAGCAACACATGCAGCATCGCGCTGTAGAGAATCGCGTCGCTGCCCGGCGTGATCGCCAGGTGCAGGTCGGCCATCGCCGCGGTGTCGGTGCGGCGCGGGTCGATCACGACGATTTTCAGATCGGGATTCGCCGCCCTGGCGTCCTCGATGCGGCGGAACAGCACCGGATGCGCCCAGGCCGTGTTGCTGCCGGCCAGCAGGAACAGGTCGGCCAGCGCGATGTCCTCGTAACTGCAGGGCACCGCATCGGCGCCCAGCGTGGCCTTGTAGCCGGCCACGGCCGAGGACATGCACAGGCGCGAATTCGAGTCGATGTTGTTGGTGCCGACCACGGCGCGCGCGAGCTTGTTGAAGACGTAGTAGTCCTCGGTCAGCAGCTGGCCGGAAACGTAGAAGGCCACGGCGTCCGGGCCATGCTCAGCGATGATCGCGGCGAAGCGTTCGGCCGCCGCGTCGAGCGCCGTGTCCCAGCCCACCGCGCGGCGCGCCTGGTCGCCCGCGGCGCGGTATTCGGGCACCAGGGCGCGGCCGGTGAGCTGCGTGGTCAGGTGCAGGCTGGCGCCCTTGCTGCACAGGCGGCCGAAATTGGCCGGATGCTCGGGATCGCCGCGCACGCCGACGATCTTCGCCGTAGCGCCAGCGCCAACTGTCTCGATGATCACGCCGCAGCCCGTGCCGCAATAGCAGCAGGTGGAACGGGTCTCACTCACGACGGATACCGCCCCTGACACGGAGCTGCGGCAGAACCCCCCGCCCGGCGGGGGGACGAAAGGGGGGTGCCCATTCTTGCCGCACGCGGCCCGCGCGCAATATGCGGGTCGCAGCCCGTGCCGCAATAGCAGCAGGTGGAGCGCGTCTCGCGCACGATGGATTCAGGCATGCCCATGGGGTCGCGGAAAATCTTTCACCACCAAGACACCAAGTTTCACCAAGGAAAAACAAGTCGATAGCTTTTCTTGGTGCTCCTCTTGGTGCTCCTTTGTGTCCTTGGTGTCTTGGTGGTAAGGATTCTGGCTTTTCATGATAGTCAAAGCTCCAGCCACACCTCGCCGCCCTCCACCCGCGTGGCATAGCGCCGGGCGCAGCCGTGGTCCGGCGCGCAGGCCTCGCCGCTGTCGAGTTCGACGTTCCAGCCATGCATCGGGCAGGTCACGCGATGGCCATGGACGATGCCCTGCGACAGCGGCCCGCCCTTGTGCGGACAGGCGTCGCGCAGCGCGAAAACGTGGTCGTCGGCGGCGCGGAACACCGCGATGCTGCCCGCCTCGTGCGGCAGCACGCGGCTGCCGCGCAGCGGGATTTCATCGAGGCGGCAGACTTTATGCCAGTTCGACATGGCGTTCTCCATTGATATCGATCGGCGCCGGCAGCGGCGCGAACTCGTGGCGGGCGACGCCCTGGGTGCGTTCCGCCCAGGGATCGACCGTGCCCTGCAGCGCATAGAGCAGACGCTGGTGCAGGGCCTTGCGCTGCTCGGCGTCGTCGACGATGCGGCTCCGGATGCCGTCGAGGCCGACGCGCTGCACCCAATGCACGGTGCGCTCCAGGTACCAGGCTTCCTCGCGGTAGAGCTGGAGGAAGGCCGCGGAATACTCGAGCACTTCCTCGCGCGTGCCGACCTTGCAGAAGAACTCGGCGACCTCGGTCTTGATGCCGCCGTTGCCGGCGACGTAAAGCTCCCAGCCGGAATCCACGCCGATCACGCCGACGTCCTTGATACCGGCCTCGGCGCAGTTGCGCGGGCAGCCCGAGACGGCGAGCTTGACCTTGTGCGGTGACCACATGCCGAACAGCATCTTCTCCAGCTCGACGCCCATGCTCATCGACTTCTGCGTGCCGAAGCGGCAGTGCTCGGAGCCGACGCAGGTCTTCACCGTGCGGATGCTCTTGCCATAGGCATGGCCCGAAGGCATGCCGAGATCCTGCCAGACGCCGGGCAGGTCTTCCTTTTTGATGCCGAGCAGGTCGATGCGCTGGCCGCCGGTGACTTTCACCGTCGGCACCTTGTACTTCTCGGCGACGTCGGCGATGCGGCGCAACTCGTCGGGCGTGGTCAGGCCGCCCCACATGCGCGGCACCACGCTGTAGGTGCCGTCCTTCTGGATGTTGGCATGGGCGCGCTCGTTGATGAAGCGCGACTGCGGATCGTCCTGCGCCTCGTGCGGCCAGGTCGAGATCAGGTAGTAGTTGAGCGCCGGGCGGCAGGTGGCGCAGCCATCCGGCGTGCGCCAGTCGAGCGCCTTGAAGGCGGCGTCGAGCGACAGCAGCTTCATCGAGCGCACCGCCTGGCGCACCTCGTTGTGGTTGAAGTCGGTGCAGCCGCAGACCGGCTTGGTCGTGCGGTCGGCGGCCTGGTAGGCGCCGCCGACGGTGGAGGCGAGAATCTGCTCGACCAGGCCGGTGCAGGAGCCGCAGGAGCTCGACGCCTTGGTGTGCTTCCTGACGTCGTCGAGGGTGAACAAGCCGTGCTCGCGGATGGCCTTGACGATGGTGCCCTTGCACACGCCGTTGCAGCCGCAGACTTCGGCCGTGTCGGCCATCGCCGCCGCCTGCGAGGCGCCGGCATGGCCGACGTCGCCGACGTGGTTGTTGGCGAAGGCGTCGCCGAACATCAGGTGGTCGCGGATCGCGCCGATGTCGCGGCCTTCCTTGAGCAGCTGGAAATACCAGCCGCCATCGGCCGTGTCGCCGTAGAGCACGGCGCCGATCAGCTTGTCCTTTTCGATCACCAGGCGCTTGTAGATGCCGCCGTTCCTGTCGTGCAGCACGATGTCTTCGGTGCCGTCGCCACCGGTGAAATTGCCGGCGGAGAACACGTCGATGCCGGTGACCTTGAGCTTGGTCGAGGTGACCGAGCCCTGGTAGCGGCCGATGCCGTGCTGCGCCAGGTGGTTGGCGCAGACCTTGGCCTGCTCGAACAGCGGCGCGACGAGGCCGTAGGCGGTGCCGCGATGCGCCGCGCATTCGCCGACCGCGTAGATCTTCGGATCGTAGGTCTGCAAGGTGTCGGTGACGACGATGCCGCGGTTGCAATACAGGCCCGCGCTTTCGGCCAGGGCCGTGTTGGGGCGGATGCCGGCGGCCATCACCACCAGGTCGGCCGGAATCTCCGCGCCGTCCTTGAAGCGCACCGCGCCGACGCGACCCGAAGGCGCGGCCGTGAGCATTTCGGTCTGCTTGCCGAGCAGGAATTTGAGACCCTTGGCTTCCAGCGAGGCCTGCAGCATGTCGGCGCCGGCCTGGTCCAGCTGGCGCTCCATGATCCAGTCCAGCAGATGCACCACGGTGACGTCCATGCCGCGCAGGCGCAGGCCGTTGGCGGCCTCCAGCCCGAGCAGGCCGGCGCCGATCACCACCGCGTGTTTGTGGTTCGCCGCAGCGGCGATCATCGTCTCGGTGTCGGCGATGTCGCGGTAGGCAATCACCCCGGGCAGGTCCTTGCCCGGCACCGGCAGGATGAAGGGCGTCGAGCCGGTGGCCAGCAGCAGGCGGTCGTAGGGCACCGCCAGATCGTCCGCAATGACCAGGCGCTTGACGCGGTCGATCTTCGTCACCTTCTTCCCGGCATGCAGCGTGATGCCGTTGTTCCTGTACCAGTCGAGGTCGTTCAGCACGATGTCGGCCAGCGTCATCTCGCCGGCCAGCACCGGCGAAAGCAGGATGCGGTTGTAATTGCCGTGCGGCTCGGCGCCGAACACGGTGATGTCGTAGAGATCCGGGGCGAGCTTCAACAGCTCCTCCACGGCGCGGATGCCGGCCATGCCGTTGCCGACGACGACGAGTTTTTGCTTTTCCATTTGAAGACCTTTCACCACCAAGACACCAAGTTCACCAAGGGAGCACCAAGGAAGACCAGATCAAACGCATCAAGTTGATTTTCTTGGTGCATCTTGGTGTCCTTGGTGTCTTGGTGGTTAGGATTTTTCATGCCGCTCTTTTCAACTGCTTGCGGTAGAGGAACTCGAACACCGCGGCGCGGTAGTCGGCGAAGCGCGTGTCCTGCGCCAGTTCCAGCCGGTCGCGCGGACGCTCCAGTTTCACTTCGACGATCTCGCCTATGGTCGCGGCCGGGCCGTTGGTCATCATCACGATGCGGTCCGACAGCAGCACCGCCTCGTCGACGTCGTGGGTCACCATCACCACCGTGGCGCCGGTCTTGGCCATCACGCCGTTGAGCTCGTCCTGCAGCGCGGCGCGGGTCAGGGCGTCGAGCGCGCCGAAGGGCTCGTCCATCAGCAGCAGCTTCGGTTCCATGGCGAAGGCGCGGGCGATGCCGACGCGCTGCTTCATGCCGCCGGAAATCTCGTGCGGGTACTTGTGCATGGCGTGGTCCATGTGCACCATGTCGAGCGCCGCCGCGACGCGGGCTTTCAGCTTGGGCACGCCTTCCTTGCGGCCGAAGACGCGCTCGACGCCGAGCATGACGTTTTCGAAGCAGGTCATCCAGGGCAGGAGGCTGTGGTTCTGGAACACCACCGAGCGCTCCGGTCCCGGCCCGGCGATCTCGCGGCCGTCGCAGAGCAGCAGACCGCTGGTCGGCAGGCTGAGCCCGGCGATCAGGTTGAGCAGCGTGCTCTTGCCACACCCGGAATGGCCGATCAGGGTGACGACCTCGCCCACGCTGACATCGAGGTTGATGTCGCGCAGCGCGGTGAATTTGCCGCTCTTGGTGCTGAAGGTCTGGCCGACGTTTTCGATCTTGACGATGGGCTTGTTGGCTACGGCCGGGCTTGCGCCCTTAACCCTCGCTTCGCTCGCGTTAGCCTGCGCCGAAACTTCACATTCGTTCGTTTTCATGATTAGCGGCTTTCGTAGGTGAAGCGTTTGGCGATCATCAGCAGCATGGTTTCCAGCGCCAGGCCGACCATGCCGATGACGAAGATGGCGATGACGATGTGCTCGACCTTGAGGTTGTTCCACTCGTCCCAGACCCAGAAGCCGATGCCGACGCCGCCGGTGAGCATTTCCGCGGCGACGATGACGAGCCAGGCGGTGCCGATCGAGAGGCGGATGCCGGTCAGCATGTAGGGCAGCACGGCGGGGAACAGGATCTTGGTGATCACCTTGGCTTCCGACAGGCCGAGCACGCGCGCGACGTTGAGGTAGTCCTGCGGCACGCGCTGCACGCCCTGCGCGGTGTTGAGGATCATGGGCCAGATCGAGCAGATGAAGATGGTCCAGGTCGCCGCCGGGTCGGCCTTCTGGAACACCAGCAGGCCGATCGGCAGCCAGGCCAGCGGCGAAACCGGACGCAGCAGGCTGATGATGGGCTCGAACATGCGGTTCATGAAGGCGAAGCGGCCGAGCAGGAAACCCATCGGAATGCCGACCAGGGCCGCGAAGCCGAAGCCGATGCCGACCCGCTGCAGGGACGACAGCACGTTCCAGCCGATGCCCTGGTCGTTCGGCCCGTTGCGGTAGAAGGGATCGGCGAACAGCTTGAGCGCGGCATCCCAGGTCTTGTCCGGCCCCGGGATGTTGCCCGACTTGATCGCGACGAGCGCCCAGATGCCGATGAGCAGAAGCATCCCGAAAAGCGGCGGGATTAACACTTTCGCAAGGTCGCGAAAGTGTTCATTGCGTGGCCCGCCCTCCCCTTGCCCCTCCCGCGCGGGAGGGGTACTGGTTTGCTCGCTGCGCTCGACTGTCACGGGGAGCTCCGTAGCTGCTGCTGCGGTCTTGACGGGCACGGGCTCCACCTTGGCCGGCGCTTCGACCAGCTTCAATGCAAGTGCACTCATGTCGTTCTCCTTTTCCATTGCAGACAATCGATCAGGCATGCACCTTGAACGAGCCGGCGTACTTTTTCGGGTCCTTGCCGTCCCACACCACGCCGTCGATCAGCTTGTGGCTGCGCATGTCGCTCTTCGGCAGGCTGACGCCGGCCGCGGTCGCCGCCTGCCGGTAGATGTCGATGCGATTGACCTTCTTCGCCACGGCGAGGTAATCGGGATCGTCCTTGAGCAGGCCCCAGCGCCGGTGCTGGGTGAGGAACCACATCGCATCCGACAGGTAGGGGAAGTTGACCGCGCCGTCGTTGAAGAACTTCATGTGGTTCTTGTCGTCCCAGCTCTTGCCGAGACCGTTGGAATAGCGGCCGAGCATGCGTTCGAGGATCACGTCCATGTCGGTGTTGATGTAGGCCTTCTGCGCCACAGTCTCGGCCGTCAGGCGGCGATTGGCGAGCGAAGCGTCGATCCACTTGCCGGCGTCGAGCACGGCGGCGGTCATGGCGCGCGCCGTGTTCGGATTTTTCGCCACCCACTCGGCCGAGGTGCCGAGCACTTTTTCCGGATGGTCGACCCAGATGTCCTGCGAAGTAACCGCGGTGAAGCCGATCTTGTCCATGATGGCGCGGTTGTTCCAGGGCTCGCCGACGCAGAAGCCGTCCATGTTGCCGACGCGCATGTTGGCCACCATCTGCGGCGGCGGCACGGTGATGGTCTTGACGTCCTTGAAGGGATTCACGCCATGTGCCGCCAGCCAGTAATAGAGCCACATGGCATGGGTGCCGGTGGGGAAGGTATGGGCGAAGGTGTATTCGCGTTCCTTCTTCGCCACCAGCTTGGCCAGCGATGCGCCGTCGGTGGCGCCCTTGGCCTTGAGCTGGTTCGACAGGGTGATGGCCTGGCCGTTCTGGTTCAGCGTCATCAGCACGTTCATGTCCTTCTTCGGCCCGCCGATGCCCAGTTGCACGCCATACACCAGGCCGTAGAGCACGTGCGCGGCATCGAGTTCGCCGTTCACCAGCTTGTCGCGCACCGAGGCCCAGGAGGCTTCCTTGGTCGGGATGATCTTGATGCCGTACTTGGCGTCGAACTTCTGCACCGCGGCCATGACCACGGAGGAACAGTCGGTGAGCGGAATGAAGCCGATGCGCACTTCCTTCTTCTCCGGCGCATCGGAACCGGCGGCCCAGGCGCCGGAACGGACTCCGGGCGGCACCAGGCTCATGAGCGCGGCTCCGCCGGCGAGCTGGAGGAAATCGCGCCGCGAAGGCCCCGCAATGGCGGGTGCCGGAAGCTCGACAGTCTCGGTAGCGACGCTGGTCGCGGGCAGGTGGGAAAGCTTGTCTTCATGGTTCATCTCGATCTCCGCTGGGAACTGATAAACAAAAACGGCGCCCGTTGCGCATCGCCGGGAACAGATCCCCAGTAACGCAACAGACACCGTTGTCATTTGCACCGAACCGCCTTTGATCCGGCACTCAGGCCTTGTTTAGCAACCGCTGTGCCAGCTTTCGCGAATCTCCCGCAAACCCTTGTCGCGGCTGCAACACAGCCCGGAGAGTTGACGCTGGCGATACGGTGATGCGCGCCGCAGGGAGAATGATGCTGCACCGCAATAGCGCGCCAATGAGGTACGGCGCACCGGAACGGGGCGCGAACTAGAGCAGCAGCCTGGCCATCTCGATCAGGTCGCCGGCGATCTTGCCGATCGGCTGCGCACGTTCCATCGCCAGCTTGCGCAAGGCCGCGTAGGCCTGGTCCTCGTCGAGGCCGCGGGTCTTCATCAGGATGCCCTTGGCGCGCTCGACCAGCTTGCGCTCGGAGAGCTTGTGCGTCACCGTCGCGAGTTCCTGCTTGAGCTTCTGGTGCTCCTCGAAGCGCGCGATGGCCACATCGACGATGGGCTTCAGCCGCGCCAGGTCGAGGTTATCGACGACGTAGGCGGAGACGCCGGCCTTGAACGCGGCGCGCATCACCTCGGCATTGCCCTCCTGGGTCAGGATGATCACCGGGCGCGGCATCTCGCGGTTCATCACCGCGAGGTTCTCCAGCGTGTCGCGCGACGGCGAGTCGGTCTCGATCAGGATCACGTCGGGCCGGATGGTCTCGATCTGGGCGCTCAGGTCGAGCGCCGTAGGCAGCACGGCGGCCACCTGGTGCCCAGCCATGGCCAGTCCGGCGCAGAGCTCGCCGGCGCGTGCACGGGATTCGTCGATGATCAGGATGCGCAACATCGGCAGCAGACACGCAAGAGGCGTGCCGCTGCATCTAAGCCCTGCTTGGGAAAATTTTCGGCGCTAACCCGTGCTCCAGCCGCGCGGACGCTTCATGCCGGCGATCTTGCAGGCCTGCTTGACGTAGCCGTAGGGGAAAAGCTCGAAAATCATGTTGCGCGAAGCTGCGCCGAAGCGCGCCGCCAGGTGCCGGGCGACGAAACGCACGTCGGGGATCACCTGGTGCTCCTGATAAAACTCGCGCATGAAGTGGATCGCATCCCAGTGGGCATCGCCCAGCTCGATGTTCTCGCGCTGCGCCAGCTCCACCGCGAGCTCCTCGCTCCATGCGCCCGGATCGACCAGATAGCCTTCATCGTCGGTCGCCGGCAATTCCATTGTCGCCTCCATCGCGTTCCTCCATGGTCATCAGAACAGACAGCGATACGAATAATACATCACGCCGTGATAGAAGCACAATATGATATGTTTGCCGTGTTGCACGTCGGGGATGAACCAGCCCATGCCGAGAAAGACCCTTAGCAAGAAGGAATTCGAAACCCTCTCGGAGTTTCGCTATCGCCTGCGGCGCTTCCTGCGCTTTTCCGAACAGGTGACGCGCAAGAACGGCATCACGCCGCTGCAGTACCTGCTGCTGCTGCACGTCAAGGGCTTCCCCGGACGCAACTGGGCGACCGTGGGCGAACTGGCGAATCGTTTGCAGGCCCAGCATCACGGCGTCGTCGCCCTGATCTCGCGCTGCGAGAAACTCGGCTGGGTCGAGCGCAGGCAGGGCCAGACCGACCGGCGCGAAGTCGAGATCCACCTCACGGCCGACGGCGAACGCATGGTGGGCAAGATGGCGGCCTTGCACCGCGCCGAACACCTGAATCCGGAAGGCAGCTTTCTGCTGCCCGAGTTGCAGGACCTGCAGGAGGCATGAGCATGGCCACGCAGGACCCGGCCCAACTCGCCGCCGCGGTGCGCGCGGCCTGCATCCAGGCCGCGCTCGACGGCTACGAACGGGCGCAGATCGCCGGCCTGTGCCAGGAGGGCGCCTGGGAATGTGCCGTCGATGCAATGCGCATGATCGACCTCAAGGCCATTCTGCAGGACCCGGCCGCAGGGGCCGACGCCTTGCAGCAACAACGCGACTGAGGAACTGCCGCGGCTTGAACCGTGCGCCGGCCCGGTGTCAGCCGGTCGTGCCGAACAGCATGCCGACAGCGGCGGTGATCACCATCGCCAGGGCTCCCCAGAACGTCACCCGCCATGCGCCGAGCAGCGCGCTGGCGCCGCCCACCCGGGCGGCGACGGCACCGAGCAGCGCCAGGAAGGCAAGCGAGCTTCCCGCCACCAGCGGAATCAGCAGCGCCTCGGGCGCCAGTGCCGTTACGGCCAGCGGCAGCAGCGCGCCTAGCGCGAAGCTGGCGGCGGAGAACAACGCGGCCTGGACCGGCTGCGCGCCGCGGAGTTCGGAGATACCCAGCTCGTCGCGCGCGTGGGCACCCAGGGCATCGTGCGCCATCAATTGCTCCGCCACCTGCTGCGCCAGGCCGGACTCCAGACCGCGGCCGACATAAATGGCCGCCAGCTCGCGCCGTTCCGCGACGGGATCCTTGTCCAGCTCGACGCGCTCGCGTGCCAGGTCGGCCTGCTCGGTATCCGCCTGGGAATGGACCGATACGTATTCGCCGGCGGCCATCGACATGGCCCCGGCCACCAGCGCGGCGACGCCGCTTACCAGAATGCTGGCGTGGCCGGCCCCGGCCGCGGCGACGCCGACGATCAGGCTGGCGGTCGAGACGATGCCATCGTTGGCACCCAGCACGGCGGCGCGCAGCCAGCCGATGCGATCCGTTCGATGGCGCTCGGCATGGCGACGCCACGAGCTCACGGACGCTCCGCCCCGGACCTCGCCGGCGCAGGGGCCGGCGCAGCGACCCGCCCTGCCCGCGCCTTGACGGCGGGCGCCATCAGGTCGGTGTTTTCCTGACCCACCAGCGGCGCCTTGAGCCGTTTGGCCAGCGCCTTGCCGCCCTGCACCATGATCTGCGCATGGTTGCGCACGAATATCGCGCGCGCCACCGGCGCCACCAGATTCATCCACCACCGCTTGCTGTGCACATGCCATTCGTAACGGACGACACTGAGCTTGCCCTGGGAGGAGAAGCTCCAGCGGCCGCTGCCGTCCAGGTCGCCCGTGGCGACGCCCTCGATGGCGAGGTTGTGCTCAATGCGGGTGGCACAAACATCGAACACCACCCGGTAGGGCAGTTTCCCGTGCCAGACATAGCGGCGCACGCTATCGATGCCCCTGGCATCGCCGCCGGCAAGCTGCTCGACCTTGCACACGCTGGGCCACCAGTCGGGCCAGCGCAGCGAATCCTCGATCGCCGCGTATACCTCGTCCAGCGGCGCCTCGATGCGCCAGACGGTCGGCAAGTGATATTCGGCCATGCCGCTCTTACCGCTGCCCACTCAAGCCACGGTTCAAGCCAGCTTGGCCCAGATGATGCACCACGCCTCGGGGCTGATCTGACCTTCGACCAGCGCGCAGGTGTTCGACGCGGCGGCGAAGTGCCGGCAATTGCTGCATTTCTGCTCGCCCTTGGGCGTCAATTGGTACTGCACCCCTGACTGTTTCGCTTTCATCTGGGCGGGCGGCGCGGCAGCACTGGGCGGTGCGGCGCCGGACGGCGGCGAGCTGGCGCCCGGCTTCGAATCGCAGCCGGACAGCAGCAGCGGCAGGGACAGGCCGCAAGCCGCGGCCAGGGCACCGCGCAATACCAGGCGGCGGGATGGGATGTCTGCATTCATAAATCGTCTCCTTTGATCGCCGATTGCTTCGGTCTTGCACAGCATGCCCGCCGCTGCCGCGCAGCGCTGTGCGCCAACGCACAGAGGCAGCGCCTGGCGCTGTGTGGGCTGGCGCACGGAAGCGGCATGGGGCGCGGCGCATCGTGGAGGCTGGTACGCAAATGTGCGCGCGGCACCGAATGGCGAGATTCGCGGACTGCGCTGCACATGGAAATCGCCGGTGCGCCGACACATATGGCCAATTGCACGCAACACCTTGAGGAGAACACCATGAGCCTTGGAATGATTCTTTTGATTGTCCTGATCCTGATGCTGCTTGGCGCCATCCCGACCTGGCCGCACAGCAGAAGCTGGGGCTATGCGCCCAGCGGCGGACTGGGCCTGGTGCTGGTCATCATCATTGTGCTGTTGTTGATGGGCCGACTGTGACGGCGGGCGCATCACCCGGGCTTGAACCGCATTACGCGCCGCAGCGGCTCGGCGACCGACTGGCCCTGGGCCTGGTCAAGCTGTTGCGCTTCTTCGCCGACGCCTTCTTCGCCAGGCGCTACGGCCACCGTGCCGTGGTGCTGGAGACGGTTGCTGCCGTGCCGGGCATGGTCGCCGGTTCGCTGCAGCACCTGCGCGCGCTGCGCCGCATGGAAAGCGATCGGGGCTGGATTCGCACCCTGATCGACGAAGCCGAGAACGAGCGCATGCACCTGATGAGCTTCATCCAGGTCGCGCGACCGACGCAGTTCGAGCGCCTGCTGATCCTCGTGGCGCAGGGGATTTTCTACAACTTCTTCTTCCTGCTCTACCTGGTGTCGGCAAGGACCGCACACCGCTTTGTCGGCTATCTCGAAGAGGAGGCGGTGTACAGCTACACGGAATACCTGGCCGGGGTGGACGACGGCACTTATCGCAACGTCGCCGCGCCCGGCATCGCCATCGACTACTGGAAGCTGGCGCCCGATGCGTGCCTGCGCGAGCTCATCATCGCGGTGCGCGCCGACGAGGCGCATCACCGCGACGTCAATCACGCCTATGCCGACGTTCTTGCGCCGTCTCGCCAGCACCAACTCTCGGATCGAGTCCCGCGCAGGGGAGGGGACGAACCCGCGTAGCGTTGAGCATCGTCCCGGCTGTATATTGTTTGCCCAAGCCGCACCGTCCGCTTTGCGCCAATGGCGCCAATGCCGGAGCGACTTGGAGGAGAGGTTCATGAACATGCGATTGCTGCTACCGGTTGCCGTCGCCGCCTTGTCGCTCGGCGCCTGCGGCGACATGGCCACGCTGCCGATTGCGGCCGGCACCGGGCCGCAACCGGCGCTGCCGGCGCCCCAGCAAACGCTGCTGCCGACCGTGAATATCGCGCCGGCGATCAGCTGGCCGGCCGGCGCTACGCCGCAGGCGGCAGCCGGCATGCGCGTCGCCGCCTTCGCCCGCGACCTCGACCATCCGCGCTGGCTGCATGTGCTGCCCAACGGCGACGTGCTGGTGGCGGAATCCAATGCGCCGCCCAAGCCAGAAGCCGACAAGGGCATCAAGGCCTGGGTGACCGGCCTGGTGATGAAGCGGGCCGGCGCCGCCGTGCCCAGCGCCAACCGCATCACGCTGTTGCGCGACACCGATGGCGACGGCATAGCCGACCTGCGCACGGTGCTGCTGGCCGGCCTCAATTCGCCCTTCGGCATGGCGCTGGTCGGCGACAGCCTCTACGTGGCCAACGCCGACGCGGTGCTGCGCTTTCCGTACACGGCGGGTCAAACGCGCATCGCCGCGCCCGGCACGCGGCTGGTCGAATTGCCGGGCGGGCCGATCAACCATCACTGGACCAAGAACCTGATCGCGAGCCGCGACGGCAAGCGACTTTATGTCAGCGTGGGCTCGAACAGCAATGCGGCCGAGCGCGGCATGGATGTCGAAGCGGGACGCGCCGCCGTCTGGGAGCTGGACCTCGGGAGCGGCGCGCACCGCATCTTCGCCTCCGGCCTGCGCAATCCGGTCGGCATGGCCTGGGAGCCCGACAGCGGCGCCTTGTGGACCTCGGTCAATGAGCGCGACGAACTCGGCAGCGACCTGGTGCCCGACTACATGACCTCGCTGCAGGACGGCGGCTTCTACGGCTGGCCCTACAGCTACTACGGCCAGCATGTCGACGTCCGCGTGAGCCCGCCACGGCCGGACCTGGTGGCCCGCGCCATCGTTCCCGACTATGCCCTCGGCCCGCACACCGCCTCGCTCGGCCTGGCCTCCGCGGCCGGCGCCGCGCTGGGGCCGGCTTTCGCCAAGGGCATGTTCGTCGGCCAGCACGGCTCCTGGAACCGCCGCCCGCACAGCGGCTACAAGGTGATCTTCGTCCCCTTCGCCAAGGGCAAGCCGGCCGGCGCCCCGCTCGATGTGCTGACAGGATTTCTCAGCGCGGACGGCAAGGCATACGGCCGCCCGGTCGGCGTCGCCATCGACCGCCGGGGCGCCTTGCTGGTCGCCGACGATGTCGGCAACGTGGTCTGGCGCGTCAGCGCTGCCGAGCCGGATCGACGCAAACCATGATCTTCCGCCAGTTATTCGAGCCGCTGTCCAGCACCTATACCTACCTGCTCGGCAGCAGCGAAACCGGCCAGGCGGTATTGATCGATCCGGTCATCGTCGCCGTCGAGCGCGACCTGGCCGAACTCGGCCGCCTCGGGCTGAGCCTGGCCTTCACCGTGGAAACCCACATCCACGCCGACCACATCACGGCCGCGCTGGAACTGAAAAAGCGCAGCGGCAGCCGGATCGCCGCGCCGGCCTGCGAGCGCCTGCCCTGCGCCGACTTCGGCATCGAAGAGGGCAGGCCGCTGCGGCTAGGCGGCATCGAACTGCAGCCCCTGCACACGCCGGGGCACACGGCCGGCCACTTTTGCTACCTGGCCGGCGACCGCGTGTTCACCGGCGATGCGCTGCTGATCGACGGCTGCGGCCGCACCGACTTCCAGGACGGCGATGCCGATGTCCTGTACCGGAGCGTGCACGAGAAACTCTTCGTGCTGGCCGACGAGATCCTGGTTTATCCGGCACACGACTACAAGGGCCGCCACGTTTCCTCCATCGCGCAGGAAAGGCAGGGCAATGCGCGGCTCGGCGGCGAGCGCAGCCTGGAAGGGTTCACAAAGCTGATGGCCGAGCTGAAGCTGCCCTATCCCGATTTCATCGACTACGCCGTGCCCGGCAACCGGCTCTGCGGCGTCTGCCCCTGCGATCTGCCCGATGAGCTGGAAAAGTACTGCCGGCAGATGACGTCGAGCCCGCAGGGCTGAACTGCTTCAGGCGGGTTCCACCGGAAACGAGTAGCGCAGGTAGAGGTGGCTGCCGCCGCGGCGCAGGTCGGTGAGGCTGCCCCACAGCGGGTCGTCGGGCACGAAGCTCCGGCCCATGACCAGGCTGAGCCGCCGGTCATCGGCAGCGCGGCCGGCAATCTGCGGCGCGAGCGTGAGGAACTGTTCGTCGATCAGACGCGCGGCGTAGAAGTCGCCGAGCAGGCGCGGCCCACCCTCGACCAGAATCCGCCGGGCGGGGCGCACCCGGCACACCTCGTCGAGAATCGCCTGCGCCGGGATCGCGTGCCCGCTGCGACCGGTCGTGCGGATTGCGCGGATCTCCACCGAATCGGGCACATGCTGCTGCAGCAAGCGCTTCGCACCCGGCCTCGTGGTCAGGATCAGGGTCTGCACCTTGCCCGCAGCGAACACGGGCAGGCCCAGGTCCAGCGTTCCGCTGCCGCTGACGATGACATGCAGCGGTGCCTCGCTGTTGCCCAGCGCCGCGCTGAGCTGCCGGTAGTCGTTTGCAAGGCCGGGAAAGATCGCCGCGGCGGTCCACAGGTGCCGGCTGTCGGCACCCAGCGTGCCGGCGCCGATGATCACCACGTCGGCAACAGCGCGCAACAGACCCATGACCATGCGGTCCTGGGCGTTGAAGCCGCTGATGTCGCCGCCGCTGGCGTGGCCCGTTTCATTGAGCGAGACGACGCCATCGAGCGTCGCCACAAAATTGCTGAAGACATAGGGCCGTCCGTGCAGCGACGGGACGCGCAGGCTGCCATACAGGCGCGCCAGCCTGGGCGGCAGCGCAAGCTGCTTGCCGCGCCGGGTTGCCAACAGCGTCGTCAGCGGCGCAAGCGCTGCGGAGACTGGGCGGGACATGGACTCGGCCGTCCCTGAGTTCAAACGGGCCGTGCGTCCACTCGACACCTAATCCGACGCCGAATTTGACACCGAATTTGACACCCTCGTCCCTTCAATCAATTCGCGGCCCCTGAGGAAACCCATGTCTTCGGCAACGGCCTGCGTGGAATAGAACAATTCGGGATCCGACGTGGCGCTGGCAGCTTCCTGGTCCATCGGCCCGGTGCCGGCCCCGGTGATCCTTACCTTGAATGTCCATTGCTCCCCATGGCCGGCAAGCGCGACGTTCTCGGGTACGCGCGATTCCGCGCAGACATGCATTTGCTTGCCGTGGTATTCCTCTGTCTTCCATCCTGGCTGGTCGTTCGTTACAACATGCTTCGAGGTTGCGGTATCCATCATGGTCTCCTGGGGTGTGCGGGTTCAAGGTTGAATCGTGGGTTCACCGTTGGCGACGAAGCCTGCTGCTGAAACAGCTGTCGGCAAGGACGCCTGCGGCCTGGTGATAGACGTTCAGCGCAGTCCGAAAAAGGACAGGACCGCCAGGACGACGACGACCAGGCCAACGATGTAAATGATGCTGTTCATGAGATTGCCTCCATAGGTCGAGTGAGCGCATCGGATGCCGAGGGCACCGCCGTTCACGGATACGACACTGCGCGTTCCGCAGCGCGGGCACTGTACGTTGCCGCACCCAGGTCGGGACGCAAAGCCGGTGCCCGAAGCTTGCGGCAAGGCGGCACGCCATCCGATGATTCCTGCCTGACCGATTACCCGGGCAATTACCCGGTCGTGCGGCAAGCCGCTATGTTCGACAGCAGACATATCGAGCACGCAATTCCGGGTAGCCTGCGGACTGGACTGCTTCCCTTTCGGGTTGCCGGCCAGTCGCCGAAGGAAAAACCAATGAGCCTCAAACTCGTCACCCTCGTCGCCCACGATGGGAAAGCGCTGATCAAGGTCAATCCGCTCCGGGTGAATTACCTGGTGTCCCCGGAGCAGGGGTACACCAAGATCCATTTCGGGCTCGATCAGACCATAGATGTCACGGGTAGCCTGGAGACCGTGGAGAAGGCGCTTGGCTCCGCCTAGGCCCCGGCATGGACACCCGCACGCTCATCTTCTATGTTGCACTCCTGCTCAGTGCCGGAACTGTTGCCGAACTCTATGTGCGCATCAAGGGGATAGGTGAAAATGTCGAGAAACTGCGCGGCGTCGTCGTACCCAAAAAGCCAAGACTCGCCCCTCCCGTCCTGCTCCTGATCGCCGCCATCATCACCGCCGTCCTGACCATTCCGCGCTGATCGACGCGGCCGGCGGTCGCCATGGCGTGGTCATCGATGGGCGCCTGCAACGCCGGGTCGCCAGCGCCAACTTTCGACAAGAGACCCGCGCAGCGCGTGTTCGCTGGCGAACAGACCCGATCCGGCACGCAACTCACAATTCCACGCGCCGCTCAACCAGTCAACCCGGACCGAAAGCCCATGAAACCGATCTCCGCCGCACTGCTGCTGTTCGCCCTGGCCTGGCTGCCGCCGGCCCTGGCGACGGATCCCTGCGATTGCAGGGGCTACACCGGCCAGGGCGGCAGCTGCGACTCCGGATTGGGTGGAGCGGCCTACTCCGGACCCGGCGGACCCGCCTCCGCCGGCCATGAAGGCCCGTGCTATGCGGGACAGGGCGGCCCGCGCTATGCCGGACCGGGCGGCCCGCTTTACGCCGGACCCGGCGGGACGCTCTATGCCGGTCCTGGCGGAGCGGCCTATGCCGGACCGGGCGGACCGGCAGATGCCGCGCCCGGCGGGCCGGCCCACAACGGACCTGGCGGACCCGCCTACGCGGGGCCGGGCGGCGCCTGCTATGCCGGACCGGGCGGGCCGTGCTACGCCGGTCCCGGCGGCACCGGCCAGGGCTGCGCCTCAGTCTGCCGTCGATGAATCTTCCGCGTCGGCGCCACCCGCCGCCGCGTCGCGGCCCTGCTTCTGCCTGAGTCTTTGGTTCTTGTCGTCGTTGGCGAAGACGAAGCGGCCATGCAGCACACAGCCCTTCATGCCCGGGTCGCAACGCAGGTGATTGACCTTCGAGCACAGGTCGTCGGTTTCGTGTGGGCAACCCCATGAGCCGGCCATGATTCGTCCTGCAGGATTGATGTACGAAAAAGCATAGCACGCGAAACCGCCTTCGCCGTCCCCTGCGCCGGACGCCGCTTGCCGCGGCTGCCCGGCGGCTTTGCGCTAGATCAAACCTCCGCCATTGACAGTCCTCTGCGGACCACAATAAGTGTATGGTTTTGATTCCAGTCGGCCACGGAAATGCCGCAATGAATAAAGCTCGGTGGGATATTTTTCGCTCATCCGCCGTAATTCGCTACGCGATGTTCGCCGCGGTCGCCTGGATGGCGATTTCGGCCGGGTCGATAGCTTGGTACCTGCAGGACAGCGAGCGCCAGGTGCTCGAAATCGCCCACCACGAAGCCTCTGCCTATATCGGCAAGGACATGGCCTTCCGCGCCTGGGCCACCTCCCATGGCGGGGTCTATGTGCCGCCGACCGAGAAGACGCCGCCCAATCCCTACCTTGCGGCCACACCGGAGCGCGACGTGGTGACGACCACCGGCAAGAAGCTGACGCTGATGAATCCGGCCTACATGCTGCGCGAAGTGCAGACGCATTTCGCCGGGCCGTTCGGCGAAAAGGGACGCATCGTCAGCCTGCGCCCGCTCAACCCCATCAACACCCCGGATCAATGGGAACGCGCGGCGCTGCTGCGCTTCGAGACGGGCGCGCAGGAGGTGTCGGCGGTCGACAACATCGGCGGGGTGCCGCACCTGCGCGTGATGAAGCCCTTCTACACCGAGGACGGCTGCCTCAAATGCCATGGCCGCCAGGGCTACAAGGCCGGCGAAGTGCGCGGCGGGATCGTCGTTTCGCTGTCCCTGGAACCTTTCTACGAAGCCGCCAGCCGGACCAAACGGCATCTGCTGGTCAGCCATTCCGCCGGCTGGTTGATCGGCCTGCTGGCGATCGGCCTGGTGGCGATACGCAGCCATCGGCGCGAACTCGAACGCAAGGCGGCGGAAGACGTCCTGCGCCACAGCGAATCCAGCCTGGCGGAAGCCCAGCGCATCGCCCATCTGGGCAATTGGGAGCTCGATCTGGTCGGCAACGTGCTGACCTGGTCGCCGGAGATCTTTCGGATATTCGAAATCGATCCGGCGCAATTCGGCGCCTCCTACGAAGCCTTTCTCGCGGCGATCCATCCCGACGACCGGGCCATGGTCAATAAGGCCTTCACCGACTCCGTGGCGAACCGGCAACCCTATGACATCGTGCATCGCCTGCTGATGCAGGACGGCCGCGTCAAGTACGTCAATGAAAAATGCGAGACCCATTACGCGGCGGACGGCAAGCCCATACGCTCGCTGGGCACGGTGCATGACATCACCGAGCGCCAGCGCGCCGAGGAGCAGGTCCGCGCCCTCAACCAGGAACTGGAGCAGCGGGTCGCGGCGCGCACCACACAACTGGAAGCCGCCAACAAGGAACTGGAGGCCTTCGCCTTTTCCGTCTCGCACGACCTGCGGGCGCCCTTGCGCGCCATCGACGGCTTCTCGCGCATCCTGGTCGAGGATTACGAACACACGCTCGATGCCGAAGCCCGGCGCCTGCTCGGGGTGGTGCGCGAAAACAGCCAGCGCATGGGCCAGTTGATCGACGACATACTGAGCTTTTCGCGCATGAGCCGCCGCGACATGGGCTTCAGCGACTTCGACCTGGCGGTGCTGGCGCAATCGGTGTTCGACGAGCAGCAGGCCGTCCTTCCCGAGCGCCGGCTGCTGCTGAAGCTCGGCGAACTGCCCACGGCGCGCGGCGACCGGGCGATGATCCGGCAGGTGCTGACGAACCTGATTGCGAACGCGATCAAGTTCACCGCGCCGCGCCCGCAAGCCGTGATCGAAATCGCCGGCGACAGCGCGAGCGGCAGCGACGAAAACCACTACTGGGTGCGCGACAACGGCGTCGGCTTCGACATGCAATACGCCGACAAGCTGTTCGGCGCCTTCCAGCGCCTGCACAGCACGGAACAGTTCGAGGGGACCGGCATCGGCCTGGCCATCGTCAAGCGCATCGTCACCCGCCACGGCGGACGGGTCTGGGCCGAGGGCAGGGTCAATGAAGGTGCGGCGATCCATTTCACCCTGCCACGCGGCAAGGCACGGGAGGCGGCGAGATGAGCCCGCCACTGTCCGGCCGCGGCCCCGCGCGCCTGGCGAATGCGTCGTCGGGGGCATTCATCCGCTGGATGCAGACGGGCGTTGCCCTGATCAACCTGCTGGTGTTCGGCGTCGTGGCCGTTTCGCTTTATGAAAGTCATGCGGAATCGCAGCAGCGAGCCGGGCTCACGGCGCAGAACCTGTCGAACCTGCTGGCCCAGGGCGTCGCCGGCGACATCGACAGAATTGACCTGACACTGCTTTCCGCGGTGGACGAAGTGCAACGCCAGCTCGCCGACGGCGCCATCGACGGGCCGGCGCTGAATGCCTTTCTGGCGCGACAGCAGGGGCGTCTGCCCGAGATTTTCAGCCTGCGCACGACCGATGCCGACGGTATCGTCACGCATGGGATAGGCGTGGCTCCGACGGCCCGACAAAACAATTCCGACCGCGAGTACTTCACCCGCCAGCGCGACAATCCGGGAACCGGTCTGGTGATCGCCAGCCCGGTATTCACGCGCCTCGACCAGCGCTGGGCAGTTCCCCTGTCACGCGCCATCCATCTGCCGGACGGATCCTTCGGCGGCGTGGTCTATGCCAACCTTTCGCTGGATCACCTGGCCAACACGCTTGCCGCCATCGATGTCGGCCGGCGCGGATCAGTCTCCCTGCGCGACAGGGAACTGAGGATATTCGCACTCTCGCCGGTTCCCGCGAACTTCGACCAGGTCGCCGGCGAAAAGCTACCCATGCCGGAACTGCAGGCGCTGATCGAGGCCGACAGGCATGCCGGCAGCTATGTTTCGGCGCGCGCGGTCGATGGCGTCGAACGCAAATTTGCCGTGCGCCGCGTTGCCGGCTTTCCCCTCTATGTCGTCGTCGGCAGGGCCACCGACGACTACATGGCGCAATGGCGGAAGCTGGCGACCAACACCGCGGCGATGGTGGGGCTGTTTTTCCTGGCGACGCTGATTTCGTCCTGGCTGATCGACCGCAACTGGAAGCACCAGCTGGCCGCGACGCAGGAACTGGCGCGCGAGGAGGAAAAATTCCATACCGTCGCCGATTACACCTACGATTGGGAGTACTGGGAGGGCCCGGGCGGCGAAATACTGTTTATGTCGCCCTCGTGCGACCGGGTGACGGGCTATTCCCCGGCCGAGTTCCTGGCGCAACCGGATCTGCTCTACCGGATCATCCATCCCGACGATGCCCACCTGATGGCCGACCACCAGAGGGACATCGCCGCCAGGGACGAGGCCGGGGTGGACTTTCGCATCCTGCGCCGCGATGGCGAGGTCCGCTGGATAGGCCACGGCTGCCGTGCCGTGTTCGGCCGCGACGGCAAGTTCATGGGGCGCCGCGCCAACAACCGCGACATCACCGAGCGCAAGCGGATCGAGCACGAGATTCGCCAGGCGGTTGCCTACAATCGCAGCCTGATCGAGGCCAGCCTTGATCCGCTGGTGACGATAGGCGCCGACGGCAAGATCACCGACGTGAATTCGGCGACCGAGGCGGTGACCGGCTACGCCCGGGACAGGCTGATCGGCACCGAGTTCTCGGACTATTTCTCCGATCCCGACAAGGCACGTGCCGGCTATCGGCAGGTGTTCGCCGAGGGCAAGGTGCGCGACTACGAGCTGGAGATTCGGCACCAGGACGGACATTTGACACAGGTGCTGTATAACGCGGCGCTGTATCGCGACGACACCGGCGAGGCGATCGGCGTATTCGCCGCAGCACGCGACATCTCGGAGCGCAAGCGCGCCGAGGAGGCGGTGAATCGGCTCAACACCGAACTCGAACAGCGCGTGGCGAGGCGCACTGCCGAACTGGAGGCGGCCAACAAGGAACTCGAGGACTTCTCTTACTCGATCTCCCACGATCTGCGCACACCCTTGCGCGCGATTGCCGGATTCGCCCGCATCCTGGTCGATGAACATGCCGCCACCCTCGACAGCGAAGGCCTGCGTCTGCTCGACGTGGTCCAGGCGAATACGGTGCGTATGGGCCGTTTGATCGACGAGTTGCTCGAGTTCCTGCGCCTCGGCCGACGGCCGATGAATTTCGGGTCTGTTGACGTCGCGCAGCTGGTTCTGGAAATCTTCAGGGAACTGCAGGCCTCGGTGCCGGACCGCGAGCTGCAACTGGTGTTGAAGAATCCGCCGCCACTGTGGGGCGACCGCACCATGATCCGCCGCCTGCTGACGAACCTGCTCTCGAATGCGGTTAAATTCACCCTGCCGCGGCCGCTGGCGGTGATCGAAGTCGGCGGCGAGATCAAGGGCGATCAGGTGCTCTACTATGTCAAGGACAACGGCGTGGGCTTCGACATGCAATACGTGGATAAGCTGTTCCAGGTCTTTGAGCGCGTGCATCCGGTCGGACAGTTCGAAGGCAGCGGTACCGGCCTGGCCATGGTCAGGCGCATCGTCGGCCGCCATGGCGGCCGCGTCTGGGCCGAAGGCCAGGTCGACGTCGGTGCCACCATCAGTTTTACCTTGCCGGCAAGAGAGGTCGCAAATGACTCAACGCAACGATGAAGTGGAAATCCTGCTGGTCGAGGACACGGCGGCGGACGCCGAGCTGACCATCCGCGCCCTGAAGAAGAACTGCCTGGTGAATAACCTGGTCTGGGTCAAGGACGGCGCCGAGGCGCTCGACTTCGTCTTCGCTACCGGGGCCTACGCCGGACGCGACCAGGCCCGCCAGCCCAAGGTGGTCCTGCTCGATCTGCGCCTGCCGCGCATCAGCGGCGTCGAGGTGCTGCGGCGGCTGAAGAACGACGACCGCACCCGGACGATCCCGGTCGTGGTGCTGACTTCCTCGAAGGAGGACGTCGACGTCGAGGAATGCTACCGGCTCGGCGTCAACAGCTACATCGCCAAGCCCGTGTCCTTCGACGAGTTCGTCAAGGTGGTGGGTGAACTGGGCCTTTACTGGCTGCTGCTGAACAAGATACCCAATGAGTGAGCTGCAATGACAGAGGGACTGAAAATCCTGCTGCTGGAAGACGAACCGATCGACGCCGAACTGGCGACGCGTGCGCTGCACAAGGCCGGCATCGAGTTCTCCCCCCTGCGTGTGGAAACCCGGGACGCCTTCGTTGCGGCGCTGAAGGATTTCCGCCCCGACATCGTTCTCGCCGACTATCGGCTGCCGACCTTCGACGGCCTCGAAGCACTGGCCATCGCCGTGGAACAGGCGCCGGACGTGCCTTTCATCTTCGTCTCCGGCGCCATGGGCGAGGAGTTTGCGATCGAGACCCTGCATCAGGGCGCGGCGGACTATGTCATCAAGGACCGCCTCGGCAAGCTCGCGCCGGCGGTCAGCCGTGCCTTGCAGGAAGCGGCGGAGCGCCGCCTGCGCCACCGCGCCGAAATCGAACTGGCGGCAAGCGAGGAGCGATTTCGGAAAATCGCCGAATCGGCACAGGATGGGCTGATCACGGTCGACCAAAGCGAGTCGATCACCTACTGGAACCCTGCGGCGGAACGCATGTTCGGTTACAGCGCGGCAGAAACCATCGGCCGCTCCCTGCATCGACTGCTGGCACCGGCGCGCTACCAACAGGCCATACAGCAGGGCTGGGACCGCTTTTGCGCGACCGGTCAGGGACCGGTGGTCGGCCACACCCTGGAAATGTCGGGCCTGCGCAAGAACGGCGAAGAATTTCCGGTCGAATTGTCGATTTCCTCGGTGGCGATCGACGGGCACTGGCACGCCACGGGCATCGTGCGCGACATTTCCGAACGCCACCGGGCCGAGGCCTTGCGCCGCGAACTGGCCGCCATCGTCGAATCCTCGGAAGACGCCATCATCGGCAAGGCAACGGACGGTCGCATCACGACCTGGAACAGCGGCGCCGAGAAAATGTACGGCTACACCGCCGCCGAAATCGTCGGCAAGCGGATAAATCTATTGGCGCCGGACGATCGCCAGCAGGAAATAGTCGATCTGCTCGAAACGGTCAGGAGCGGCAAGAGCGTCGCGCATTACGAAACCGTGCGCATGCGCAGCGATGGCCACCTGATCGAGGTGTCGCTGTCGCTGTCGCCGATCCGCGACTCCTCGGGAAGGATCAGCGGCGTGTCGACGATCGCGCGCGACATCACGGCACGCAAGGCCGCCGAGCGCGCGATCCAGCGCAGCAACCGCTTCCTGCGCACCCTCAGCCGCTGCAATGAAACCCTGGTCCATGCCACCGAGGAAATGGCCCTGCTGGAGGACATGTGCCGCGTGGTGGTGGAAGCGGGCGGCTTCCCGTTGGCCTGGGTGGCCTATGTCGAGCACGATGCCGCCCGATCGCTGAGGCCGATGGCGCAGTTCGGCGAGCGCGCCGCCGAATATGTGGCAGGACTCAACCTGACCTGGGACGACAATGAGCGCGGCGAGGGACCGAACGGGCGGGCCGTGCGCAGCGGCCAGATCCAGGTTGCCGAGGATATCGCCACTGCGCCAGGGCGCTCGCCCCTGCGCTTGCGCGCGCTGGAATTCGGTTACCGTTCGAATGTCGCCCTGCCGCTCAAAATCGATCGCGACGTAATCGGCACGCTCAACATCTATTCGGTCGAGGCCGGGGTGTTCGGCGACGAGGAAGTGAGCCTGCTCGCCGAACTCGCCGCCGACCTTGCCTTCGGCATAGTCACGGTGCGCGGCCGCGCCGCGCAGCGCGACAGCGCGCTCAAGCTCGAACACGCCCTGGAGGACACGATCCAGGCCATCGCCACGACGATCGAGGCGCGCGACCCCTACACGGCGGGGCACCAGCAGCGGGTCAGCCTGCTGGCGACCGCGATCGCCCGCGAAATGGGGGTCGCCGACGCCGTCGTGGCCGGGGTCCAGCGCGGCGCGGTGATTCACGACATCGGCAAGGTCTATGTTCCGGCGGAGATCCTGAACCGGCCGGGGAAACTCAGCGACATCGAGTTCTCGCTGATCAGGACCCATTCCCAGGTCGGCTACGACATCATCAAGGACATCGATTTTCCCTGGCCCATCGCCAAGATCATTCTCCAGCACCACGAGCGCATGGATGGCAGCGGCTATCCGAACGGACTGAAGGGCGAGGAGATCCTGCTGGAGGCGCGAATCATCGCCGTGGCCGACGTCGTCGAAGCCATGATGAACCACCGCCCCTACCGCGCCGCCCTGGGCCTCGACGCGGCCATCACGGAGATCGAACGCTGCGCCGGCGGGCAGTTCGACCCGCAGGTGGTTGCGGCCTGCGTCCAGGTGATGCGCCGGGGCAAGCCGTTTAACTGACGGCAGCGGCGGGCGCCGGCGCTATTCCTCCCTGCCGGCCGCGGCGGACAGCTTCGCGCGCCAGACCGGATCGACCTGGCGCAAGGCTGCCGCTGCCGCCTGCACCGACAAGGGCCGGGAAAAATAATGTCCCTGGACATGGGGACAGTCCATGGACTTGAGCAACTGCACCTCTTCGGCCGTTTCGGGCCCTTCCGCGATGACGTCCATTTTCAGGGACTGCGCCAGGCTCAGGATGGCGCGCACGATGGCCACGGCCTCGACCGAGCTTCCCATGTTGCGGATGAAGGACTGGTCTATCTTCAGGGTGTCGACGGGAAAGCGATGCAGGTAGCTGAGCGAGGAATAGCCGGTGCCAAAATCGTCCATGCTGATGCGCACCCCGATGTCCTTCAACTGCCGCAGCTTCTCCGACGCCGCCGTCACATCGGCCATGAGTATGCTTTCGGTGATTTCCAGTTTCAGGTTCGCCGCCGGCAGCCCGCTCCTGCGCAGCGTATCCGCGACTTGCGCAACCAGGTCGTTGTTGCCGAACAGCTGCCGGCTTGAGAGATTCACGCTGATGGTGACGTGATCCATGCCCGGCCCCAGGCTGCGCCAGCTTGCCAGCTGCCGGCAGGCCTCGAACAGCACCCATTGCCCGATGGCCGCGATCAGGCCGGTTTCCTCGGCCAGGGGGATGAACTCGGCGGGTGAAACCGGCCCGAGTTCGGCGTGATGCCAGCGCATCAGCGCCTCGAAGCCGACCAGCTGCCCCGAACCGAGCGCAATCACGGGTTGATAGTCGAGATGGAAGCCCTGCTGCTCGACCGCCCGCCGCAAGTCGGCCTCCATGTGCAATTCGGCCACCGCCCGGGCGTGCATGGCCGCGTCGAACAGCGAATAGCAGGCCTTGCCCTGTGCCTTGGCGCGGTACATCGCGGTATCGGCATCGCGCAGCAGTTCTTCGGGCTGGGTGTAGTGCGGCGAGTTGATGGCCACGCCTATGCTGCCGGACATGGACAGCACGTGCCCGTCTATGGTCAGCGACTTTTCCAGGCCGGCCTGCACCCGTTCGGCGACGCGGATCGCATCGGACTCGCCGGAAATGTCGTCCAGCAGCAGGATAAACTCGTCGCCGCCGAGCCGCGCCAGCGTGTCCTCGGGCCGGCAGCACAGCGCCAGGCGGCGCCCGCACTCGATCAGAAAGCGGTCGCCCACCATGTGCCCGAGGCTGTCATTGACGTTCTTGAAGCGATCGAGATCGATGAACAGCACGGCGAACATGTGCTCCGGATGCCGCTGCGCCCGGTCGAGGGCGCGCCGCAGGGACTCCATCAGCAAGGCGCGATTGGGCAGCCCGGTCAGCGAATCGTGCAGTGCGTCGTGCTGCAGTTGCTGCGCGGCAAGCTTGCGTTCGTCGATGTCGGTCTGCGAACCGGCCAACCGCCAGGTCATGCCGTGTGCATCGCGCACGGCGATGCCGCGGCACAGCATCCAGCGATGGCTGCCGTCCTTGTGCAGGATGCGGTACTCGGCCACCAGATGGTCGGTCTGCCCGGCCACGCAACGTCCGAGCCGCTCGCGGAACTCGGGCAGGTCCTCGGCATGGATGCGCTGCAGCCAGTCGTCCTCGGTGCTGCCGATCTGATCCTCGGCAAAGCCGAGCATGGCTTTCCAGCGCGGCGAAAAATACACGTGGCGCTGGAGCAGATGCCAGTCCCACAGGCCGTCGTTGGAACCCGCCGCCGCCAGGGCATAGCGCTCCTCGCTGGCGCGCAAGGCCCTCTCGGCCTCTTTGCGCTCCAGGGCGTAGCGCATCGCGCGCTGCAGCAGGTTGCTGTCGACATGGCCCTTGACCAGGTAGTCCTGGGCGCCGGTCTTGACCGCGCTGAGGGCCAGCACTTCGTCGTCGGTTCCGGTCAGCACGATGATCGGCACCTGGGGCGCGCGCGCAAACACGGTGCTGAAGGTGTCGAGCCCCAGGCTGTCGGGCAGGGAAAGATCCAGCAGCACCATGCCGATATCGCCCTGGTCCAGGAAATCCAGTCCGGAGGAGAGCCGGTCCGCCTGGCGCCAAAGGCGGAACTGATCCTGGTTGCTTTCCTGGAGCATCTCCTGGATCAGGCGCGCATCGCCGGGATTGTCCTCGACCAGGAGGACATTCGCCGCATGGTTCACTGGATTCCCCTCCCGCCGGCCCACTCGCCCAGCGACGGGGGGTGACACAAGGTGTCTCATGACGCCACCTGCGGCGGCAGGGTCACGATCGACAGGTAGAAGGAATCGATGCCCCTGACCACTTCGGCAAACTTGCCGAAGTCGACGGGTTTGGTGATGAAGCAGCTGGCCTGCAGCAGATACGACTTCTGCACGTCCTGCTCGGCCGCCGAGGTGGTCAACACCACCACCGGGATGTGCTTCAGGCGCGCATCGGCCTTGACCGCGGCGAGGACTTCGCGCCCGTCCATGCGCGGCAGGTTGAGGTCGAGCAGGATCAGGTCGGGCAGCGGCCGGTCGCGGTAGGCGCCCTCCTGGCGCAGGTAGGCCAGCGCCTCGACGCCGTCCCTGACGACATCCATCGGGTTGTCCACCTTACCGTCCTTGAAGGCTTCCACGGTCAGGCGCACATCGCCCGGATTGTCTTCGACCAGCAGGATCCTGATCGGATGGTTGCGAGAATTCATGACGGTTCTCCGTCAGGCAGGGTGAAGCAGAAGCTGGAACCACGTCCGGGTTCGGAACTGACCCAGATGCGTCCGCCATGACGCTCGACTATCCGCTTGCAGATGGCCAGCCCGATGCCGGTGCCCGGATAGTCCGCCGCCGTGTGCAGCCGCTGGAAGATCACGAATATCCTTTCGGCGTATTGCGGATCGATGCCGATGCCCTGGTCGGCTACGCTCAGCTGCCATTCGCCGTCCCCGCGCTGCGCAGCGATGCGGATCGCCGGCGGCGCTGCGCCGTGGAACTTTATGGCGTTGCCGACGAGGTTTTGCAGCAGGAGTTCCATCTGGGTCGCGTCGGCCCAGACCGTGGGCAGCTCATCGACGCTTATCACCGCGCGGCTTTCGTCGATGGCGGCTTTCAGGTTCGCCAGCACACGCTGCATCACCGCCGCCAGGGGTGTCGGCTCCAGTTCCCTGCCGCGCGTGCCGACGCGGGAAAACGCCAGCAGGTCGTTGATCAGCCTCTGCATGCGCAGGGCGCCGTCCACGATGAAGTTCAGGAAGTCGTCGGCATCCGCGTCGATGCGGCCGCGATAGCGCCTGACCAGCAACTGCGTGTAGCTGGCGACCATGCGCAAGGGTTCCTGCAGGTCGTGCGAGGCGACGTAGGCAAACTGTTCCAGGTCGGCATTGGAGCGGGCCAGTTCGCGGGCTTGCTGCGCCAGGCGGCGGTTGGAGTCGCGCAATTCGGCGGTGCGCTCCCTGACGCGGATTTCCAGCTCGTCGTGGGCGCGCTGCAGGGCCGCTTCCGCGGCCTTGCGCGCGGTGACGTCGCGCAGGATGACGGTGAATACCAGGCCCGTGTCCAGCGCCAGCTTGGCGATCGAGGCTTCGGCCGGGAACTCGCTGCCGTCCTTGCGGCGACCGTAGATTTCGCGGCGCTCGGCCATGACGCGGGCCGCATCCGGCGCCACCGCAAAGCCCTCGACCAAGCCGCGGTGGCTGCTCCTGAACCGGTCCGGCAACAGGATTTCGAGCGGCCGGCCGAGCGCCTCGTCGACCTTGTAGCCGAAAATGCGCTCGGCGCCGCGATTGAACATGGTGATCGCCTGGGCGGCGTTCACCGTGATGATGGCGTCATCGGCGATCTCGAGGATTTCGGCAAAGTGCGGATCGGCCGTCGCGGCAGCGCCCGAACTTGCCTCATCGCGCAACGCGGCGGCGGGCCCGCCGCCCGCCGTCGATGCCACGCCGATAGCGCTTTCCCCGCCGCCAACGTCCATTCTCAAGGCTTGCTCCATCACCCGGCCATGAAAATCACAATGCACCTGTTGACCGCCAATATCAACCACGCGCCCATCAGGGTGGAATCGCCTCCACCACCCGGACCGGCAGCCCGCAGGCGCCGCTGGTCTGCTGCGCTAGCTGCGCGTGAGGATCGCCTTCAGCCGATTCGGTGCGCGCACCAGGTCCGCCAGCGTGTATTCGTCGAGCGTCGCGTACAGAGTATCGAAGGCACGCGACAGCACCGCCGCCAGCCGGCAGGCCGGCGCGATGCGGCAGCTTGCAGGCTCGTCCGACAGGCATTCGACGATCGGCGCATTGCCCTCGCTGACGCGGACGATCTGCCCCAGGCGGATTTCCTCGGGCGGGCGCGCCAGGCGGATGCCGCCGCCCTTGCCGCGCACCGATTCGATGACCCCGGCGCGCGCCAGTTGATGCACCACTTTCATCAGATGGTTCTCGGAAATCCCGTAGGCCGCGGCAATCTCCGGAATCGTGGCCAGCCGCTCGCGACTGAGCGCGAGGAACATCAGCACGCGCAGGGTGTAATCTGAAAAGGTGGTGAGTCTCATGATGTCGGGTCCGCGCGTATAAGCTGCATCTATTATATTGCTTTTAAAAATGCGCGGTGTTAGGATTAAGCTGTATTTAATTTACTGCTTTTGAAAAGACCATGGCCACCGACATTGATACAGCCAAGCCCGTACCCGATGAAGCCGCGATCAGGGCGCTGCTGCGCCAGGTGATCGATCCCGAGATCGGCATGAACATCGTCGACCTCGGCCTGCTGTATCGCGTCGATGCCGGGCCGCAGGGCATCCTGATCGAAATGACCATGACCTCGCCGGCCTGCCCGATGGGCGAAATGATCCTCGACGAGGTCAAGGACGTGCTCGCCCATGCGCTGCCGCAGAGTTGCGCGACGGATGTCCGCCTGGTCTGGGAACCGCCCTGGACGCCTGCGATGATGGATGCGGCGGCCAAGCAGCATTTCGGCTGGGAGCCCTAGATTCCGCAATCCCCCTATCCTCCGTTACACCCTCAACCCGCAGCATTCAATATTCGACAGGAGCAAAACCATGAGCAGCACACCGAACTTCAAATCCACCGTCGATGTCCGCAGCATCGCCCCGCGCGAGCGCCACCCGCTGATTTTCGGCACTTTCGATGCGCTCGCCGCCGGCGAGGCGCTGCTGCTGGTCAATGACCATGATCCGAAGCCGCTGTTCTACCAGTTCCAGGCCGAATCGAAGGGCGAGTTCACCTGGGACTACCTGGAGTCCGGCCCCGAAGTCTGGCAGGTGAAGATCGGCAAGCCCGCGGCCGGCGCCGCGCCGGTGGCGGTCGGCGGCTGCGGCTGCGCGCACTGACGACAAGCGCGATGGCCGACCTGCGCCCCGCCGCCCGCCTGCCGCTGCTGGTGCTGGGCATGCTGTCCCTGGTCGGCGGCGTGCTGGCCGGCCTGGCGCGGCTGGACTGGCACATGCCGCCGGTGGCGGCAGGTGCCGCCGGCTGGCACGGGGCGCTGATGATTTCCGCCTTTCTCGGCACCGTGATCAGTCTCGAACGGGCCGTGGCGCTGGGCCGCGGCTGGGCCTATCTGGCGCCGGCCGCGGCCGGCATCGGCGGCGTCGCCCTGCTGGCCGGCGCGCCGCTGTTGCTTACACAAGTGCTGGCCGTCGCCGCGGCCGCGACCCTGGTCGCCGCCAGCGTCCAGGTGCTGCGCCGCCTGGTGGCGCCCTTCACCGTGATCCTGGCGATCGGCGCGCTGTGCTGGCTGATCGGCAACCTGGCCTGGCTGGGCGGCGGCGCACTGGCCGCGGCGGTGCCCTGGTGGCTGGCCTTCCTGGTTCTGACGATCGCCGGCGAGCGGCTGGAACTGACCCGCTTCCTGCCCACCCCGGCGCGGGCGCAACGCCTGTTCTTCGCCATCGTCGGCGCCATCCTGGCCGGCGCCGCGACCAGCTTCTGGCACCTCGATGCCGGCCTCGGCCTGTTTGCCGGCGGCCTGCTGGCGCTGGCCGCCTGGCTGCTGCGCTATGACCTGGCGCGGCGCAATGCCCGACAACAAGGCCTGACCCGCTTCATCGCGCTGTGCCTGCTCTCCGGCTATGCCTGGCTGGTCCTGGCCGGCCTGCTCGGGATCAGCGGGGGTTTCCTGCCCGGCCATCCCTGGCGCGATGCGGCGCTGCACGCGGTCGGCCTCGGCTTCGTCTTCTCGATGATCTTCGGCCACGCGCCGATCATCTTCCCCGCCGTGATGCGGGTTAAGATCCCCTACCACCCGGCCTTCTACCTGCCGCTGCTGGTGCTGCACGTTTCGCTGGCGCTGCGGGTTTTCGGCGGCCTCAGCGGCGAATTCGCGCTGCGCAGCGAAGGCGGCCTGATCAATGCCATCGCGCTGCTGCTGTTCATTGCCACGCTGCTGAGCAGCGTCCTGCGCGGCAGGCGCGGCGTGGCGCTGGCGCAGGCCCACGGTCACACGCCGCCCTGAAGCCGCAACCCACCTCAACCCGGAGCCGCCATGTTCTTCAGCCAACTCAAAACCCGCCTCGCCGCAGCGGAAGCCGACCAGGCCCGGCTGCAGGCCGAGAATGCCGCGCTGCTGCAGCGCATCGGCCAGATCGAATCCGCGCACGCGGCCTTGAGCGGCGAAACCGGCGGCCTGCGCCGCGACCGCGCCCATCTCGATGGCGTCTTCGCCAGCCTCGGCAGTTTCGGTGAATCCCTCAGCGGCGTCAGCCAGTCCTTCCTCGGCCTGGCCACCACGCTGAACCGTGAAAAGGCCTCGGCGCTGGAAGCCGCGACCCAGTCCGACGCCAACCGCCTGAGCTTCGAAAAAACCGCCGATAACCTGAATGCCATGTTCAGGAAAATGACCGATGCCTCGCGCAATGTCGACAGCCTGAATCAACGCGCCGCCGAGATCGGCGGCATCGTCGGCCTGATCAAGGAGATCGCCGACCAGACCAACCTGCTGGCGCTCAACGCCGCGATCGAGGCGGCGCGCGCCGGCGAGGCCGGACGCGGCTTCGCCGTGGTCGCCGACGAAGTGCGCAAGCTGGCCGAGCGCACGGCCAAGGCCACCACCGAGATTTCCGGCCTGGTCGGCGCCATCCAGCTGGAAACCGGCACCGCCAAGGCGGCGATGGAAGTGGGCGCCGGGGAAGCCAGCCGCTATTCGGCCGAAAGCGAGCAGGCGATGCACAGCATGCAGCGCCTGCATGAATTGTCGCGGCACATGGAAGGCGCCATCGCCTCGTCCGCCCTGCTGTCGAACGTCGAACTGGCCAATCTCGAAGAGCTGATGTTGAAGCTGGAGGTGTACAAGGTGTTTCTCGGCATCTCGCGCCTGCGCCCCGAGGATTTGCCGGACGAGACGCAATGCCGTCTCGGCCAGTGGTACGCCGGCGAAGGCCGCGAGCGCTTTGCCGGCCTGCGCGGCTATGCCGACCTGGAAGCCCCGCACCGCGCCGTGCATCAGCATGCCCGCCGCGCCGTCGAGCTCTACTACGCCAGCGGCCTGGAGGCGGGCCTGGCCGAGCTCAAGGCGATGGAGCAGTCCAACCTGGTGGTGATGTCCGGCATGAACCGGATGCTTGGCGCATTGGCCGGATCATGAGCGCCCTGCACGGCCGCCCGAAGGGGCGAAGGCGGGGTTTCGCGAAGCACTGCTTCGCGCCGCCGGAGCCGGCCGGCTGTGCAAAGCCGGCCGTGGAACCCCAGTCATCCCACGAAGCCGCAGAGCGGCGCACCGTAGTCACCCCCTCGCTCGGCGAGGGGGCTGGGGGGAGGGTCGTCCAGTGAATTCGAACCCCGGCGCGGAAAAATGGACCGGCGAGCGCGTGCTCGCTATCCATGCCTGGACCCCCACCCTGCTGTCCTTCCGCACCACGCGGCCCGCCGCCTTCCGCTTCACGCCCGGCCATTACACGCGCCTGGGCCTCGGCGCCGACGATGCGGTGGTATGGCGCCCCTATTCGCTGGCCTCGGCGCCGCAGGACGAATTCCTCGAATTCATCGCCATACTGGTGCCCGGCGGGGCTTTCTCGGAGCAGTTGAAACAACTGCGCGTCGGCGACAGCCTGCGCCTGGACAAGGCCAGCTACGGCTTCCTCACCGTCAACCAACTGGCGCCGGGCAAGGATCTCTGGCTGCTCGCCAGCGGCACCGGGCTCGGTCCCTTCGTCTCCATCCTGCGCGACGCCGCGGTGTGGCAGGACTACGCGCGCCTGATCCTGGTGCACAGCGTGCGCCAGTCGGCCGAGCTCGCCTGGCGCGACGAAATCGCCGCGCTGCCCGCAAGGCATGGCGGCGCGCAGGCCAGGCTCAGCTACATCCCCATCGTCACCCGCGAACCGGGCGCCACAGCGCTGGCCGCACGCATCCCGCTGCTGCTCGCCGACGGCCGCCTCGAAGCCGCGGCAGGCTGTCCCTTGAGCCTGGCCGATTCGCGCCTGATGGTCTGCGGCAATCCCGAACTGGCGCGCGAACTGCGCGAGTTCCTCGGCGCGCGCGGCTACGCCACCAACCGCCGCGGCGTACCGGGGCAGATGGCCTTCGAGAAATACTGGTAGGCGCGATGCCGCCGCGATGAAGCGCCATCCGCAACTGCAGGACCTCTCGCGCGAACATCACGGCGCGCTGAAGCTCGCGCGCGACGCGCGCCAGGCCGCCGCGGCGGGAGCGGCGGACAAGCTCGCGACGATCGCCGCACGCGTCGTGCGCCTGTTCGCCGCCGAACTCGATCCGCATTTCCGCGTCGAGGAGCAGGGCCTCCTGGCGACCCTGGCGCAGGCCGGCGAACACGCGCTGGTGCAGCGCACCCTGGACGAGCACGCGCAACTGCGCCGTCTCGCCGCGGACCTGTCGGCGCCCGATGCCGCCACGCTATTGCGCTTCGCCGATCTGCTCGCCGCGCATGTGCGCTTCGAGGAGCGCGAACTGTTCGAAACGGCGCAAGGCCACCTCGCGCCCGGCCCGGCCGGCGCCGATCCAGCGCGCACGCAGCCTGCCCGGCCATGACGAAGAAGTTTCCCCTGCATCCCCGGCATCCCGAGCGGATCTGCTGGGGCTGCGACAAATACTGTCCGGTCGATGCCCTCGAATGCGGCAACGGATCGGAGCGCACCCCGCATCCGGCGGAACTGCTCGGCGACGACTGGCTCGAGCACGGCGACTGGGGCATAGCAACCGAACCGGCCGCGGCCGGCGTCGATAGAAGCGCCGCGGATTAGTTTCGCCGGCTTACGCGCCGCCAAGAGTTGGCGCTGGCGCCACGGCGGCCGGCTCGCGAGGCCGCTTACCGGCTGCCGCGGGAACTCAGCCTCCGGCCTCCAGCACGATGTCGAAGCGCAGCGTATTCGCCGCCCCGGGCTCGGGCAGTCCGAGCAGCGCCCGGCGCGCGGCGGGGTCGCGGACCGCCATGAACAGGCCATCGCGCTCGTTGCCGGCGCCGGCCGCGCCGGGCAGATACATCTGGGTCACCAGCAGTTCGCGCGTGCCGCGGCTGGCGCGGAAATGCACATGCGGCGTGCGCCCCGGATACTCGACCGGCGCTATCGTGAAGAAGCGATAGCTGCCGTCAGCGCCGCTCGTGGCGCGGCCATAGCCGCGGAACTGCGGGTCGAGCGGCTGCGGGCTGTTGTCGTGCGGGTGGTGGTAACGGCCGTGCGCGTTGGTCTGCCAGATTTCGAGCAGCACGCCCGCCTGCGGGCGGCCGGCGCTATCGAGCACGCGGCCGACGATGGTCAGCGGCTTGCCGTGTGCCCTGCCCTTGCCGTCGACAGTTGTCAGGTCGCTCCCGGCGCGCACGTCCGGCTGCAGCGGATAGAAGGGGCCCAGCGCCTGGCGCGGCGTCGCCATCGCGCCGGGCGCGGCGCAGGCGGCGCCCGGCAGCAAGACGAGCAGGGGCGACAGCAGCAGCAGGCGGCGCCGACTGCGCATGGCGGCGGACGACGGCGCAAGAGTTGGCGCTGGCGGTACGGCGAGACGGATCCTCATGGCTTCATTCTCCCGCTCACATGGTCAGGGTCAGCCCGCCATCGACCACGAATATGTGGCCGGTGGCATAGCGGCTGCGCAGCAGGCCCAGCGCGGCCTCGACGCAGTCGTCCGGAACGGCGGAGCGCTGCAGCGGCGCGCGGGTCCTGACCGCCTCGTGCTGCGCCTGCCAGTCCTTGGTCCATGGCGTTTCGACCAGGCCGGGGGCGACGGCATTGACCCGCACCGGGGCGCAGGACTTGGCCAGCAGGCGCGTCATCTGGTTCAGCGCGGCCTTCGCCATCGAATAGGCGATCGAGCTGCCGACCGGGCGCACGCCGGCAATCGAGGTGATGTTGATGACATTGCCGTCGGCGCTTTGCTTGAGGTAGGGCATCGCCGCCTTGGTCAGCAGCCAGGTGCCGGTGACGTTGATGTCGAAGGTCCTGGCGAATATCTCGTCGGTCAGCGCGGCGAGGTCGTGATGCGGCACGGCCGTGGTCCAGCCCGCGTTGTTCACCAGGATGTCGAGCTGGCCGAAGCGTTCGATGGTAGCGGCCAGCAGGCGTTCGCCGGCAGCCTTGTCGCTGATGTCGGCCTGCACGTAGCAGGCGTCCTTGCCGAGTTCGGCGGCGATGCGCCCGCCGGCTTCGGCCGAGTGCGCCGAGTTGATCACCACCGAGGCGCCCAGGGCGGAGAGCCGCCGCGCGATGGCCTCGCCGATGCCGCTGCTGGACCCCGTGACCAGCGCCACTCTGTTGGAAAACTCGCTCATCAAATCCTCCTGCTTTGTTGTGGGACGGACCGCAGGGAGGACTTCGGTCCGCCATCCACCTTGGCCGACTGAAGTCGGCCCTACAGCGCCGGCTGCAGCCGCCCTGCGTGGTCTTATGGGACGGCAGGATAGCCCAGACTCAGCCGGTCAGCTTGCGGTAGATCTCGGCGATTTTCTGCGGCAGCTTCTTCGCGTCGTCGATCACCGCATAATGCGCGGGGCCATAGAGCTGCGGCAGGTAGTCGGCGCCGTGGCGGTCGATGGTCACGCAATAGCTGCGGATGCCGCGCTCGCGCGCTTCGAGCAGGGCGCGGCGGGTGTCCTCGATGCCGTAGCGGCCGCGGTATTCGTCGCCGTAGTCGTCGGGGCGGCCGTCGGACAGCGTCACCAGCAGCTTGTGGCGGGTGTTCTGGCGGGCCAGCAGGCCGGAGAGATGGCGCACCGCGACGCCCATGCGCGTGTAGTCCCTGGCTTCGATGCCGGCGATGCGGCTGCGCGTGGCGGCGTCGTAGCGATCGGCAAAACGCTTGACCGGGTAGATGTCGCAATGCGTGCGCGTCCAGCCCGAAAAGCCGTAGATCGCATAGCTGTCGCCCAGCGCCTCGATGGCCTCGCACAGCAGCACCAGCGATTCGCGTTCGGCGTCATTGACCCAGCCCTTGGTCGAACCGCTCATGTCGACCATGAACATCACGGCCAGCGAGCGTTCGATGCGGCGGCGGTGGATGAACAGGCGCGGCGAGGGCTCCGTGCCGCTCTTGCGGTCGGCGCGCGCCTCGACCTGGGCGTCGAGGTCGATTTCCTCGCCGTCGAACTGGCGCCGCTGCGGCTTGTCCTCGCCGCGCAGGGCCTCGAAGCGGCGGCGGATGCTGCGGATCAGGTGGGCGTGGCGAGAACGCACTTCATCGACCCAGGCGTGGTCGCCGACCGGCGCCTTCATTTCATAGAGATGGCACCAGCCATGGCGCCAGGCCGCGCGCCGGTAGTCCCACTCGTCATAGAAGGCATCGGGCTGGGTGGTGACCGTGACGGTGGCGGAACTATCGACGCCATCGACCGGCGACCAGGCGCCCGGCCCCGCCGCCTGCAGGACCTCGGGGGGGATCTCGCCGAGGTCCTGCTGCAGCGAGCGTGCGGCCTCGCGCGCCGGTAGCGGCAGGGCGAGGAATTCGGCCTGCGGGTCGACATGCTGGGTCTGGCCTTGCGCCGCCAGCGGCGGGTAGTCGGGATGGTCCTGCCCGCCGGCACTCGGATCGACGGCGCGCAGCACGTTCAGCGCCTGGCGCAGCGTCGCCGTATCGCGCGCGATGCGGACAGCGCGCACGCGGCGCGCGGCGAGCGGATCGAGGGCGCCGACATGCGGGAAATTCGGCGTCTCGCCAGCGCCAACTATGCGCAACTCGGCCAGGCAGGCCAGGCTGTCGGCGACGCTCGCCTGCGGCCGCGCCAGGGCCGCCGCGGTGGCCGCAAGTGCTGCCGGCCATGGCCCGCGCAGGCCGGCGATGTCGGCGGCGAGGCCGGGCAGGTCGCGCCCCAGGCAGGCTTCGAGACGCATCGCCTCGAACAGCGCGAACCAGCGCAGCGCAGCCTCGGGCGCGGGCCACTGCGCCAGTTCCGGCTCGGGGTCGATGTTGAAGCTGCCGAAGCGCGTCTGCGCCCACAGCAGCGCCGCGATGGCCTTGTACAGGCGGCGGTTGCCGGCGGCATCCGGCGCCGCGTCGAGGCGTTCCGGCAGCCACAGGGTTTCGCTGTCGGTCCAGGCCCGGGGCCCGGCGACCAGCTTCAGCGGCCGGCCTTCGAGCGCATGCAGGAAGCGCGACAGGCGGCCCTCGATCGCGCCGAAGGCTACGCCCTCCTGCGATTCGAAGGCGCCGGCGCGGTGTGCCGCGGCGAAGTCGTTCAGGGCGCGGCGCGTCGCAGCCAGGCCGCTGCGATCGTAGGCATCGAGACCGGCGCGCGCCCAGTCGTCGAGCTGCGCGCCTAGGCTGGCCGCCTGCTCCGCGGCGCGCGAGGCGATCAGCCAGCCCAGATCGTCCGAGGTCTGCGCGGCGACACCGGCCCAGTGCAGCACGCGCTCCTGCAGTTCGCGCGGCAGGGCTTCGAGCAGCGCCGCCGGCTCCGCCGCCGAGCGCTGACGCAGCGACAGCAGCAGCAGTTCGTCGAGCCGCGCTTCGAGTTCGTGAGCGAAGAGCTTGCGTTCGCCCATGAGGGGCTAAAACACTGCGCGGATCAGGTCGTCCAGCGCATCGCGCGTATCGGTTTCGTCGGCCAGCGGGCGGGCGATGGCCGCGGTGCAGGCGATCGCCGGGCTCATGCCGCTGGCAATAAGCTGCGCGGCATGGACCAGCAGGCGCGTGCCGGCGCCTTCGTCGAGGCCGGCGCCCTTCAGCTTGCGCGTCAGGTGGCCGAGCTTGACCAGCTTCTGTGCGGTGTCGTCATCGACGCCGCCTTCGTGGGCGACGATGCGCGCCTCGGTCGCGGCGTCGGGGTAGTCGAAATCGAGCGCGACGAAACGCTGCCGCGTGCTCGGCTTCATTTCCTTCAGCACGCTCTGGTAGCCGGGGTTGTAGGAAATCACCAGCATGAAGTCGGGCGGCGCCTCGATGTACTCGCCGCGCTTTTCCACCGGCAGCGCGCGGCGCGAATCGGTCAGCGGATGGATCACCACCGTGGTGTCCTTGCGCGCCTCGACGATCTCGTCGAGATAGCAGATGGCGCCGGCACGCACGGCCGCGGTCAGCGGGCCGTCCATCCAGACGGTCTCGTCGCCGACGATCAGGTAGCGGCCGACCAGGTCGGCGGTGGTCAGGTCGTCGTGGCAGGCCACGGTCACCAGCGGCCGCTGCAGGCGCCAGGCCATGTGCTCGACGAAGCGCGTCTTGCCGCAGCCGGTGGGGCCCTTGAGCATCACCGGCAGGCCGCTTTTCGCCGCCGCGGCGAAGACCTCGAGTTCGTCGCCGGTGGCATGGTAGTAGGGTTCGCTGTCGAGATGCACCAGCGGTGTGGCCAGCGCGCGCGGCGCCGAGTTTCTGGCAGGGTTCATCGCGGTACCTGTTTCGACAACTGTCTAGGCAACTATTTAGGCAACTATTTAGGCAACTTAGGCTGCTTGGCCTCGTCGGCCAGGCGCTTCTTCAGTTCGCGCAGCCGCGAATCCACTTGCGACTGCTCGTAGAAATTGCCGTCGCCGGCCTTTTGCGCCAGTTCCAGCTGTTCCACGGCCTGCGGCACCTGGCCCAGCAGCGCATAGCTTTCGGCCTGGGCGCGATGCTGCTGCAGGCGCCTGCCGAGCAGCGACCAGGTCTGCGCCTGCAGGGCATGCATCTTGGCGTCCGAGGGGTAGTTCAGCAGTTCGTCCTCGGTGACCTTGATCGCCTGCTGCGGCTGGCGCGCCTCCAGCAGGGATTCGACCAGGCCGTAGGCGATCGCGCGCTCCTGCGGAAAGCGCGGCTGCGCGTCGCGCAGTATCTTCACCGCGCCGGCCGCGTCACCCTGCTTCAGGCGCAGCTGCGCGGCCAGCGTTTCTATCATCGGCGACACCGCCTTGAGGCGGCGCAGTTCGCCCATCTGCTTTTCCGCCGCCGCGAGATTGCGCTCCCGCAATTGCGCCTGGGCCAGGCCGTAGCGCACGGCGGCTTCGCTGCCGGCGAAGCTGCGATCCTTGAGCCGGGCTTCGAACTCGGTCACCGCGTCGCGCGGCGTGCCATCCTGCGCGCGCAGCTTGGCGCGCACCAGCTGGAACTCGAGCGAATCCGCCACCTGCCGGTAGGGCCGCGACTGGATTCGGTTGCCCATGTCGGCCAGGCGCTCGGTGGTCAGCGGATGGGTCCGCAAATAGCCCGGCGCGTTGTTTTCATACAGGCGCCCGAACTTTTGCAGGCGCTCGAAAAAACTGCTCATGCCGCGAATATCGAAGCCCGAACGCTCCAGCACGCCGAGGCCGAAACGGTCGGCCTCGCGCTCGAAATCGCGCGAGTAGTTGAGTTGGTTCTGGATCGCCGCACCCTGCCCGGCCATGGCCGCGCCCATGGCCAGATCCGGGCTGCTGCGCGCCGCGAGGATCGCCACCGCGAGCGCCAGCAGGCTGGTCACCTGGCCCTGCCCCGACTTGTTGACCAGGCGCGCCAGGTGGCGCTGCGTGACGTGGGAAATTTCGTGCGCCAGCACCGAGGCCAGCTCCGATTCGGAGGCGGCCGCGAGGATCAACCCGGTATGCACGCCGATGAAGCCGCCGGGCATGGCGAAGGCGTTGAGCGTCGTGTCGCGCAGCGCGAAGAACTCGAATTCCTGGCGCGCTTCCGCGCTCTGCGCGGCCAGCCGGTTGCCCAGCCGGTTGAGGTAGCTGGTGACCTCGGGGTCATCGAGCCATGCCGGATCGCGCCGGATGTCGAGCATCACCGATTCGCCGATGCGCCTTTCCATGGCCGGCGAGAACTCGGCCTGCGCCGCTTCGCCGAGGTCGGGCAGGCCGTCGGCCACCGACAGGGCCGGTGCCGAAAGAATGCCGAAACCGAGAATCAGGGTGCTGGCAAGCGGATAAAATTTCATACCGCTATGATAGCGGCTCCGCAAAAACCAGTTGTGACAGCGTATTTCATGAATTCACCAAAGAAGCCCGCCAGCCCGCTGACCCACTTCGATGGCGCCGGCCAGGCGCACATGGTCGACGTCGGCGCCAAGAGCGAAACCACGCGCGTGGCGCGCGCCCGGGGCCATATCCGCATGGCAGCGGCGACCTTCGCCCTGATCGAAAACGGCTCGGCCAAGAAGGGCGACGTGCTCGGCATTGCGCGCATCGCCGCGATCCAGGGATCCAAGCGCACCGCCGAGCTGATCCCGCTGTGCCATCCGCTGGCGCTGACGCGCGTCGCCGCCGAATTCACGCTCGATGCCGGACTCCGGCGCGTGACGCTGGAGGTGACGGCGGAAACCGTGGGCCGCACTGGCGTCGAGATGGAGGCGCTGACCGCGGTATCGGTCGGCCTGCTCACCATCTATGACATGTGCAAGGCCGCCGACCGCGGCATGGTCATCGAAGACATCCGCCTGCTGGAGAAGGCCGGCGGCAAATCCGGACACTGGCTGGCAGACGACAAATGAACTCGAGCAATTCGCAACGCGCCCTGGCCTGGTGGCTGTTCGCCTGCTGCGCCATGGTGTTCCTGACCATGGTGGTCGGCGGCGTGACGCGCCTGACCCACTCGGGCCTGTCCATCGTCGAATGGAAGCCGCTGATCGGCGCCCTGCCGCCGCTGACCCACGCCGACTGGCTGGAACTCTTCGCCAAGTACCAGCAGACGCCGGAGTTCATCCAGCGCAACCACGACATGACGCTCGACGGCTTCCAGTTCATCTTCTGGTGGGAATGGGCGCACCGCCTGCTCGGCCGCTCGATCGGCCTGGTGTTCGTCATCCCCTACGCCTGGTTCCTGCTGCGCGGCCGCTTGCGCGGCGCGCTGGCGGCCAAGGTGTTCGGCTTCTTCATCCTCGGCGGCCTGCAGGGCGCGATGGGCTGGTACATGGTCAAGAGCGGCCTGGTCGACGATCCGCGCGTGTCGCAGTACCGTCTGGCCGCGCACCTCGGGCTGGCCTTCGTGCTGTTCGGCCTGATGGCCTGGACCGGATTGGGTATGCTGCAGCCGCGGAATGCCAATGGCGCCGTCTCGCCAGCGTCAACCCACCAGGGAATACCGCTTCGCATAACTTTCACGCGACGGCTCGGCAACTGGCTGGTGGCGCTGGTCTTCATCATGGTGCTGTCGGGCGCGCTGGTCGCCGGCATCCGCGCCGGCCTGGCCTACAACACCTTTCCGCTGATGAACGGGCATTTCGTGCCGCCCGAGATCTTCATGGTCGAGCCGCTATGGCTGAACTTCTTCACCAACATGGCCACGGTGCAGTTCGACCACCGCATGATCGCCTGGCTGCTGATGGGACTGATCCCCTGGTATTCCTGGCGCATATGGAAGGAGACGCCCGCGGCGCGCACACCGGCCCTGGTGCTGACGCTGTGGCTGGCGGTGCAAGTGAGCTTGGGCATCGCCACGCTGCTGCTGCAGGTGCCGGTGGCCCTCGCCGCCGCGCACCAGGCCGGAGCGATGGTGCTGTTCGGCCTGCTGATCTGGGCGAATCACGCGATCCGGCGGGCGTGATTCACTCGTAGCGGACCTCGATCACATCGAGTTCGCGCAGGCCCCCGGGGCTGTCGAAGCGCACCGTGTCGCCCTCGCGCGCCTTCATCAGCGCGCGCGCCAGGGGCGAGATCCAGCTGATGCGGCCTTCCTGTGCATTGGCTTCGTCGATGCCGACGATCTGGTAGGTTTCTTCCACGCCGTCGGCATCGCAGACCGTGACGGTGGCGGCGAAGAACACCTGGTCGCAGTTGCGCTGGTCGGCCGGATCGACGATCACCGCGGATTCGAGGCGCTTGGAGAGGAAGCGGATGCGCCGGTCGATTTCGCGCAGGCGCTTCTTGCCGTAGATGTAGTCGCCGTTCTCCGAGCGGTCGCCGTTGCCCGCCGCCCAGGACACCACCTGCACGATGGCGGGCCGCTCGACCTTGACCAGGTGTTCGAACTCGGCGCGAATCTGCGCATGGCCGCGCACCGTCATGTAGTTCTTGGTGCCGGCGGGAATGCTGGACTCGGGCGCTTCGTCCTCGTCCTCATCATCCGATTCTTTGACAAAAGCCTTGTTCACGTGATGGAAATCGCCAACAAAATTAAATGTTAACATCCAAAGCATGACAAATCCCGCCGCCCCGACACCACAACGCCCGCTCTCCACCGTGCTCGTCTTCGCCGCGCTGATCGTCTGCGTGGCGATGGGCATCCGCCATACCTTCGGCCTGTTCCTGACGCCGATGAGCATGGAGCATCAATGGAGCCGCGAAGTGTTCTCCTTCGCCCTCGCCCTGCAGAACCTGATGTGGGGCGCAACCCAGCCCTTCGCCGGCTGGCTGGCCGACCGCTATGGCGCGCGGCGCGTGCTGTGGGGCGCCAGCATCCTGTACGCGCTGGGCCTGGTCGGCATGGCCTATTCCGCCAGCGGCACCGGGCTGGCGGCCAGCGCCGGCCTGCTGATAGGCGCGGCGCAAAGCGGCTGCACCTACAGCGTGGTGTTCGCCGCCATGGGCAAGCTGGTGCCCGACGCCAAGCGCGGCTGGGCCATGGGCGTGGTCGCCGCGGCCGGCTCCTTCGGCCAGTTCCTGATGATTCCGGTGGCCTCGGGCCTGATCGGCGGCATGGGCTGGTTCGGCACGCTGCTGATTTTCGCCGCCTCCGCGCTGCTGATCATTCCGCTCGGCGCGGCCCTGACCAAGGGACTCAGCGCCGGCGCCGCCGGCATCGGCCAGACCGCGCGCGAGGCGCTGGGCGAGGCGATGAGCGAGAAAAGTTTCGTGCTGCTGATCGCCGGCTATTTCGTCTGCGGCTTCCAGGTGGTGTTCATCGGCGTGCATTTCCCGACCTACCTGATCGACAAGGGCATGGGCGCGGAAGTCGGCATGACCGCGCTGGCCCTGATCGGCCTGTTCAACGTGTTCGGCAGTTACGGCGCCGGGCATCTGGGCAACCGCCTGCCCAAGCGCCATGTGCTGGCCGGCATCTACGCCGCGCGCAGCGTGGCGATCAGCCTCTTCCTCTGGGCGCCGCTGACGGCCGCCAGCGTCTATGTGTTCTCGGCGGTGATGGGCCTGCTCTGGCTGTCCACGGTGCCGCTGACCAATGCCATTGTGGCCCAGGTGTTCGGCGTGCGCTTCCTCGGCATGCTCTCGGGCCTGGTCTTCTTCAGCCACCAGGTGGGCAGCTTCCTCGGTGTCTGGCTCGGCGGCAAGCTGTTCGACGCCACGGGCGCCTATGACACGGTTTGGGGCATCTGCATCCTGCTCGGCGTCCTGTCGGCCCTGATCCACCTGCCGATCGACGAGCGCAGCCTGGAAACCCGGCGCCTGGCCGCCGCCACCTGAAGCCACCTGCAGCGGGCGGCCGCGCCTGGACTTCGATTTGAGAGGCGATTCGGCCTCAATTCCAGCGCTAAGCACCCGCTCCCGCGGAATCCGGCCGGGCCGGAAGGAATAGGGCAAATATCCCGCCGCAGCTTTGCGCAATACCGCGGCGGCAGGATCGCTAGCATGCGCTGGATGCCTAGCCAAGTCGAACTCTACGAACAAATGAGCCTGCTGTCCTCCGGCATGGTCGCCGCGGTGCGCGCGCGCGACTGGGACAGGCTGACCGAACTCGAACGCGACGCCGGTTGCCTGCGCGACACCCTGGCGACGGCGCAGGAAGACAGCGCGTCACTGGCCGCCGATCTGGCGCGCAAGCACAGCCTGATCCAGCGCATCCTCGACGACGATGCCGAAGTGCGCCGCCACACCGAACCCTGGATGGAAAGAGTGTGCCAATTCCTCGGCGGTGAACGCCGCCACGATCCGCCACAGGCCCGCAGCACCGAAACCGACGAAACGGCCGCCGGCGGTTGCGGCGCCTGAGCCCGGCGCGAATTCCGCTCAGCGGCTGCGCTTCGCCTTTTCGTAGAGCGGCATCACCTGCGGCAGCTGCCGCTCGATGTCCTTGATGCGACTGTCGCCGGCCGGGTGGGTCGACAGGAATTCGAGCGGCGCGCGGCTGTTGGCGGCCGCCATCTTGTGCCACAGACTGACCGCGGCGCGCGGATCGAAACCGGCGCGGGCCGCCAGATCGAGCCCGACCACATCGGCTTCGGATTCGTCATCGCGCGAAAACTTCAAGGACAGCAGGTTGCCGCCGAGCTGGAAGGCGCCGGAATAGCGCCCGCCGCCGACCAGTTCGCCGAGCAGGCTGGCGCCGAGCTGGGTCAGCTGGCTCTTGGCAATGCGTTCGCGCGCGTGCTCGCGCAGGGCGTGGGCGATCTCGTGGCCCATGACCATCGCCACCTCGTCGTCGGTCAGCTTGAGCTGATCGAGTATCCCGCTGTAGAACGCGATCTTGCCCCCGGGCATGCAGAAGGCATTGATCTGCTGCGAGCCGATCAGGTTGATCTCCCATTGCCACTGCCGCGCCCGCGGGTTGTAGCGTTCGACCAGGGGAATCATGCGCGCGGCTATCGCCCGCAACCGCTTCACCTGCGGATGGTCGTCCGGCCCCAGCGCGCGCTTGGCGGCAGCCTGGCGCTTGAGCTCGCCGTATTGCTGCGCCGCCTGCTTTTCCACCGTGGCGGCCGGCACCAGATTGGCCATCGCCGAGGGCTTGCCGACCTCGACGCCGTCCGCCAGCGCCGGCAGGCCCGCCGCGAGCGCCAGCAAAGCGATCAACGCGCGCAGCATCGATTACTCGCCTTCGCCGCCCAGCACTTCGAGCAGATGGCCGAGCAGTTGCGCCAGTTCGCCGCTCATCAGCGCGAAATCGGCGGCGAACAGGTCGTCGGCGTTCTCCGACTGACGCTCGGCATCCTCCTTGAGCATGTCGAGGAAGGCCAGTTTCTTGATCTGCAACTGCTCGGTCAGCACGAAGGAAACGCGGTCGTTCCAGGTCAGGGCCAGGCGCGTCGCCGACTTGCCGCCGGCAATGTGGCTGCGTACCTCCTCGCTGTCCAGGTTGTGGCGCACGTAGCGCACGGCCGCGCGCTCCTCGGCCGCCGCGCACAGTTCGCAGTCGCGGTCGATGCTGAAGCTGCCCGGGGCGTGGCCCGCCGCCAGCCACTGCGTCATCGCGGTGGCCGGCGCCAGCTGCGTCTTGACCAGGGTCACCGGCAGTTCGCCGAGCGACAGATTCAGTTGCTCCATGACTTCGTCGGCGCGGGTGCTGGATGAAGCGTCCACCAGCAGCCAGCGGTTGACCGGATCGATCCAGACGTAGGTGAGTCCGCGCTTGACGAAGGCGCGCGGCAGCAATTCGATCTCCAGTTGCTCGACGACTTCGCGCGCCTGCTTGCGCCCCGGCTTGTAGCCCTGCGCCGCCTCGATTTCGGCCAGCTTGGCCTGGGCATACTGGCGCACCACGGAGGCCGGCAGCAATTTCTGTTCGACGCCGAGCGCGATCAGCTGCTGGCGCTCAATGCTGAACACCAGCGCGCCCTCTTCGCCGCGCGGCGGCACCCAGCCGCGCGCCACCCGGTCGGTGGCGCCGCAGCCCTGGAAGAGCCCCTTGTGCAGGGCTTCCGCCAGTGCGTCGGTGCTATAGGCCCAGTCGGGGGTGAGGCGGAAAATCTGGAGATTGCGAAACCACATGGCGGAAGGACGTGTGTTGAAAGACGCACATTCTAATCATCGCCGACGCGACAAACCGGCGCCGAGGCAAAGTCGACGCGGGCGGAATAGTTGGCGCTGGCGACACGCCGTTGAGGCAAGACGGGGGACGTTACAAAATGAAACGCGCTCCGCCGGCAAGCCGGGGGAGCGCGAACCAGCGGAGCGGAACGGCGGGTCGCTAGACGGCGGCGAGCGCGGCGCTGGCCGCGGCTTCCGCGGCACGCCGGGTCTTGCCGGCGCGCGCCGGCATGTGGCACAGGCCGCAGACGTAGCCGCGCGTCGGATCGTAGGCATGGGCGACGAAGTCGCCGCCACACTCGCGACAAGTGGCCATCTGCAGCATGCTGGCATCGAAGAAGCGCACCATGGTCCAGGCCCGCGTCAACGACAGCACGGTATCCAGGCCGCCGCGCTTGACCTGGTCCAGATACATCCGGTAGGACTTGATGATCAGCTCCAGCCCGGTCAGCTCGGTATGCGCCTTGAGGAAGCGGTAGTAGGCCATGAACAGCGAGGCATGGATATTCGGCTGCCAGGTCATGAACCAGTCGGTCGAGAAGGGCAGCATGCCCTTGGGCGGCGACTCGTGGCGGACTTCCTTGTAGAGCTTGAGCAGACGCTCGCGCGACAGGTTGGTTTCCGCCTCCAGCAGTTGCAGGCGGGCGCCGAGTTCGATCAACTCGATCGCCAGGCCGATGTCCTTGGCTTCAATGATTACCGATTTGTTGCGCATGGCGATTCTCCGCAGCGTGACGCTTGAGTTTGAACGACGGCCTTGTCAGGCAAGGGTTGCGACGGGCCGGCCGGCGGCGAGAATTGCCGCATGCAGGTGGCCGACGCCGCGATCGCGCTCGTGGTTGGCGAGCAGGTCGAGCAACAGGCTGTCGTCGAAGCGGAAGCTGCACAGCAGCATGTCGGAACTGGCCATCTTGAGAACCTGGCCCGGGGTCAGGCGCCCCAGTACATCGGCAATCTCTTGACTGATGCCCAGACGGAAAATGGCTGCTTCGCGATCGGAGCGAACCATGTTCTGCGCCAGCATCAGGTAGGAGAGATTGACTTCCTTTATGTCGTTGTAGGTGTCGGTCGATTTCATCTTGCACTCCTTGTGAGCGCCGGCCAGGCCCGAATTGGAGCCCGAATCACGGCAGATGCATGATCACACAGGCCATGACAAGAAAGAAATCAGCGGAAAAACCATTCTATTGTAAGAATTAGATACAACAGCTTTGTAAGAGAAAACATTACAAAATAGCCATATCCGGTTGTTTATTTAGTTATTTTCAGCACACCCCTGCGCTGCTACAGGATCTCCTCGGCCGCGAACTCCGGCGCGCGGACCCGAGTCGGCCCCGCCGACTAAACCGGGCGCAGCGAGAGAACCGGGTACGACTGCACGGTCGCCACGGTGTTGCGGCTGCGCTTGGCGAGATAGGCGCCCTGGTCGGCCAGCCGGATCAGGGCATCCGGGTCCGCCACCGACGCATCGCGCACGGCGACGCCGATGCTGACGCTGCCGCGCACCGCCTGAGCACCGCCGACTATCGGCAAGCTCTCGACCGCGGCGCGCATGCGCTCGGCGCAAGCCATCGCCGCCTGCAGCGTGGTATCGGGACAGATCACCAGGAATTCGTCGCCGCCGCTGCGCGCCAGCACGTCCTGCGCCCGCATCTCGTCCTTGAAGGCGCTGGCGACTAGCTTGAGAACCATATCACCGGCGACATGGCCGTGTGCGTCATTGACCTGCTTCAGGTTGTCGATGTCGATCACCATGCATGACAGCGGCCGCTGGCTGCGTGTCGCCATCGCCCATTCCTGCTGGATCCGGTCCATGGCGTAACGCCGATTGGGGCAGCCGGTCAGCAGGTCAGTCATGCCCACGTCCTGCAACTGCTGGTTGCTCACCGAAAGCTCGGCGGAAATACGCCGGATTTCCTCCTGGTCGCGGGCAAGCTCCTCCTGCAGCCAGGCCACGCGTTGACCGGCGCGCAAGCGCGCGGCCAGCACCGGCGGCGGCGCCGGCAGGCACAGGAAATCGTCGGCGCCGGCGTCGAAGGCCCGCACCAGTTCCGCGTCATCGTCGCGGGCGGCGAGAACCATGACGTAGATGCTGCGTCCGGCTTTGAACTGGCGCAGCGTGCGGGTCAGTTCAAGGCCGTCCAGTTCCGCCGCCTGCGCGTCGACCAGCATGATCTGCGGCTGCAATTCGACGGCCATGGCCAGGCCCTGCCGGCCATCGGCCGCCTCGAACACCTGATGCCCGGCCGCGGTCAAGACGCCGCAGAGCGGATTGCGGACTCGTGCCTGGTCGCCCACCACCAGGATGCACATGCGATCGGTGGAGGTCCCGGCGATGGCAGGCGCGGCCGGCGCAAGCGGCGCCGGGGCGGGTTGCCGAAGCTCGGACGATTCCTCGAAGTGCGGCGCCGGGCCGGTTTCGACGCCGAGCAGGGCGCCCCACTCACGCCATTCGTGGGCGATCCGGTCACACTGCGCGATCAGCGCCTCGCCCTTGAGCGAAAGTCGCGCGCCGAGTTGAAACAGCCGGGGCATCAGCGCACGCCACTCGCTCGGCGGCGCAACGCAGATATCGGCGACGACGTCAGCCAGCGCGAGCATGTTATTGGCATTATAGGATCCGGAGCCCTCCGGATAAGCCTGCGACTCGGGCAGGTCGAAGCCATCGACTGCCGCGATATACACCACGGGCAGGCCGCAGTCCTGCATCACCGATGCCGCGATCGTCGCATGCGTGATGGCGAACGCCTCCGTTTCGAGATCCGCCAGACGCGCGTCGGGTGCCGCGTACCGACGCTGCAGCAGGTCCGAGTACTGCTGCGGAAACAAGGTGGCCAGAACCAGTTCGCCGCTGCGCGCCAGCAAGCCGGCGCTGAACGCCTCCGCCGGCGGACAGCCATCGCACGCCGGCGCCAGCAACTGCAGCGTCAGCGCCCGCACCAGCGCCTGCGACCAGTAGCGCGGATAGTCGAAGTTGCGACACGGGCCGCTTCGATAGTTCGCCAGCAGCGATAACCCGGTAGCCAGCGCCCGCACCGCCGGCACGCCCAGCACATTGACCGCATCGCGCAGCGAAATCACCGGGCCGTGGTCCGCCCCCCCAACGCCATTGGCAACCTTGATCACCTGCACCGAGAATGCCGGATCGGCCTTGATGGCATGGGCCAGCACCGCCAGCGAGGTGGATTCCCTCTGGCTCAGGCGAACCAGCGCCAGGGCCGCGCCCCTGGGCAGCGGATAGGCCTCCATGGCCTTGATTTCCTCAAGCCGCGTGCGCCCGATAAAGTCCAACTCGGAATGGGTTTTTTCGCCTGTCATTGGCTGGCTTATATCACCATTTCGTGGGCGCGAGCAACGCCGAAAGGGGCATTTCGCAGGCTAGAATAAGTTCATGGACCCGGCCATGAATTTTTGCAGCGCCTGCGGCGCACCCGTCACGCTGCGCGTGCCCGTCGGCGATTCCCTGCCGCGCCATGTCTGCGATGCCTGCGGCGCGATTCATTACCGCAACCCGCGCCTGGTGGTGGGGGCCTTGCCCGAATGGGAAGACCGCATCCTCCTCTGCCGGCGGGCCATCGAACCGCGCCACGGCAAATGGACCTTGCCGGCCGGCTTCATGGAAAACGGCGAAACCGTCGCCGCCGCGGCCATGCGCGAGACCCTCGAAGAGGCCTGCGCCCGCATCCAGCTGGGCGAGATGTATACCCTGATCAGCGTGCCGCACATACACCAGGTGCATGTCATCTACCGTTCGCAACTGCTTGATCTCGACTTCGCCGCCGGCGTCGAAACCCTTGAACTGCGCCTGTTCCGCGAGGACGAAATTCCCTGGGACGACATCGCCTTTCGCACCATTGCCATCACCCTCAGACACTACTTCGCCGATCGCCGCGCCGGACGGTTCGGTTTCCATACCGAGGACCTGACCGCGCCGCCGCCGCGCTGAAGACCCCTACTGCTCCTCGAGGTTGAAGACCACCGGCAGCACCACAGCGAAGGCCTGGCCGCGCAAGCCGTCCGGCACGCGCGCGCGCAAGGCGCCGGCATCGATCATGGCCAGCGCCGCCTGATCCAGCGCCTCATGGCCGCTGGATCGAGCCACGGTGGCGGCGCGCGGCCGGCCGTCGCGGCCGACCTCGACGCGGATCTCGGCGCTCCCCGCCCAACCGGAAGCCATCGCCTGCGCCGGGTAGCGCTTGTAGCGGCGCGCCTGGGTCGCCACCGCGAGCCGATAGCCGCGCAGACCGTCCGCCACCTCGGCGGAGGCACCGGCCTCGGTCAGCGGGGAAGTGCCGGCCGCTGCCACGGCAGGCACCGCAGGCGCGATGGTGGGAACGGAAGACGGCGCGGGGCCGGACATCGGCTTCAAATCCGGAACAGGCGATAGCGCGGCTAATCGCGGAACCGAAGCAGGCTCGGGCCGCTCTAATGGGTCTGATGCAGGCTTGTTTGCGGGCGGGGCAAGAGTTGGTGCTGGCGCCACGGCGCGTTGCGGCGGTTTGGGCGAGAAGCCGGGCGACAGCGGCGCGGGCCGCGGGTGCGACAACTGGCGCAGCGAAGCCTGCAGTCGAGAAGGCGTATCCTGCGTCAGGACGGTTGGACCGGCCGGCCAGAGTAACAGCAGGTGCAGCAGCAAGGAAGCAGCGATGGAACAGAGCAGCCGTCGCCTCGCTAATCCCATCAACCCCAGGCTATGAAAAGTCATTGCGCTCTGCTAAATTCTTGCCAATACAGGATTCTATAGAGATGAGTAGCCATCCGCTGATCCTTACCCTCGACCAGTATGGTGTGCCGCACCGCTGGGTGAGTTGGCAGCATGCCTGCATTTATGTGGCGCGCGACCTGGTCGCGTGGGATGCGGGCGATACTCATTTCATTTTCTACGGCGGCACCAACCGCGTCACCGGCGAACGCTCCGAACTTGCCACCAGCAGCATCATCGCGATACGCGGCAAGGCCCTCTCGGGCAAGTCCCTGCATCCGACTCCGCCGCTGTCGAACCGCGAACTGTTCCATCGCGACCGGCACATCTGCGCCTACTGCGCCCGCGAGTTCTCCTCGCAGCGACTGACCCGCGACCATATCCTGCCGGTTTCGCAAGGCGGCCGCGACAACTGGATGAACGTCGTCACCGCCTGCCGCAACTGCAACCAGACCAAGAGCGGACGCACTCCCGAACAGGCGCGCATGGAACTGGTCTATGCGCCCTATGTGCCGAACAAGGCGGAATACCTGATCCTCAGCAACCGCAACATCCTCGCCGATCAGATGGACTTCCTCGCCCGCCACGTGCCGTCGCAGAGCCGCGTGCGCGCGGCCTGATTTTCCTGAAATGGCAATCGGCAGCGTGGCGGTCAAGCCGCTGACTTCCTGGCGTCCCTACTGGGCCAAGCGCTTCGGCACTGCCCCCTTCCTGCCCATGTCGCGCGCCGAAATGGACAAGCTGGGCTGGGACGAATGCGACATCATCCTGATCACCGGCGACGCCTATATCGACCACCCCAGCTTCGGCATGGCCCTGGTCGGCCGTTTGCTCGAAGCGCAGGGCTTTCGCGTCGGCGTCATCAGCCAACCCGACTGGCACTCGGCCGACGACTTCAGGCGCCTGGGCAAGCCGAAGCTGTTCTTCGGCATCACCGCCGGCAACATGGATTCGATGGTCAACCGCTACACCTCCGACCGCAAGATCCGCTCCGACGACGCCTACACGCCGAACGCCGCGCCCGACCGCCGCCCCGACCGCGCCGTGATCGTGTATTCGCAGCGCGCCCGCGAGGCCTACCCCGAGGTGCCGCTGGTGATCGGCAGCATCGAGGCGTCCTTGCGCCGCATCGCGCATTACGACTACTGGTCGGACAAGGTGCGGCGCTCGATCCTGCCGCACTCCAAGGCCGACCTGCTGATTTTCGGCAATGCCGAACGCGCGCTGGTGGAACTCGCCCATCGCCTGGCGAAGGGCGAACCGATCGGCGAGATCCGCGACCTGCGCGGCACGGCCTTCATGGTGCCGCATGGCTGGCTGCCGGGACCCGACTGGGCCGAAGCCGACTCGACCACGGTGGATACGCCGGGAGCAGTCCATGCGCATCCCGACCCCTATGCGATGCAGGCCACGAAAGTTGGCGCTGGCGACGAACCTAAGGGAGTGCAGAGCCAGGCGATCGTGCGCCTCGTCAGCCGCGCCGAGCGCCTCGCGCAGCATAAGGCGGCCCGCGCGCACACCGCGATCCGCCTGCCCTCCTACGAGCAGGTGCGCGACGACCCGGTGCTCTATGCCCACGCCTCGCGCACTTTCCATCTCGAATCGAATCCCGGCAATGCGCGCGCCCTGATCCAGGCCCACGGCGAAGGCGCGGCGCGGCGCGACGTCTGGCTCAATCCGCCGCCGATTCCGCTGTCCACCGAAGAGATGGACCACGTCTTCGGCCTGCCCTATGCGCGTGCGCCGCATCCCGCCTATGGCGACGCGCGGATTCCGGCCTGGGAGATGATCCGCTTCTCGATCAACATCATGCGCGGCTGCTTCGGCGGCTGCACCTTCTGCTCGATCACCGAGCACGAAGGGCGCATCATCCAGAGCCGCTCCGAGGCATCGATCCTGCACGAGATCGAGGAAATCCGCGACAAGACGCCCGGCTTCACCGGCGTCATCTCCGACCTCGGCGGGCCGACTGCCAACATGTACCGCATGGCCTGCAAGGATCCGCAAATCGAATCCTCCTGCCGCCGCCTGTCCTGCGTCTACCCGGACATCTGCCCGAACATGAACACCGACCATGCGCCGCTGATCTCGGTGTACCGCAAGGCGCGTCAGCTTCCCGGCATCAAGAAGATCCAGATCAGTTCCGGCCTGCGCTACGACCTCGCGGTGCGCTCGCCCGAGTACGTCAAGGAACTGGTCACGCATCATGTCGGCGGCTACCTGAAGATCGCGCCCGAGCACACCCAGGAAGGCCCGCTGTCGAAAATGATGAAGCCGGGCATCGGCGCCTACGACCGCTTCAAGCAGATGTTCGACAAGTTCTCGAAGGAAGCCGGCAAGGAGCAGTACCTGATCCCCTACTTCATCGCCGCCCATCCCGGCACCACCGACGAAGACATGCTGGAACTCGCGCTGTGGCTGAAAAAGAACGGCTTCCGTCTCGACCAGGTGCAGACCTTCCTGCCGACGCCGCTGGCCATCGCCACAGCGATGTGGCACACGGAGAAGAATCCGCTGCGCAAGGTCACGGCGGATTCGGAAGCCGTCGCCGTGGTGCGCGGCGGCCGCCAGCGCAAATTGCACAAGGCCTTCCTGCGCTACCACGATGCCGAAAACTGGCCCCTGCTGCGCGAGGCCCTCAAGGCCATGGGCCGCAGCGACCTGATCGGGCCCGGCAAGCGCCACCTGATCCCGGCCTGGCAACCGGCCGGCACGGCATGCTCCACGGCGCCGCGCAGGACCACGCCGATCGCCGGTGCGAAACCTCGGCCGCAAAAGTCGGCGCAGGCGGCACGGCGCCCAACGCCTGCCGCGCCGGCCAAACCCAGCCCACCCGCACGCCGCCACCCGGACGTGCCGAGGCACCCGCTGTCACGCCGCAAGGGCGGCTGAAGGCGAAATAAATTGAGGATTTCGAGCAGGTAGAATCGGGTGGCGGAGAGGGTGGGATTCGAACCCACGGATGCCTTGCGACATCGCCTGATTTCGAGTCAGGTACATTCGACCACTCTGCCACCTCTCCGCGAGGCGCGGATTATACCCGCGAAGCGGCCGTCGGTCACAGCACGCACGGAGGGAAAGCATTGTCGAAGCCGCTTCGCCTGATCTGCTGCCTTGCCCTGGCCTTGGCGGCCGCCTGCGGCCGCATCGAGCCGCCTGCGGCGGACGGCAAGCTGGTGGTTGCGGTGCGGGAAACGCCGGCCTTTTTCCAGCAGCGCGAGGGCACCGGCGCGAGCGGCTTCGAACACGACCTGGTCTCCGCCTTTGCCGCGAGCATCGGTCTCAAGCCACACTTCATCAAGGCCGCCGATCCCTATGAACTCAACGATCTGGCCCTGGCCGGCCGGGTCCATCTGGCGGCATCGATGCCGCTGGGCAACGGCTCTTTGCTGTACTCGATCCCGATCCGTACGGTCGGCCAGTGGATTGTCGGTTACGCCGATGTGCTCGGGCCCGAAAAAATTTCCGATCTGGCCGGAAAAACCATCGAGGTGGTGGCCGGTTCGACGCTGGCCGACACGCTGCGCGGACTGGACGAACAATCGCGCCCGCTGGTCGTCGAAGTACCCGGCGTCAATGAAGTGGAACTGCTGGCGCGCGTTGCGGAACGCAAGGCGGCGCTGGTCGCCGTACACGACATCAATCTCGACCTGGGCGTCAATTTCCACCCGGAGCTGAACCCCCTGCTGCAGTTGCCGGGCAAGTTGGAGTTTGGCTGGGCCTTCGGCGCGGACGGCGCCGACGCGCTGCGCGCCAAGGCCGACGCCTTCATCGCCGCGGCGCGCGCCGACGGTACGCTGGCGCGCATTCATGACCGCTACTTCGGCCACATCAAGCGCATCAATGCGGAAGGCATTGCAAGCTTCCTCGACGACATGAAAACCAAGCTGCCGAACTGGCGCCACCATTTTCAATCGGCACAGGAACTCTCCGGCATCGACTGGCGCCTGCTGGCCGCCCTGGCCTATCAGGAATCGCATTGGAATCCGCTGGCGACCTCGCCCACCAATGTGCGCGGCATGATGATGCTGACCGAGGACACGGCCGATTTGCTGCACGTCAAGAATCGCCTCGACGGCGCGGAAAGCATCCGCGCCGGAGCGCGCTACCTGGCGCAGCTGGTGGAACAGGTGCCGGCCAGTGCCGAGCATCCGGATCGGCTGTGGCTGGCCCTGTCGGCCTACAACCTGGGCATGGGTCACTTCCGCGGCGCGCGCGCGATCGCCAAGAAGATGAAGCGCGATCCGGACGTCTGGTACGAAATGAAGCAGGTTCTGCCGCAACTGGCGCGGCCGGAAATCTATGCCCGGCTCAAGAGCGGCGCCGCGCGCGGCGGCGAGGCGGTGATCATGGTGGAGAACATCCGCAGCTACTACGACATCCTGCGTCGCTTCGAACCCGCCTACGACGCGCCTTTTTCGACCCAGCCGGCCTTCAGGCAGCGCGAATTGCCTCCGTCCCGCCCATCCATGGCCGCAGCGCCGCAGGCACCGTGACGCTGCCGTCCGCGTTCTGGTAGTTCTCGAGCACCGCGACCAGCGTGCGGCCGACCGCGAGGCCGGACCCGTTCAGCGTGTGCAGCAGTTCCGGCTTGTTCTTTTCGTTCCTGAAGCGGGCCTGCATGCGCCGCGCCTGGAAGGATTCGAAGTTGGAGCAGGAGGAGATCTCGCGATAGGTATTCTGCGCCGGCAGCCAGACTTCGAGGTCGTAGGTCTTGGCCGCCGAGAAACCCATGTCGCCGGTGCACAAGGCCACCTTGCGGTAGGGCAGTTCGAGCTTCTGCAATACCGCCTCGGCATGGCCGGTGAGTTCTTCGAGCGCCTCCCACGACTTTTCGGGGCGCACCATCTGCACCAGCTCCACCTTGTCGAACTGGTGCTGGCGGATCATGCCGCGCGTGTCCTTGCCGTAGCTGCCGGCCTCCGAACGGAAGCAGGGCGTGTGGGCGACGAACTTGAGCGGCAGCGCATCGGCCGCAAGGATCTCACCGCGCACCAGGTTGGTCACCGGGACTTCGGCAGTGGGGATCAGGTAGAGCTTATTTTGCTTCTTTGACCGCATCAATCCTGAAGTGTTCTTGTCAATTTCAGCTTGGGTCATCTCCTCTGCGCTATAGACCCAGCCAGCATTAACTGAAAAAAGGTCCTGCTCGAACTTCGGCAACTGGCCGGTGCCGAACATGCTTTCGGGATTGACCAGGTAGGGCGTATAGACCTCGGTGTAACCGTGATCATTGGTGTGCAGATCGAGCATGAACTGCGCGAGCGCGCGATGCAGGCGGGCGATCGGCCCCTTCATGACCGTGAAGCGGCTGCCGGAAATCTTCACTCCGGCCTCGAAGTCCAGCCCGCCCAGCGCGGTGCCGAGATCGACGTGGTCGCGCGGCGCGGCGATGTCACGCGGCGTGCCCCAGCGCAGCACCTCGACGTTGCCGGTTTCGTCATTGCCGACCGGCACGCTCTCATGCGGCAGGTTGGGAATCAATTCGAGGAAGCTATCGAAGCGCGGCATCAGTTCCGCCAGCGCCGCCTCGCCGGCCTTGAGCTCGTCGCCCAGCCCGGCGACTTCGGCCATCACGGCGGAGGCGTCCTCACCCTTGCCCTTCAACATGCCGATCTGCTTCGACAGCGTGTTGCGCTTGGCCTGCAGGTCCTGCGTGTGCACCTGCAGGCGCTTGCGTTCGGCTTCGAGTGCCTCGAAGGCGGCGGTGTCCAGCGTGACGCCGCGCAGGGCGAGGCGCTCGGCGACGAGGGGAAGGTTGCTGCGGAGAAGTTGGATGTCCAGCATGGTGAATCCTTATCGTTTCTTTTTCGCCTGCGCATCGAGCTCGCGCAGGTGGGCAAGTTTTTCGGCGATCTTCTGTTCCAGTCCGCGCGCCACGGGCTGATACCAATGCACGGCGGGCATGCCCTCGGGCAGGTAGGTCTCCCCGGCGGCATAGCCCTCGGCTTCGTCGTGGGCGTAGCGGTAGTCAGCGCCGTAGCCTAGTTCCTTCATCAGCTTGGTCGGCGCGTTGCGCAGGTGCTCGGGTACGCCTCGGCTCTTGTCCCTGACGACGAAGGCGCGGGCGGCATTATAGGCGACGTAGGCGGCGTTCGACTTCGGCGCCACGGCCATGTACAGCACGGCATTGGCCAGCGCCAGCTCGCCTTCCGGGCTGCCCAGGCGCTCGTAGGTGGCGCAGGCATTCAGTGCGATTTCCCAGGCGCGCGGGTCGGCCAGGCCGACGTCCTCGATCGCCATGCGCACGATGCGCCGTCCCATGTAGAGCGGATCGGCGCCGCCATCGAGCATGCGCACCAGCCAGTACAGCGCGGCATCGGGGTTGGAGCCGCGCACCGACTTGTGCAGGGCCGAGATCTGGTCGTAGAAGGCGTCGCCGCCCTTGTCGAAGCGGCGCAGGTCGGCGGCCAGCGCCTGCTCCAGAAAGTTGGCGCTGACGACACGGTGCTTGGCCGTGGCGGCGGCCGTGCGCAACTGCTCGAGCACGTTGAGCAGGCGCCGCGCATCGCCGTCGGCATAGCCGATCAGCCGATCGCGCGCGTCCGGTTCGAATTCCAGTTGATCGAGCGCCCGGGTCCGTGCGCGATCGAACAGTTCGCCCAGCTCGGCCTCGTCGAGGCTCTTCAGCACATACACCGAGGCCCGCGACAGCAAGGCGGAATTGACCTCGAAGGACGGGTTCTCGGTGGTGGCGCCGATGAAGGTCACCGTGCCCTTTTCAACATAGGGCAGGAAGGCGTCCTGCTGCGCCTTGTTGAAGCGATGCACTTCGTCGACGAACAGTATCGTGCGCCGGCCCTGCTGCGCCATGACTTCGGCCTGCTGCATCGCCTCGCGGATGTCCTTGACGCCCGAGAATACCGCCGACAGCGCAATGAATTCGGCATCGAAACTGTCGGCCATGAGCCGCGCCAGTGTGGTCTTGCCGACTCCCGGCGGACCCCAGAGGATCATCGAATGCGGCGTGCCCGATGAAAATGCCAGGCGCAGCGGTTTGCCTTCGCCCAGCAGGTGGCGCTGGCCGATCACCTCGTCCAGCGTGCGCGGCCGCATCTGCTCGGCCAGCGGCGCGTGCGCGACCGAAGCCGGAAACAGGTCACTCGCCGACAACGTCGGCCCCGGCCGGTGCGACAAAACGAAACAGCGCAGCCGGCAACGCCGGGTTGGCCTCGAACTGGGTGAAACGCAGCACCGTCACCTGGCCGAAGCTGTCGTGGATTTCCATGCTCACCGGCCGGTTGGCGGCGAAACCTATCTTGACCCGCTCGAAGCTGGCGTCGCCGCCCTTGGGGGTGGCCTCGACGAACTCCACGCCATCCGCCGCAGCGCCGTCCTTGAGTACGAAGTGCTTGTCCAGGTCCTGGCCCGCGAGCAATGCGGCGGGGCTGGAACCGAAGGCCGTGCCGAGCTTTTTGACCGCGACCTGGTTCAGGTCGGGGTCAAAGCTCCACAGCTTGTTGCCATCGCTGACCAGCAGCTGCTTGTAGGGCTTTTCGTAGGACCAGCGAAACTTGCCGGGACGCTGCAAGGCGAAGATGCCCGCCGACTGCTGCGGCTTGCGGCCCGACTTGGCGATTACGGTTTGTACGAACACGCCGCGGGCGCTGCGGTTGGTTTCAAGAAAGCTCTTGAGCTGGTCAAGGCCGCCGGCCGATGCCGGGACAGCGGCGCCGATCAGCAAGCAGAAAAGGCAGATTAGTCGCGTCATGGCGCAATTATCCCCGACTCCACCCCGCCACGGCGCTTTATTCCGTGCCTTGCTCCGCGCCTTACTCGGAACGATTCGGCCCAAGCACCTCGCGTCCGCCCGCGCCGTTCATGGGCGAAACCAGGCCGGCCTTCTCCATGGCTTCGATCAGTCGCGCGGCTCGGTTGTAGCCGATGCGCAGGTGGCGCTGCACCAGCGAGATCGAGGGCCGCCGCGTCTTCAGCACCACTTCGACGGCCTGGTCATACATCGGGTCGGACTCGGCATCGCCACCCGCCGTATCACCAGCGCCTACTTCCGCATCGTCCGTCGCCGGGCCGTCGAGCAGGCCGTCGACGTAGTCAGCCGGTCCGACCTTCTTCAGGTGGTCGACGACGTGATGCACCTCTTCATCGGCAACGAAGGCCCCATGTACGCGCACCGGCAGCCCGGTGCCGGGCGCCAGGAACAGCATGTCGCCCTGGCCGAGCAGGGCTTCGGCACCCATCTGATCGAGGATGGTGCGCGAATCGATCTTCGACGAGACCTGGAAGGCGATGCGGGTCGGGATGTTGGCCTTGATCAGGCCGGTGATGACATCCACACTGGGCCGCTGCGTCGCCAGGATCAGGTGGATGCCGGAAGCGCGCGCCTTCTGCGCCAAGCGCGCGATGAGTTCCTCGATTTTCTTGCCCACCACCATCATCAGGTCGGCCAGTTCGTCGATGACCACCACGATATAGGGCAGCGGCTCCAACGGCTCGGGGCCGATCTCGGTATTGGCCGTCAGCGAGAAGGGATTCGGGATGTGCTCGCCGGCCTTCTTCGCCTCGTTGATCTTGCTGTTGAAGCCCGACAGATTGCGCACGCCGAGCGCCGACATCAGCTTGTAGCGCCGCTCCATTTCGCCGACGCACCAGTGCAGCGCGTTGGCCGCCTTGGTCATGTCGGTCACCACCGGCGCCAAGAGGTGTGGAATGCCTTCGTAGATCGACAGTTCCAGCATCTTCGGGTCGACCATGATCATGCGCACGTCCTTCGGCTCGGACTTGTAGATCAGGGACAGGATCATGGCATTGACCCCGACCGACTTGCCCGAACCGGTGGTGCCGGCGACCAGCAGGTGCGGCATCTTGGCCAGGTCGACCACCACCGGCTGGCCGCCGATGTCCTTGCCCAGTGCCACCGACAGCGGCGAATGCATGCCGTGGTAGGCCTGCGAGCCGATGATTTCCGACAGGCGCACGATCTGCCGCTTAGGATTCGGCAGTTCCAGCGCCATGCAGGACTTGCCGGGCACCGTCTCGACCACGCGGATCGACACCAGCGACAGGGCGCGCGCCAGGTCCTTGGCCAGACCGACGATCTGGCTGCCCTTGACGCCGACCGCGGGCTCGATTTCGTAGCGCGTCACCACCGGTCCGGGATGCGCGGTCAATACCTTGGCCTCGACGTTGAAATCGGCCAGCTTGCGCTCGATCAGGCGCGAGGTGAATTCCAGGGTTTCCGCGGCGGGGAGATCGGCGGGATTGTGCGAGGGTTCGGCCAACAGATGCAGCGGCGGCAGTGCGCCGCCGGGAGCATCGAAAAACAAGGGCGCCTGGCGCTCCTTTTCGGCCCGCGCCACAGCCTTGGGCGCCACCGGCACGACGATTTCGACAGGCTCGATCCTGACCGGCGGCAACGGGCTTTCCTCGAACTTGCGGCGCTCGGTTTCCACCACTTCCTCGCGCTGCTCGGCGACGGCGCGGCCGTAGCGCCGATCCTGCCAGCCGTCCCACAAGCTGCGCAGACCGATATAGCCGCCCTCGAGCAGAATGCCGAACTTCTCGGCGATGACTATCCACGATGCGCCGGTAAACAGGCTGAAGCCGATCATCGCCAGCACCAGCAAGATCAGGGTGCCGCCGGTATAGCCCAGAAACAGCGTGATGAGGCGGCCGACCTCGAAACCCAGCATGCCGCCCGGCCCCAGCGGCAGGGATAGCGCCAGACTCCAGAAGCGCATGGCCTCCAGGCCGCAGCTGGCCAGCAACAGCATGAGAAAGCCCGCCAGGGCTATCAGCAAGGGGCGCCGGTCGCCACCGAACAGGCGGCTCAGGCGGTGGTAGCCCCATGCCAGCATAAAAAACGGCAGGGCCACCCACCACCAGGCGGAGAGCCCGAACAGATACAGCAGCAGATCGCTCAGCCAGGCGCCGAAGCGTCCGCCCGGATTGACGATGCGCTCCACCACGGCCGCGTGCGACCAGCCGGGATCTGCCTTGTCGAAACCCCAGAGCACCAGCCCCAGATAGAGCCCGACGAGGCCCACCAGCAGCCAGCGCGCCTCATGTACGAGCAAGGCGATTTTTTCCGGTAGCGGAGTCGAAGCGGATTCAGATGTGCTGATGGCACTCATGGCGAGGAGCGGGTCGGGAGTTCCACCCGGACCGAAAAGACGGACACTGACAAATTATGGCGGTCCGTCAGGGTGCTCAAGCCAAAAAAAAGCCGACCAAGTCAGCCTTTGTTCCGCTCTTGCGGCAAGAGATCGGGCGCCAGCTCCAGGCTGCAAGCCGCGCCCGAACCTTCCCAAATAAGATTACCGAGTGCCCAGTGCGGCCTTGGCCAGTTGCTGGATGTCGGGATTGTTGGGCTGGCGCGCGAGCATGTTGCGAGCCACCATCTTCAGATCGTCGGCCATCCCATGCTCCTGGAACACCGAATACAGGAACAACTCCGGCGTCACATCGTCAGGCGCGGCTGCCGCCCGCATGGATTCATAAGCGGCTACCGCATCGGCAACTTCGTCCTTGCTCGCCGCGGTCTCCACCTTCGCCGAGCGCACTACAAGGCCGCCCACCCGTGATGTGTTCATCAGTTCGGAAATGCGGGCCAGCTTCTGCGGCACGGCGGCCGGCAATTGCACCACCTCGGGTTTGCTGCCCTTGAGCAATTCACCGCCTGCCGAGGTCGCGACAAAACTGCCCGGCCCCACCCATGACTCCTGGCGGCTGGCAGTGGTGTAGCTGATGCGGATCTTGCTGGCAGCCGAGGCCAGCACAACCTTGTCGCCGTGACGCAACCTCATGTAGGGCTGAGCCTTGCGCGCCGGGCCTTCCTTGCTCTGGTAGCTCACCTCGCCCTGCAAGGCGTTCACCAGGGCAACATCGCCGGCTGCCTCCTGCGCAAGAGCTCCACCCGCCACCAGTGCGGCGACAGCCAGCGCGCTCAATTCAAAGTGGGTTCTGAAGATCATGGCGGTCACCAATTGGGAACGAACTCGACCCGACGATTCATGGCACCGGTCGGATTATCGGTGTCGCGCAACTTATCGCTGGAAAGCCCTGCTGTCTCGATATTGCTCAGTCCGAACTCGGCCTCCAGGAAACTCTTGACCGACTCCGCACGGCTCTTCGACAAGCGACGATTTGTCGCCTCACTGCCCGTAGCGTCCGTGTGGCCCTCGATTGCCAATGACTTCCAGACGCCGGCTTTACGTTGCAACGCAGCACCCACCGACCTCAGGAATCCCTTTCCTTCTTCGGTCAGCATCGCCGAACCGCGAGCAAAAGTGATCTGGATCGTATCGAGCGATGACTTGGGAATCACGCTCTGACAACGCAGCCCGATTTTTTCCATTTGTGCGCACTCATCCTTGAGCGCGACTATTTCCTTTGGAAACAAGGCACCTTCAACCTCGTCCACCTTGGGATTAGGCGAGTTGATGGACACCGTCTGGCGCATCTCATCATCTGCGGCGAACGCCACACCGCACATGGAAGACACCAACAGCGCCGTAACAACTGCATGCTTGATCATGGCCAACCTCCGTTAATCCGTTGCATCCAACTATTTGAAGTTAAAACATACAGCTACGCGCAACACCAAGTCAACGACAAATGTCACGGACGCCGGCAATTCCCGGCAAGAGCAGATAGTTCCCTCATAGTACAAATCCCTTTCATTGGCAAGCCAGCGTACCGCTGCCAAAGATGCCGTCGCACAATTCCATCCCCGCCAATCCGGTACTGTCGTCCACCGCCGGCTGGCCCGGCCCCGCCGACGTCACCACTCCGCGACGCAACACCTTGCTGGCGTTCTCCTTGGCGAAGCCCGATTCGCGAATTTCCGTGGTCTGGTTGCGGATGTCGAGATAGGCGGCGTCCAAGGCACCGGTCAACTGGGCATTGGTCGCGTCCACACCGTTGTACTTGACGACCCGGTGCAAGGGATCGCCAGAAAACTCGTACTTAGGCTGCACTGCGTCGTCGCCAATCAAAAAGATGGTGCCGTCGCCGATTCCATCGCCAAACACCTGAACCAGACCGCTGGTCTGAACGCGCAAGCCTTTGATGGTGGGCGCACTCGCATCACCGATGACGCCATTGGTGGGAAGAGTGCGAATCGTCAGGGCGGCCGTCGGACCCAGCGGGGCGGTCGCGGTGACGAGACCCTCGGTTCCGTTCGTAATGAAGGCGCTGCCGTTCGGTGCCTCCAGAGTGACATTGGCCGCCGTGATGCCGACATTGGTAGTCGTCAAATCCGACGGCCGCACCGTACCCACTTCGATTCTGGTTGCATTGAGCCAGGCTTGGTTGCCGGCACCCGCTGTCAAGGAAACGGTACCGCCGAGCGTGTTGAGATTCTTGAGCAGAATGTCGCCGGTATTTGTGAAGGCCCACAGATTGCCCCCCACCGTCAATACACCGCTCTCGGTAATCCCACTACCGGCCGTAACATCGAGATATCCGGAAACCGTCGATGAGGCGAGGTCAATACTCCCCGTATCATTTAGCCGAACGTCCTTTCCGCTGACAACCGTGACAGTGCCACCGAAGTTGTTTGCGCTGTCGAGAGCGATGTCGTTGGCCGCCCCTGCCGCAAGGCTGGTGGTGCCGGTAATGGCCAGGTTGCCCGAGTCGGTGATCGCGCCTGCCGCAGTAATAACCAGATTGCCGCTAACAGTCGTGGCAGCAAGGTCGATCGCCCCGATGTCGTTGAGCGTCACGTTGCTGCCGCTGATCACCGTGACGGCACTGCCAAAGTTGTCGGCATTATCGAGAGTGATGTTGTTGGCCGCTCCTGCCGTGAGGTTGGTGGTGCCGACGATAGCCAGATTGCCCGAATCGGTGATCGCGCCAGCCGCCGTAATAACCAGGTTACCGCTGACGGTGCTGGCGCCAAGGTCAATCGCCCCAATGTCGTTAAGCGTCACGTTGTCGCCGCTGACCACGGTAACGGCACCGCCAAAGTTGTTGGCATTGTCGAGAGTAATGTTGTTGGCCGCCCCTGCCGTAAGGCTGGTGGTGCCGGTGATGGCCAGGTTGCCCGAGTCGCTGATGGCGCCAGCCGCAGTAATAACCAGGTTGCCGCTGACGGTGCTGGCAGCAAGGTCGATCGCCCCGGTGTCGTTGAGCGTCACATTGTTGCCGCTGACTACCGTAACTGCACCGCCAAAGTTGTTGCCGCTGTCGAGAGTGATGTCGTTGCCCGCCCCGGCCGTAAGGCTCGTGGTGCCGGTGACGGACAGCGCTCCGCTGTTGGTCATTCCGGCGGCAGTAACGTTCAGGTTTCCGGACAAGGTCGTGGCCTGAAGGTCCAAGGCAGTGACATCAACCACTGTCACGTTGGCCAATCCGCCCACACCTCCGAAGGCCACCGTCCCAGTGAAGTTATTCCCCGCATTGGCGACGCCAATCGATGCACCCACTGCATTGGCGGTGAAACTCGAATTACCTCCTATCGTCAGCGCCCCGGTGTTGCTGATGTCGCCCGTAGTTGCAGTAGCCGTCAGATCGCCCGTAATGCCTATTGCGCCCAGGTTAAGCGCACTCGCGTCCACAACCGTGACATTCCCACCGTTCGTCACCGAGAATGCGCCACCAAAATTGTTCCCTGCTTGATCCAGAATAATGCTGTTACCAGCGCCAGGCGTCACGGTCGTCGTTCCCGCAATGGAGAGATTCCCCGAATCGGTGATGGCCCCGGCCGCGGTGACCCCCAGGTTACCGCTCACGGTACTCGCGCCAAGATCGATCGCCCCGGTATCGTTTAGCGTTACATTGTTGCCGCTGACCACCGAGACGGCGCCGCCGAAATTATTGGCGGCGCTTAAGGTGATGTCATTGGCTGCCCCCGCGTTAAGGCTGGTGGTGCCGGTGATAGACAGGACGCCGGAGCTGGTGATGCTGCCGCCGGCATTGTTGGCCGCGTTGCTGGTGTTGATCGCCAGCGCCCCGGCGTCGGTGAGCGTGCTGACCACCGCGCCGCCCGTGCCCGTGCCGGCGCCGGTGTTCACCGTCACCGTGATGCCGGTGCCGGCGA
>JAMPYF010000019.1 GCA_023700805.1 Sulfuritalea sp.
AGTGGTGTGGGGGAGCTTCAGGCACCTCCCCGACGAGACCATCGCCAAGGTCACTCACCGGAACGTGATGCGCGAATACAGCTACGACCCGTTCGCGATCCTCGGCCGCGAGAACTGCACCGTAGGCGCGCTGCGCGCGCAGGCTCGCGCCAAGGGCATCGACACCTCGCCCACACAAGGCATGGGGGGCGCGGCACCGAAGCGGGAAGCCGGCAAACCGGTCACTTCGGGCGACATCAACGCCATGTTCAAACAGGCGGACGCCGAGACCGCACTCTGATCCGGGGGCGCTTCACGGTGCCCGCAGCATGAGAGGAAGACATCCCGCGCTATCCGCGATAGCGCGGCGGGCGCCCTCACGCCCGACGATGGAACCGATAACGGGAGATATCCATGAGCGAACAATACGACATCGTGGTCGCCGGTGGTGGCCACAACGGTCTGGTGGCCGCGTGCTACCTGGCGAAGGCGGGACTGAAGGTATGCGTCGTCGAGAAAAACGACAAGGTCGGCGGCGGACCTGCGGGGATGGCGCTGGCTCTGGCGCTGAAGCTCCATGGTATCGGCGCCGAGATATTCGAGGCGCGCGAACGCGGGGCGGTGCGCCACGATGCGCGCGTGCTGGCGCTGTCCGACGGGGCGCGGCAGATACTCGACTGGCTTGGCGTCTGGTCCGGACTCGCTGCGACGCCGATCGCCGCCATACACATTTCGCAGCGCGGCGGCTTCGGCCGCAGCCTCCTGCGCGCCGAGGAACTCGATCTGCCGGCCTTGGGCTGGGTGCTGGCGGCGAGCGATCTGGTTGCCGCCCTCGACACCGCCGTGAGCGCCGCCGGCATCGCCTATCGCGACAGTACGAGAGTTGGTGCTGGCGACACGGTGGATTTCGCGCTCACCGCGTTTGCCGAAGGTGCCGTCGATCCCGCTGCCGGCAAGAGGCGCGATTACGGCCAGCACGCCGTGCTGTGCCGAGTCGGCACCGCCGCGCCGCATCGCAATGTGGCCTGGGAGCGCTTCACCGGCGAAGGCCCGGTTGCCTTGCTGCCGCTGGGGCGAGACTATGCCGTGGTGCTGACCTGTGCCGACGGGATCCTGGCCGAGGTCATGGCGCTGGACGATACGGGCTTTCTCGCGCGGCTGCAGCAGCGCTTCGGCACGCGTCACCGCTTTACTTCCGCCAGTCCGCGCACCGCCTATCCGCTGGGTTTGCGCTACCGGCCGCAGACGGTCGGCGCGCGCCAGGTATGGTTGGGCAATGCCGCGCAGACCTTGCATCCGGTGGCCGGCCAGGGCTTCAATCTGGCCCTGCGCGACATCTGGGAACTGGCCCAGGCGTTGGGTGCGGCCGCCGATCCGGGGGCGCCCGAGGTGCTCGCCGCCTATGCGCGCGGACGGCAGGTCGACCGGCGCGGCGCGATCGGTTTCACCGACCTCTTGATCGACAGCTTCGGCTCCGACTTCGGGCCCTTGAAGCATGCGCGGGGAGCCGGACTCTTGGCGCTCGACCTGCTGCCGCCGCTGCGCAGCTTCGTCGCCAAGCGCATGATTTTTGGCGCGCGGGCCTGGCCCTGAATGTCGACACCTCAATAAAAAGCCTCGATTCCCACCGGCGCGCTTTGCGCTAAAATCGCCGCCTTCCCGACCGCATTCCCTTTCCGACATGGACTTCCTCGGCTTTCAGTTGCGCAACAACCTGTTTGTCGCGCCCATGGCCGGGGTCACCGATCGTCCGTTCCGCCAGTTGTGCAAGAAGCTCGGCGCGGGGCTCGCGGTCTCCGAAATGGTCACCTCCAACTCCCTGCTCTACGGCAGCGCCAAGACCCGGCGCCGCGCCGAGCACGCGGGCGAGGTCGATCCGATCTCGGTGCAGATCGCCGGTGCCGATCCGGCCATGATGGCCCAGGCCGCGCGCTACAACGCCGACAACGGCGCGCAGATCATCGACATCAACATGGGCTGTCCGGCGAAGAAGGTCTGCAACGTCATGGCCGGCTCGGCCCTGATGCAGAACGAGTCGCTGGTGGCGAAAATCCTCGAAGCGGTGGTGGCGGCCGTGCCGGATACGCCGGTGACGCTCAAGTTCCGCACCGGCTGGAACAGCCAGAATCGCAATGCGCCGCGCATCGCGCGCATCGCCGAGGAATCCGGCATCCGGGCCATCGCCATCCACGGCCGCACGCGCGCCGACCAGTACATGGGTGAGGCCGAATACGACACGATCGCCCTGGTCAAGTCGCAGGTGAAAATTCCGGTGATCGCCAATGGCGACATCAGCACGCCGCACAAGGCGCGCTTTGTTCTCGACTACACCGGTGCCGACGGCGTCATGATCGGCCGCGCCGCACAGGGGAAGCCCTGGCTGTTCCGCGAGATCGAGCATTTCCTGGCGACCGGCGAAGAGCTGGCACCGCCGCGCGTGGAAGAAATCCACCGCATCCTGCGCGGCCACCTGACCGAGCTCTACGGTTTCTACGGCGAAGAGACCGGTGTGCGCATTGCCAGGAAGCACATCAGCTGGTACACGAAGGGGCTGATCGGTTCGGCCAACTTCCGCCACGCCATGAACCAGCTGCAGACCGTCGGCGAGCAACTCGACGCCGCCGACGAGTTCTTCCTCGGCCACGCCGCGGCAAACGAACTGTTGCGCTATGAAGATCGCGACCAGGCAATGAAGGCCGCATGAGCAGCGAAATCAACGACTGCGTGCGGCGCAGCCTCAATCGCTACTTCCGCGACCTCGACGGCCAGACGCCGCATGCTGTCTATGACATGGTGCTGAAGTGCGTCGAGCGGCCGATGCTGGAAGTCGTGATGAAGCAGGCCGACGGCAACCAGACCGTCGCCGCCGACATGCTGGGCATCAGCCGCGGCACCTTGCGCCGCATGCTGGTCGAACACGAATTGCTTTAACTTTTCCGGGGTTTTCATGAATAAAGTCACACAGGCGCTCATCAGCGTTTCCGACAAGCGCGGTACGGTGGATTTCGCCCGCGGTCTGGCCCAGCTCGGCATCAAGCTGCTCTCCACCGGCGGCACCGCCAAGCTGCTGCGCGATGCCGGGCTCGACGTCACCGACGTTTCCGACTACACCGGTTTTCCGGAAATGCTCGACGGCCGCGTCAAGACCCTGCATCCCAAGGTGCATGGCGGCATTCTCGGCCGCCGCGACCTGCCCGAGCACCTGGCGGTCATGGCCGAACACGGCATCGCGCCGATCGACCTGGTGGTGGTGAATCTCTATCCCTTCCGCGAGACGGTGGCCAAGCCCGGCTGCACCCTCGACGACGCGATCGAGAACATCGACATCGGCGGTCCGACCATGGTGCGCGCTGCGGCGAAGAACCACGGCAACGAACAGGGAGGCGTCGGTGTGATCACCGATCCCGAGGATTACGCGCCGATACTCGATGAACTCAAGACCGGCGGCGCGCTTTCCTACAAGACGCGCTTCGCCCTGGCGAAGAAGGCCTTCACCCACACCGCGCGCTACGATTCGGCGATCGCCAACTGGCTGACCTCGCTCGACGAGAACAACAAGCCCGGCGTCTTCCCCGAAAGGCTGCAACTGGCCTTCGACAAGGTGGATACCATGCGCTACGGCGAGAATCCGCACCAGCAGGCGGCCTTCTACCGCGAGACCACTGGTGGCAACCTCGCGCTACCCGGCAGCATCGCCAGCTATCAGCAACTGCAGGGCAAGGAACTCAGCTACAACAACATCGCCGACTCCGACGCGGCCTGGGAATGCGTCAAGGCCTTCGACGGCGAGATCGCCTGCGTCATCGTCAAGCATGCCAATCCCTGCGGCGTGGCGACGGCAGGCAGCGTCGAAGAGGCCTACCGCAAGGCGTTCAAGACCGATCCGACCTCGGCCTTCGGCGGCATCATCGCCTTCAACGGCACCATCGACAAGGCGACCGCCGAAGCCGTGGCCGGCCAGTTCGCCGAAGTCATCATCGCCCCCGACATCAGCGCCGAGGCGCGCGTCGTGTTCGCCGCCAAGCAGAACCTGCGCGTGCTGGTCGTGCCGATGTCGGCAAATGCGGCGCGCGCCAGCGGCGTGCTCGATTACAAGCGGGTCGGCGGCGGCCTGCTGGTGCAGAGCGCCGACGAGGCGCGCATCACAGCGGCCGAGATCAAGGTGGTGACCAAGCGGGCGCCGACCGCGGCCGAGATGAGCGACCTGCTGTTCGCCTGGCGCATCGCCAAGTACGTGAAGTCGAACGCCATCGTGTATTGCAAGGACGCGATGACCGTCGGCGTCGGCGCCGGCCAGATGAGCCGCGTCGATTCCGCCCGGATCGCCGCGATCAAGGCAGAGAACAACGGCCTGACCGTGGTCGGTTCGGTCGCCGCGTCGGACGCCTTCTTCCCCTTCCGCGACGGTCTCGACGTCTTGGCCAAGGCCGGCGCCACGGCCGTGATCCAGCCCGGCGGGTCGGTGCGCGATGCGGAAGTCATCGCCGCGGCCGACGAACAGAATCTGGCGATGGTATTCACCGGCTTCCGCCATTTCCGCCATTAAGACTATTAACCACAGAGACACAGAGACACGGAGCAATCGGGAACATGCTTTTTGACTTTCTCTGTGCCTCTGTGTCTCTGTGGTGAGGTTTTCATGAAAATCCTCGTTGTCGGTTCCGGCGGCCGTGAGCATGCACTGGCCTGGCGCCTGGCTCAGGCGCCAGGTCTGCAGAAGGTCTATGTCGCGCCCGGCAATGCCGGCACGGCGCGCGAACACGAGCTGGAAAACCTGCCGCTCAGCGACATCGACGCACTGGCCGACTGGGTTCAGCGCGAAAAAGTCCATGCCACCGTGGTGGGTCCGGAAGCGCCGCTGGCGGCCGGCATCGTCGATGTCTTCCGCGCCCGCAACCTGCGCATCTTCGGGCCGACCAAGGCCGCCGCGCAGCTGGAAAGCTCGAAGGATTTCGCCAAGCGCTTCATGACCCGGCACAACATTCCGACGGCCAGATTCCGCACCTTTGCCGATGCCAATGCGGCTCACGCCTACATCGACGCCGAGGGGGCGCCGATCGTGATCAAGGCCGACGGCCTGGCGGCCGGCAAGGGCGTCGTGGTCGCAATGGATCTCGCCGAGGCCCACGCCGCCGTGGACATGATGCTGGCCGACAACAAGCTCGGCGATGCCGGCGCCCGCGTCGTCATCGAGGAGTTCCTCGACGGCGAGGAAGCCAGCTTCATCGTCATGGCCGACGGCCGCCATGCACTGGCGCTGGCGACCAGCCAGGATCACAAGCGGCTGCAGGACGGCGACCTGGGGCCGAACACCGGCGGCATGGGCGCCTATTCGCCGGCGCCGGTGGTGACGCCGGAAATACACGGCCGCGTCATGCGCGAAGTGATCATGCCGACCATCAACGGCATGGCCGCGGACGGCATCGTCTACACCGGCTTCCTTTATGCCGGCCTGATGATCAAGCCCGACGGATCCTTGCGCGTGCTCGAATTCAACTGCCGCATGGGCGATCCCGAAACCCAGCCGATCATGATGCGGCTCAAGGGCAATTTCGTCGAACTGGTGGACGCTGCCATCGACGGCCGCCTCGATCAGGTCGAGGCCGAGTGGGACCGCCGCGTCGCGCTCGGCGTGGTCATGGCCGCCGCCAATTATCCCGAGACTCCACGCAAGGGCGACGTGATTCACGGCCTGCCGGCACCTAGCGCCGACAGCCACGTGTTTCACGCCGGCACCGCGGAAAGGAACGGCGAGGTGGTCACGGCCGGCGGACGCGTGCTGTGCGTCACGGCGCTGGGCGACAACGTCAAGGCTGCGCAGAAGCGTGCCTACGAAGTGCTCGACCCGATCCTGTTCGACGGCATGCAGTGCCGCCGCGACATCGGCTATCGCGCCATCAAGCGCTGATGCAATGATTTTGCCACCTGCCACGCTGGGCATGCTCGGTGGCGGCCAGTTGGGCCGCTTCTTCGTCATTGCCGCCCACGAACTGGGCTACCGCGCGGTGGTGCTCGATCCGGACGCGCAGAGCCCGGCGGGACGCATTGCCGACCAGCACCTGGTGGCCGAATACGACGATGAGGATGCGCTGAACCAGATGGCGGAGTCCTGCGCCGCGGTGACCACCGAATTCGAGAACGTGCCCTCCGGCAGCCTCGCCTACCTGTCCAAGTTCCTGCCGGTGCGGCCCTCGGCTGCCGCGGTAGGCATCAGCCAGAACCGCAGCGCCGAGAAGGGCTTTCTCAAACAGCACGGCTTCCCCCACGCGCCTTACGCCGACATACGCAGCGAAGCCGACATCGTGCTGGCCAATGCGGGCCTGTTTCCCGGAATTCTCAAGGTGGCCCGCTTCGGCTATGACGGCAAGGGGCAGGTGCGGGTCGCGGATCGCGACGAGGCGCTGCTGGCCTTCCGTCAACTGAAGAACGAGCCCTGCGTGCTGGAGCAGAGGCTGGCGCTCGATTACGAGGTTTCGGTGGTCCTCGCGCGCGACGAGGCGGGCCGGGTGAAGTGCTTCCCCGTTGCCGAGAACAGCCATCGCCACGGCATACTCGACGTCTCCATGGTGCCGGCGCGCACCACGGGATGCATGGCCGGCGACGCCCAGGAAATCGCCGAGGGCATCGCGCAGGAAATGGGCTATGTCGGCACCCTGGCCGTCGAGTTCTTCGTCGTGCGCGGGCAGCTGCTGGTCAACGAAATGGCGCCGCGGCCGCACAACTCCGGTCATTACACGATCGATGCCTGTGTCAGCAACCAGTTCGAGCAGCAGGTGCGGGCGCTCGCCGGACTGCCGCTGGGCGAGGCGCGGGCGCATTCGGCCGCGGTCATGGTGAACCTGCTCGGCGACCTCTGGTATCGGCGCGATCCGCAGCACAGCCACGAGCCGGACTGGGCGCAACTGCTGGCCGTGCCCAACCTCAAGCTGCATCTTTATGGCAAACACCACGCCCGTCCGGGGCGCAAGATGGGCCACTTCACCGTGATCGGCAACGACGCACGGCAGGTGCAAGAGTTGGCGCTGGCGGCACGGCGACTCATAGGCATCGAGGACGAGGCCTCCGCCCAACCCCCTGCACTGGGAGGGGGGTGACCTTGGTTCGCTTCGCTCCAATGTCATGGCCGGCCTTTCCTTGGGGCGGCCCGGCGCAGAGGCGCCGATGAACGACGTATCCCGCGCGGCGGCCCTGTTGCGCGCCGGCGAACTCGTCGCCTTTCCCACCGAGACCGTCTATGGCCTCGGCGCCGATGCCCGCAATGCGCAGGCCATTGCCAGGATTTTCGCCGCCAAGGGACGGCCCGCCGACCATCCGCTGATCGTCCATCTGCCGGACGCCTCGCATCTCGACCGCTGGGCCGTGGACATCCCCGAAGCGGCGCGCAGGCTGGCGGCCGCCTTCTGGCCCGGTCCCTTGACGCTGATCCTGAAGCGCCATGCCGATGTGCTCGATGCCATCACCGGCGGCCAGGACACGGTCGGCCTGCGGGTGCCGAACCATCCGCTGGCGCTGCAGTTGCTGCGCGAGTTCGGTGGTACGAGCGGCGGGGGCCTGGCGGCGCCTTCGGCCAATCGTTTCGGCCACGTCAGCCCGACCACGGCCGAGCATGTGCGCGAGGAACTCGGCGACTCCGTCGCGCTGATTCTCGACGGCGGTCCCTGCGCGGTCGGCATCGAATCGACCATCCTCGACTTGTCGGCCGGCGAGCCGCGCATTCTGCGCCCCGGCATGCTCGACGCCGCCGCCATCGGCAAGGTGCTCGGGCTTGTGCCCGCTTTCGGCGGCAGGTCCGACGCTCCGCGCGTCTCGGGCAGCCTCGAAGCCCACTACGCGCCGCACACGTCGCTGCAACTGGTCGTCGCGGCGGAGCTCGCCGCAAGGGCGCGCCGGGAACTGGCCGCCGGCCGCCGGGTCGCCGTGCTGTCCTCGCCGCCGCTCGACTTCGATCACGAAAACCTCGTCTGGCGCGCTGCCGGCGCCGATCCCGATCAATTTGCCCACGACCTGTACGCCCGGCTGCGCGAACTGGATGCGCTGGCCTGCGACCTGATCCTTGTCGCAATACCGCCCCCCGACGACGCCTGGCGCGCCGTCGCCGATCGCCTGCGCCGCGCCGCGGCGGGATCGAAATAAGGGGAGAAACATTATTGTCATTCAGGCCTAAAGTTTTTCCGTAGCGGCCGATAATTTTCCGGAGGCGGGTTTTCCGCCAATCGGAGAGCATCATGGCCGTCAAGCAACGCAAAGGCTCACACCCGGGGAAGGTCCAGCAGGTCGCCGGGCAGGCGGTCGGCGATATCGGATCAGCCGTGACGATCGCCATCAACCGGGGCTTCGTCATCGGCCGCGAGGTGCTGGTGGGCCGCGTTCCCGGCGTCGTGGTGGGCTACAACATCGCCGGCGTGGGCCGCTACCTCGGCCATGCCTATCCGCTGGTGGTGCGCACGGCCCTTGGCGTGACCAAATGCGCGCTGGACGAGCTGAGGCTGGCCTGAGGGCGGCTTCCCTTGCCGCGGCCCGGTTGTTATAATCCGCCCCCTTGATGGGGGTGTAGCTCAGTTGGGAGAGCGCGACGTTCGCAACGTCGAGGCCAGCGGTTCGATCCCGCTCACCTCCACCATCAGCTTATTTGAACTGTTCCAAACTAGGCCGGAAAATCCAGTAGCAGCAAGGGTTTCCGGCTTTCTTGTTGCTGCGTCGCAGACTGACGCTGCTGCGATTCTGCCGGCTTGGAACCGGCGAATCATGAACCTGGGCTCACGGTTCGCCTCGAAACTTCTTAGCGCGCCGGCACGATCACCACGGTGTCGCCGCCGGTATTGCCCTTGGCACCCTTGTCACCGGTAGCCCCGGTGTCTCCGGTTGCTCCGGTTGCTCCGGTATATCCGGTCGCGCCGGAAGCGCCTTTGGCTCCGGTATCACCGGTTGCGCCGGTATAGCCCGTTGCGCCGGAGTTTCCCGTCGCACCGGTCGATCCGGTGTCGCCTGTAGCGCCTGCCGGGCCTGCCGGTCCGGGAACTGCAATCACTGTGGGAGGGGCCACGACGACAGGCGTCCTGTCGCATGCGCTCAAGCTGAGCGCGACAAGCGCCGCTGAGAAAACGATCGAATACTTCATGAGAATTCCTTTTGATTGATTTAGGGATACCGCTTACCTGAACAGATCTGCGGGCGCGCTGGCTTGCCGATCCAAGGTATGTCAGTTCCGCCTGCGCTTCCGTTCGCTGGCGCACGCTCATGGGTCGGTGATCGGGAGTGCGCGCGGCGCAGATGCGCCGTGCGTGCCGCGGGTGCCGGAAAACGCCAGGGTCAGACCGGCGAATGCGGGGCCAGCGAGAGCATGTGTCCGATGCGGGGGTCGCCGCGCCCGCCGAGAACTTCGGCGTAGGCGGCACTGACCGCGTCCGGGCCCGAGTGGTGCCGCACCACCAGCCACGGCGCTGCCGGATCGCCGACCTTGCCGACGAAGGCCTGCCAGGCGTACAGCAGGCGCTGGCCGAGTTCCTGCGTTCCCCACTCGGCAGTGCGCTTCTTGATTTGCGCGGGGGCGAAAAACAGGGTCGCGCGGGGACCTGGCAGATCCTTGGCGCCGCCCAGTTGCTCGACATGGGTGCCGCCGACCGAGCAGCTGTATTTCAGATTCCCGAAGCGGGTGTGAATCTCCCTGCGCAGGGCGGCATTGCCTGCGAAATCGACAAAGACGCAGGCCAGGTCCGCCGCCAGGCGGTCGAGCTCGTCGTAGCTGAGAACCCGGTGATAGCAGCCCAGACTGTTGCAGAACTCCCTGTTGGCGGCCGAGGTGAGCCCGATCACTGCGATCCCGGTTCGCTGCGCGAGTTGAAATGCCGTGCCGTAGGCGGTCTTGCTCGATGCGCTGGAGAGCAGCGCCACGCCATTGCCGCTTGCTCCGGCGCCGAAAAAATCCATGTCGGCGAGAAAATCGTCGATCAGCCAGGAAGTGATGAACAGCGGTCGCAGCAGGGCCTCGACGTCCTCGGTCTGCACCGTGTGGAACGGGTCCGCGGCGCAGCGCGCATAGCTGTTGTAGACCGCATGCAGTGCGGCCCGGTGTTCGGCGCCCTCGAAGAATCCCGCCGGCGACAGGCGAACCGGTTGTAGCACGATCTGCGACGACATCGGGTAGTAGCCGTAGAAGCGCTCGCCCACGGCAATGCCGGGACAGCCCGATTCGAGCACCGTGCCGAAGCCCCAGACCGGAATCCGGCCCCAGCCCTCTGCGGCCGGGTAGAAGCCCCAGTAGTTCATGGTGTCGCCGAAGGCGGCATAAGTGATGTTGTTGGCGGTCAGCGCGAACTTGTCCACGCCGAGACGGATCTGGCCCGCGGCGAGAGGGATCGCGGGCGTCTCGCGCAGTTCGGTTTTCGTCAGCCGGTCCTTGCGGACGAGAAAATCAAGAGTACTCATGGCGCGGCCTCGGCGTGTCCGGGCGGATTCCGGCCGCCCGCGACCCGTCATGGTAGCAAGCGCGCGAGGGAAAAGGGGCGGGAAGGCAGCACGCGCAGGATGCGTTAAGCTAGAGTTGCGTGAAATAAGGCCGGCAGCCGATTGGCTTGGCGCTGGCGGTATTCACCAAGGTGCGCGTCTCCAGCGTGGTTGCCTCGATCATGACGTTGATCAGGTATACCTGCAAAAAAACCACGACCAGCAACAAGAGCCAGCTGGCGTTCTTGGCCCGAACGATATGGTCATATTTGTCCTGCCAGATGGCATCCCGCCGCGCGGCGTCCTTCTTGATGAATGCGTGAATCTCGTCCGGCGTGCAAGATGTGAGATCGGGTTCCATGGCATGGCTTTCCCTGGACTTTTTTCAATCGATCGATCCTAGCTTATCGCCCATGTCATATCCGTGACATATTTCACATATGGCAAAGATATTATCTGTAATGCGTATGATAAACGCAATATTCGTCTGGTTTCGCGGTCCGGGTGCCTCCGGCGAAGTGCGGACTGCCTGTTCCGGAGGCTTTTGGGCGGCCATCGTCCCTCGATCTGAAGCGCGCCCGGCCATATGCACTACGGCGAAAAATTCAACGCGGTAACTCATCTCGTCGGGGCCATCCTGGCGCTGCTGGGTGCGGCCGTGCTCATCGTGCTGGCCGCGCAGGATGGCGATCCGTGGAAGGTGGTGAGCGTCTCCATCTACGGCGTGACGCTGGTCCTGCTCTACAGCTTCTCCACCCTGTATCACAGCTTGCGCGGGGGCGCCAAGAACATCCTGCGCAAACTGGACCACCACAGCATCTATCTGCTCATCGCCGGCACTTATACGCCGTTCTGCCTGGTGACGCTGCGCGGTCCATGGGGCTGGTCCCTGCTCGGCACGGTATGGGGCCTGGCGGTCCTCGGCAGCCTGCAGGAGCTGAGACCGAGCAGTGGGGCGCGCATACGCTCAGTGGTGATCTACGTCGTGATGGGCTGGGTGGCCCTGGTCGCCCTGCTTCCGTTGCTGCGCAGCCTGGGCCTGCCCGGTTTCGCCTGGCTCGCGGCGGGCGGCCTGTTCTACACGATCGGCATTGTGTTCTATGTGCTCGATACCCGCGTCACTCACGGCCACGGCATCTGGCACCTGTTTGTTATCGCCGGCAGCGTCAGCCATTACGTGGCGATCCTGAGATACGTGGTGTAGGTGTCTGCGGCGTCGCGCTCGTCGCGCCAGGCTTCGCCGCCCACGGACTGCCCGCCGGAGGGCAGGGTCTTCCCGGAAGGTCTTCCTGAAAGCAACAACGGGTTAGATCGATGTGATCTAACCCGTTGATTTCTTTACTGGCGCGCCCGGAGAGATTCGAACTCCCTACCCCTTGGTTCGTAGCCAAGTACTCTATCCAGATGAGCTACGGGCGCTTGAGAGGGGCGGATTATACCGAAGAAAACGCCGAAGACAAGACGAAGGAAGCGCGACGGCGGTGGTGGAGTTCCCTGTGCGGCTATTTCTTCCGGGCGGCCCGGACGCTTTGCGCCAGAGCCCTGGCCTGCTCTGCCGAGACTTCCTCGGGCGTCTTGTCCCTGAGCAGCAACCAGAGCAGCGCGCCATTGATGAGGATCAGCGCGACTTCGAGATACAGGATCGGCGTCACCATTTGCCGCAGGGAGTTGTCGCCAAACACGAAATAGAAGCCTTCGAAGGTCGGCAGCGCAGCCTTGGTGATGGCCGAGAAATATTCGAAGGGTGGAAACAGGAGCGCCAGCACCAGGTTGATCGCCACCAGCGCCAGGACCGCTCTTTGCCGGCTGTTGCCGCCCGCACGCCCGAGCTGTCTGGGCGGCTGCTGGCGCAGCAGGAGCAGGGCGATGCAGGTATTGATCAGCACCACAATGATCTCAAGGGCGAGGAAGTTCGCGTTGACGACGCGATTCTGATGATCGCCGAAGACGAGATAGAAGCCGTCGAAGGTGGCGATGTTGCCGTACTGCAGCGAGACGTAATCGTAGGGCGGGAAAACCAGCAGCAACGCAAGGTTGGCCGCTGCCAGGATCAGCGCGATTCGTTGTGCATTGTTCATGGTGCTTTCGCGGTGGGCTCGAACGGCCCTCGCCTCCTTGCCTGACACATGCTTCTAGGTTAGTCGAGAAGCGATGGCGGCGCAATGAGCTGGGCCGGCGTTTGGGGCTGGCGTGGATCGCGTATAGACTGGATCGGTTTGCATGCATGAGAGGCTGTCACATGGGAAGAATTTTCTGGACTTTGCTCGGCTGCGGCGCGGCATTTTCGGTCTGCGCCCAGGACATCAGCTTGCGCCATGATCTCGACGGCAAGGCGCTGGATACGCTGGCAACGCTGGTGTTGCGTTTCAACGACGGACTCAAGGGCAAGGGCCGGGTGGTGTTGCAGGACGCTCGGGGGCTGGAAAATCGCCAGGTTCTGCCGGTTCTGGCCCTGCTCGATCCCGACGACAGCATGGAGTTTTTCGGCACCCGGCCGCGCTTCCGCCCTTTGCACGAGGTCATGCGCGAGGGCGGACAAAAGCTCGATGCCGCGATGTTTTATCCGCAGGTGGCCGATGCGGCGGACGACGCCGGCGGACGCATCCAGGCGCTGCCCATGGGACTCGCCTTGCCGGTGTTGTTTACCAACCGCAGCGCCATGCGCAAGGCCGGGCTCGATCCGGACCAGCCGATCAAGACCTGGCTGGAATTGCAGAAGGTGGCCGGCGAACTTTATGACCACGGCGAGAAATGCCCGCTGACCACTGTGCGCTTTGCCTGGATACACTCGGAAAACGTCTCGATGCAGGCCGGTGAGCCGCTGGTCGCCAAGCAGGGAAGCGCGCAGCAGGTGCTGGCCAACGGCATGGTCAATGTCAAGCATCTGGCCTTGCTGGCGAGCTGGCAGAAGAGCCGCTATTTCCATTATTCGGGACCGGGACGCGAAGGCAATAGGCGCTTTCTGAGCGGCGAATGCGCGCTGCTGACCGGCGAGTCCTCGCTCTATGCCGATGCCAGGCGTGCCGGAATCGATTTCGGCGTTACGGCCCTGCCGCATTATGACGACGTCTATGCCCCCAGGCCCGCCGATGTCCTGCCCGATGGCGCCGGGCTGTGGGTGCTGGCCGGCCACAAGAAGCCGGAGTACAAACTGGCGGCGAGCTTCGTCAGCTTCCTGCTGCGCCCCGAGGTGCAGAAGGAGTGGGTGCAGGCGACCAGCTATCTGCCGATGACTCCGGGGGCGGTGACGGCCCTGCGCGATTCGGGCATTCCTCAGCAACTGCTGGACGCGACGCAAAAGCGTCTCTCGGTCTCGCGCAAGGGCAGTACGCGGCCCAAGCACGGCCCGATCCGCGACCGCCTGCACGAGTTCCTCTCCGAGGAAGTGCACTTCGTCTGGACCACCGGCCGCGCGGCGAAGGAAGCGCTCGACAACACGGTGCGCCGCGTCAATGCGGCCATCGCAGCCCCGGCCAAGGCGGCCGCTGCGGGCAAGCGATGATCTTCCCGCGCATCATCGCCCACCGTTGCGGCGGCGCCCTGGCGCCGGAAAACACCTTGGCCGGGCTGCGGCTGGCGGCGCGCCTCGGCTGCCGCGGCGTCGAGTTCGACGCCATGCTCTGCGCCGACGGCGTGCCGGTGCTGATCCACGACGAGACGCTGGAACGCACCACCTCGGGGCGCGGAGCCGTGGCCGCCATGAGTTCCGCGCAACTGGCGCAACTCGATGCCGGCAGGCGGCACCATCCGGCCTTCGCCGGGGAGCCAGCGCCAACTCTTGATGCCGCCTTGCGGCTCTGCGCCGAACTGGGCTTGTGGGCCAATGTGGAAATCAAGCCATCCGCCGGCCAGGATCTGGCGACGGGTGACGCCGTCGCGCGGCATGCGGCGGCGGCCTCGGGCAAGCTGCTTTTGTCCTCGTTCTCGGCGGAAGCCTTGGGTGCCGCCGCCGCCGAAGCGCCGCAACTGCGGCGCGCGCTGCTGGTCGAGGCGATTCCCGCCGACTGGCGCGAGCGCATGCTGGCATCGGGTGCGCTGGCCCTGCATGCCTCGGCGCGCGCGCTGAACGCCGAGGCGGCGCATGCGGTGCGCGCGGCGGGCTTTCCCCTGGCCTGCTATACGGTCAATCGCCGCGACGATGCCGAGCGCCTGTTTGCGCTGGGCGTTGTCGCGGTGTTTACCGATCGCCCCGATCTTTGGCAAAGCGCCGAGATGTAGGCCTTCGCTGCGCGGGTGCAGGGGCCGCCGGGGGCCTGCGCCGCGGGGCCGCCTGCACGCTTCTGCGGCCTGATCGCGTAAAATCCGCTCCTTTGCGTCCCAGGCTGCGCTCCCGCCATGAAAAGCTCCGAAATCCGCCAGAAGTTCCTCGACTTTTTCGCCTCCAAAGGCCACCAGATCGTCGCCTCCAGTTCGCTGGTGCCGCACGAGGACCCGACGCTGCTATTCACCAATGCGGGGATGAACCAGTTCAAGGATGTCTTCCTCGGCTTCGACAAGCGCAGCTACAGCCGCGCCACGACTTCGCAGAAATGCGTGCGCGCCGGCGGCAAGCACAACGACCTGGAAAACGTCGGCTACACGGCGCGCCACCACACCTTCTTCGAGATGCTGGGCAACTTCAGCTTCGGCGACTACTTCAAGCGCGACGCGATCAAGTACGCTTGGGAACTGCTGGTCGATGTGTACAAGCTGCCGAAGGACAAGCTCTGGGTCACGGTCTACGCGGAGGACGATGAAGCCTACGAGATCTGGACCAAGGAGATCGGCGTGCCCGCGGAGCGCGTGATCCGCATCGGCGACAACAAGGGTGCGCGCTACGCCTCGGACAATTTCTGGATGATGGGCGACACCGGCCCCTGCGGTCCCTGCACCGAGATCTTCTACGACCACGGCGAGCACATCTGGGGCGGTCCGCCGGGCAGCGAAGACCAGGACGGCGACCGCTACATCGAAATCTGGAACAACGTCTTCATGCAGTTCAACCGCGACGAGGCCGGCGTCATGCATCCGCTGCCCAAGCCCTCGGTCGACACCGGCATGGGCCTGGAGCGCATCTCGGCGGTGCTGCAGGGCGTCCATGCCAACTACGAGATCGACCTGTTCCAGGCGCTGATCGCGGCTGCGGCAAGAGAAACTTCCGACGCCGACATGGACAGTCCCTCGCTCCGTGTGCTGGCCGACCACATCCGCGCCTGTTCCTTCCTGATTGCCGACGGTGTGATCCCCGGCAACGAGGGGCGCGGCTACGTCCTGCGCCGCATCATCCGCCGCGCCATCCGCCACGGCTGGAAGCTCGGCGCGCGCAGCGCCTTCTTCCACAGGATGGTGCCCGACCTCGTGGCCGAGATGGGTGCCGCCTACCCGGAACTGATCGGCGGCAAGACGCGCGTGATGGACATCCTCAAGCAGGAGGAAGACCGCTTCTTCGCCACCATCGAGCACGGCATGGCGATCCTCGAAGCCGAGCTGGAACTGATGGAGAAGACCGGCGTCACGCTGTTCAACGGCGAGACCGCGTTCAAGCTGCACGACACCTACGGCTTCCCGCTCGACCTGACCGCCGACATCTGCCGCGAGCGGCAGATGAGCGTGGACGGCACCGCTTTCGATGCCGCCATGACGCGGCAGAAGGAGCAGGCGCGCGCCGCCGGCAAGTTCAAGATGGCGGCCAACCTCGATTACGCCGGCCCCGCCACGACCTTCCACGGCTACGAGACGCTCGAAGCCAGGGGCAACATCCTGGCCCTCTACAAGGACGGCACCGCGGTCAATGAACTGGTCGAAGGCGAGACCGGCGTCGTGGTGCTCGACGACACGCCCTTCTATGCCGAATCCGGCGGTCAGGTCGGCGACGTCGGTGAGTTGCGCTCGACGCATGGCATCTTCGCCGTGGAAGACACGCAGAAGATCCAGGCCAGCGTCTTCGGCCATCACGGGGTGGTGCGCACCGGCAGCCTGAAAGTCGGCAATGGCGTCACGGCGAAGGTCGACACGCTGGCGCGCGCGCGCACCGTGCGCCACCATTCGGCGACCCACCTGATGCACAAGGCGCTGCGCGAAGTGCTCGGCGCCCACGTGCAGCAGAAGGGCTCGCAGGTAGATCCGGACAAGACCCGCTTCGACTTCGCCCACAGCCAGCCGGTGACGGCCGACGAGATCCTGCGCATCGAACGCATCGTCAATGACGAGATCATCGCCAACGCGGCGACGCGCTCGCGCGTGATGGCCATCGACGAGGCGCAGAAGACCGGCGCCATGATGCTGTTCGGCGAGAAGTACGGCGACGAGGTACGCGTGCTCGACATCGGCTCCTCCTGCGAACTTTGCGGCGGTACCCACGTCGCCCGCACCGGCGACATCGGCCTGTTCAAGATCGTCATGGAGGCCGGCGTCGCGGCCGGCGTGCGGCGCATCGAGGCGGTCTGCGGCGACATCGCGGTACTGCGCGTGCAGCAGCAGCAGGCGCTGCTCGATGCCGTGGCGGCCGAGCTCAAGGCCCAGCCGGCGGAAGCCGCGGCGCGCGTGGCGCAGATCCTCGACCATGCCAAGGCGCTGGAGAAGGAACTCGCACGCCTGAAAGCCAAGCTCGCCGCCTCACAGGGCGACGACCTGGTGCATCAGGCGGTTGATGCCAAAGGCATCAAGGTGCTCGCCGCAAATCTCGAAGGCGCCGACGCCACGGCGCTGCGCGAAACCCTGGACAAGCTCAAGGACAAGCTGAAGAGCGCGGCCATCGTGCTGGCCAGCAGCAGTGGCGGCAAGGTCAGCCTGATCGCCGGCGTCACGGCGGATCTGACCGGCAGGATCAAGGCCGGCGAACTGGTGAACTTCGTCGCCCAGCAGGTCGGCGGCAAGGGCGGCGGCCGGCCCGACATGGCCCAGGCCGGCGGCACCGATGCGGCAGCCGTGCCGGCGGCGCTGGCATCCGTCAAAGCCTGGGTCGAACAGCGCGCCTGAAACCCGGCTCTGCCTGGCGTCAGAAGTCGACGGAGACGCCGGGCCAGATGGCGGTCAGCGCCGCCTTGAATTCATTCTGGATGCGCTCGAGCGCGGCCTGGTTGTCGGCCTCGAAGCGCAGCACGACGACCGGCGTGGTGTTCGAAGCGCGCGCCAGGCCGAAGCCGTCGGCATATTCGGCGCGCACGCCGTCGATGGTGATCAGTTCGCGGGCGCCGGGCAGCAGCTTCTTGCCGCCCTCCCGGAGTTTCGCCACCAGCGCATGCGGCTCGCTTTCCTGCATCTTGATGTTGAGCTCCGGCGTCGATATCGCATTGGGCAGATTCTTCAGCGGCCAGTTCGAATCCTGCCAGCGCGAGACGATTTCGAGCAGGCGTGCGCCGGTATAGAGCGCGTCGTCGAAGCCGTACCAGCGTTCCTTGAAGAACATGTGGCCGCTCATCTCGCCGGCCAGCGGCGCGCCGGTTTCCCTCAGCTTGGTCTTGATCAGGGCGTGGCCGGTGTTCCACATCAGCGGCCGGCCGCCCTGGTGGCGTATCGATTCGGCGACCCAGCGCGAACACTTCACGTCGTAGATGATCTGGGCGCCGGGGTTGCGCGTCAGCACGTCGGCGGCGAACAGCATCAACTGGCGGTCGGGGTAGATGATTTCGCCGTCCTTGGTGACCACACCGAGGCGGTCGCCGTCGCCGTCGAAGGCCAGGCCCAGTTCGGCATCCGTTTCGCGCAGCGCGCGCTGCAGGTCGGCCAGGTTTTCCGGCTTCGACGGGTCCGGGTGGTGGTTGGGGAAATTGCCGTCGACTTCGCAGAACAGCTCGGTCACGGTGCAGCCCATGCGGCGGAACAGGTCCGGCGCGACGCTGCCGGCCACGCCGTTGCCGCAGTCGATGACGATCTTCATCGGCCGCGACAGCTTGACGTCGCCGACGATGCGATCGATGTAAGCCTGGCGCACGTTGGCGTGGCGCACCACGCCGTGCCCTTCGCAATAGTTGGCGCTGGCGATGCGGCGCCGCAGGTCCTGGATCATTTCGCCGTAGAGCGTCTGCCCGCCCAGCACCATCTTGAGGCCGTTGTACTCCGGCGGATTGTGGCTGCCGGTGACCGAGACGCAGCTGTCGGCCCCCAGTTCGTGCGCCGCGAAATAGGTCATCGGCGTCGGCACGCGGCCGATATCGATCACATCGATCCCGGTTTGCGTGATGCAGTCGGCCAGCGCGCCGGCAAGCTCCGGCCCCGACAGGCGCCCGTCGCGTCCTATGACGATGGCCTTGACCCCGCGCGCCACGGCCTCGGTGCCCAGCGCCAGGCCGATCTGGCAGACGGCTTCCGCGGTCAACGTGGTCTGTACGATGCCGCGAATGTCGTAGGCCTTGAAAATCTCGGGTGCCGGAGTCTGCATGGCGGATGTGGTCGAGTGGCGGAAGGAAAATTATCGCATGCCGATGGATGCTGGCATATATGCGGAAAAGTGCGCGAGCAGACGCTGCGGCAGCCAGTCGATACGACCGGGCGGGGCGCCATCGACGAAACCGACGTGGCCGCCGCCGGAGTGGACTTCCAGCATGACGCCGGCGGGCAAGGCAGTGTGCAGTGGCAATGCCGATGCCGGCAGGAAAGGGTCGTTGGCGGCGTGCAGCAGCAGAGTCGGCGCGCGCACGGCGCCCAGCAGCGGTCCGGCGCTGCTGCGCGCGTAATAGTCGTCGGCACCGAGAAAGCCGTGCAGCGGCGCCGTGACGGCATCGTCGAAGTCGCGCAGGGTAAGCGCGGCCCGTGCCCGGCGCATGTCTATGCGGCCCGGAAAGCGGCGTTCCTTGGCCATGGCCGCCGGTATCAGCGTGCGCAGGAAATGCCGCGCATAGACCCGGTTGAAGCCGGAGGACAGCGCGGTATTGGCCGCGGCCAGGTCCAGCGGCGCACTCACCGTGGCCGCCGCGCTGACGATGCCGGATGCCTGGCTGCCCTGTTCCGCCAGCCATTTCAGCAGGGCGTTGCCGCCCAGCGAAACCCCGGCGGCGAACAAGGCCGGATAGCCGCGCACCTGCAGGCGGCGCAGTATCCAGTCGATTTCCGCCGAGTCGCCGGAATGATAGGCGCGCGGCAGGCGGTTGGGCTCGCCCGAGCATCCGCGAAAGTTCACCACCACGCCATGCCAGCCGCGGTGCGCCACGGCATGCATCAGGCGTCGCGCGTAATGGCTGCGCGAACTGCCTTCGAGGCCGTGGAACAGCACCACGCAGGGCGCGTCGGTGGCGCCGGCGATCCAGTCGAGATCGATGAAATCGGCATCCGGGGTGGCCCAGCGCTCGCGCCCGTAACGCGGCAGCGGCCCCTTGATCAGCAGCGGCCAGATGGTCTGCGCGTGGCCGCCGGGCAGCCAGGCCGGAGCCCGGTAATGCGGCGCTGCCAGGGGCGGCTTCAATGCAGGGTGCGCGGTGCCTCGGCGACGCTGCTGGGCGGCACCGGCGAAGCGTGGTGGGCGACCATGCGCCAGCCCAGGGCGCCGCGCACATAGATGTTGGTGGCGGCCACGGGCGCGCTCTGGCTCTCGTTGTCCGCCGTGGCGATGTGTTCCAGCAGGGTGCTGACCGTGGCGAAAGGCGTGTTCACCGTGGTCTGTTGCGAAAGCCGCACGGTGAGCTTGTTGCCGCCGGCGAAGACGCGCTGCCAGGCCTCGCGTATGGTGTTGTAGCCGACCAGGCGCGGGCCGCCGGGATGCACGCAGACCACTTCCTCGTCCTCGGCCCAGACCGCCATCATGGCGTCGAGGTCGCAGCGTTCCAGCGCCTCGTAGAAGGCGGTTTCGACGTCCTGCGGGCTGGCGAAGATTTTCTCGCTGGGCATGGTCAGTTCGCCAAAGTTGCGTCGATCATGGCCGCCACCTGCTGCGGCGTGATGCCGTTCATGCAGTCGAAATGCACCAGCGGGCATTCGCGCTGGAAGCAGGGGCTGCACGGCAGGTTTCTGGAAACGATTTTTGCACCCTGGGACAGCGGCGGCGTATAGGCCGGCGACGACGAACCGTAAAGCGCCACCAGCGGCCGCTCCAGCGCCGCGGCGACGTGCATCAGGCCGGAGTCGTTGCTGATCACGCAGCGGGCCGTGGCGATCAGGTCGAGCGCCTGTTCCAGGCTGCTGCGGCCGCACAGGTTGAGCGCCGCGCCTTGCGCCGCCGTGGCTATCTCGTCGCCGACGGCGCGGTCCTTGTCCGAGCCGACCAGCCATACCGGCTGCTGCGGCGTCGCGATGAGGCGCGCCAGCGCCGCAAAGTGCTGCGCCGGCCAGCGCTTGGCCGGGCCGAATTCGGCGCCCGGGCAGAAGATCACCGGGCTCGCGTCGAGCGGCAGCTTCAGGGCAAGCCGCGCGGCCTGCTGCTGCGCCACGGTCGAGCTCAGGCGCGGCGGCGGCAGGCTGGCGGGCAGCGGCCCGGCCAGCGCGGCGTAACGCTGCACCAGTTGCGGGTGGCTCAGGGCGTCGAGCCGATGGCGCTCGTTCAGCAGCAGGTAGCGGCTCTCGCCCCGATAGCCGATGCGCCGCGGAATGCCGGCGAAGTAGGGCGCCAGCGCCGACTTCCACGAGTTCGGCAGGACATAGGCGAGTGCATAGTTGGCGCTGGCAAGGCGGCGACCCAGCGCACGGCGCGCCCAGAAATCGAACTCGCCGTGACCGAAGGGGTTGGCGATGACCGCATCGACCTCGGCCATGCGCGCCAGCAGCGGCGCCGACCAGCCCGCAGCCAGCACCTCGATGCGGGCCGTCGGGTCATTGCGCTTGAGCAGCGTGAAGAGCGGCTGGGCGAGGATCGTGTCGCCGATCCAGGAGGGAGCGACGACGAGGATCTTCACGCTCGGGAAATGCTCTGCACGCCTGGGACGCCGCGCGGGCAGGCGTCAGTGGTGGCCCTTGGGGCGCTCGCCGGTGTATCGATACTGCGTGCCGCAATAGGGGCAGGCGGCTTCGCCCGTGGCGCTTTTCAGCACGTCGATGAAGACGCGCGGATGGCGGGCCCACAGGGGGGCGCCGGGGCGCGGGCAGGCCAGCGGCAGATCGTGGGCGGTGACGGCGACCTGGCGCTGGGATTCGTCGAGAGTGGACATGTTCAACCTCGTGCGTTCTATTAGATGTAGGAGAGCCACTCGGCGTGTGCCGGTACCTTGCCATTGACCACGTCGAAGAACAGGCTCTGGATCCTGGCCGTGATCGGGCCGCGGCTGCCGGCGCCGATGCTGCGGTTGTCGAGCTCGCGGATCGGCGTCACTTCCGCCGCCGTGCCGGTGAAGAAGGCTTCGTCGGCGATGTAGATATCGTCGCGCGTGAGGCGCTTGGCAACCACCTGATAGCCGAGTTCCGCGGCCAGCGTGATCACCGTGTTGCGCGTGATGCCCATCAGCGCCGAGGCGATCTCGGGTTCGTAGATCACGCCGTCCTTGATCACGAACAGGTTCTCGCCCGCGCCTTCGGCGACGAAGCCGTCGACGTCGAGCAGCAGGGCCTCGTCATAGCCGTCTTCGGTGGCTTCCATGTTGGCCAGGATCGAGTTGGCATAGGTGCCGGCGAACTTGGCGCGCGCCATGTTGACGTTCACGTGGTGCCGCGAATAGCTCGAGGTCTTGACGCGGATGCCCTTCTCCATGCCTTCCTCGCCGAGATAGGCGCCCCAGGGCCAGGCCGCGATCGAGACATGGGTCGCCGCGCCGCGCGGGCTGACGCCCATCTTCTCCGAGCCGTAGAAGGCGATCGGGCGCAGGTAGCAGGATTCGAGCTTGTTGCTGCGCACGACTTCCTTGTGCGCCTCGATCAGCGTCGCCTTGTCGTAAGGCATCGGCATGCGGTAGATGTGGGCCGAGTTGAACAGCCGGTCGGTGTGCTCTTTCAGGCGGAAAATAGCGGTGCCGGAAACGGTCTTGTAGGCGCGCACGCCTTCGAACACGGCCAGGCCGTAGTGCAGCGAGTGGGTCAGCACATGGGTGGTGGCTTCGCGCCAGGGCACGAGCTTGCCGTCGTACCAGATGAAGCCGTCACGGTCGGCCATGGACATGGTGGGTCTCCAGCGTTGATTTGGGTAAAGGCGTGATTTTAGCAGGGGCGCTAAAATGCGCGGATGAATCGTATCTGGAAACCCAATGTCACCGTCGCGGCACTGATCGAGCGCGACGGCCGCTTCCTGCTGGTCGAGGAGGAAACCGACGACGGCCTGCGCTTCAACCAGCCCGCCGGACATCTCGACGAGAGCGAATCGCTGCTCGCGGCCTGCGCCCGCGAGGCCCTTGAGGAGACGGCATGGGCTTTCACGCCGACCGCGCTGGTCGGCATCTACCAATGGCCGCGGCCGCAGGGCGATATTACCTATCTGCGTTTCGCGTTCTCCGGCGAACTCGGCGCACACGAGCCTGGCCGCGTGCTCGACGACGGCATCCTGCGTGCCGTGTGGATGACGCCGGACGAGATTCGCGCCACGGCCGCCCGCCACCGCAGCCCGCTGGTGTCGCGGTGCGTCGATGACTATCTCGCCGGCCGGCGCTTTCCGCTCGACCTTATTCGGCACTACGATTGACTACCATGTCCAAGGGAAAAATCATCGTCGGTCTGTCCGGCGGCGTCGATTCGTCGGTTGCGGCGCTGTTGCTGAAGCGCGAAGGCTACGAGGTGATCGGCCTGTTCATGAAGAACTGGGAGGACGACGACAGCGACGAATACTGTTCCTCGCGCCAGGACCTGATCGATGCCGCGGCGGCGGCCGATGTGATCGGCATCGAGTTCGAGGCGGTGAATTTCTCCGCCGAATACCGGGAACGCGTGTTTGCCGACTTCCTGCGCGAATACCAGGCCGGACGCACGCCGAACCCCGACGTGCTGTGCAATTCGGAAATCAAGTTCAAGGCCTTTCTCGACCACGCACTGGCGCTCGGCGCCGACAAGATAGCCACCGGCCACTATGCGCAGGTGCGTGAGTTTCTCGGCGAATGGCAGTTGCTCAAGGCCGAGGACGGCACCAAGGACCAGAGCTATTTCCTGCACCGCTTGAACCAGGCGCAGCTGGCGAAGACGCTGTTTCCCATCGGCCATCTTTACAAGCGCGACGTGCGCAAGATCGCCGCGGCGGCGGGCCTGCCGAATCACGCGCGCAAGGATTCGACCGGCATCTGCTTCATCGGCGAACGGCCCTTCCGCGAATTTCTGGCGCGCTACCTGCCGAAACAGCCCGGCGAGATCCGGGTGCTCGGCACCGATCGCGTGGTCGGCCGCCACGAAGGCCTGATGTACTACACCCTCGGCCAGCGCGAGGGACTCGGCATCGGCGGCGTCAAGGGCGCGCCGGAGGAACCCTGGTTCGTCGCCGACAAGGACATGGCGCAGAACATCCTCTGGGTGGTGCAGGGCCACGAGCATCCCGCCTTGCTGTCGGGCGGCCTGGTGGCACGGGACTTGTCCTGGATCGCCGGTCGGGCACCGCACACGCACTGGGTCTATGCGGCGAAGACGCGCTACCGCCAGCCAGATGCTGCCTGCGAGGTCGAGCGTGTTTCCGCTGCGGAGTGCGAGGTGTTGTTTGCTGCGCCGCAATGGGCAGTGACCCCCGGACAATCGCTCGTGCTCTACGAATCAAGGGTGTGTCTGGGCGGCGGCATCATCGCAACAAGACAGGCTGCGTGTGCATAAATTCCTTGTACAAGCCTTCTGGAACGGGTTTAGAATATTTTTTGGGCGGGCTGCCCGAAAATTTTCGGAGGAATTTTAAGTATGAATAAAGCTGAACTGATTGAAATTGCCGCCAAGGAAGCCGACATAAGCAAGGCTGCCGCCGGCAAGGCTCTCGACGGAATCATGGCTGCCGTAGTAAAGGCGGTATCGAAGGGCGATACCGTGACTCTGGTTGGTTTTGGCACCTTCAAGTCGGCCAAGCGCGCGGCGCGTACCGGCAAGAACCCGAAGACCGGCGCCAGCATCAAGATCCCCGCGACCACCGTGCCGAAGTTCAGCGCGGGCGCCGGTTTCAAGCTGGCAGTGTCGGGCAAGAAGGCCAAGAAGTAAACGCGCAACAGCTTACGCTTGAAGGGGCCCGCTTGCGGGCCCTTTGCATTTCAGCCACCGGCAGCAAATTCCCTTCGGCTTTCCATTGTCTTTTCCACCCGCGCTGATTATTCTCCCTGCCAAGGAGATTCAAAATGATCACGACACAAAACAAGGAACATCTCGTCGAATTCGCCGTGTTCGGCGAATTCACACTGGCCGACTTCAAGGAATTCGAGGAACTGGTCCTCCACGAGATCAAGTTTTCCGGCCCGGTGAATCTGCTGGTCGATCTGCGCGACATGGCGGACTTCACCGTGGATGTGGCCTGGGAAGAAATCCGCTTTTCGCGGCAGCATGCCGGCGATTTCAAGCGCATCGCGGTCGTCACCGACAGCCAGTGGGTGGCCTGGAGTGCGTGGCTCGAGCAACTCTTCGTCAATGCCGACCTGACGGTCTTTGCCGATGAGACCGAGGCCCGTCGCTGGCTGGCCGAAGGCGAGGCATGAGCGAAGCGCTGACCGATGCGCTGACCGATGCGCCTGCAAGCCTGCTGGTGAGTGCCGACGAACTTGCCGCCCATCCCGAGTGGCGCGTCTTCGATTGCCGGCATGATCTGCGAAATACCGAATACGGCCGCCAGGCCTACGCCCGCGGCCACATTCCGGGCGCGCTGTTCCTGCATCTCGACGAGGATCTTTCGGGCACGGCAAATGGCCGCAACGGCCGCCATCCGCTGCCCGAGCCGGCCGTCTTTGCGCAGCGCATGGCGGACTGCGGCGTCGATGCGGCGACCCAGGTGGTGGCCTACGACAATGAAGGAGGCATTTTCGCATCGCGCCTCTGGTGGTTGCTGCGCTGGCTCGGCCACGACAAGGTGGCGGTGCTCGACGGCGGGCTGGCCGGATGGAAGCGCAGCAAGCGCGCGCTCGAAGCAACCGTGCCGACGGTCGCGCCGGGCCGATTCACGGCGCATGCACAGGGCATGACCGTCGATGCCGCACAGCTGCTGGCCGATCTCCAGTCGCCGCGTCTGCTGATCCTCGACGCGCGCAGCCCGGAACGCTTCCGCGGCGAGAACGAGACGCTCGATCCGGTCGGCGGCCACATTCCCGGCGCCGTGAATCGCTTCTATTTCGACAACCTCGATGACGACGGCTGCTTCTTCAAGCCGGCCGGGGAACTGCGCGCCGAATTCATGGCGCTGCTCGGCGCCCGGTCCGCGGCGCAGGTGGTGCAGCAGTGCGGTTCCGGCGTCACCGCCTGCCACAATCTGCTGGCGATGGAACTGGCCGGCTTGTCCGGTTCCAAGCTGTATCCGGGCTCCTGGAGCGAGTGGTGCGCCGATCCCGCGCGCCCCGTTGCGCGCGGCTAGACCGAGGTTTCCGCGCCGTGGCGCCCGAGCGCCCAGGCCACATGTTCGCGCACCAGCGCCGATGCATGGTCGGCGCGTGAACGCAGGGCATTGAGCACTTCATCGCCGGTCGGCGCATTGCCCAGCGCCACGGCGATGTTGCGCAGCCAGCGCTCGTAGCCGATGCGGCGGATCGGCGAACCGGCCAGGCGTGCGTTGAAATCGCTTTCCTCCCAGGCGAACAGCTCGACCAGCGTGGCGCGGTCGAGGCCGTGGCGCGGCGCGAAATCGCCCTCGCGCGTCAAGGGTGCGAAACGGTTCCAGGGACAGGCCAGCTGGCAATCGTCGCAGCCGTAGATGCGGTTGCCCAGCAGCGGCCGCAAGGCCTCGGGGATGCCGCTTTTGTGCTCGATCGTGAGGTAGGAGATGCACAGCCGCGCGTCGACCCGGTAGGGCGCGACGATGGCCTGGGTCGGGCAGGCGGCCATGCAGGCCGTGCAACTGCCGCAGTGATCGGTGACCGGCGCATCCGGCGGCAGCGCCAGTTCGGTGAATAGCTCGCCGAGGAAAAAATATGAACCGGCATCGCGCTCCAGCAGCAGCGTGTGCTTGCCGCGCCAGCCCAGGCCGCCGTTCTGTGCCAGGCCGATTTCCATGACCGGCGCCGAATCGGTGAAGGCGCGGTAGGCGAACTCGCCGATCTCCTGCGTGATGCGATCGGCAAGCTGCTGCAGGCGACTGCGCAACAGCTTGTGGTAGTCGCGGCCCAGGGCATAGCGCGAAATGAAGGCGCGCTCGCCGTCGGCCAGCGCGGCGGCAGAGTTGGCGCTGGCGCTACGGTAGTTCATGCGCGCGGTGATGATGCTCTTCGTGCCCGGCACCAGTTCGGCCGGCAGCGCGCGCTTGTTTCCCTTCGCCGTGACATGCGCCGCCATATAATCCATTTCACCGTGGCAGCCGGCCGCCAGCCAGGCCTCCAGATTCTCGGCGGCATGGTCGAGCCCGATGCCGGAAAAACCGATCGCGTCGAAGCCGAGGTCCTTGCCCCAGCGCCGTATCTTGTCCTTCAGTTCCGCCGGATTCTTAGCGTACTCATGCATGCCGATCATCTTACTTTAGCCCTGCCCGACGAAGCCGCCACCCTGGCGCTGGGCGCCGCGCTGGCCGCGAACCTGGCGCCGGGCATGGTGGTCTGGCTGGAAGGCGACCTCGGCGCGGGCAAGACCACGCTGGTGCGCGGGCTGCTGCGCGCAGCGGGTGAAACGGGCCCGGTGAAGAGTCCCACTTACACACTGGTTGAAGTTCACGTGGTTTCTGGATTACACTTCTATCACTTTGATTTCTATAGATTCAATCAGGCGGAAGAATATCTCGATGCAGGGCTTGACGAATATTTTTCAGGAAGCGGGATTTGTCTGGTCGAATGGCCCGACAAGGCCGCGCCTTACCTGCCTGCCGCCGATATGCGAATCGAATTGCGCGTGGCACCGGGCGCAGGCAGCGAGGGGCGTGTGGCCCGCATCGCCGCCGCCGGCGCAAGGGGACGGACATGCCTGGCCGGCGTGATGTCCTCAAGTTCGCTGCGGCCAGCCTGACGCTGCTGGTTTCAAGAGTTGGCGCTGGCGCCACGGTGGCTACCAGCATTCTCGCCGTGCGCGTCTGGCCGGCCCGCGACTACACGCGGGTGACGCTGGAACACGATCAGGCGATCCGCTATTCCCACCTGCTGGTGAAAGATCCCGAGCGCCTGGTGCTCGACCTTGAAGGCGTCGAGTTCAATTCGGTGCTGCAGATGCTGCCGTCGAAGATCATCGACGCCGATCCCTACATCAGGTTGATCCGCGCCGGGCGCAACAAGCCGGGCGTGGTGCGCCTGGTGATCGAGCTCAAGGGCGAAGTCAAGCCGCAGGTGTTCGCGCTGAAACCGGTCGGCGAATACGGCCACCGCCTGGTGCTCGACCTGTATCCGGCGGAGCCGGTCGACCCCCTGATGGCGCTGCTGGAAAAATCCGCCGAGCCGCCGCTGAAGGCCGAGCCCGGGCTCGGCAGCCATGACAAGGCAGTGCCTGCCGACAAGCCCGTCGACAAACCCGAGATCGCGCGCCTCATCACCATCGTGCTCGACCCCGGGCATGGCGGCGAAGACCCCGGCGCGGTGGGCCGCGGCGGCAGCTACGAAAAGCATGTCACCTTGTCCGTGGCGCGGCGGCTCAAACAGAAGATCGATGCGACGCCGAACATGCGCTCGGTGCTGACGCGCGACGGCGACTATTTCATTCCGCTGAACCAGCGCGTGCAGAAGGCGCGCCGGGTGCAGGCCGATCTCTTCCTCTCGGTCCATGCCGATGCCTTCATCAAGAGCACGGCGCGCGGCTCCAGCGTCTTCGTCCTCTCCGAAAATGGCGCTTCGAGTTCGGCCGCGCGCTGGCTGGCGAACAAGGAAAACTCGGCCGACCTGGTCGGCGGCGTCAATATCGGCGTCAAGGACCCCTACCTCGCGCGCACCCTGCTCGACCTGTCGCAGACCGCCACGATCAACGACAGCCTCAAGCTGGGCAAGGACGTGCTGGGCGAACTGGGCCGCATCAACACGCTGCACAAGGCACATGTCGAGCAGGCCGGCTTCGCCGTGCTGAAGGCGCCCGACATTCCCTCGATCCTGATCGAGACGGCCTTCATCTCCAATCCCGAGGAAGAGGCGCGGCTCAACGACGAGGCCTACCAGGACCGCATGGCCGAGGCCATCCTCAAGGGCATCCGCCGTTACTTCGCCAAGAACCCGCCGCTGGCCAAGTCCAAGCTGGCGCGGCTCGACTGATCCGGGCCGGAATCCCGCGCCGCGTAGCCTTTTGCGGTTCCGGAAGTGCCCGCCGAGCTTGATATAATCGGCCGCTTTCCCTGCCGTCTCAACCCCATGCTGGTTTTTCGCGGTGTTCCCGAGCGGGCGACGACGTCTACGGTGCTGACCATCGGCAATTTCGATGGCGTGCATCGTGGCCATCGCGCGCTGCTGGCCGAATTGACTGCCAAGGCGCGCGAACTCGCGTTGCCGGCGACGGTGCTCACCTTCGAGCCGCATCCGCGCGAACTGTTCGCCCCGGATCAGGCGCCGGCGCGCCTGGCCAGCCTGCGCGACAAGATCGAACTGCTGGCCGAGGCCGGTGTGGACCGCGTCCATGTCTGCCGCTTCACCCGCAAGCTGGCCGCCTTGACCGCCGAGCAGTTCATCGAACGCATCCTGGTGCGCGGGCTCTCGGTGCGGCATCTGATCATCGGCGACGATTTCCGTTTCGGCAAGGGCCGCAGCGGCGATTTCGCCCTGCTGCAGCGGGCCGGCCAGGAGCACCGCTTCGTCGTCGAGGCGATGCACACGGTGGATTTCGGCGGCGTCCGCGTCTCCAGTTCGGCGGTGCGCGCGGCGCTGGCCAGCGGCGACATCGAGCAGGCCGAAGCGCTGCTGGGGCGCGCCTTCGTCATCGCCGGCCGGGTCATGGACGGCAAGAAGCTCGGCCGCACCATCGGTTTTCCCACCGCCAACATCCAGGTGCGGCGCAAGCGCCTGCCGCTATCCGGCGTGTTCGCCGTCTCGGTCTCGGGCATTGCACCGCAGCCCTTGCCCGGCGCCGCCAACATCGGCGTGCGGCCGACCGTGGATGCCGGCCTGCAACCGGTGCTGGAAGTCCATTTGCTGGATTTCGACCGAGACATCTACGGCCTGCACGTCGATGTGAACTTCCTGCACAAGCTGCGCGACGAGGCGAAGTTCGATTCCCTGGACGCACTCAAGGCGCAGATCGCCCAGGACGTCGCAGCGGTGCGCGCCTATTTCGAAACACGTAAACGTTCAACAGATGGCACCCCTCATGGCTGATTATCGCAAGACCCTCAACATGCCCGACACGCCCTTTCCGATGCGCGGCGACCTCGCCCGCCGCGAGCCGGGCTGGATCGACCAGTGGCAGCAGCAGAAGCTCTATCAGAAGATCCGCGCCGCGGCCAAGGGGCGTCCGCGCTTCGTGCTGCACGACGGCCCGCCCTATGCCAATGGCGACATCCACATCGGCCATGCGGTGAACAAGATCCTCAAGGACATCATCGTCCGCTCCAAGACCCTGGCCGGCTTCGATGCGCCCTATGTGCCGGGCTGGGACTGCCATGGCCTGCCGATCGAGCACCAGATAGAGAAAACCCATGGCAAGCACCTGCCGGCCGACCAGGCGCGGCAATTGTCGCGCAGCTTCGCCGCCGAACAGGTGGAACGGCAGAAGAAGGATTTCATCCGCCTCGGCGTGCTCGGCGACTGGGACAATCCCTACCTGACCATGGCCTTCAGCAACGAGGCCGACGAAATTCGCGCGGTCGGCGAGCTGTACCGGCGCGGCTATCTGTTCCAGGGCCTGAAGCCGGTGAATTGGTGCTTCGATTGCGGCTCGGCGCTGGCCGAGGCGGAGGTCGAATACCAGGACAAGAAATCGCCGGCGATCGACGTCGGCTTTCGTCTCGATGCCGCCGAGCGGGGTCGCGTCGCCCATGCATTCGGCATCAATGCGCTGCCCGCGGGCGATTGCTGGACGGTGATCTGGACCACCACGCCGTGGACCATTCCGTCCAACCAGGCACTCAACATGCATCCGGATTTCACCTACGAACTGGTGAAGACCGCACGGGGTTGCCTGATCCTTGCCGCCGAACTGCGCGGCGCGGCGCTGCAGCGCTTCGGCCTCGAAGGCGAGGTGCTGGGCGCCTGTCAGGGTGCGGCCCTGGCCCAGGTGGTGTTCCGCCATCCTTTGTACGATCGCGCTTCGCCCGTCTACCTGGGTGAATACGTCACGCTCGACACCGGCACCGGCATCGTCCACAGCGCGCCGGCCTATGGCCTGGAAGACTTCGACTCCTGTCGCAAGCACGGCATGCACAACGACGAAATCCTGACCCCGGTACAGGGCGACGGCGTGTTCGCCGCGAGCCTGCCCTTCTTCGGCGGCATGTTCGTCTGGAAGGCCAATCCGGTCATCATCGACAAGCTGGCCGAAGTCGGCGCCCTGTTCGCCAGCGCTGAAATCGTGCATAGCTACATGCACTGCTGGCGGCACAAGACGCCGATCATTTATCGCGCCACGACACAATGGTTCGTTGGCATGGACAGGGCGGTTGCCCGCCCTGTCCATACCGGACAAAGTGACGGCTATCCCCCCGGTCCACGGGCTGCTTTGCACAGCAGCCCGGCTTCGGCGGCGCAAAGCAGTGCTTTGCGAAACCCCGCCTCCGCCCCCCTTCCCGAGGAAGGGGGCGATGGAGTCGGGTCGCCTGCGGCGACACAAGGTGGTCAAGCGACCTTGCGTGGCTTGGCGCTCGCCGCCTTGGAGGCGACCAAGTTCTATCCCGACTGGGGCAAGGCGCGGCTGCACGCGATGATCGCCAACCGGCCGGACTGGTGCGTTTCGCGCCAGCGCAACTGGGGCGTGCCGATTCCATTCTTCCTGCACAAGGAAAGCGGCGAGCCGCATCCGCGCACGCTGGAACTGCTCGAAGCCGTGGCGCAGAAGATCGAGCAGGAGGGCATCGACGCCTGGTTCAAGCTCGACGCTGCCGAACTGCTCGGCGCCGACGCCGCGAACTACGACAAGATGCGCGACACGCTCGATGTCTGGTTCGATTCGGGCACCACGCACCGCACGGTGCTGCGCGGCTCGCACGCGGACGAGCTGAGCTACCCGGCCGACCTCTATCTCGAAGGCTCGGACCAGCATCGCGGCTGGTTCCATTCCAGCCTGCTGACCGGCGCCGCGATCGACGGCCGCGCGCCCTACAACGCGCTGCTGACCCATGGCTTCGTGGTCGACGGCAAGGGCATGAAGATGTCCAAGTCGAAGGGCAACGTGGTCGCGCCGCAGAAGATCTCCGACACCCTGGGCGCCGAAATCCTGCGCCTCTGGGTGGCCAGCACCGACTACTCGGGCGAACTGTCGATCGACGAGAAGACCATCCTGCCGCGCGTGGTCGAGGTCTACCGCCGGCTGCGCAACACGCTGCGTTTCCTGCTTGCCAATACGGCCGATTTCGACGCGCAGGGTGGTAAAGGCGCACAGATGCTGCCGCCGGCCGAATGGCTCGAAGTGGACCGCTATGCGCTGGCGCTCACGCGCCGGCTGCAGGAGCAGTGCACGGCGGATTACGCGCGCTACGAGTTCCACAAGATCGTGCAGGGGCTGATGAATTTCTGCTCGGAAGATCTCGGCGCCTTCTACCTCGACATCCTCAAGGACCGGCTATACACGGCGGCCGAGAATTCGCGCGCGCGACGCTCGGCGCAAAGCGCGCTGTGGCACATCCTGCAAACGGTGACGCGGTTGATGGCGCCCATTCTCTCCTTCACCGCCGAGGAAATCTGGGCCACGCTCAAGCAGGGCGACAGCGTGATGTTGGCGACCTGGCACGAACTGCCGCCGCAGGCCGAAGAGTTGGCGCTGGCGACCCGGTGGCAGGCGATACGCGCGGTGCGCGCCGACGTGGCGAAGGTCCTCGAAGACCTGCGCGCGGCCGGCAAGATCGGCTCGTCGCTGCAGGCCGAGGTAAGCCTGCGCGCCGACGCCGCGACCTACGATCTGCTGACTTCGCTGGGCGACGACCTCAAGTTCGTCTTCATCTGTTCCAAGGTGAGCCTCGAAAAAGCCGACGCCGCGACCGGCGTCAGCATCGAGGCCGGCGCCAGCGCCCACGTCAAGTGCGCGCGCTGCTGGCACTGGCGCGAGGACGTCGGGCAGGATGCCGAGCACCCGGAACTCTGCGGGCGCTGCGCGTCCAACCTGTTCGGCGCCGGCGAGGCGCGCGAAATTGCCTAAGCTCGCCTCCTGGCTGGCGCTGGCGGCCCTGGTGCTGCTGCTCGACCAGGCGACCAAGGCCTGGGTGCTGGCGAGCTTTCGCCTGATGGAGAGCCAGGTCGTGACCTCCTTCTTCAACCTCGTGCTGGTCTACAACTCGGGAGCGGCCTTCAGCTTCCTGGCCGGGGCCGGCGGCTGGCAGAAGTGGTTCTTCGTCGTCCTCGCGCTGGCGATTTCGCTCTGGCTGGTCAGCCTGCTGCGCAGTCACGCCCAGGAGCGCCTGCTGCCGACCGCGCTGGCGCTGATCCTCGGCGGCGCCATCGGCAACGTGATCGATCGGCTGCGCTTCGACGCCGTGGTCGACTTTCTCGATTTTCACCTGGCGGGCTATCATTGGCCGGCCTTCAACGTGGCCGATTCGGCCATCACCGTCGGCGTGGCGCTGATGCTCTGGCATCAGTTCCGCTATGGCAAGGAAACTGAAAAGAGCCCCGAATGACCGAAACCGTACGCGCCGGCAACCTGATCACGCTGCATTACCGCGTCGCCACCGGCGACGACACCGAACTGGTCAGCACCTTCGATTCGACGCCGGCGACGCTGCAGCTGGGCAGCGGCGAACTCGCGCCGCCGCTGGAGCACTGCCTGATCGGCATCCCGGTCGGCGAGCGCCACGTCTTCCTGCTCGAACCCGATCAGGCCTTCGGTCCGCACAACCCGCAGCTCACGCAGCGCATGGCGCGCTCCGCCCTGCCGCCCAACGCCAGCCCCGAGCTGCACGGCCTGATCGAGTTCGCCGCGCCCAATGGCGACAAATTCACCGGCATCGTGCGCGAGCTCGACGACGCGGCGGTGCTGGTGGATTTCAACCACCCGCTGGCCGGCAAGCCGGTGCGCTTCGAAGTCGAGATCATAGGCATCCTATGATGAACATCCTGCTCGCCAATCCCCGCGGTTTCTGCGCCGGCGTCGAACGCGCGATCGCCATCGTCGAACGCGCGCTGGAAAAATTCGGCGCGCCTATCTATGTGCGCCACGAGGTGGTGCACAACCGCTACGTGGTGGACGGCCTCAAGGCCAAGGGCGCCATATTCGTCGAGGAACTGGACGAGGTGCCCGACGGCGCGACGGTGGTCTTCAGCGCCCACGGCGTGCCGCAGGCGGTGCGCCGCGAGGCGGAGGCGCGCGGCCTCAAGGTCTTCGACGCCACCTGCCCGCTGGTGACCAAGGTGCATCTCGAAGTATCGCGCCTGCACAAGCAGGGCTACGAGATCGTCATGATCGGGCACAAGGGCCACCCCGAAGTCGAAGGCACCATGGGCCAGGCCACCGGCCAGATGTATCTGGTGGAAAGCGCCGACGACGTCGCGCAATTGAAAGTTGGCGCTGGCGGTACGGCGCCGCTGGCTTATGTGACGCAGACCACCCTCTCGGTGGACGATGCACGGGTCATCGTGCACGCACTGATGGAGCGTTTTCCGAACATCGTCGGCCCGCGCAAGGACGACATCTGCTACGCGACGCAGAATCGCCAGGACGCGGTCAAGGCGATGGCCGGCAAGGTCGACGTGGTGATCGTGGTCGGCTCGAAGAACAGCTCCAACTCCAACCGCCTGCGCGAAGTCGCCGCGATCGGCGGCATCCCGGCCTATCTGGTGGATGGGGCGGAACAGATCGAGGCCCGGTGGCTCGCCGGCGACGTTCGCGTCGGCGTCACGGCCGGCGCATCGGCGCCCGAGGTGCTGGTCAACGGCGTGGTGCAGCGCCTGCAGGCACTGGGCGCCGGCAGCATCGAGACCCTGGTCGGCGTGGAAGAAAACGTGAACTTCCCCCTGCCGAAGGAACTCCTCGCCGAATAGCCGGCGACGCCGCCCCCCCGCGGGCGCGGCGGTGATTCAGTAGCGTTCGCGCAGGTAGATGTAGGGGGCTTTGGGCGAGCCGAAGCGGAGCCGGGCGGTGGGGCTCTCGTTCCAGGTACCGGCGCTGGTCCAGCTACCCTTGAGCCAGGGCATTGCGGCGAGATCCAGCGTCAGGTCTACGCTGCCGACGGCCGAGGTGCAGCCCGGGTTAACACAGGGTTTGCTCAGGATGATCGTGCCGCTGCCGGAATTCGTGGTGACCGGGTTGGAGGCGGCCGTCCAGTTCCCGGTGGTGCCGGCACCGGTGTTGGGATCGGTCCCGGTGATGCGGAAATTGGTGGCGGCGAGTGGATTGGTGACCGCGGCCGGCGCCTGGTAATTCGCCAGGCTGCCCTCGGCCGCGGTGAAGCTGGTGCAGCTGTCGTCGGTATTGGTGCGCCACTGGGTGCATGCGGTGCCGACCACGCTGGCGCAGTACATGGTGCGCGCCGTGACCCGCAGCGGCAGCAGTTCCGAGCCATAGGCATTGTCTACGCGCAGTATGCCGAAGCGCTGCAGCGAGGTGCTGAGCGAAGCGGCGCTCGCCATCGTTACGCCGTCCGAGTCGACCGGCAGGGTGGTTACCGTCACCGTGGTCGGCAGCGCCGGATCGGTCGGCCGGGTGATCTGGTGCCGGGCGGTGACGGTGGTGCTGCCGGCAGCCCAGTTCGCGGCGGCCGGCGCGGTCGCACTGGCGGCCAGGGCGGCGCCGGCCGGCTGGGATGGCGCCCAGATGCTGACGGCAAAGCCGTAGCCGGGACTGGCGGCGGAGGCCGGTGCCGCACCCCAGACCAGCAGCGGAAGTTTGGCCCAACTGCTGCTGCCGTCGCCGACGTAATTCTGGGTCGTGCCATTGCCCGCATTCTGGGCCGTCAGCGTGAACACCGTGGTGAAGCCATCCTGGCCGAAATAGCTGAAGGGCGTTGGTCCGGTGGCGCAGGCCTGGGTGATGGTCGGCGAGGTGAGGGCGAAATGGTCCGGAATGAAGCGGCCGAAGTAGGGCGAGGTGATCGTGCCGCCCGAGGTATTGGTGCCGCCGAAATAGCAGCCGTACTTGCCGTTGCCGTCCAGTACGTTCGGATCGGCCGGATCGACGGCGGTGCCGACCTTGTTGTCGATGAAGCATTCCGGCGTGGCCTTGCTGCGATCGACATCGGCAAAACTGCCGTCGTCGTAGATGCCCCAGGGTGTGAAGCGGAAGCTGCCGACTTCGGAATAGCTGAACGTTGTGCCTCTGGAAATCCAGCTGCTGGCGAGCGTCGCCGGCGCGAAGCTGCCGCTGAGGACGCCGGTTTGCACGGCGCCGGCGTGGGCCTCGAGCCTGTTGCTATTGATCAGCGCGGTGCCGGTGTAGCCGTTGACCGAGGCGGCATCCAGACCGAAGTTGCTGCCGGCCTTGACGGTCGGCGTGCCGCTCATCCCGGTATTGCTCGCATCGGGAGAGCTCAGGCTGAAACTGGGTGGCCGTATGGCGAAGTTGTCGGAAGAGCAGGCCGTCGTCGCGCCGCTGACCATGCGCACCCGCACGTCCGGCGCGGCATTCGCATAGTTGAAGGTGAAGGTTCGCCGTCCGGCATCTGCCCCGGTGAAGGTATAGGGCGAGGCCGGCGCGGTGGGGTTGGCCAGTGAGGTCGTGCTGCAAGTGCCGGGGGCGACCCCGGTTTGATCGACGAGGTCGACGCTGACCGCACCGGTGAAGCCGGTGTTGATCACCCCGGCGGTCAGGGCCAGCACATCGACGGTAAATGCCGTGCCGGCCAGCTTGGTGTAGATCGGCGTGCTGGGATTGTTTCCCGTTTCAACCGCGTCGAAGGCGCAGGCGTTCGCGCTGTAGGTGAGCGAGCAGTCACCGCTGGTGGCGCCGTTGTAGCAAATCGCGGTCATGCTGCTGGGCGCCGTCACGCTGCCGCCCAGGGTCACCGTGCCGGTGGTCGGCTTGCTCAGGGTCACCTGCACCTGGCCGCTGCTGAAGGTGACCGGGTCGGTCGACCAGGTGGCGCCGGCGATGCCCGTCAGGTCCACGGTTACGCTGTTGGGATAGAGCGCGGAACACGCGGCGTTGGCGCAGGCTTTGATGGTGACGGTTTCCGGCGCGCAGGTCAGGGCGCTGCCATCGTGAATGATGCGCACGTGGTCGAGCACCGGCGTCGCGATGGGCTGCGCCGTGCACACCGTGAGGTTGTCGATTTCATGGACGTTGGTCGCAGCTCCGGTCGAGGCGGTGAAGGAAAAGAACCAGTAGGGGGGCACGGCGGCCTGGGTCACGATCGCCTTGGCGTCGTAGGTTGTGATCACGTTGGCGTAGCTGGTCCCGGTGCCGGTGAGGTCGCGATCCACGGTGACGAAGGCATTGATGCCGTTGCTGTGGTCCACCGTGACCCGGTAGCGGTGGGTGGCTACCGCCGCCGGGGCCGGACGCAGTGCGAGCAGGACGCCGCGGTTTTCGTCGGTACTGGCCTGGGTGAAGGTGATCGGGCCGATGGCCCCTGCCGTGGCTTGGGTCGCATAGTGGATGGCGATGGTTTCGTCATTGCCCAGGCCTGAATCGAAGCAGAACGACTGCGCCCACGTCAGGCCGCCGGTCACCGAGGTGCTCAGATTGCAGCGGTTGTTGTTGATGTGGCCGGCGAACAGCATCATCGCGTCGGGGGTCACGGTAGTCATCGACCCCGAGGTCACGTTGCTGCTGTTGACGGTGTCTGCGTAATGGCTGGCGGCATAGGCCACGTCGAAGGGCGTCGTGGTATCGACGCCGCGGAACGCGGTGCAGCCGGCTACTATGCCGCCGCCACCGGTATGGGTAAACGTCGGATTGGTTTCCGCAGCGGATGCGGCCTTCTTGTAGAACAGCGACGAACGCGGATTGCCGGAACCGGTTTGTGCCAACTGATAGACCTGGGCCCAGCCGCTGGTGGCGACGCTGTGGGCGGTGTCGTCGTTCGATGTCGCGGCGCACAGCAGCAGGTCGTTGGTCTGGTGGCCGGGCAGGGTCGGCGTCACATTGCCGCCGTTCGCCGCCGCCAGGGCGCCGGCACCGACGTGGGTGATCGCCGGCAGCGCCACCGCCTGGTCGATGCCGGGGCTCAGCACGCCGGACTGGGTGTGGTAGTTGTAGCCGCTCTGGCCGGAACCGGAGCCGCGCACGGCAACGCTATCCGCCGTGAAACCGTCACCGCCGATGCGTCCCTCGGTTGGGTTGGAAAAATTGCCATACTCGTCGAGGCCGACGCCGATCCAGCCGCCGGCAAAACCATCGATCCCGGTACGTTGCGCATATCCCAGCGAGCCGCCGAAGGCGCCGGCCACCGGCGCGATCGAGGAATCGGAAAGGGTCAGGACCACGCCGTCGGCGCCGGTGCCGCCGTAAGTCAGTAAGTCGAACTCGGCCACCACCTTGTTGCCGGAGCCCGGGAACAGGCGCTGCAGGTGCACCGCGGTGGCCCGGTTGCCGGCGGCATCGGTCAGGCGCAGGCGGTTGCTGACGATCTCGGCGTCGAGTGTGGTGCCGACGCTCTTGGTGCGGGTCCAGTTCCCGGTTTCCAGCAGGGTGCTGCGGTTGAAATCGTCGGTGAAGCACAGCGATGGCGCGGTGAAGGTCACCTGCGCCGTCTGGGTGATGACGATTGAATCGGTGGTGTCGGTCGCGGTGTAGGTGATCGGCCCCTCGGTGGTGCCGTTCTTGACGCTGAAGGTCGCGATGCCGCTGGCATCGGTGGTGCCGCTGATGGTGGTGATCACCGAACTGCCCGAGCCCGCGGCGAGCGTGACGGTCTTGCCCGGCACCGGCGTGCCCGCGCTGTCCTTCAGCGTCACTGTGATCGTCGCCGTGGTGTAGGTGTCGGCCGGCACCGAGGTCGGCACGGCAACCACCGTCGACGTGGCGGCGCTGACCGCGCCATGGGGGGTGATGGTGCCCATCGCCACGCCTGCATCGTAGTTGCCGTGGGTGTCCTTCTGGAACACCTTGTAGGTATAGGCCTGGCCGGCGGTCAGGGCCGCGGTCGTGCATTCCCCCGAACTGCTGCCCGGACCGTCGATTCTGGACAATGCCGTGGATGCGGCCGACGAGACCACGCAGGCGACGGTGGCGGTGCCGTTGGTGGCGCCGAACGCCGGGGTCGAGCCTTCGGTCGGCACCTCGCTGCCGGCCGACGCGCCGGTCCAGCGATAGATCACCGAACCCGCCGTGGTGACGAAGTCGCCCGCCGCGGAGGTCGTCCAACTCAGCGTGGTCTGGCTGTTGCCCGTGACGCCGCTGGCCGCGGTGGCGCCCGCCGGCGACAGATTGTCGATGGTCAGCGCGTTCGCGTTGGTATCGCTGCCGGCGTGGTTGTTGGGTCCGGCCCATGCGGTCACCGGGGCGGTGATGGCATAGTCGGCACCCGGCACTGCGGGCATCGCGGCATGGCTCAGGGGCGTGACGCGGACCTTGAAGCTCGTCAGCACAGTCGTCGCCGTCATGCCCGCAACGGCGATGGTGTTGGATCCGGCAAGCGGCGCAGCAGTGGAACCGAGCACGGTGTTGGCGTTGTCGGTGATCGCCAGCAGGGCTATGCCGCTGTTGGTCGACAAGTTGACCGTGACGGAGGAGATAGCTTCCGTGCCGGAGTTGGTCTGCAGGGTGAACAGGTTGACGTCGGTGGCGCCGGCGCCGGGAGCGATGGTGGCCGCCGCCGGGTCGGTGCCGGTGGCGAGGGTGGTCGCGGGCACTTCGCGGAAGGCAAGGATGGAACTGTTGCCGGCATCGCCGGCGTTGGCCGTCTGTCGATTGGTGACGTTGCCGGATGCTCCCGCCGTGGCCAATATCATGTAGGCGGAAGATTGCGAAGTGTCGTTGCCGTCGGTGTTGCGGTACTGGGCACCGCCTGCGTTGGTCCAGCCGCCGGTCTGCAATGCCCATGTGTTGTCGTCGATACTGAACCAACTGGCAAAGACCAGGGCGCCGTCGGTGACCGTGGTGATTCCGGTGATGGTCACGTCGCGTGGTGCGGCGGGCGCTGCAAAGCTGGCATTGGTCTGCGCGACGTCCAACGCCCAGCCATTCGCCGTGGCGGAAGGTCGGAACACATGCATCGTCACCGTCGTGGCATTTCCCGCCGCGGGAAAGGCCACGCTGGGATCGGTCGACCAGGTGCCGTTAAAGCGTGCCCAGAAGATCCTTGAGCTGGTATTCGTGGTGTTGGCGGCCTGCGAGGTCCAGGCCTGCCCTCCGTCTGCCGAGATAGTCAGCGTATTGCCGGTTTCACGCGAGTTGGCGACCAGGATCACAAGATCGCCGGCAAGCATCGCTCCGGGAGGCGTGACGGGCACCGCGGTCAGATCCAGATTGCCGGGGTCCGCAGGATTCGATGCCGACGCGAAATAGGTGATCGCCGCGTGCGCCGGACTCTGGGTGATGGCCAGAAGTGCGGCGAAGGCGATCGCTCTCATCAGTGAGCCGCAGATGTGTGCGAAGGCAGACCAGGTTTTCCGGAATCGTGAAGGCTGTGAGTTCATGCCGTGATCCCCGGCGCGGTCCGGCGCGGGACCAGGAAAGTTGGCGCTGGCGATACGGCGCTCAGGCGGCAGTTTCATGGTCAGAAGGTAACCGAAAGGCGGCGCTCGACGTAGAGCGGGCCGGGGTTGACGGTGTTGGGGCAGGCGACGGTGCTGGCGGTCCAGCCGGCGAGCGGCTGGTTGCAGGCGGTGGCGGTGAGGCTGTAGATGGTCGGACCGCTGCTGGCGTCCGCTGTCGCCGCACAGTCGACGGTGACCGTGAAATCGGCCAGCGTGACTGCCGCCGGGACAAAGGACGTGGTCGCGGCCGGGCAGGCGCGCAGGTTCGCGTCGGTCGAGGTGTAGCCGAAGTTGTAGGCCGCGGTGGCCTGCACCTGGTACAGACCCCATTCGAGTCCCGCCCGCGCCGCCTGATAGGCGCGCACGCCCAGCACGTCGAGCGCCGAGCCGATCTGCTGGCTGGTGGAAATATTGACGATGAAGGCGCCCAGCGCCGCCAGCACGACCAGGATGAATATGGCCGAGACGATGGCGAAGCCGCGTAGTTGCTCGTATCTCATGGTGCGTTATCGACGTGGATCTGCTGGAACAGCGTGACGCTCTCGCCACCCGCGGTCAAAGTGAGCTGCACGAACAGCAGGCCGCTGCGGCCGGTGGCATTGGCGGTGTATTCGACCACGCAGCTGGCGCCGCCGGCCAGCGTCGCCGAACTGCCGCCCGCCGGCGGTGTGGCCTGGACGGCATTGAAGCCGTAGTTCCAGTGGCGCGTCAAGTTGCCGCTACCCGCCGCCGGACAGGCGAAGGAGACCGCGCGGACGCCGCCGGGCACCACCTGGAAGCGTGCGCTCGGCGAGGGCAGCGGGGGCGACTGGGCAGCGAAGGGATTGGCGTCGAGGGTGATGACGTTGCCGAAAACGATGCTCGCCTTGGCGATGTTGCAGCCGCCGGCCAGACAAGCGGTGCCGTTGTAGTTGTAGGCATTGCCCGGCTCGTAGCCGGGACCGAGGTTATAGACCACGAGGTAATCATTAACCGCGATGGCCGGGTTGGCGGGCATGGCGCCGAGCACGTCGAAGCTCAGATCGGCGCCGCTGGTGAAGCTCAGAAAGTCGCCGCCGGCGGAGCCGTCCGCCGGGTCGCGGTAGCGCCCGCCGACGCTGGTCATGATGAATTCGATGTAATTCACGCCGCCCGCGGAGGTGACGCGCAGGCTGTTGGGCAGGGCCAGGCGGATGTCGCGCATCATCCGGCGCAGCGCGATATCCGCGGCATCGGTCAGTTCGGCGCGACGCACGGCATCGACATAGCCTTCCACCGGCTTGGTGATGAACACGGCCACCATGCCGGCCAGGACGCCGGTGATCACGATGGCGATGACGGCTTCGATCAGGGTGAAGCCGGCGGATGCGGGGCGGCGCGTCATGGCAGGGCGTTGGGCGAATGACGGGTGCGGTAGCCTTCGACCGTAATGTTGTCTGCTCCGATGTGACTGACCGTTACCGCGATGCGGAGAACGTTCAACGTGGTGCAGTCGGTCGCGGATGCACAGGCCGACGAACTGATCTGGGAGGCCGCGGGGCCCAGATTTTCCGGTGTGACGGTAATGGCGGCTGTGTAATCGGCCAGCGAATAGGTGCCATCCACTGAGTTGACCGGATTGAGGGTGACGCTGGCGTAGTCGCCCACGTTGTCGGTGTTCGCGATTCGTGCCGCTCCACCGGCTCCCAGGCCCTGGACAGTCGTCGCGCAGCCCCCTGCTCCCGTCGTTGCATTGTTTGCGATGGCGACATTGGCATCCTCGGGTGCGCAGAAGGTGAATGGCTGCAACTGGACTTCTTCAAGAATCGCCTCGGCAACGGTCAGCATCTGCTTGCGTACCATCGGGTCGGCGCTGGAACGGGCGGTGACATTGAGCACGGTCATGACGCCGACCAGCGCGACGCTGACGATGAGGATGAAGACGATCAGCTCGATCAGCGTCAGGCCGCGCTGGCGGCGGCTAATGCACATAGCCGGTCTCCGCCTCGACGGTGATGGTATATGGGGAGTCGCCGGTCACGGTGTAGAGCCCCGCGGCCGACGGCACGCCGAGCGGGGTGAAGTTCAGCACGGCGTTGCCGACAAGCGTGACGTTGGCGGGGGCACAGACCTGGTTCGTCGCGCCGCCGCAGGTGCCGTCGGCAGCGGGCAGCGCCAGGTTGCGCGGGAAGCCGCCGGCGCCGGCGCCCTCGGGAATGTCGTTGTCTATGGTCAGCGTCAGGTTGTTTGCGGCGAGGGTCACGCGCACGTTTCGGCGCTGCGCCACCGCCGACTTTCTGGCGTACTCGAGCGTCGATTTCACCTTGTCGCGATAGCCGATCTCGTCATAGCCCCGCAGCAGGTCGAAACGCGGCAGCACCACGAAGGCCATGATGCCGATGATGAGCATCACCGTGACCAGTTCGATCAAGGTAAAGCCCGCGCCGTCTCGTCGTGGGAGGAATATCGACTTGATCATCCGGGCAGTCTAGCAAGTGCGCGCAAAATGGCGCAAGGCAATCCTCCGTGCAGCGGGCGCAAGCGCGTTGCCATGCGCGGGGACCAACGGGTATAATTCGCGGCCTCTCAGGACGCTGTTGTAGCTCAGTTGGTAGAGCAACTGATTCGTAATCAGTAGGTCGCCAGTTCGATTCCGGCCAACAGCACCAAATTTCAGGGCCTGCCTCCATTTCGGTCGGCAGGCCTTGTTTCTTAGGGGCGTTCATGCAGATCAGGGACAGTGTATTCATCATCACCGGCGGCGCTTCGGGCCTCGGTGCCGGTACCGGGCGGATGCTGGTGGCAGCCGGCGCCAAGGTGGTGCTGGCCGATCTGAACGAGGCGGCGGGCAATGCCCTGGCCGCCGAATTGGGCGCCAACGCGCGCTTCGTCACCACCAATGTCGCCGACGAGGCGAGCGCCCAGGCCTGCGTCGCGGCGGCCCTGGCCGCGTTCGGCGGCCTGCATGGCCTGGTCAATTGCGCCGGCATCGCGCCGGCCGAAAAGGTGCTGGGCAGGAACGGCCCCCATTCGCTCGATGTCTTCGCCAGGACCGTGACGGTCAATCTGGTCGGCAGCTTCAACATGATCCGCCTGGCTGCCGAAGCCATGAGCAAGGGCCAGCCGAATGCCGCCGGCGAGCGCGGCGTGATCGTCAGCACGGCCTCGGTCGCCGCCTATGACGGCCAGATCGGCCAGGCCGCCTATGCCGCGTCGAAAGGCGGCGTGGTCGGCATGACGCTGCCCATCGCGCGCGAGCTGGCGCGCTTCGGCATCCGCGTCATGACCATCGCGCCGGGAATCTTCGAAACCCCGATGCTGCTCGGCATGTCGCAGGAAATCCAGGATGCCCTGGGCAAGATGGTTCCCTTCCCGCCGCGCCTGGGCAAGCCGGCCGAATATGCGGCGCTGGTGCGTCATATCGTCGAAAACGAGATGCTCAACGGCGAGGTGATACGCCTCGACGGCGCCATCCGCATGGCGCCGAAGTGAAATCCACGGCGCGACGATTTCATTACGAGCCCTGACGCTGTGACTGTTTCGGCCTGAACATGGCCGCTGCCGAAGCCTGTTATCACTGCGGCTTGCCGATCCCGTCGGATGCCGACTTCACGGTCGTCATCGACGGCCAGCGGCGCGAGATGTGCTGCGCCGGCTGCCAGGCGGTGGCGCAGGCGATCGTCGATAACGGCCTCGCCGACTACTACCGGCATCGCGACGCGATGCCGGAAAGCCCGCGCGAGGCGCTGCCGCAGGTCCTGGCCGAGTTCGGCCTGTTCGATCATCCCGACGTGCAGAAGAACTTCGTGCGCCGGGCCGCGGGCGCCGCGGGCGAGCACGAGCAGGAAGCCGCGCTGATCCTCGAAGGCATCACCTGCGCCGCCTGCGTCTGGCTCAACGAAGCGCATGTGCGCCGCCAGCCCGGCGTGACCGCGATCGACATCAACTACACCACGCGCCGGGCGCGGGTGCGCTGGGACGAACGCGTCACCAAGCTGTCGGCGATCCTCGAAGCCGTTGCCGCGATCGGTTACCGCGCCCATCCCTACGACATCGGGCGCGCCGAGGAATTGGCGCAGAAGGAACGCAAGGCGGCGCTGTGGCGGCTGTTCGTCGCCGGATTCGGCATGATGCAGGTGATGATGTATGCGGTGCCGGTGTATCTGGCGCAGGTGGGAACTGAGGGCGACATGACGCCGGACATCGAACAGCTGATGCGCTGGGCCAGCCTGATCCTGACGCTGCCGGTGATCCTGTATTCGGCCGCGCCTTTCTTCATGAGCGCCTGGCGCGACCTGAAGCTGCGCCGCGTCGGCATGGACGTGCCGGTGGCGCTGGGCGTCGGCGCGGCCTTCGCTGCCAGCGTATGGGCCACGCTGAGCGCGGCGGGCGAGGTGTATTTCGATTCGGTCACGATGTTCGTCTTCTTCCTGCTTACCGGCCGCTATCTGGAAATGATGGCGCGACAGAAAGCCGCGCGCAGCGTCGAGACCCTGGCCCGCGCGATTCCGGCCTTCGCCACCCGTTTGCCCGGGTGGCCGCTGTCCACCGCCGATATCGCGGGCGAACGCGTCGCCGTGGCCGAACTGCATGCCGGCGACGCCGTGCAGATCAAGCCCGGCGAGACGGTCCCGGCCGATGGTTTTGTACTCGACGGGGTGAGCGCGGCGGATGAATCCCTGCTGACCGGCGAGAGCCTGCCGGTGCCGAAACGGGCCGGCGATGCGCTGATCGGCGGCAGCGTGAATACCGCCAGCCCCCTGGTGATGCGCGTCGAGCGTGTCGGCGAGGCGACGCGCGTGGCGGCGATTCAGCGCCTGATGGAACGCGCTGCGGCGGAGAAGCCGCGCCTGGTGGAAATGGCCGACCGCGTCGCCGGGCGCTTCATCGTCGCCCTGCTGCTGCTGGCGTTGGCGACCGCGCTGGCCTGGTGGTGGATCGATGCCTCGCGCGCCTTGTGGATCTTCGTTGCCGTGCTGGTGGTGAGTTGCCCCTGCGCATTGTCCCTGGCGACGCCGGCGGCCCTGACCGTGGCCACCGGCGCGCTGGCCGCGCGCGGCGTGCTGGTGACGCGCGGCCATGCGATCGAGGCGCTGGCGCGGGCCGATCGTTTCATTTTCGACAAGACCGGCACCCTGACCGTGGGGCGCATGGCGCTGGTCGAAGCGATCCCGCTGCAGGGGGATGCCGGGCATGCGCTGGCGCTCGCGGCCGCACTCGAACGCGGCTCCGAGCATCCCATCGCGAAGGCTTTGGCGGCGGGCGCGGCAGCTGCGGGAACGGCAGCGGTCATTGAGGTCGATGGTCTGCGCGCGACCACCGGCGCCGGGGTCGAGGGCATGATCGCGGGCGAATCGTGGCGACTGGGGAGTCCCGAGTTCGTCGCCGGCCTGCATGGCCGCGAGGTGCCGGCGGCCGTTCAGGCAATAGTTGGCGCTGGCGACACGGTGATCGCGCTGGGTAGTGCATCGGGTTGGCAGGCCTTTTTCCGCCTCAGCGACGGGCTGCGCCCCGAGGCGTCCGCCATGGTGACGAAACTTGCCGCAGCGGGCATCCGGCTGTCCATCTTCAGCGGTGATGCGCCGGCCGCCGCCGCGCGCGTCGGGGCCTTGCTGGGCATCGCGGATGCTCGCGGCGGGCTCTCGCCGGAGGACAAGCATGCGGCACTCAAGGCGCTGCAGGACGCCGGCGAGACGGTCGCCATGGTCGGTGACGGAGTCAATGACGCCCCCGTGCTGGCGCAGGCGCAAGTGTCGATTGCGATGGGCGGCGGCGCCGACCTGGCGCGGGCCAACGCCGATATCGTGCTGCTCGGCAATGACCTCCAGGCGCTGCCGCAGGGACTGGCGCTGGCGCGGCGCAGCCTGCGCATCGTCAAACAGAATCTGGTGTGGGCCTTCGGCTACAATTTCCTGGCAATCCCGCTGGCCATGGCCGGCTGGGTGACTCCCTGGATGGCCGGCATCGGCATGTCGGCCAGTTCGCTGCTGGTGGTGCTCAATGCCTTGCGTTTGCAGCGGGAGCAATGATTCGAATGGACATCCTGTATCTGCTGATTCCACTTTCCCTGGTGCTGGTTTTCGTGATTGCCGCGGTGTTCTGGTGGTCGTTGAAAAGCGGCCAGTTCGAGGATCTCGAAGGGCCCGGCTACCGCATCCTGATGGACGACGACAAGGCCGATCCTGCGCCGAGCGGCGTCTCGCCGAAGGCCAACGGGGAAGAAAAAAACGGCGGCCTTAGGGCAAAAGAGCAAACCGTTGACTCAGATCAAGGTGCGGGCCTCCATAGGTAACCATACTCCGCGTGGGTTTTATGGTGACGGCTTCGCGCTGTCGCCCAAAGGCTCTCTGTTGGGGTTGGGGGTGCGCGCTGCGCACCCTTTTTTTTCACCCCGGCCATCCTGCCGAGGGTGGCAAAGTCTGCGGCTATACTCCGAGCTTGTACCGCGCCGGGAGGCGTCGGGCGATCAATTTCAGAACAATCTTATGGCATATTCGGGCTCATGATCCTATCCCGCACCAGCCAGTACGCCATCCAGGCGCTGATCTATATCGCGACCCAGCCGCGGGGGGTTCCGGTTCTCAATCGTACGGTGGCGCAACATCTCAATGTGCCGCCGGCGTATTTGGCGAAGATCATGCAGAATCTGAGCAGGGGAACCCTGCTCCATTCATTCCGTGGTCGGCAGGGCGGGTTCTGCTTGCGCGACGGCTGTGAAAACACCGACCTGATGCAAATACTCACTTTGGTCGAAGGGCCAGGATTGACAGAGAACTGCGTCATCGGACTCAAGATATGCAGCGACGAGACCGCCTGCCCCATGCATGAACAATGGAAACCGATCAAGACGAAGATTGTCGAACTGCTGCATAAGCAAACGCTCGAAATGCTCGCGATGGCCGTAAAAAGCGGGAAATACCGGCTGACCGAGTTGCCCGATGCCGCCTTTGCAATGCCGCAGCCCGCGGTCGCGCGTCAGTCGGACGGGGAGTGACCATGTCCGGCCCGAAGGCGTCTGCAGCCTGCACCTCGACGCATCCGACTTGTGAGCCTATTACTTGCAACAATTGCGGGATCTATCAGCTCTGCCTGCCCTTGGGCCTGAACCAGGCCGACATGTCGCTGCTGGACAGCATCGTCAAGCGCAAGGAAGTATATAAGCGGGGTCAGGTGCTGTTTCGGCCCGGAGAGCGATTCGACTATCTGTACGCGATTCGCAGCGGTTCGGTGAAGACCTATGTCAGCACCGACGACGGCAGGGTGCAGATTACCGGCTTTCATATCGCCGGCGAGCTGCTGGGTCTAAGTGCGCTGGCGTCGCGACAGTACAGTTCAGAGGCCAAAGCGCTGGAAACCATATCCGTCTGCAAGGTCGAAGTAAGTCGCCTGGACGAAATCGCCCAGCAAATACCCTCGATCCATTACCAGATGCTGAGAATCATGAGCGGGCAGATTCGGCACGACGAGGAGTTGATGCTGCTGCTCGGCAAACGCAGTGCCGAAGAGCGCCTCGCCGAGTATCTGGTCGGTCTTTCCAGGCGCTTTGCCAGCCGCAACTACTCCGGCACGGAATTCCGCTTGAGCATGTCCCGCCTCGACATCGGCAATTATCTCGGCATAGCCGAAGAAACAGTCTGTCGAATTCTCGGTCGATTCCAGGAGGACGGACTCATCACCGCCGACCGCCGGCAGGTTTGCCTGAAGGATATCAAGCGGCTTGGCGCACTGGCCCACGTGGCGGTTGCCGCATAGGGCTTCACCACTGGTCCGGCCTGGATCGCGGTCGGGTTCTCATGGCGTATTGCTTAAGCACTAAGGTTGACCTGCGTCAGCTTCTCCGGCGCCGCTCTGGACCACGAGGTTGACCCCCGTCAGTAAACCGGGCGGCGTCTATTGATATGCTATAAAAAGATAACAGTATCTTGATGTCTTTAGATTAGGAGCTAGCCATGGAAACCCTATTTACGTGGTCGGATGACCTCAGTGTCGGCATCCAGGAGATCGACGAGCAGCACAAGGAACTGGTCAATCTGCTCAACCGCCTACACGATGCGGTGGTTTCGCATCATGGATCTGCTGCGTGCAGCGAAATTCTGAATCAGCTGGCTGAATACACGCGGGTGCATTTCATTGTCGAAGAAAGCCTGATGCGCATTCTTCACTATCCGGAATTCGAGCAGCACAAAGCCGAGCACGAAGCGCTGGTCGCACAGGTCGTGGCTTTGCAACAGAAGCTGGCAGCAGGGCAGGCCACCATCACCTTTGAACTGCTGCATTTTCTCAAGGTCTGGCTGACCAAGCATATCGCCGGCAGCGACCGTCGCTATGCAGGCTTCTTCCTTGAAAAAGGCATGTCGCCCGACTGGTCGCATCATGTGGAACAGACGATGCAGAAGAAATGGTCATGGAAGTTCTGGTGAGGCGACTGCTATGTCCGCCGGGCCGGACTGCAATCGTTGCGGCTTCTTTTAGTCGCTGCTCCGCGCCGCTTCTGCCTACGCCGGCGTGGTGGGCGGCGCACTCCTTGGCGGCTTTAAGTACACCCATATACCCATAAACCATCTTGATATTATTGTTATTTTTGTTTAAGTCGGATATATTTTGACCTGTATCAAACTACTCTAATATTTCGCGTGTAATCTGCCGAAAAATACGGATACTGCACCGCATCAAATGCAGCATCGTGACTGATTTCTTTTTGTTAATGTGAGGTGAATCCATCATGCAATCGCAAGCGACTTACAACTACAAAGTCGTGCGCCAGTTCGCTGTGATGACCGTAATCTGGGGCATCGTCGGCATGCTGGTCGGCGTCATCATTGCGGCCCAATTGGTCTGGCCGGAGTTGAATGTGCACGAGTGGTTGAGCTACGGCCGCTTGCGCCCGTTGCACACCAATGCCGTGATTTTTGCTTTTGGCGGCTGCGCGCTGTTTGCCACGTCTTATTTTGCAGTGCAGCGAACCAGCCATGCTCCGCTGTTCGCGCCGGGGCTGGCGGCATTTACGTTCTGGGGATGGCAACTGATCATCGTGCTTGCCGCCATTTCACTGCCGTTGGGCATGACCTCCGGCAAGGAATATGCGGAACTCGAATGGCCGATCGACATCCTGATCACCTTGGTCTGGGTGTCCTACGCCGTGGTGTTTTTCGGCACCATCGTGAAGCGCACTATCTCGCACATCTACGTCGCGAACTGGTTCTTCGGCGGTTTCATCCTGACCGTTGCCGTGCTGCATCTGGTGAATAGCGCGGCGGTTCCGGTGACGCTGTTCAAGTCCTACTCCGCCTACGCAGGGGTACAGGATGCGATGGTGCAATGGTGGTACGGCCACAACGCGGTGGGCTTCTTCCTTACCGCAGGCTTCCTCGGCATGATGTACTACTTCGTGCCGAAGCAGGCCGGGCGCCCCGTGTATTCCTACCGTCTGTCGGTGGTGCACTTTTGGGCGCTGATCTTCACCTATATGTGGGCGGGTCCTCACCACCTGCATTACACGGCGCTGCCCGATTGGACTCAGAGCGTCGGCATGATCTTTTCGCTGATCCTGCTGGCACCCTCCTGGGGCGGCATGATCAACGGCATCATGACCCTGTCGGGCGCCTGGCACAAACTGCGCGACGATCCGATCCTGAAGTTCATGATCACCTCGCTGTCCTTCTATGGCATGTCGACCTTCGAAGGTCCGATGATGTCGATCAAGACGGTCAATGCGCTGTCGCACTACACCGACTGGACCGTCGGCCACGTGCATTCCGGCGCCCTGGGCTGGGTGGCGATGATATCCATCGGCTCGATCTACTACCTGCTGCCGCGCCTGTTCGGCAAGCCCGAGATGGCCTCGAAGAAGCTGATCGAGGTGCACTTCTGGGTGGCCACCATCGGCGTCGTGCTTTACATCGCCTCGATGTGGATCGCCGGCGTGATGCAGGGCCTGATGTGGCGTGCGACGAACGTGGATGGCACGCTGACCTACTCCTTCGTCGAGTCGGTCAAGGCGACCTACCCCTTCTGGACCATACGTCTGCTGGGCGGCCTGCTGTTCCTCTCCGGCATGCTGATCATGGCCTACAACATGTTCCTGACCATGGCTGGTGGCAAGGCGGTAAATGCGCCGGTACTCGCACCCGCAGCGGCCCATTAAGCCCGATTGCACAGATTAAGGAGCTATAAATCATGTTGACGCATGACAAAATTGAACGGAACGTGGGGCTGTTGATCGTCCTCACCATCCTCACCGTGAGTGTGGGTGGCCTGCTCGAAATCGTCCCGCTGTTCTTCCAGACATCCACCACCACGCCGACCAACAAACTGGTCACGCCATACAGTCCCGTGCGCCTCTCGGGGCGCGACATCTACATTCGCGAAGGCTGCTACAACTGCCACTCGCAGATGATTCGTCCGTTCCGTGCGGAGACCGAGCGCTATGGTCATTATTCGGTGGCCGGCGAGTTCGTCTATGACCATCCGTTCCAGTGGGGCTCCAAGCGCACCGGCCCGGATCTGGCACGAGTCGGCGGCCGCTATTCCGACCAGTGGCATCGCACTCATCTGTTGAACCCGCGTGATGTCGTGCCCGAGTCGAACATGCCGGCCTACTACTGGCTGGATCGCCCGCTCAAGGACGATGCCATCGAGGCCAAGATGAAGGCCTTGCGCGCCGTCGGAGTGCCCTATACCGACGCCGAAATCGCCGGCGCGAAAAAGGCCATCGAGGGCGTGACTGAACTCGACGCATTGATCGCATACCTGCAGGGCATGGGCACCGCGCTCAAGCAAACAAGGTAAGCAAATGGACATCAACGACCTGCGGTCTCTCTTCACGGTGCTGGCGTTCATCGCCTTTATCAGCATCGTGTGGTGGGCATATTCGGATAGGCGCAAGAAGACGTACGACGAAGCGGCGATGTTGCCGCTCGACGACGACAGCCAGTTCGTGCCACAGGTTCCGGAGAATCAGGAAAGGAAATCATCATGAGTGATTTTGTCAGCGGCTTCTGGAATATCTATGTAGTGAGCATCGTGCTCGTCAGCGTCATCGGTTGTGGCGTCTTCCTCTGGATGCAAAGTACTGCCACGCACGTGGAAGGTGCGACAACCGGTCACGTCTGGGACGAGGATTTGCAGGAGTTCAGCAATCCGCTGCCCAGTTGGTGGCGCTGGCTGTTCTACATTACCATCGTCTTTTCGCTGTTCTACTTGGCGATGTATCCGGGGCTCGGCAACTATCAGGGTCAGTTCAAATGGTCTTCCGCCGGTCAGTATGACGGCGAAATGAAGAAGGCCGACGATCAATATGGGCCGATCTTCAAGAAGTTTCAGAGTCAGGATGTCCAGGCCGTCGCGGTCAACAGCGAGGCAAAGGAAATGGGCCAGCGCCTGTTCCTGACCTACTGTTCGCAGTGTCACGGTTCGGACGCCAAGGGCGCTCGCGGCTTTCCCAATCTGGCCGATGGCGACTGGCTGTTTGGCGGTACGCCGGAGCAGATCAAGGAGTCGATCACCAAGGGGCGCGACGCCATGATGCCGGCGAAAGGCGTCAAGCCGGATCTGAACGGTGACCAGATAAAGGATCTTGCCAGTTATGTGCGCTCCCTGTCCGGGCTGGCTTCCGACTCGATTCGAGCCCAACGCGGCAAGGAACTGTTTGCTCCCGCTTGCGCCGCCTGCCACGGCCCGGATGGCAAGGGCATGGTCGGCGTGGCACCGAATCTGGCGGACAAGATCTGGCTCTACGGCAGTTCCGAGGAAACCATCACCGAGACGATCACCAAGGGCCGCACCAATCGCATGCCGGCCTTCGGCGAATTTCTCGGCGATGCCAAGGTGCATCTGCTGACCGCCTATGTCTATGGACTTGGCGGCGGCGTCAAGGGTGCGACGCCGGCTCCTGCGCCGGCCGCTCCTGCCGAAGCGATGCCCGCGGAAAGGAAGTAGATTTAGCTAAAATCCCCGGTGCCGAGTTGATCGGCGCCGGGGAATTTTCGCTAAAGTTCATCAGAATATCGTAATACGATAATCATGGTTTCAATCACCGCCAAGCGGTTGCCGGATGACAAGCCCAACTTCGTCGAGGAAAGCCTCTACGAAGTTCACAAGAAGGTACACCCGCGTGCGGTCAGCGGAACCTTCGCCACTTGGCGCTGGGCATTGGTATGGATTACGCAGTTGGTGTACTACGGCTTGTGCTGGCTGCCGTGGAATGGCCGGCAGGCGGTATTGTTCGATCTGGTCGAGCGCAAGTTCTACATTTTTGGCCTGGTTTTCTGGCCGCAGGATGTAATTTTTCTTTCCGTCCTGCTGATCATTTCCGCCTATTCCCTGTTCCTGTTTACCGCGGTGGGTGGGCGCCTGTGGTGCGGCTATGCCTGCCCGCAAACCGTGTACACGGAAATATTCACCTGGATCGAACAGAAGATCGAGGGCGAGCGCAACGCACGAATCAAGCTCGACGCGGCACCCATGAGCGGACGCAAGCTGTGGCTGCGCAGCGCCAAGTACGGTTCCTGGGCGCTCCTGGCATTGTGGACCGGCTTTACCTTCGTCGGCTATTTCACCCCGATCAAGTCCCTCTGGGACTCGGTATGGAGCTTTTCGCTGGGGCCCTGGGAAACCTTCTGGATGTTTTTCTATGGCGCCTTCACCTATTTGTTTGCCGGCCATATGCGCGAACAAGTCTGCAAGCATATGTGTCCCTATGCCCGCTTTCAGGGCGTCATGTTCGATCCCGATACGCTGACCATTACCTACGATACCGAACGCGGCGAGCCCCGCGGGGCACGCAGGAAAGGACTTGATCCACGGTCGATCGCCAAGGGCGAGTGCGTCGATTGCGGCATCTGCGTGCAGGTTTGTCCCACGGGCATCGACATCCGCGACGGCCTTCAATACGAATGCATCGGCTGTGCGGCATGCATCGATGCCTGTGATCAGGTAATGGAAAAGATGGAATACCCGAAGGGCCTGATCCGCTATTCCACAGAACATGCGATCGAGGCGCATTGGGGCTGGAAAGAGATCCTCGGTCATGTGGTGCGGCCACGGGTGATGATTTATTCGGCGATTCTCGGCGCAATCTGCGTGGCCTTTGTCTGGGGCATCGCGACCAAGGCGAGCCTGCGTGTAGACGTGATTCGCGACCGCGCAACGCTGGCGCGCGAGGTGGAGGGCGGTCTGGTCGAGAATATCTATCGACTGCACGTGATCAATGTTTCCGAGACCCCGCACCGCTATGCTATCAGCGTAACCGGATTGGCCGGTATCGATTTGGTTGGCGATCGCATCGTGGAAGTCCCGGCCGCCGCGGCCAGAACGCTCACCGTACAGGTGCGGGTGCCGCCGGAGTCCGGCAGGAAGGGCTCCAACCAAATATTCTTCGACGTCAAGTCGCTGGCCGACGAGAAGGTGGCAGTGCACGAAAAGGCCAGCTTCCTGCAACCATGAAGGAAATAAACATGCATACCGTAGTCGTACGTCCCTGGTACCGCGAACCCTGGCCATGGATACTGGCTGCCGGGCCGTTTATCGTTGTCGTTGCCGGGATTTACACGGCATGGCTTGCCGTCAAGAGCAACGATGGACTGGTTACCGATGACTATTACAGGAAAGGCCTTGCCGCTAACCAGACTATTGCGCGCAGCGATCAAGCCGCCAGGATCGGCTTGGTCGCCGGTGTCCGCGTCACCGCTGATACTTTGTCGGTGCGGCTCCAAGCGAGCGATAAGGGCTTTGTGCTGCCGCCGACCCTGGTCGTGACAATTTCGCATCCAACCCGTGCCGGTCTGGATCAGTCGCGCGTGCTGGTGCGCGATGGCGACATCTATTCCGGCGAAGTGCGCCTGCCGGCCGCCGGACATTGGTTGGTGTTGCTTGAGGACGAGCGGAAGATTTGGCGGCTGATGGGGAACATGGTTCTGCCCGCCAACGACGAAACCCTAATCGGCGGTTCCACAACAGAAGCAGCGCCAGCGGATATCCGGCACTAATTCTTTTCATTGCAGGGAGGCAGCGCTATGGAAGCCTGGAAACTCTTGCTCGGTAGTGACATTGGCTTGCTCAGCCTGTTTACGATAGGCTTCGTCGTGGTTATGGCGTTCTTCATGATTGGTTTTTACAAGAAGAAAGCAGAGGAGGACGCGCGTAACGCAAAGTAGGCGGTTTCCCCAAACCGAAGGAGAGCAATATGCTGAGGATCTTATGGGTGCTATGGCCCTCGTTTGTCGTCGCCGGAATCGCCGAGGGCATTTTCTTCACTGTAGTCGACCCCCAGGAGTTATATCTCTTTGGACAGCCGGTGGAGTTCTCGAAGATTGCGACGTACTCGCTAGGCTTCTTCGGCTTCTGGGCGGTGTGCGCTGCGTCGAGTTCGATGACCTGTCTCTTGCAGATCAGCGCCAGGGAGGTCAACAAAGGCATGGGCGCCCGTGGCACCGAAGGCTTGTCATGAAATAAGGTCCCCGCAATAGCTGCAGAGTATTTCACGCGCAGCCTTAGTTTCGCGCCGGGCCCACGCCTATGGGGGCCGGAGCAAGATTGACGATGCGGGTGAACAAATCGCGGCACTCGCGATCGACGTCGGCTTCGAAGCGCGGGTCGCTGTTTTCACTGAACGCGGCGCCGATTTCCGCCCAGTCCTCCGTTGCGAGATGTTTTTTGGCCAGGGGAATCAGTGAGCCTTCCGCAAACGCCATGTGCCCGATAATTTCATCGGCAAACGCTTTCACTGCTGCCGAAAACTCCTCCAGTCCGTCGGGAGATCCGGCCCCGAAATGGCTCAGGGCGAGCTCCAGGCCGACAATGTGTCAAGCGCCGGCGACGTGCTCCTGTTCCAGATGCGCAATCACCTCGTCTGCCTCATGGGTGCGTTCGCGCAGGCTGGCAAACAGGTAGGCATTCTCCTTGGGGTGGTGCAGCTTCGGGGGCTCTTCAAGGTAAAAAATCATTTCCTAACGCAGCCTGAAGTCAGGCGCCGCCAGCCTCTCGCGCATTTCGCGGATCAGGTATCGCAGTCCATGCACGACGGCTGCCAGCGACCGCTGCTCGTCGCGGATGATCGCCAGAGCCGAGTTCAGCATGATTTTCGAGTTGCTGGCTAAAGCTCAACGATAGACCAGCACAGGGATCTTCGAGTGCGTCAATACCTTCTGCGTTTCCGAGCCGAGCAGGAGTCCGCTGATGCCGCGGCGTCCGTGCGATGCCATGAAAATCAGGTCGGCACCTGCGTCCTCGGCCGCGGCGATGATCGCCTCATAAGGAATGTCGCTGACGGAACTGATCGACGCGCAGCTAACACCTTCGGCTTTGGCTGCTGCCTCGTGACCAGCCAGAATTTCCTTGGCCTGCTGTTCCGCCATTTCCGCGAACTTGTCCGGCGTGGTGGGGTCGATCAGCGCACCTTCACCATAGAAAGCGACCGGGTAATCGGGCTTGGCGAAGAAAAAGGTAACCTTTGCCCCGGTTTCCTTGGCAAAGGCAATCGCACGTTTCGCTGTGTCGGATGACAACTGCGATCCGTCGGATGGAACGAGTATGTGCTTGAACATGGAATGTGATCCTCACTTTTTAAACCATCGTAGCGTACTAAAGAAGGGCAGCGTTGATCAAGATCAATAGCAACCTGAACTATACGCGCCCGGCATCGGGCAGAATAGCAATAAAGTGGCTGTGGGAGCTTGCGCGGCCCTTGTGAAGTGGAAGGAATGGTCATGAGCACGATGAAGCAGCCGAAAACACCGGCAACTCCCCAAGCTGCGTGGCGCGCAGTAAATCAGGCAGTTGAGGCCAAGATCGATCCGATCGGGATCGCAACTCCCCTGATACACGCACAACTTGCATGGTTGTCTCATCCACAGGAAATGTCCGAGGCGTTGGCAGGCTTCGCAAGCAAATTGTGGGAGCTGCAGACGCATTCCTGGCACCGGATACTGGGCATGCCGAGCAAGGACGTCGTATCGCCGAATCCCGACGATACACGCTTCGCCGATCCGATCTGGAGCAACTCGGCAAGCTGGGATATTGTCAAAGAATGGTACCTGATGATCACCCGTCAGGTGCAGGACATGCTCTATGACACGCCAGGCCTGTCCGGCCGCGACCGCCGCAGAGCGGCGTTCTGGTGGCGCAAGTGGCTCAATGCCGCGGCGCCCACAAATTTTTTGGCGACCAACCCGGCGGCGATGCAAAAAGCCATGGAGACGCGCGGCGAAAGTCTGTTGAAGGGATTCAACAATTTTCTGACGGATTTCGAGGCTGGTGATGTGCAGATGGCGCGGCCGACGGATTTCGTGGTCGGCAAGGATTTGGCAACCACGCCTGGCAAGGTCGTGTTCCGCAATCGTCTGCTTGAGGTTCTGCACTACACGCCGACGAGAGACAAGGTGTACGAAACGCCTGTCGTGATCGTCACGCCGTGGATCAACAAGTTTTACATCCTCGATCTGAATGCCAAGAAAAGCTTGGTGAAGTATTTGGTCGACCAGGGATTCGACGTCTATATCACCAGCTGGAAAAATCCGACGGCAGAAATGCGCGATGTGACGTTCGATGACTACCTGCTGGACGGCATAGGGCGGATCATCGAAACAGCGCGCGGCATTTCCGGCGCGGCCAAGGTGCATGCCGTCGGTTACTGCATAGGCGGTGCCGCATTGGCGAGTTGGATGGCCTGGGCCAACGCGCGTTATGAGAAACAGGACGTGCCGGTGGCTACCGCCACGCTGCTGACTACGCTGGTCGATTATCACAAGCCGGGCGACATCGAGGTGTTTATCGACGAGAGCAGCATCAAGTGGCTGGAAAAGTCCATGGCGGAAAAGGGTTATCTCGACGGCAAGGAAATGGCATCCGCGTTTCGTCTATTGCGGTCGAACAGCCTGGTCTGGCATTACGTGGTGCGTGGTTACCTGTTCGGTGAGGCTCCGCCGCCGTTCGATGTGCTGTTCTGGAACATGGATGCGACCCGCATGCCAGCGGCGATGCACAGCTGGTACTTGCGCAACTTCTATATGGAGAACCTGTTGATCAAGAAGGATGCGCTGCATCTGGCGGGCGAGAACATCGATCTCGGACGGATCTCGCAGCCGCTCTATGCCGTGTCGGCCGAGGATGATCACATCGCTCCATGGCGGCAGACTTTTCGCATCAACAACTTCGTTGCCGGTTCGCGCCGCTACGTGCTGTCGAGTTCGGGTCATATTCTCGGTATCGTGAATCCCGTGGTGAACCCGCCAAAGCGCGATTACCGGGTGGGATCGGTTGAAAGGCACGATACGCCGGACGACTGGTACGAGGGGGCGGAGAGCCATCATGGCAGTTGGTGGGAGGATTGGATGGCCTGGCTGAAACCACAGTCGGGCCGCCTGGTGGCGGCTCCGGCTGTTGCGACACAGCAGTTCCCGGCATTGGCAGACGCACCCGGAACCTATGTAATCGAGCCTTGAACAAGGCCTTCTGCACGCGATGTGCAGCTGCGGAGCCCACTAGCCCGAGTATCCCGAATTTTTCTTTGTGTATTGAAATCCTGAATGTGCTCTTGATTGCGGTCAATGTCTCACGCTAGGGCAACACCCAGAATCTGTCTCAGTTCATTCGGAGTTTGCCACCATGTCGATCACTGATCCGCTTTTCCAGCATCACAAACATTGCGACAAGATATTTGCCGACGCGGAGGATGCCTGCGCGAACGGCGACTGGGCGGCTGGCGAGCGGGCCTTCACGCTGCTGCGCGACCAGCTGGAAACGCATTTCACGAGCGAGGAGGAACTTCTGTTCCCCGCCTTTGAGGAAGCAACGGGAATGACATCGGGCCCGACCGAAGTCATGCGCGGCGAACATCGCCAGATGCGGGATCTCCTGGCGCAGATGCAGGACGCCGTGGCTTCTCGCGACGGCGATGCCTTCGGCGGAGCCGCCGAGACTCTGCTGATTCTCATGCAGCAGCACAACATGAAGGAGGAAAACATCCTGTATCCGATGTGCGACAACGCCCTGGGTGCGTCTGACGTCGGTGCTTCGCTGGTGGAGCGTCTGAACGCGTCATGACTACGGTAATCGATGGCCGCGAACTGCAGCCGCCAGAGCCAATGGAGCGCACGCTGGAGGCTCTGGACAAGCTCGCCGAGGGCGACGATGTGCTGCTTCTCCTGTATTGCCAGCCGCATCCGCTGTTCAACATCCTGAGAAACAGCGGCTATGCCTGGAACGAGGAAGTTCAGCCCGACGGAACGCGCGAGATCCGGATCCGCAAAGCTCCGGCCTGAGCGCCGCTGACCGGATGCACGCCAGCCTTTCTTTCGATCAGGCACCTCCTCTATCGGTGCCCTACCGCTTCTTCATAGCGGCGCCGTGGTTCGGCGTGATGGCGGGCCTTCTGTTGGCGCTGTCGGGCGACGCAGTCCTGGCCTCGCGATGGACGCCGGAGGCCTTGGCGCTGACGCACCTGGTCGGCGTCGGCTTCATGCTTCAGGCGATGTGCGGGGCACTGTTCCAGTTCATTCCGGTTGCCGTCGGCGGCAATGTTTGGCGCCCGAAACTGGTTGCCAATACCGTGCAACCGATGTTGCTGTTGGCCACGCTTCTGTTGGTCGCGGGTTTGCTCTTCAGCCGTCCGGTGTTTCTATCTTTCGCGGTTCCCCTGTTCCTGCTGTCACTGGGAGGCTTTGTTGTGGTGGTCGCGCTGGCGCTGTGGCAGACGCCCGCAACCGGCATGACTCTGTGGTCGATGCGCATGGCGATCGGCGCGCTGGCGATTACCGTGTTGCTCGGTTCGCTGCTGGCGGAGGCGCTGGCCCATGGCCTCGCACTGCCGATCATCGATCTGACGAATGTGCACCTGGCATGGGGCCTCGGCGCCTGGGCGCTGATGTTGTTGGCGGGTGTGTCCTATCATGTGGTGCCGATGTTCCAACTGACCAAGCCCTATCCGTTGTGGTTCACGCATTGGTTCGGGCCCGTCCTGCTGCTCCTGGTAATTGCCTGGTCATCGCGGCTGCTGCTCGAGGACGCGCGTTGGACGTTGGCGATTGCGCTACCACTGCTGGCCATCCTGTCGGTCTATGCAGGCATGACCCTGTGGCTGCAGTACACGCGCCGCAGGAAAGTCCACGATGCGACGTCTATGTACTTTCGTGTGGCAATGCTGGCGATGCTGGCGTTCGCCGTATCCGGCGCGGTGTATCTGTCCTACCCGGGATTCGGCAATGATCCGCGCGCCGCTGTTTGGCTAGGAGTGCTGGCTTTCGCCGGAGTGTTTGTTTCCGCCATCACCGGCATGATGTACAAGATCGCGCCTTTTCTCAACTGGCTGCATCTGCAACGGCTGGGCGCCCCTTTGAACGCGGTGCCCAACATGAAGAAGATGATTCCGGCCGAGGCCATGACCGGCCAGTTGCGCTTGCATGTGCTTGCACTGCTATTGCTGCTGGTCGCGGTCTGGCAACCCGGCCTGGCCCGGTTGGCCGGCATAGCCTTTGCGGCCTCATGCGCTTGGTTGGGCTGGAATCTGATCGGAGCAGCCAGGCGCTACCGGAGCTTCAGAGATCAAATTCGCGAAGTCGCTTTACGTCGTTGATGGTGATCTGCTTGCCGCTGACGCTGATCAAACCGTTGCTGGAGAGATCGTGAAAAATTCGCGAAAGAGTTTCCGGAGTCAGATTCAGCCGCGACGCAATCACCTGTTTCGAGGTCGGCAGCGAAATGTCGACAGATCCCTTGCCGGATTCGCTCTGCGGACACTGTTGCAGCAAATAGCCGACCACGCGCTGCGCGGAGGAACGCAGGGAATAGGTTTCGACGTCCTGCACCAGCGAATGCAGCCGCATCGAGAGTCCCGCCAGCATGCGGCGGGCGAACAGCGGGTCGTTTTCCAGGAGCTCGAATACCGGACCGCTGGCGATGTGCAGCAGCAGGCTGTCCACCAGCCCCTCGGCAAATACCGGGCAGGGGCGATTAAGGAACATGATCGCTTCGCCGAAGCTCTGGCGCGGCCCCACGATCTGCATCACCTTTTCGTTACCTTGCGACGAAGGAAAGGCCAGTTTGATCTGGCCGAACACGACCACGAAAAATCCCTTTGCCGGGTCGCCTTTCTGGAACAGCATTTCGCCTTTGGCAAGCCGTCGCTCGCGGCACGCTGTTTCGAGTGCGGCGATCTGTTCCGGGGCAAGTTCCTGGAACAGCGGCAGGCGGGAAAGTATCTGGGGGATGTCGAGCTTAGTTTCGTGCATGGTTTCGTGCATGCTTTCGTGCAAAGGAATACTCGTCGTTTATCAATGGAACCATACCACGCATCGTCCCTGTGTCGACAATCATGATGCGGTGGTCGGTATTCATCGCCGCGCCGCACCGCGTGATGTTCCTCTCGGGAACGGTGCAGGCCTTGGCTGTAATGACTTTCTGGTCGCTGGATGTGGGTGCGCATTATGCCGGACTCTGGCCGGCGCCGGCGTGGCCCTTGCTGGCCCAATTTCCCGTCTATCTGCTGCACGCGATGTTGACCGCCTGCGGCGTGTTTCCCCTGTTTATTTTCGGCTTTATCCTGACCGCCGGACCACGCTGGCAGGGCGGCGGTGATTTGCCGCAGCGTGATTACGTCCCGGCTTTCCTGCTGCTGGCCGGCGGCTGGCTGGTGGTCTGGGCGGCCTTGCTGCTGCCGGAATTGCTGGTCGTAGGGCTGGCGTCGGCACTGGGCGGCTGGGTCGCGGTGGCCTTGACGCTGACACGGATTGCGCGCTTGCGGACGACGGAACGTGAACACATTATCTATGTTGCGCTCGCCGCATGGCTTGGCGCGGCTGGGCTGGCAGCTTTTCTGGTTTTTGCCGCGGGTGGCGCGATCGTTTGGGCGCGTCTGGCGATTTCGCTGGTTGTCTGGGGATTCCTGTTGCCGGTCTTCCTCACCGTGGCGCACCGCATGCTGCCTTTTTTCACCAGTGCGATGGTGCGGCCTTATGTCCTGCACCGCCCGGCGTGGGCACTGCGCGTCCTGCTGGGGGCCAGCGTGGCGCACGGCACACTGGCCATGCTCGATCGTCCACAATGGCTTTGGCTGGCTGACCTGCCGGCGCTGCTTGCCGCGGGTCGCTTGAGCTGGCTTTGGTGGAACCGTGCAGTAATCGATAAGCGCATGCTGGCCGTCCTGCATGTCGCCTTCGCCTGGGTGGCCCCGGCATTTGCCTTGTTTGCATTCCAGAGCCTGCTGTGGACCACGCTGCCAGGCCTGCTCGGACAGGCTCCGCTGCATGCGCTGACCCTGGGCTTCTTTGCCTCGATGCTGCTCGGCATGGCTTCGCGGGTGACGCTGGGACATTCCGGCCAGCCGGTGGCGGCCGACCAGGCGATGTGGGCCGCCTTCTGCATCATGCAGGGGGCCGCGATATTGCGCGTCGCCAGCGAACTGCCGGCACTGCCCGGCGCACACGTCCTGATGTGGTTGTCGTCGGTGCTCTGGCTCGGGGCTTTCGCGCTGTGGGCCGGCCGCTATGCGCCGGCTTTCTGGCGTCCGCGTTCCGACGGCAGGCCGGGCTAGCCATCATGTACATCCTGGTCAAATATATACATGTCATTAGCGTGGTCCTGAGTCTGACCGGCTTTTTTTTGCGCGGCGTATTGATGATTCGCGATTCGCCGCTGCTGACAGCGCGCTGGGTCAGGGTCTTGCCCCATATCAACGACACGCTGCTGCTGGTCGCCGCGCTGACCCTGGCGGCGATGTCCGGCCAGTATCCCTTCGTGGTCGACTGGGTCACGGCGAAGGTGTTGGGCGTGATCGCCTACATCATCCTGGGCATTCTGGCGCTGCGGGAGGCGAGCACAAGACGGATGCGCATCATTTGCTGGCTGGCCTCGATGGCGGTTTTCGGCTGGATCGTCTCGGTGGCGCTGACGCGCCAGCCACTGGGCTTTCTGGCGGCAATGGCCTAGCCGAGGCGACCGTCGGCCGGCGTCAGCAGGGTCTTGAGGCGGGGGATGTCCAGAATCCGGATGTGCTTTTGTTGCACCGAAATCAGGCCATCGTCCTGAAAGCGGGAAAAGGCGCGGCTCACGGTTTCGAGCTTGAGGCCAAGATAGGAGCCGATTTCCTCGCGCGTCATGCGCAGGTGGAACTCTGCCGGCGAATAGCCGCGAGCGTTGAAGCGCTGCGAAAGATTCAGCAGGAAGGCGGCCAGGCGTTCCTCTGCGCGCATCGTTCCCAGCAGCATCATGACGCCGTGGTCGCGCACGATTTCGCGACTCATGACCTTGTGCAGGTGATGCTGCAGTGAGTGAATTTCGCTGGAAAGCATTTCCAGTTCGGTGAACGGGATCAGGCAGACCTCGCTGTCTTCCAGGGCCACGGCATTGCAGGTGTGTACTTCGGTGCTGATGCCGTCCATGCCGAGAATCTCGCCGGCCATCTGGAAGCCTGTGACCTGGTCGCGGCCGTCCTCGGTCAGTACGTCGGTCTTGAAGAAGCCGGCCTTGACCGCAAAAATGGATTCGAAGGCTTCGCCGGCACGGTACAGGTGCTGGCCACGTTTCAACTTGCGCCCACCGCCGATCAGGTTGTCGAGGCGAGCCATGTCCTCGTCGGAAAGGCCGAACGGCAGACACAATTCGCGCAGGTTGCACTGCGAACAGGCGACCTTGAGACCTGGGGTGATGAGCGGGACTACATTGTGTTTGACGTTTGCATGCACGCTTGTCGCCCTACCGGCTTAAGGGTAGCCCTTTGATATTTATCAATGCAACTTATTCGTGATTGCGGCATCGTATAGACTTGCGGTCGATGTACTACCTTTGCCTCAATCTCGTACTTTTAGCCAATGGATTATCAGGAACTCATTTTTGACCCGGAAGTCATTCGGCGCTTCGACGTAAATGGCCCGCGATATACCTCTTATCCGACTGCCGACCGATTCGTCGAGGCCTTTGGCGCGGACGATTACGTGCGCTGGCTGGGCAAGAGAACGGTGGGTGGCATAGGTCGACCTTTGTCATTATACGTCCACATCCCCTTCTGCAACACCATCTGCTATTACTGCGCCTGCAACAAGATCATCACCAAGGACCACGGGCGTTCCGCCAAGTACATCAAATACTTGAGCAAGGAAATCGCCATGCAGGAGGGAGCCCTCGAAGGCAGCCGCGACGTGGTCCAGCTGCATTTCGGCGGCGGTACGCCGACCTTCCTCAGCAACGACGAAATGCGCCGGCTGATGGATATCATCCGCAAGCATTTCCGCCTGCTGCCCGGCGGCGAATACTCGATTGAGGTCGACCCGCGCAAGGTCGATCGCGAAACCGTGAAGTTGCTCGGCGAACTTGGCTTCAACCGCATGAGCGTCGGCGTCCAGGATTTTTCGCCCGAAGTTCAGGTCGCCGTGAATCGCGTGCAAAGCCTCGAAGAAACCAAGCTGGTGATCGATTCGGCGCGCGAGTTCGGTTTCAAGGGCATCTCGGTCGACCTGATCTACGGCCTGCCCAAGCAGAACGTGATCAGCTTCAACCATACGCTGGACGAGGTGCTCAAGCTCGATCCAGACCGCCTGTCGATCTACAACTACGCGCATTTGCCGAGCCTGGCCAAGCCGCAGCGGCGCATCAACGAAGCCGATCTGCCGTCGCCCGATGCGCGCCTGCAGATCCTGCAACTGGCGATCCGCCGCCTGACCGAGGCGGGCTACGTTTTCATCGGCATGGACCACTTCGCCAAACCGAACGACGAGCTTGCCGTGGCGCAGCGCCAGGGACGGCTGCATCGCAATTTCCAGGGTTACTCGACCCATGCCGAAGCCGACCTGATGGCCTTCGGCGTGTCCGCGATCGGCAAGGTCGGACCGAGCTACTGCCAGAACGTGCGCACGCTCGACGAGTACTACGACAGACTCGACCAGGGCGTGCTGCCGATTTTCCGTGGCATCGAGCTCAACGCCGACGACCTCTTGCGCCGCAGCATCATCCAGGCGCTGATGTGTCACTTCGAGCTTTCGATCGAATCCATCGAAATCGCCCATCTGATCGACTTCAAGTCGTATTTCGCCGAAGAACTGGCGGATCTGCGCGAAATGGAAAAAGGCGGCCTGCTGACCATCGACGACCAGTGGATCAGCGTCCAGCCGCGCGGCCGCCTGCTGGTGCGTGGCATCGCCATGGCCTTCGACCGCTATCTGCGCACCGACCGCGAACGCGTTCGTTATTCCAAGGTCATTTAAGCCGCTGCGGTGCCTGACAGCGGTTTTCTCGCAGTCTTTCTGATCGGCCTGCTGGGCGGCGTGCATTGCGCCGGCATGTGCGGCGGCATCGTTTCCGCGCTCAGCCTGCAAGTGCCGGGCAAGCCGGGCGCTGCGGGCCCGGCCTGGACCATCCACCTCGCCTACAACCTCGGCCGCATCGGCAGCTATGCCCTGGCCGGCGCCCTGATGGGTGCACTGGGCAGCCTCGGTCTGCTGCTCAACAAGGCCTTGCCGGTGCAGCTGACGCTGTATGTCGCCGCCAATCTGATGATGGTGGCGCTCGGCCTCTACCTGACCGGCATCACCGGCGCGCTGGCCTTCACCGAACGCGCCGGGCAGTGGCTGTGGCGGCGCATCCAGCCCGCGACCAAGCGTTTCCTGCCGGTGCGCGGTCCGGCGCAGGCGTTTCCGCTCGGCTTGCTGTGGGGCTGGCTGCCCTGCGGCCTGGTCTATAGCGTGCTGGCGATGGCCCTGCTGACCGGCAGCGCAGTGCGCGGCGCGACGACGCTGCTGGCCTTCGGCCTGGGAACCCTGCCCAATCTGATGCTGGCCGGATTGCTGCTGGCGCGCTTTCGCAGCGTGATCCAGGGGCGCGCGCTGCGACTGGGGTCCGGCCTGCTGGTGCTGGGTTTCGGCGTGTATGGACTGATCAACGCGGCGACCCTGGGCGGCAAGCTCTGGCAGGGGGTGGTCGGTCAGGTTTGAAGAGTTGGCGCTGACGCTACGGCGGCCGTGCCTTGGTTCAAGGCGTCAGCGCCATGCGGATGATGGGGCAGGGCATCTCCTGGCCGCCGCATTCGCACTCGCGCACCAGATGACGCAGGGCGTCGGCGACCTTGCTCAGTTGCTCGATGCGGGTCTCGATGCTGCGGATCTTCTCGCTGGCCAGATTGCGCGCAAGACGGTGGTCGCGGGTGTCGTTGAGCGTCATCAGTTCGGCGATTTCCTCCAGCGTGAAGCCGACGCCCTGGGCGCGCTTGATGAAGTTCAGGCGCTCCAGGTGCAGCGTGTCGTAGCGGCGATAGCCGGAGACGGCGGGCGGCTCGGCGAGCAGTCCGCGGCGCTGGTAGTAGCGCACCGTCTCGACGCCGACCCCGGCGTCTTTCGCCAGTTTGCCGATCGTGAACGTCTGATCTGAAATATTCATCGAAAACCCCTTGACTCCGTACCAAGGTACGGAGTTTAGACTTGCTGCCAAGGAACTTCCAGCCGCAAAGCGGCCCGACTGGAGAGATGGCGATGAACGCAGCCACTGACAAGGAAATCGAGGCGCTGGAACTGCCCCTGGCCGGCATGACCTGCGCCGCCTGCGCGATGCGCATCGAGAAGCAGTTGAACAAGCTGCCGGGGGTCGAAGCGACGGTGAACTTCGCCACCGAGCGGGCCACCGTGCGCTACGCGACGGCCGACACCAGCGCGGCGAAGCTGGTCGAGACCATACGCAAGACGGGCTTCGAGGTGCCGCCCGCGACCGTCGAACTCGCCATCGGCGGCATGACCTGTGCGGCTTGCGCGGCGCGCATCGAGAAGCAGTTGAACAAGCTGCCGGGGGTCGAGGCGACGGTGAATTTCGCCAGCGAAAAGGCCCATGTGCGTTATGTGCCGGGACTGGCCGATGCCGAGCGGCTGGTGGCGGCGGTGCTCAAGACCGGCTACACGGCGACCGTTTCCGACAACGACACGCGCGCCGAGGAGAAGGCGCGCAAGCTCGCCGTGTATCGGGAGGAACTGCGCCGTTTCTGGATTTCCGCGGCGCTGACCCTGCCGCTGGTGGTGCAGATGGTCTTCATGTTCGGCTCCGGCGTCCATGACGATGTGATCCCGCGCTGGCTGCAGCTGCTGCTGGCCACACCCGTGCAGTTCTGGATCGGCTGGCGCTTCTATGTCGGCGGTTTCAACGCCATACGTGGCGGCGCCGGCAACATGGACGTGCTGGTGGCCCTGGGCACGACCATGGCCTGGGCCTACAGCCTGGTCGTCACGGTCTGGAACCTGCATCACCAGCACGTGTATTTCGAGGCCTCGGCGACGGTCATCACGCTGGTGCTGCTGGGCAAGATCCTCGAAGCGCGGGCCAAGGCCAAGACCTCGGCCGCGATCGAGGCGCTGGCGAAGCTGCAGCCGCAGACGGCGCGCATCGAGCGCGACGGTCAACTCGTCGACGTCGCAGTGGCGACGCTGATTCCGGGCGACGTCTTCGTGGTCCGTTCCGGCGAGGCGATGCCGGTGGACGGCGAGGTGATCGAGGGCGCGTCCTCGGCCATCGAGGCCATGCTGACCGGCGAAAGCCTGCCGGTGACCAAGTCCGCCGGCGACAAGGTCTTCGCCGCGACCATCAACGGCGACGGCCTGCTGCGCTGCCGCGCCACGGGCGTCGGCAGCCATACGCTCCTGGCCGGCATCATCCGCCTGGTGGAAGAAGCGCAGGGCTCGAAGGCGCCGGTGCAGCGCCTGGCCGACAAGGTATCGGCGATCTTCGTCCCGGTGGTGGTCGCGATTGCGCTGCTGACCTTCATTGCCTGGTGGGCGCTGGGTGGCGACTTCACCCAGGCGCTGGTCAACGCCGTGGCGGTGCTGGTGATCGCCTGCCCCTGCGCATTGGGCCTGGCGACGCCGACCGCGATCATGGTCGGCACCGGCCAGGGCGCCAAGGCCGGTGTGCTGATACGCAATGCGCTGGCACTGGAACTGGCGGAGAAGCTGCAGGTGCTGGTGGTGGACAAGACCGGCACGCTGACCGAGGGGCGGCCGGTGGTGACCGATGTGGTGAGAGTTGGCGCTGGCGACACGGCGGTTTTGCTGCTGCTCGCGGCGAGCCTCGAACAGGGTTCGACGCATCCCTTGGCCGCGGCCATCGTGGCGCGGGCCAAGGCGGATGGACTGTGCCTGGCGACGCCGCAGAACGTGGTGACGACTGCTGGCCGGGGCCTGCAGGGCGAAGTCGATGGCCGCCGCGTGCAGCTCGGCTCCGTGACCTGGATCAAGCAACAGGGCTGGTTCGCGCCCGAGGCCGAGGCGCTGGCGCAGGCGGGCCGCAGCGTCGTCGCGGTGGTGGCCGACGAGGTCCTGCTCGGTTTCATCGGCATCGCCGATCCGCTGCGCGCCAGCTCGCGCGCGGCGGTGGCGCGCCTCAAGCGGCTCGGCATCGAGGTGGTGATGCTGACCGGCGACAATGCCGGCACGGCGCAGGCCGTCGCGCGGGAAGCCGGCATCACGCACTTCGAGGCCGAGGTGCTGCCCGGCGACAAGGCGGCAGCGGTGAACCAGCTCAAGGGCGGCGGCCGCCTGGTCGGCATGGCCGGCGACGGCATCAACGACGCGCCGGCGCTGGCCGCGGCCGACGTCAGCTTCGCCATGGCGGCGGGCTCCGACGTGGCGATGCAGGCGGCCGACGTGACGCTGATGCGCGACGACCTGGGCAGCGTGGCCGACGCGATTTCGCTGTCGCGCGCGACGCTTTCAAAGATACGGCAGAATCTGTTTTTCGCCTTCATCTACAATGTGCTCGGCATACCGCTGGCGGCGCTGGGCATGCTGAATCCGGTCATCGCAGGCGCGGCGATGGCGGCAAGTTCGGTGTCGGTGGTGAGCAATTCCCTGCTCTTGCGCAGGTGGCAAGCAAACAAGGACTGATGACATGGAAACGACGACAATCAAGGTAGGCGGCATGTCCTGCGGCGGCTGCGTGAAAAGCGTGACCGGCGTATTGACCGCGCTGGCCGGCGTGGCGAAGGCGGAAGTTTCGCTGGAGCAGAAGCAGGCGGTGGTCGAGTTCGACGCGGCGAAGCTTACGCGGGATCAACTGAAGGCCGCGATCGAAGACGCGGGCTTCGAAGCCGCCTGAAACGATCAGGACTATCAAGAGTCGGCGCTGGCGGTACGGCGATAGCCTTACCGCCAACGGCTCGCGTCACTCTTCGAGCAGGCTGCGCAGCATCCAGGCCGTTTTCTCGTGGACTTCGATGCGCTGCGTCAGCAGGTCGGCACTGGGTTGGTCCTTGGCTTTTTCCACCAGCGGGAACAGCTTGCGCGCGGTGCGCGCCGTGGCTTCCTGCGCGGCGACCAGGTGGCGCACCATGTCCAGTGCCTTGGGCTGGCCGTCGACTTCCTTGATGGTCGCGAGCTTGACGAACTCCTTGTAGGTGCCGGGAGCCGGATGGCCCAGCGCGCGGATGCGTTCGGCGATCAGGTCGAGCGCGTTCCACTGCTCGGTGTATTGGCCCATGAACATCAGGTGCAGGGTGTTGAACATCGGCCCGGTGACGTTCCAGTGGAAGTTGTGCGTCATCAGGTAAAGCGTGTAGCTGTCGGCCAGCAGCCCGGACAGGCCTTGCGCAATGGCGGCGCGATCCTTGTCGGTAATGCCGATGTCGAGCTTGACGGTCTTGACGGCTTTGTTCGCTTTCATGAGTTTCTCTCCTTTGTCGGTTCGGTGCTTCGATAATGCAGAAAGAATACCTTGGCGCAACTCAGGCCGGCTGACCCAGATCAAGGGATGGCGTTGCGACCTGCGGCGCCGGACTGCGGATCAGGTGGTCGAAGGCGGACAGGCTGGCCTTGGCACCTTCGCCCATGGCGATGATGATCTGCTTGTAGGGCACGATCGTCGCATCGCCGGCGGCGAAGACGCCGGGCAGCGAGGTCTGGCCGCGCGCATCAACTTCGATCTCGCCGCGCGGCGAGAGCTTGAGAGTGCCCTTGAGCCAGTCGGTGTTGGGCAGCAGGCCGATCTGGACGAAGATGCCTTCGAGCTCGACACGCTTGATCTGCCCGCCGATCCGGTCCTGATACACGATGCCGTTGACCTTCTCGCCGTCGCCGGTGACTTCGGTAGTCAGCGCGCTGGTGATGATCGTGACATTGGGCAGGCTGCCGAGCTTGGCCTGCAGCACGGCGTCGGCGCGCAACTTGGCATCGAATTCGAGCAGCGTGACATGGCTGACGATGCCGGCGAGGTCGATCGCCGCCTCGACGCCCGAGTTGCCGCCGCCGATCACCGCCACGCGCATGCCACGGAACAAGGGCCCGTCGCAGTGCGGGCAGAAGCAGACGCCCCTGGCCTTGTATTCCTTTTCACCGGGCACGTTCATTTCGCGCCAGCGGGCGCCGGTGGCGAGGATTACGCTCTTCGCCTTGAGCGTCGCGCCGCTGGCGAGCCTGACCTGGGCCAGGCCGTCCGCGCCGGCCGGAATCAGGGCCTCGGCGCGCTGCAGGTTCATGATGTCGACCTCGTATTCCTTGACGTGCTGTTCGAGCGCAGCGGCGAGTTTGGGGCCCTCGGTGCGCTGCACCGAGATGAAGTTCTCGATGCCCAGGGTATCCAGCACCTGGCCGCCGAAACGCTCGGCCACCACGCCGGTGCGGATGCCCTTGCGCGCGGCGTAGATAGCCGCCGCCGAGCCGGCCGGGCCGCCGCCGACGACGAGCACGTCGTAGGCGTCTTTGGCGTTCAGCTTTTCGGCATCGCGGGCCGAGGCGCCGGTATCGACCTTGGCGAGGATTTCCTCGATGCTCATGCGGCCCTGACCGAAGTTTTCGCCGTTGAGCAGCACGGTCGGCACGGCCATGATCTGGCGCGCCTTGACCTCGTCCTGGAACAGCGCGCCGTCGATCATCACGCTCTCGACGCCGGGGTTCAGCACGGCCATCAGGTTGAGCGCCTGCACCACGTCCGGACAGTTGTGGCAGGACAGCGAGATGTAGGTCTCGAAGCGGAACTTGCCACCGAGTCCCTTGATCTGTTCGATCACCGCGGCATCGACCTTGGGCGGGTGGCCGCCGGTCTGCAACAGGGCCAGCACCAGCGTGGTGAATTCGTGGCCCATCGGGATGCCGGCGAAGCGGATGCGCGCGGCTTCACCGGGGCTACCAACGGAGAAGGAAGGCTTGCGCGCGTCCTTGCCATCCTCGCGCACGCTGACCTTGGGCGAGAGCGCGGCGATGTCGGCCAGCAGTTCGCGCATCTGGCGCGCGGCGGTGCTGTTGTCGAGCGAGGCGACGAGTTCGATCGGGGCCTGGAGCTTTTCGAGGTAGGCGGCAAGTTGCGTCTTGATGGCGGTGTCGAGCATGATGTCCTCTTGTCGATCAGGTGGGTGGCTGCCGGAAGCTTCCGGCAGCCAGGTTTGACGTCAGATCTTGCCGACCAGGTCCAGCGAGGGCGCCAGGGTGGCTTCGCCTTCCTTCCACTTGGCGGGGCAGACTTCGCCCGGGTGGCTGGCGACGTACTGGGCGGCCTGCACCTTGCGCAGCAGTTCGGTGGCGTCGCGGCCGATGCCGCCGGCGTTGATCTCGACGATCTGGATCTTGCCCGCCGGGTCGATGACGAAGGTGCCGCGTTCGGCCAGGCCTTCTTCCTCGATCATCACGCCGAAGTTGCGCGTGATGGCGCCGGTGGGGTCGCCGATCATCGGGTACTTGATCTTGCCGATGGTCTCGGAGGTGTCGTGCCAGGCCTTGTGCGTGAAGTGGGTGTCGGTCGAGACGGCGTAGATCTCGACGCCGAGCGACTTGAAGGTGGCGTAGTGGTCGGCCAGGTCGCCCAGTTCGGTCGGGCAGACGAAGGTGAAGTCGGCCGGGTAGAAGAACACCACGGACCACTTGCCCTTGAGATCCTCGTTGCTGACGGGGACGAACTTACCGTTGTGGAAGGCGGTGGCCTTGAAGGGAAGGATTTCGGTGTTGATCAGGGATGCGTTCATGAGATTTCTCCTTGGTGGTTGAATGATTGATGCGATGGAGTGAATCTTACGGACACAGGAGTAATTGCTCAATTGAATTGTTGTTATGGATCGTATAGGTAATGACTATGATTATCCTCTGCCGGGTTCCATGCCCGGCTGCGGGCTGCAAGAGTTGGCGCTGACGCCACGGCGATGCTGCTGCGCCGGCGGATCGTTGGCGCAGCAGGATCTGCATCAGAAGCGGGTACTCACCGTCAGGCGGGCGTTGCGCGGCGCGCCCGGGCTGATGTTGTTGTCGTTGTGCGCGGTCGGGTAGTACTTCCTGTCGAACAGGTTCTCGACGTTCAGCGCCAGCCGCGCCCTGCCGTCGGCGAAGGCGTAGTAGAGCGCCGCGTCGGCGCGGGTGAAGGCCGGCAGCTTGACCGTGTTGTTGGTCGAGGCATACACCTCGGACTGGTGGATCACGCCAAGACCTGCGCTCCAGCCGCCGCCGAGGCCGAACTTGTTCCAGACCGACAGGCTGTCCTGCGGCACCAGGCCGACGCGGCGGCCGGCGGGAATCGTGGTGCCCTTGACGATGCGGCCGTCGAGGTTGGCGTAGCCGGCGTAGATGTCCCAGTTCTTCGCCACTTCGCCCTGCAGGCCGAGCTCGACGCCGTCGGTGCGCTGTTGTCCGGCGAGGATCAGCAGGGCCGGATTGTTCGGATCGACCACCTTGACGTCGTCGCGGTCGGTGCGAAACACGGCGCCCGAGAGCGTCAGTTTCGGCAGCAGATCCCAATGCACGCCGGCTTCGTAGTTCTTGGCGGTTTCCGGCGCCAGTTGCGCGGTGTTGGTGGCCAGGCTCAACTGCTCGGCGGAAGGCAGGAAGGACGAGCTGTAACTCAGATACCAGGTGGTGTTCGCGCTGGGCGACCAGGTCAGGCCCAGGCGCGGGCTGAACTCGTTGTCGGTGCGCGCCAGATCGGTGGCGGCGACCAGGGTGCGGCGGTCGTCGAAGCTGGTTTTGAAATGGTCGTAGCGCAGGCCGGCCAGCAGCTTCCAGTCCTTGGACAGTGCTATCTGGTCCTGCAGGTACACGGCGGCCAGGTCGACCTTGACCGCGTTGTCGGCGGTGGTGCCGGCGGCACGGAAATCCGTCGCCACGGCATAGGGCGAGCCGGCCGCCACGTTGAGGAAGGTGGCGGCGCCGAAGAAGCCGTTCTTGCGCACGCTGCTGCTGTCCTGATGGCCCAGTTCGAGGCCGGCGAGCAGGGTGTGGTCGAAGCCGCTTGCGCTGAACTTTGTCGTCAGGTCGGTCTGGTTGAAAATGTTGGTGCGCTTGTCGGTGTTGTTGTAGGCCTCGATGCGTACCAGGCCGGCCCCAGTGACGGCGCCGTTGGCAAAGACGTTCTGGTAGAACTTGTCGTAGTAGGTGGCGCGGAAATTGTTCTTGATCTGGATGCTGTTACCGAAATCATGTTCCAGCAGCGCGGAAAAGCCATTGACCGTGGAGCGTGCCTCGCTCTGGTCGGCATTGCCGAAGAAGGTCGAGCGATCGGTCTCGAACGGGGCCAGGGTGGCCGCGGCCGAAGGAATGCCGCGATCGGCCGTGCGTTCGTCACGCGCATGTTCGAAGCCGAGGGTCAGCGTGGTGGCGGGCGAGACCAGGATGGTCACGGTGGGGTTCACGGCGTAGCGCTTCATGTCGAAGCCCTTGCGGAAACTGTTGCCGTTCTCGGCCATGGCGTTCAGGCGCCAGGCGCTCGTGTCGTTGAGCTTGTTGCCGAGATCGACGCTGCCGCGCAGGCGGCTGTAGCTGCCGAGGCTGATGCTGGCTTCGCCGATGTGGCCGAACTGCGGCTTCTTGACCACGCGGTTGATCACGCCGCCCGCGCCGCCGCGGCCGAAGGCCATGCCGCCGGGACCCTTGAGCACTTCGAGGCGCTCAAGGTTGTAGAAGTCGCGGAAAATCTGCATGTCGTCGCGCACGCCGTCGACGAAGAAGTCGGCCGTGGTGTTGATGCCGCGCAGCATGACCTGGTCGCGGTTGCCTTCGCCCTGCGCGCCATGGGCACCGGGAACATAGCGCAGCGCATCGGCCATGCCGGACATGGCCTGGTCCTTGATCAGGGCTTGCGGAATCACGCTGATCGAGGCTGGCACTTCCTTGAGCGGCGTGTCGGTCTTGGTGAAGGTGGACGAGCGCGTGGCGCGATAGCCGGTGACCGGGCCGTCGGCGCGTTCGGTCTGGTCCTGGACGTTGACCTGCGGCAGGGCCGTGTCGGCGGCGTGCAGCTGGCCGATGACGCCGCAGGCGGCAATGACCGCGACGGCGACGGGTTTGAGGCGGATGTGGAACGACATGGGTGCGACTCCTCTGGGGTTGCGGCTGGCTGGGAGAAATCGCCTGGCTTGCCGGTTGGCTGAATGGGTTTGGGGCGGTGACTATTTCGTGTGTGATGGCTCCGTAACGAAACCGATGCGGGTCAGCCCGGCGCGCGCCGAAGCTGACATGACATCGGCGACTTTTGCGTAGGGCGTGACGCGGTCGGCGCGCAGGTGCAGTTCGGGTTGCGGCGCCAGCGCGGCGGCGGCGCGCAGCTTCTGGTCGAGGACGGCGGCGGCGACCGCCTCGCCGTTCCAATACACCTGCCCGGCGCCGTCGATGGCGACTTGCACGTTGTCGGGCTTGGTCAGGTTGGCACTCGACGAGGCCTTGGGCAGATCCACCTTGACGGCGTGGGTCAGCAAGGGCGCGGTGACGATGAAAATCACCAGCAGCACCAGCATGACGTCGATCAGCGGAATCATGTTGATCTCGGCCAGCGCTTCATTGCCGTCGTCGTCGTTGAGGGAGGCAAAGCTCATGATGATCAGGCGCTGGCGCGAGCGGGTTTGCCAGCGCGTGTGCCAGCTTCGACGCGGGCGATGATGCGCTCCGAGGTGGTGGCGACGTCGCCCTGCTGCGGCGCGCTCTTGAGGCCGGTGGCGAGGAAGGTGAACAGGTCGTGGGCGAAGGAATTCAGCTCGGCCAGGGTATTGCGGTTGGCACGGGCGAAGGCGTTGTAGGCCACCGCGGCAGGGATCGCCACGGCCAGCCCGACCGCGGTCATGATCAGCGCCTCGCCGACCGGGCCGGCGACCTTGTCCAGCGTGCCCTGGCCGCTGATGCCGATCGCCATCAGCGAATGGTAGATGCCCCAGACGGTGCCGAAGAGGCCGACGAAGGGCGCGGAGGACGCCACCGTGGCGAGGAAGGTCTGGCCGTATTCGAGGCGCGACTTGTCCTGCGCGATGGCGCGCTTCATGGCCCGCGTGAGGAATTCGTCGGGCGTGCCGGCATCGACCAGGCCGCGCGTCTCGCGCCCGGCCTTGTGCTGTTCGATGGCGGTGAAGCCGTGATGGACCAGGTGCGAGAAAGGCTCGGCGACGCCGGCCTGGCGCAGATGGCGGGCCACGGCGTCGAGGCTGGGCGCGGCCCAGAAGGCCATGAGGAAGACGCTGCTCCTGCGTTGCGAGCGGATCGACTGGACGCCCTTGGTCACGATCAAATACCAGGTGCCGACCGACATGATCAGCATCAGGGCGAGGATGAAGCGCGCGATGCCGTCGGCATTGGCGAGAAAGTGGCCGAAGCCCAGTGTTGTTTCCATGCTCAGTCCTTCAAGGTGAATGCGATCGGAACCAGTACCCAGGCCGCGGTCGGCGTCCGGCCGAGTCGTGCCGGGGCGAATTTCCAGCGCCGCACGGTGTCCAGCGCCGACTGGTCGAGGCGCGGCGAGCCGCTGGAGCTATGCAGCAGCACCTCGGCGGCGCGGCCGTCGGCCTCGACCTGGACGCGCAATACGACGCGGCCCTGTTCGGCCAGCCGGCGCGAGAGCGCCGGATAAACCGGCTTGGGATTGTCGAGATAGTCGGCGTCGAAGCGCGGCTGCGTCGCTACCGGCGCCGGCACCGGTGCGACCGGGGCCGGCGCGGCGACAACAGTTGGCGCTGGCGCCACGGCGATCGGTGTCGGCGCCGGCGCTTCGGCGGGTGCCGCGAGCTGGGTCGGCTGCGCCACGGGCTGCGCGCGGCGCGCGACGGGTTTCGGTTTCGGCGGCACGATTTCCGGTTTCGGCTGGATCACCTCGGGCGCTGCCAGCAGGCTGACGCTGAGCACGGCGAGCGGCGCCGGCAAGGGGACCAGCTTCAGCTGCACCAAGCCGAACAAGGCCAGCACGTGGACCAGCACCACGACACCCAGCCCGAGCGGGGACAGGCGCGGACGCGCGGTCTGATCGAAGGCGTGGGCAAGGGTGTGCATGATTCAGACGGAAATGCGGACGACTTGCTCGCCCGGCGCGGCGTCGGCCAGCGCCGAAAGACTGCGGGCAAAGCTGCCGACGCCCGGCGACTGCACGAACACGCAGGGCTTGCCGAGCTTCTTGCAGGCTTCCTTGAGGCGCCAGTAGGCGCCATGCGATACGCATGCGGACTGGCAGACCACGGCGTCGGCGCTGGCGATGGCGGCGTCGATGCGATGCAGGCTTTCTTCCTGGCCGCCATCGTGGTGGAGGAAGCGGCCGCCGCGATGCTCGACCAGTTTGCGGTAGCCCTCGACCAGGCCGCTGCGACCGCCGACGCAAAGCACGCAACGCCCTTCCAGCGCCGGTCCCGGCGGGCAGTCGCGGCCGCAGACCGGCGTTGCCGTGCCGCCGCCCAGCGCCGTGACCAGCGCCTCCTCGGCGGCGGCGAGTTCGGCGCGGGTTTCATGCAGTTCGCCTTCGAGGTGCACGATGCGCTGCGCGTCGGTTGCGTTGCGCCGTTCCAGCAAGTCGACGCGCGCCGCCAGCGCCGCGGCGCGCTGCTGCAGGCCGGCCTGCTGCTGCAGGCTGCGCGCGCCTGCCGCCAGTTCACGTTCGCGGCCCCGGTACTGCGCGGCGCGCTGCTCGGCGGCCGCCAGGTCGCGGCGCAGGGCGGCGACGGCCTGGTCATGGGCTTGCCGGGCTGCGCTCATGTCGCGGCGCAGCGCGTCGGTTTCGGCGCGCAGACGGATGGCGTCGGCGCGGTGCTGTTCGAGTTGGCGCAGATCGGCGCGCGCTGTGGCGCCAGCCTGGTGCGACAGCATGTGGATGCCGCCGTGGATGTCGCGGCCGACGTCCTCGTCGGTGGCCGCATGCGTCCAGGCGGCCCACAGCGCGCCGGGAATGTCCTCGCCGCGGGCGAGCGACTCGTGCCAGACTGCACTGATGCCGGCGGCATCCGTGGCCGGCGCGAAACGGGCGACCGCCCGGGCATGACGCTTGTCGAGAAAGCGCTGGATGGCTTCGGTCAGCGCGCAGCGGTTCTCGCAATAGCCGACCACCACGGTATGCAGGCTGTAGTCGCTCATGTTGCTGACATCGAAGCCGGATTGCGGCGCCAGGCGACGCATCTCGGCCACCGGCAGGCAGGTGCCGATCAGCGCGCAATGGTAGGCATGCGGCAGTTCCCACAGCTTGCGCCGGCGCCGCAGGCCGACGACGGGAACCTCGTCGGGCGAGCACAGGCAGCTCGGACCGCCGGGGAATGCGCTGCCTATCATTTGCGCCAGCGTGCTCATGGGCGCGCGATCGGCTTTCGCGACGCGGCAGGCGCGGCCTGCGGCTGGTTCGCGGTGGCGCTCGCCACCGCGCCCAACTGCGGATCGCGCTCGAGGATCTCGACCAGGTCGCGGGCGTGGGCGCGCAGATGGCTGTCCGCTTCGGGGTCGCCGGCGACCTTTTCGAGCAGCATCGCGGCAAGATGGCCGGCACGCGGACAGCCGCTTTCCATGTGCCGGGCGAGGTGGGCCAGGGCGCCGGCAACCATGCGCGCGGGCGGCTGTTCGAGATGCATGTCTTCGATCATGAAGGTCTCCTTACCAGACGTAGAACGACAGAATCCAGATGCTGCCGACCGCGCCCAGCGGCAGCAGCCAGATCAGGCCGGCCAGCCGGCGCGCCGCCGCACCGCCAGCGCCAACTCTTATCAGGCGCAGGCCGAGCCACAGCGACCAGGCCACGCCCAGCGCCAGCAGCACGGCGCGCAGGCCCGGCAGCCAGCCCAGCGCCACGCCTTCGGCGCGCAGGTGGGTCGCGCTCATCATCGACAGGCCGAGGAACAGGCCGATGCCGGCCAGCGGTACCAGGCCCAGCGCCAGGCGCCGCCAGTCGAGGCCGGCGAGCTTCGCCGTGGCTTTGGTGGCGAGCAGGGCGACGCCGCCGAGTGCCAGCGCGGCGCCGAAAATCCAGACCAGGATCGCGGCACCGTCGAGCCAGGTGAATACGTCATTGACCTCGGGGTAGCGCGTGAGCAGCCACCAGGCCGGGCTTTCTTCCAGCATCCAGAAGATTTCGCGCTCGACCAGCCAGTTCGCCGCGCCCTGTTTGAGCTGCACGAACCAGGGGCTGACGGTCCATTGGAAGGCGGCGATGGCGACCCCCAGCATGCCGAACATCAGCAGCAGGGCCTCGACGGTGCCGGGCGCCTGGCCGCCGAGGATTTCCGCATGCGGCGAGCGTGCGGCGAGCGTCACCGCGTCGCGGTGTCCGCTGCAACGGCCGCAGGCGTGGCACTCGGTCATGCCCGTCAGATGGCGGACCGACAGCAGCGGCGCGCAGTCGACGGCCGCGGTGCGTTGCGGGTAGCGCGTCCACTCGTCCCGGTCGACCTTGAAATGGATAGGCGAGAGCCGCGCCAGCAGGCCGAACACGCCGGACACCGGACACAGATAGCGGCACCAGACGCGCTTGCCGCGGCCGTACATCCAGCCGATGGCGACCGCGCCGACGGTCGAGCCGCCGAGTATCAGCAGCGCGGCCTGCGGGTATTCATAGACGCTGATCAGCTGGCCGTAAACGGTGGTCGCCACGAAGGCGACCAGCGGCCAGCCGCCCCAGCGCACCCAGCGCGGGATCGAGCCGCCGCGCCCATGGCGGCTGGCGAATTCGGTCAGCGCGCCTTCGGGGCAGAGCACGCCGCACCAGACGCGGCCCATCAGCATGATGGAGAGGATCACGAAGGGCCACCAGACGCCCCAGAACAGGTATTGCGCGAGCAGCACCAGGCGCTCGCGCCAGGCCGCCGCGGCCGGCGCCTTGTCCTGCAGCACCGCCTGCGCCGCCTGGCCGTCGGCCGGTGCGACGAAACTCGCCGCGCCCATGTCGGCGGAGAACAGCCGGGCTTCGGCGCCCGGATGCGGCAGGAAGGCCGGCAGCGCGACCAGCACCAGGTAGAAGACCACGATGATCCATTGCACGGCCAGGATGGCGCGGCGATGGTCGGCCATCCAGTCGCCGAGCCGCGCCAGCCGGGTCGGCCGGGTCGGCGGCAGCGGCGAGCGGCGCGGATGGAAGTGGAGGGGCGCAGCCTGCATGCTATCGGGCGACGATCAGCAGTTCGCCGGTGGCGATGTTGAACTCGTCGACGAACATGTGTTCGCCGGGCGGCAGCTTGATGACGACGAAGGATTCGGCCTTGGCGGCCAGGATTTTCTCGACGTGCAGGTCGGCGTTTTCGAACTCGAGCGGACCCGGCCCCTGGTTGATCAGGATCAGCTTGATGCGCTGCCCGGCCGGGACTTCGAGGCGCCTGGGGGTGAACACGCCGTCGCTGACCGTCACGGTCCAGCTCGGCAGGGCTGCCGACTGGGCGCGGGCCGGCGCTGCCCAGCCCAGGCCCAGCCACAGCGCGGCGACGAACAGCAGATGCGGGAGCAGGCGCCGCATGGTCTCAGAAGCCGAGCTTGGCGCGCAGGCCGAGCACCTTGACCGTCGCCGCGCCGGCGTTGCCGCCGGGCTGGCGGATCCACTGCAGGTCGGGCGTCAGCTCGACGTGGCCGTTGAGCTTGAAGCGGTAGTAAAGCTCCAACTGTTTTTCCGCGCCGCTCGCCTGGTAGCCGAAGTCGGGCACCGCATCTGCATTGGCATCGACGGTCGGCGAGTCGTTGCGGAAGTCGGTTGAGGTACGCAGGCTGCCTACGGCCAGGCCGAGGCCGTCGGCCGCGCGTCCCCAGAGGCTGCCGTCGAGTTCGCCGCCCAGTGTCAGCGCCCGGTCGAAGCGGACCTTGCCCGTGAACTGGTGACCGTAGCGGCCGAACAGGGTCACTTCGTCCGTCACCTTCTGGTCGGCCGAGAAGCCTACGCCGGAATGCTTGCGCTCGATGCCGTCGTAGCCGCTGCCGCGGCCGTTGTGCCAGAGGTAGGCGCGGTAGTTGCCGGGCAGGTAGTTGATGCGCGCGGCGGTTTCGGCCTGGGCGATGACGAAGGGGCCGGCCAGCGAGCCGGTGAAGTTGGCACCCGGACCGGAACCGAATACGCCCAGCGACAGGCCCCACTCCGCGCCCTTCTGGCGTTCGTTGACGTACTGGACGATGGCGCCGGGGGCGAAGCCGTAGGCGTCGGCGCGGATGTCGCCGCCGGAGTCGAGCAGCGGGTTATGGACGAAGGCATTGTTCATGAAGCGCGCCGATTCGTCGTCGGCCGCCGCGTTCTGGTCGAAGAAGACGAAGGGGTCGATCTTGCCTGCGGTCAGATGCAGGTGCTCGCGTGCGTTGGCTCGCGTTTGTGTGCCGTCGTTCATCAACGGAATCTTAAGCTGGTACCAGGCCTGCGCCAGGATGCCGAAGGAATCGTCGGCCGGCGTGCTGCCGACTTCGAAGGCGGTGGTATTGGCGCCGCTGGTGTAGGTCGGGCGCAGGCCGATGCCGGTGCCCTGGCCGAAACGGAAGTGGCCGAAGATCCTGCCTTCGGCATTGCCGATCTCGCCGCCCGGCAGGGTCACGGAAACGTCGCCGCGATAGTTGGCGCGGGTTTCGGCAGCAGTGCTCGCCGTGTCGCCAGCGCCAACTTTCTGCAGCACGCCGGTCAGGCTGGCGCCGACCGTGATGCCTTCCAGGGCCTCGATCTGGCGCGCCTGCTTCTGCATCGAGAGGGTCTGGAACTCGACGGCCTTCAATCGCGTCGCGATCTCCGGTTCCTTTTCGCTGATGCGCTCGGTGGCCAGCGCCTGTTCCATATCCTTGTTCTGCCGTTCGAGGTTCTCGATACGTGCCGACAGGCGTTTCAGCTCGGCCTTGAGCAGGGCCATGTCGTCGGCGGCCAGCGTCGGCAGGGCGAAGCTACCCGCCACGGCCGCGACCATGAGTTTACGGGTCAAGGACATCTCAATACCCGCCCTTCTTGCCGATGCCGGCGTAGGTAAATTCCCATTCGGCCTCGACGGCCTTGAACCAGGGGCGCACGCCGGTGGCGCGGTCGGTGTGGCGGCCGAAGTGGCTGCCGGCGGCGTTCTCTTTCGCGTTGGGCGGATAGATGGTGAACTTCACCTTGTACTTGCCCGGCCCCTTGAGCTTGACGTTGTCGCCGTAGTGCGGGCCGTCGCTGGCCACCATCGGCATCATGTCGCCCTTGACGACTTCGCCGCCGGGCAGCTTGGTCAGCTCGTACTTGACCAGCAGGTGGGGAATCCACATGCCTTCGGCAAAGCCGTTGGCATTGTTGCCCAGGGCGTGGATGTCCGCTTCGAGATGGATGTCCGACTCGGCGGCCTTCCTCATGTGGCCTTCGGGTTCCATTTCGACGGCCTGCAGATAGACGGCGGCCACTTCCATGCCGGCGAGGTTCTGCGGCGAGCCGATCGGGTATTCGAGGGCGGCGGCGGAAAGGGATGTTGTGGCGAGCGCGGCGAAGGCGAGGGGGCGAAACGGGAACGACATGGCAAACCTCCAAAGGAAACGAAAATCAATCTTTGGCTGGCTTGCCGCCATTCGGGATGGCTGGGCTGGCTGGCTGGGAAAAGGCGGCGCCTGCTGGGGCGCTGGCGCCGATGGGTGTGGCTAGGATGCGGGCGACTCTCCCATCGCCGATTGCAGGTAGTTCTGCACGCCGACTTTTTCGATCAGTTCGAGCTGGGTTTCGAGGTAGTCGATGTGCTCTTCGGTGTCTTCCAGAATGTCTTCCAGAAGTTCGCGCGTGACATAGTCATGCACACTCTCGCAGTAGGTGATCGCCGCCTTGGTGTCGGCGTGCGCACCCTGCTCCAACTTGAGGTCGCCGGCCAGGCACTCGGGCACGTTCTCGCCGATGTTCAGCTTGTTCAGCGCCTGCAGGTTGGGCAGGCCTTCGAGGAACAATACGCGCTCGATCAGGTGATCGGCATGGTGCATCTCTTCGATGGATTCCTGGTACTCGTGCTTGCCCAGCGCGTCAAAGCCCCAGTTCTTGTACATGCGGGCGTGAAGGAAATACTGGTTGATCGCGGTCAGCTCATTGACCAGGCACTTGTTGAGGAGCTGGATGACTTTCTTGTCGCCTTTCATGGGGAGCCTCTTGTCGTTCAGGCCGCCGCCAGTTGCCCGGCGGAAGCGGGTCGATGGGGCGTGTGAACGTGCAGGGAATTCTTCAGCACGTCGCGCGCGCAACCCGTACAGCGACCGCAGCAGGCACCGACGCCGAGTTGCTCGCGCAATTGTCGCAGACTGCAGCAACCTTCGGCAACGGCACTGCCGATATCGCTTTCGGTGACCGCATTGCAAATACAGACGTACATGATGGCTCCTGGCTTACTTGGTGAGGATCAGCTTGCCCTGGCGCGTGCGCCGCAGGCGGTAGGTTTCGCCTTGATGGGCGATCTCGACTTCGCCCTTGGCTCCGAGCAGGACCGCGCTGTCCAGCGGGCGCCGCGCCTCGGCGCTGCTGCGCGGCAGTTCGGGCCTGAGGCTGGCTGGCGGGGTTTCGGTCTTCATCGCAGATCGCTGTTCAATGCAAAACGTAATGCGAATGATTCTCATTGATCTGAGCCGCGTTGTCAACAGGGAGTTTGCGGTTTTTGTCCCCAAACCCTCGATGCCGATGCCTTGCCGCCTGTCAGGAAGGCGAAATCTTGCAGCGCTATAATTGTCTCTTTAGCAATAAGGAGTGGCCATGGGCCTCGATCGCGTTCCTTCCGGCAAGGATTTGCCGAATGATTTCAATGTGGTTATCGAGATTTCGATGCACTCCGAGCCGATCAAGTACGAAGTCGACAAGGAATCCGGCGCCATCTTCGTCGATCGTTTCATGTGCACCGCCATGCACTACCCGTGCAATTACGGCTACATCCCGCACACCATTGCCGGCGACGGCGACCCGGTGGACGTCCTGGTGATGTCCCAGTTCGCACTGCCGCCGGGCGTGGTGGTGCGCTGCCGGCCGATTGGCATGCTGAAGATGACCGATGAGGCGGGTGAGGACGCGAAACTGCTGGCCGTGCCGGTGGATAAGCTGACGCCGATGTACCGGAACGTGGACAGCCCGCGCGACCTGCCACAGATCATGCTCGACCAGATCTCGCATTTCTTCGAGCATTACAAGGATCTCGAACCCGGCAAGTTCGTCAAGGTGCAGGGCTGGCTGGGCGTCGAAGACGCCAAGAAGGAAATCATGGAAGGCGTCGCCGCCTACGAGAGCGCCAAGGAAAAGCCGGCGTTCTGAGCCGGGCGCGGCAAGGCCGCGTCCGCTTTCACTGCAGGTCGTCCGGTCGGGTATTCGCGGGTATCCGTGGGTATCCGTTATAGTTAGGCCATGAGTCGCCTTCGCGTAGCCATAGCCCAGTTCAACGCCCATGTCGGCGATCTTGCCGGCAATTCCGCCCGAATTCTCGAGTTCGCCGCGCGCGCGCGCGACGCGGGTGCCGACGTGCTGCTGACGCCGGAACTGGCGCTCTCCGGCTACCCGCCGGAAGATCTGCTGATGCGGCCGGATTTTTATCGCGCCTGCGCGGCGCAGCTGGATCGCCTGGCGCGCGTCGCCGAACTGCCGATCGTGATCGGCTATCCCGAGGAATCCGCCAGCAAGCGCTACAACGCCGCGTCGCTGCTGCTCAATGGCCGGGTGGCGGCGACTTACCGCAAACATCGCCTGCCCAACTACGAAGTCTTCGACGAAGAGCGCTACTTCGCGGCGGGCCGCGAACCCTGCGTAATCGAGCTGAATGGCGTCCGCTGCGGCCTGGCGATCTGCGCCGACGTCTGGGAATACGGCGCCACCGAAGCGGCTGCCGTGGCCGGGGCGGAACTTATCCTGACGCTGAACGCCTCGCCCTTCCACATGAACAAGCAGGCGCGGCGTTATGAGGTGCTGCGCGACCGGGTGGCGGCCACCGGCAAACCGGTGATCTACGCCAATCTGGTGGGCGGACAGGACGAGCTGGTGTTCGACGGCGCCTCCTTCGCACTGGACGGGCAGGGCCGCCTTACGCACCAGTTGCCGGCCTTCCTCGAGGCCCTGGAAATCGTCGACTATGCCGACGGCAATCTGCTGCCGGGCCCCGTGGCCGAGCCGCCTTCGCGCGAAGCGGAGGTCTATGCCGCGCTGAAGCTGGGCGTGGCCGACTACCTCGGCAAGAACGAGTTTCCCGGCGCCATCATCGGCCTGTCCGGCGGCATCGATTCGGCGCTGACGCTGGCGATCGCGGTCGATGCGCTGGGCGCCGACCGGGTGCGCTGCGTGATGATGCCCTCGCCCTGGACCGCGCAGATGAGCCTCGACGATTCGCGCGAAATGGTGAGCCGGCTCGGCGTGCAGTACGACGAGATTCCCATTGCGGCGGCAATGGACCAGTTCGCCGCGATGCTGGCGCCGACTTTTGCGCAACTGGGTCCGAAGCCGGCCTGGGACACCACCGACGAGAACTTGCAGGCGCGGATTCGCGGCATGCTGCTGATGGCGCTGTCGAATCGCACCGGACGCATCGTGCTGACCACCGGCAACAAGAGCGAAATGGCGGTCGGCTACGCCACGCTCTACGGCGACATGGCCGGCGGCTTTGCGGTGATCAAGGACGTGGCGAAAACCTTTGTCTATGACCTGGCGCGCTGGCGCAACGCGGTTTCCGACGTGATTCCGCAGAACATCATCGCACGCGCGCCCTCGGCCGAACTCAAGCCCGGCCAGACCGACCAGGACACCCTGCCAACCTACGAAGTGCTCGACGCCATCATCGAGGCCTACATGGAGCGCGACGAAAGTCCGCGCCAGATCATCGCCCGCGGCTATCCCGAGGCCGAGGTGCGCAAGGTGGTCGGCATGCTGAAAAAGAACGAATACAAGCGGCGTCAGGCGCCGGTCGGAATCCGAGTCACGCAACGCGGGTTCGGCAAGGATTGGCGCTATCCGATAACATCGCGTTATCCAGACGAGTACTGAATCAGGGGAACCCAGACATGAAGAAAATCGAAGCCGTGATCAAGCCGTTCAAGCTCGACGAAGTCCGCGAAGCGCTGTCGGACGTCGGTGTGACGGGACTGACCGTCACCGAGGTCAAGGGCTTCGGCCGGCAGAAGGGACACACCGAGTTGTACCGCGGCGCGGAGTACGTGGTCGATTTCCTGCCCAAGATCAAGATCGAGATCGTCGTCGCCGACGAGACCGTGGAACCGGCCATCGAGGCCATCATCAAGGCGGCGCGCACCGGCAAGATCGGCGACGGCAAGATTTTCGTCTCCGCGGTCGAGCAGGTGGTGCGCATCCGCACCGGCGAGGGGGGGG
>JAMPYF010000020.1 GCA_023700805.1 Sulfuritalea sp.
TCAGAGGTGTGCTCTTCCGATCTCTGCGCCAGCAGGCGTTCAACGCCTGCTGGCGCAGGCGTTGTGCCTACTCTGAAAACTTACGCTTTCCGCGTAAGCTTTTCCTTGATGCGCGCCGACTTGCCGGAGCGATCGCGCAGGTAGTACAGCTTGGCGCGGCGCACGTCGCCGCGACGTTTGACCTCGATGCTGGCGATCAGCGGCGAATAGGTCTGGAAGGTGCGTTCGACGCCCTCGCCGGACGAGATCTTGCGCACTATGAAGTTGGAATTGAGGCCGCGGTTGCGCTTGGCGATGACGACGCCTTCGAAAGCCTGGACGCGCTTGCGATCGCCTTCGACCACATTCACGTTGACGATCACGGTGTCGCCCGGTGCGAACGCGGGGACGGTCTTGCCCAGGCGTTCGATTTCTTCGTTTTCGAGTTGCTGAAGCAGGTTCATGCTTTACTCCATCATTTATGGCTGCGGCTACTGCCCGCCAACCTTGCGCCCAGAGCAGGACCGACAAGGTCCTGATACGCGCCGTTTCTAATTACCTTGCCGCTGGAATTCCGCCAGCAGTTCGGCCTCTTCACTACTCAACACCCTCGTCTCCAGGAGATCCGGGCGCCGTTGCCAGGTCCGTCCCAGCGCCTGCTTCAGGCGCCAGCGGCGGATTCTTTCGTGGTTGCCGGACAACAAGACCTCCGGCACCGTTGATCCTTCATACACTTCCGGCCGCGTGTAATGCGGACAGTCCAGCAAGCCGGCGGCAAATGAATCCTCCACCGCCGAAGCCTCGTCATTCAATGCCCCCGGCAACTGCCTGATGCAGGCATCCATCAAGGCCATCGCCGCCAGTTCGCCGCCGGAAAGCACAAAATCCCCCAGCGACAACTCCTCATCCACACAACGCTCGATCAGCCGCTCGTCAATTCCCTCGTAGCGTCCGCAGAGCAGAATCGCCCCCGAGCTTGCCGCCAGTTCCACCACCCGCCGCTGGGCAATTGGCGCCCCTTGCGGCGATAGATAAATCACTTTCGCCGTACCGCCAGCGCCAACTCCTGCGGCCGCCTTTGCCGCCGCCTTGGCTGCACCGATCGCCTGTTCCAGCGGCGAGGCCATCATCACCATGCCGGGACCGCCGCCGTAAGGCCGGTCATCCACCGTGCGATGCACATCCTGCGTCCACTGCCGCGGATTCCAGCACTCGAGCTGCCACAAGCCACGCTCCAATGCCCGCCGCGTTATTCCCGATGCGGTAAGTGCCGCAAACATCTCGGGGAACAGCGTGATGACATCGAACCGCAAGCTCACCAGTCGCTGCCCCAATCGACGCGGATCAGGTCTCCCGCAACATCCACCGCCTTCACTACCTGTTCGACGAAGGGCAACAAGCGTTCATGCTCGCCGTCAGCCACTACCAGCACCTGATTCGCGCCCGTCTCTATCAAAGACTTGACCCGGCCCAGGGGCTGGTCCTGCATATTCCTCACTGCCAGGCCGATCAGATCAGCCCAGTAGTATTCGTCCTGCGCCGGCGCCGGCAAAGCCTCGCGCGGCGCACCGAAATAACAGCTGCCCAGCGCTTCGGATGCATCGCGATCGTCGATGCCGACCAACTTCGCCACGACGCCATCGCCGTGCCGCTTGACCGCCTCGATCGCGCGTGCCTGCCACTTCTCTGCCGGGGCATCGACATCCGCGGAAAACCACCACTGCGGCATCTTCTTCCAGGCCTCGGGGTCATCGCCGAAGGGATGAACCCGCAGCCAGCCTTGCACCCCGAACGGGGCGACTATGCGCCCCAATACGATCATGCGATTCAGGCAGCCTTGGTCGCCGCGGCTTGCTTGACCAGACGCGCGGCAGTCGGCGACAGTTGGGCGCCATGTCCCTGCCAGAAAGCCAGGCGCTCGGTGTTGATCACCAGCCCCTGCTCGTTGGCGGCGGCGACGGGATTGTAATAACCGATGCGTTCGATGAAGCGGCCATCGCGACGGTTGCGCGAATCAGCCACCACCATATTGAAGAACGGGCGCTTCTTGGCACCGCTGCGGGCGAGACGAATAACAACCATGGTGTTCTCTTGAAAAGCCGGAAAGCCGGCGATTTTATTGCAAAAACCCGGAGAAAACAAGGCGTAGCGCAGGCCATTTTGCTGGCCATGATGCGACCGGGCCACCCGCCATGCCGGCGGCCGTGCCTGCAAAAGGCCTCGCCGCCCACCAGCGCTACGCGGTGGGCCAACTGGGACAAGCACCCAATTCGACGTCCCGCCAAGTTCGTTCGAAAAGACACGAACAATATCGGCTTCCCGATAAACCTGAACCGCGATCAGGCGGCCATCAAAAATCGCCGGGCGCGGTCGGCTGCAAACTGCTCATCCGGATTCCTTTCAACCTAAGATAAAACTTCCGGATTCCACTAGAATAATGCTTCGATCCCGGCCGTTGAGATCATCATGCGCCGCAAGAACACCCCTACTCCACCCCCCATCCAGCTTCAGCAAGTGCTGGATTGGCTCGTCGAGCCAACGCAGGACGATCCCCTGCTTGACCTGGTCCCCTTGCGCAATCACATCGCGGCGATCGACGCGCTGGAACTTCCCGCCCTGCACCGCCTCAAGATCTACGAACTACTCCAGCATCGTTCCGCGCGTATTGACGATGCGCTGATACCGATGCTGCTCGATGTCAAGCTGCCCCTGCCGCTTCACCTGGGAACCGTCGCCCAGGGCTTGATCAGCCTGCGTGCGGAACTGGGCGAAGCATGGTTGAAGCTCGCGGGCGAGGCCGATCCGCAGGAACTTGCCCGGGTGCATCGGAGCAGCGCACAGATTTGCCTGCAGGGAATGCTTAATCTGTCGCGGCAATTCATTGCCGCCTTGCTGGTGGCGATTCCGATGCCCACGGGTTTCTGGCGCAATGCCCAGGCTTTGTATCATTGCGCCCATAAGTCGGTCGACCCGACGGCGACCCTTCCCGTCGAAATCAGCGCGATCCATGCACGCTTCAGGGCCATGCTGGCGCTCACCGCGGCGCAACCCGAAGGGCTCGCGCCGCGCGAAATCGTTTTCCTCGCCGAGTATCTGGAGACCCACGCAGCGCTTGCCAGGATAGACATGACTTGTCCGGAGTGCGCCGGCGACTGGTTCTGGCTCGACGCCAATCTTGATCAGCCGCCGGTTGCGCTGGAACGCATGAGGCCGGCGGGCCAAAATTGCCTGTTCTTCCGCTTTGGCGAACTTGCCGAACAGGCGGCGCGACATCTCGACCAACTTAACGACGGCGTGCCGCCGGCATCGCTAGGGTTGCCACTGCAGGCCGCCGGGGCCGACTACCGCAATGCGCTGGAACGGGCTCGCAAATGCTGGGTGGCGCCGCGCCGGCGTACTTTCAATCGCCGCGCACAATCGCTGCCAGTCGAGGTCTGCACCCAGCTCAGTTCCCTTTGGTCGGCCCTGGAAAGCGGATCCCATCAGGAGGCGGATTCCTGCGCCTGCGAATTGACTTACAGCGATTGGACGATACTCAACGACGGTCCCTCGGGCTACGCGATCGTACATGTCGTCGGCGGGATCACCGGGATCGTAGCGGGCTGCGCCGTAGGTTTGCGCACAGGCAACGGCGCCGCCTGGCAGATTTGCCTGGTGCGCTGGGCACGCAGCAAAAGCAGCAGCCAACTTGAACTGGGGCTGGAGGTCCTTGCACCGTCAGCCATACCAGTCAGAATACAGGCTCTCGGCAATCGCAATTCGGAACCACCGGTACCGGCCTTGCTGCTTCCGCCGCTGCCAAGCCTCAACCGCAGCGAAGCCATCCTGGCTATGCGGGGTGACTACAATGCCCGTCCGTTCACCTTGCTGCAGGAACGTGCGGACAACCTGCTCGTTGCCGAATGCATGCCGCAGCGCAGCCTCATCGAAACCTCCAGCGTCGAAGTCTTTGAATTCACCCGCAACCAGGCGGCAAATTAGGCACGTGCGGACTGCGGCAACTCGGCGACAATCAATGCGCCGATCAGGATCACGCTCCACGATGCATAGAGCCAGACCAGAAATACCGGAATTGCGGAGAAAGCGCCATAAACCACCGCATTCACCGTGAATCCGGTTGCGATATACAGCGTGAACAACTTCTGCAGACCGACAAAGCCCAGCGCCGCAACCGTTCCGCCAAGACCCGCATGCCAGGCCACTACCCGCTTGTTCGGTACGCCCCAATAGAGCAGACCGAACAGGGCGGTCATGAACGCGAAAGGCAGGAGACCGCGGATCACGAAGGCATTCACCCAGCGCGGCTCGTCGACCAGGCCAAGCGATACCCCCGCAACGAACGATATCGCAGCAATGCTGGCACCGAACACCAGCGGTCCGAGCAACAGCGCCAGGCCGTGCATGGCCAAGCGTCGCAACAGCGGACGCCCGGACTTGACCCGCCAAATGTGGTTGAAAGCCCGTTCTATGGTCAGCATCTGCATCAGCGCAGTAGCTCCCAGCACCACAATCCCAAGCACGGTCATGCGGCCGGCGCGAGACGCAAACTGCCCGATGTACTTGGCGATTATGGCGCCGGCCTTCTCAGGCAACAGGTTGGCCAGCAAAAACTTCTCCAGCGCGGAACCAAGTCCGACCCCGACCGGGAACAAGGAGATCAGCGCAAACGCCGTTGCGATCATCGGCACCAGGCCGATCAGGGTGGCGAAGGACAGTGCCGCTGCCGTCTGTACGCAATGCTCGTCGTGGAAACGAGCTATTGTCCGCACGATCAGCCGGAAGGGTGCCAGGAGCCACATATAATCGGATTCTACTGGAGGCCGGTAAATGCAGAAGGCAAACGACACTCGCGAAATTCTCGTGCTCTATTACAGCCACCATGGCTCGGTACGCGAATTGGCGCGCCACATCGCACGTGGCATAGAGCAGATACCCGGCATTGCTGCGCGCCTGCGCACCGTACCCAGGGTATCCGCAGTTTGTGAGGCAACCGCCGCGGCTATCCCGGATGAAGGGGCACCCTATGCCGAAACCCGCGATCTAGAAGAATGCGTCGGTCTGGCAATGGGCAGTCCGACCCGCTTCGGCAACATGGCAGCGCCGTTGAAATACTTCCTCGATTCGACCAGCGGCCTTTGGCTCAAGGGCGCGTTGGCGGGCAAACCGGCGGCAGTGTTCACCTCGACAACCACCATGCACGGCGGCCAGGAGTCGACCTTGCTGTCGATGATGCTGCCGCTACTGCATCACGGCATGCTGATCCTCGGCATCCCCTATACCGAGGCAGCGCTGTCCACGACGCGCGAAGGCGGTACACCCTATGGCGCAAGCCATGTCAGCGGCGGCGACGGGGCTACGGCCGCCAGCGAACATGAAAAGCTGCTTGCCGTCGCGCTCGGACGCCGACTGGCCGAAACGGCGAAAAGACTCGCGCCATGAATCCATGGTTCAACCGCCTGGCATCCACCAGCCTCGTCGGCCTGCTGTTTCTCTGCCTGGCATGGGAACTGTGGCTGGCTCCGCTGCGTCCCGGCGGCTCGATGCTGGCGCTGAAAGCCCTGCCGCTGTTGCTGCCGCTGTTCGGCATCCTGCGCGGCAAACGCTACACGCACCAATGGACCTCCATGCTGGCGCTGGCCTATGTCACCGAAGGTCTGGTGCGTGCAGCATCCGACCAGGGGGCGAGCCAGGCACTGGCAATGGCTGAAGCCGCCCTGGCAACCCTGCTTTTCGCCGGTTGCCTGGGCCACGCGCGCACAACCGCCCCCTCCAGAACGATCAGAGCTGGGGATTGAGCTTTTCCTGCCCGGAACGCAGTTTATTCAGGGCGTTGATATAGGCCTTGGCCGAAGCGACCACGATATCCGTGTCCGCGCCCTGGCCATTCACAATTCGGCCGTCTTTCGACAAGCGAACCGTCACCTCGCCCTGGGCATCGGTGCCGGTGGTGATGGCATTTACCGAGTAGAGCAACAGTTCGGAACCGCTCGCTGCAATGGCCTCGATCGCCTTGAAGGTTGCATCGACGGGTCCGCTGCCGCTGGCTTCGGCCTGCTGCTCGGCGCCGCCGGCGGAAAGCGTCAGCCGCGCCTGAGGCACCTCGCCGGTTTCCGAGTGGAACATTGAGGACACGAGTTTGTAGTGCTCGTCGTCGGTGAGGACCATTTCGTCGCTCATCAGCGCGTGCAAGTCCTCATCGAAAATCTCGTGTTTCTTGTCGGCCAGCTCCTTGAAATGAGTGAAGGCGGCGTTCAGAACCTGCTCGCTCTCGACCTCGATGCCGAGTTCCTTGAGGCGCGCCTTGAACGCGGTGCGACCGGAGTGCTTGCCGAGTACCAGCTTGTTGGCGTTCCAGCCCACATCTTCGGCACGCATGATCTCGTAGGTTTCACGGTGCTTGAGCACCCCGTCCTGGTGGATGCCGGATTCATGGGCAAAGGCGTTGGCACCGACGATCGCCTTGTTCGGCTGCACCGGGAATCCGGTAATGCTCGACACCATCTTGGATGCCGCGACAATTTGCGTCGTATCGATCCGGGTAATGCAGGGAAACACATCCTGCCGGGTATGCACCGCCATGACGATCTCTTCCAGAGCGGCATTGCCCGCTCGCTCGCCCAGGCCGTTGATCGTGCATTCGACCTGACGCGCACCCGCCATCACCGCGGCAAGACTGTTGGCAACGGCCAGACCGAGGTCGTTATGACAATGCACCGACCAGATGACCTTGTCCGAATTGGGAATGCGTTCGCGCAGCTGCCGAATACGTTCGGCATACTGGTCCGGAACGTTGTAGCCGACGGTGTCCGGAATATTGATGGTGGACGCCCCCTCCTTGATCACCGCCTCGATGATGCGGCAGAGGAAATCCAGATCCGAGCGTCCGGCATCCTCGCAGGAAAACTCCACGTCGTCGATTCCATTGCGCGCAAAGCGCACCGCATGCTGGGCGGCGACAAGCACGTCATCGGGCGACATGCGCAGCTTCTTCTCCATGTGGATCGGGCTGGTCGCGATGAAGGTGTGGATGCGCCCCGATTTCGCCGGCTTGACCGCCTCGAGCGCCCGCGCAATGTCCTTGTCGAAAGCCCGACACAGACCGGCCACCGTCGAGTCCTTGATGGTTTCGGCAACGGCCCTGACCGCCTCGAAATCGCCGTTGGATGCGGCGGGAAAACCGGCCTCGATGACGTCGACACGCATCCGTTCAAGTTGCCGGGCAATCCGCAGCTTTTCTTCCTTGGTCATTGAAGCGCCGGGACTCTGTTCGCCGTCGCGCAAGGTGGTGTCAAAAATGATCAACTGTTCCTTGGACATGGTTTTCTCCTGGGGGAAAAATCAAGTTTCAGTCGAGGCTGACGCCGGCGTATTCGTATTGAGCGCAGCGACCGCAACTAAAACCAAAAAATGGCTTATCCCGCCCCTCATGGCGCGGGCACTGTCAACAACCGGATTGTGGGGGAGGTGTATTTAGCGCGCGCGGCGCAGCAGCGGAAGCAGCTTGGCGCGCAGCGGCAGGCGTGCGAGCAGCACGCCGGAGAGAGCAAGAAACAGTATGGGAAAAGCCAGCATCTCAAACATAGCTACGACTATAAAGATATTGCTCTGGTCGCGCAACAGATTTTGTCAGCTGTCGCCGGTGTTTTGCTTCCGCCGACTGCGCTTCCACAGCGCCATGACGTAACCCGACAGGGCATAGGCAAGAAACAGGGCGAACAGAATTCCCGGCGGATACGACGACACGAGTCCATAACCGAGGACGATGGCGGGAAGGACGATGAAGGGCACGCTGCGGCGCAGATTGATATCCTTGCCACTCCAGTAGGGCACGGTGCTGACCATGGTGATGCCGGCAAACAGCGTCAAGGCAAACGCATACCAGCGCACATCTTCGCCGGAAATATTCAGGTCGTTGATTATCCATACGAAACCCGCAACCAGCGCGGCCGCTGCCGGGCTCGGCAGTCCCTGGAAATAGCGCTTATCCACAATTCCAATATTGGTATTGAAGCGGGCCAGGCGTAACGCAGCGCCGGCACAATAGACGAACGCGGCAATCCAGCCCCATTTGCCCATGCCCTTCATCGCCCACTCGAAGGCAATCAGCGCCGGTGCCGCACCAAAGGACACCATGTCGGAAAGTGAATCGTATTCCGCGCCGAAAGCACTCTGGGTTCGCGTCATGCGCGCCACACGGCCATCCAGGCCGTCGAATACCATGGCGATGAAAATTGCCACCGCCGCATGCTCGAAGCGTCCGGTCATCGCCTGGACTATGGCGTAAAAACCGGAAAACAGAGCTGCCGTCGTCAGCAGGTTGGGCAGCAGGTAAATGCCGCGCCGACGCAGCTCGGAATTCATCAGCGCCTTGCGAGGTGGAATTGCCGGCATGGTTGAATTACAAAAGGGAACGTAGCCTATTCTAACGGCTCATGGGGGTTCGGCAACCGACACGCGCCGTACTGCTTGCGCGTCGAGCCCGTTCGGCGCTTGCACGGCTCCGACCGCGGAAAACACAAAGGGCGCAGCACAGCTGCGCCCTTTGCGATACGACGACAGGAATCAATTCTTGGTTTGATCGACCAGCTTGTTTTTCTTGATCCACGGCATCATCGCGCGCAACTGCTCGCCGACCAGTTCGATCGGATGGGCGGCGATCAGACGCCGACGGGCGGTCATTTCCGGGTAATTGGTACGGCCTTCAAGGATGAACTTCTTGGCATATTCCCCTTCTTGAATCGCCTTCAGGGCATCCTTCATCGCGGCACGGGCTTCGGCGCCGATTACCTTCGGTCCGGTCACATACTCGCCATATTCGGCATTGTTCGAGATCGAGTAGTTCATGTTGGCAATGCCGCCCTCGAATATCAGATCGACGATCAGCTTGACCTCGTGCAGACATTCGAAGTACGCCATCTCCGGCGCATAACCGGCGTCGGTCAACGTCTCGTAGCCGGCCTTGATCAATTCCACCAAGCCGCCACAAAGCACCGCCTGCTCACCGAACAGGTCGGTCTCGGTTTCCTCGCGGAAGTTGGTTTCGATCACGCCACCCTTGGTGCCGCCGTTCGCCGCCGCGTAGGACAAGGCAATATCCTTGGCCTTGCCCGACTTGTCCTGATGAATCGCGATCAGCGAGGGCACCCCACCGCCCCGGACATATTCGGAGCGCACAGTGTGGCCGGGGCCCTTCGGGGCGATCATGATCACGTCCACGTCCGCGCGGGGAACCACCTGATTGTAATGAACATTGAAGCCGTGAGCGAAGGCCAGCGCGGCACCCTTCTTCATGTTGCCCTCAACCTCGCTGTAATAGACCGCAGGAATGGTTTCGTCGGGCAGCAGCATCATGACGACGTCAGCATCTTTCACCGCCTTGGCAACTTCCTCGACCTTGAGTCCGGCCTTTTTCGCCTTGTCCCAGGAAGCCCCTCCCTTGCGCAAACCAACCGTCACCTTGACACCAGAATCCTTGAGATTCTGCGCGTGAGCGTGGCCTTGCGAACCGTAGCCGACGATAGTGACTTTCTTGCCCTTGATCAGGGATAGGTCGGCATCCTTGTCGTAATAGACTTTCATTCGTTTTCCTTCGTTCCAGAGTTCATACTTTGAGGATTCGATCGCCGCGTCCGATGCCTGAAACGCCGGTGCGAACGGTTTCAAGTATCAGGGAGCGATCAATGGCTTCAAGAAAGGCATCCAGCTTGGAGCCGTTGCCCGTCAGTTCGATCACGTAAGTCGAATCAGTGACATCAATGATGCGACCGCGGAAAATATCCGCAATGCGCTTCATCTCCTCACGATCCTTGCCGGCGGCGCGCACCTTTACCAGCATCAGCTCGCGCTCTATATGCGCAGCTTCGGACAGATCCACCACCTTGACAACATCTATCAGCTTGTTGAGCTGCTTGGTGATCTGCTCGATGACGTCGTCCGATCCGGTACTGACAATTGTCATGCGGGAAAGCGAGGCGTCTTCGGTCGGCGCCACGGTCAGCGACTCGATGTTGAAAGCACGGGCGGAGAACAAGCCGGAAACACGGGAAAGCGCGCCGGCCTCGTTTTCGATAAGAATGGAAATGATATGTCGCATGCTTAGAGTTCCTCGGCCAGAATCATTTCCGACAAACCTTTGCCCGCCGCCACCATCGGATAGACATTGGCCGTCTGATCGGTGAGGAAATCCATGAACACAAGGTCGTTCTTGTGCTTGGTGAAAGCCTCGCGCAGCGCCGGCTCCACGTCGGCCGGACGCTCTATCTTCATGCCCACATGGCCGTAGGACTCCGCCAACTTGACGAAATCCGGCAGGGCATCGACATAGGACTCGGCGTAGCGATTACCGTGGAACATCTGCTGCCACTGGCGCACCATCCCCAAATAGCGATTGTTCAGGTTGATGATCTTGATCGGCAGGCGGAACTGCTTGGCCGTAGACAACTCCTGGATATTCATCTGGATCGAGGCTTCGCCGGTAACACACGCCACAGTCGCCTTCGGATTGGCGAAGCGTACGCCCATCGCATAGGGCAGACCCACGCCCATAGTGCCGAGGCCGCCGGAATTAATCCAGCGACGGGGCTTGTCGAACTTGTAGTACTGCGCCGCCCACATCTGGTGCTGCCCAACGTCGGAGGTGATGAAGGCCTCGCCGCCGGTAACTTCATAGAGCTTTTCCACTACATACTGGGGCATGATGATTTCCTTGCCCTGCTTGTACTTGAGCGACTTCTTGGCGCGCCACTCGTCGATCTGCTTCCACCAGGCGGCGAGCGCCTTCGGATCAGGCACTCCGGCAGAAGCCTCGAGAAGCTTCTGCAATTCGTCAAGCACATCAGGCAGATTACCGACAATGGGTACGTCGACCTTGACCCGTTTCGAAATCGAGGAGGGATCGATGTCGATATGGATGATCTTGCGCGAAACCTCGGCAAAATGGGTCGGATTGCCAATTACGCGATCATCAAAGCGCGCGCCGACGGCGATCAACACATCGCAATTCTGCATGGCCATATTGGCCTCGTAGGTGCCATGCATGCCCAGCATGCCGAGCCATTGCTTGTCGGTCGCTGGATACCCCCCCAAACCCATCAGGGTATTGGTCACCGGATACCCGAGAGTCCGGGCAAGCTTGACCAGCCTTTCAGCCGCATCCGAAAGAACCACGCCGCCACCCGCGTATATCATCGGCCGCCGGGCTTCCAGCAGCATCTGCACCGCCTTCTTGATCTGCCCGCTATGGCCCTTGACCACCGGGTTATAGGAGCGCATGGCGATGGTCTTGGGGTATTCGAATTCGCACTTCTGGTTGGTGATGTCCTTAGGGATATCCACCAGCACCGGACCGGGGCGGCCCGTCTTGGCTATGTAGAAAGCCTTTTTCAGGGTTATTGCCAGATCCCTGACATCCTTGACCAGGAAGTTGTGCTTGACGCAGGGCCGGGTAATGCCGACCGTGTCGCATTCCTGGAAGGCATCCTGGCCGATGTAAGCCGTAGGTACCTGGCCGCTGATGATAACCAGCGGCACTGAATCCATATGGGCCGTGGCGATCCCGGTTACCGCGTTGGTCACGCCCGGCCCCGAGGTGACCATGCAGACGCCGATCTTGTTGGAAGAGCGCGAATACGCATCCGCCGCATGAACGGCCGCCTGTTCATGGCGAACCAGGACATGCTTGAACTTGTCCTGTTTGAAAAGTTCGTCATAAATATAAAGGACCGAGCCGCCGGGATAGCCGAACACGTATTCGACCTTTTCCTCCTGCAAGCACCTGATTACAATTTCCGCGCCGGTTAGCTGCATTGATTACACCTGTTACACTTTTCGAGTGAAACGTATAACCTTACTGACTCGCCCGCGAATGGTCAAGATTTATGTCTGCGGCGCCCGTACCGCAAACGGTATCCCTTGCGGATATAGTTGGCCTTTCGTAGTGAAAACTGCCGAAAGGTGACAGGAGTCACTCCTGAGTTCCCGAACCGAACTATCCAATTTCCTTGCCAGCATAGAGCGGCGCGCCTTCAAACAGGCCATGTTTGCCATCCGAAACGAGGAGACCGCACTGGACATCGTTCAGGATGCGATGATGCGTCTCGCGGAAAAATACGGCAACCGCCCAGGTGCGGAATGGCCGATGCTGTTTCAGAGAATCCTGCAAAATGCCATTCGCGACTGTTACCGGCGATCCAAGGTAAGGTCCTTGTGGACTACGCTGCTGTCATCCCTGTCGCCGAATGAAGATGACGATACCGATCCGCTTGAAACCTTGGCCGGAGAGAATGAATCAGCCGCCCTGGCTCCGCCGCACCAGCAGCTGGAGAGATCGCAACTCCTTGGTATTATTGAAAAAGAGATCGAGAAACTACCGCCGCGTCAACGTGAAGCCTTCCTGATGCGTTACTGGGAGGAAATGAACATTGCTGAGACCGCGGCGGTAATGGGTTGCACGGAAGGCAGCGTTAAGACACACTGTTCGCGCGCCACGCATACCCTGGCCGCAGCGCTCAGGGCAAAAGGCATAGAGCTATGAATGAAAATACGGAATTTGGCTACAAGACAAGGCAGATCCTCAACGAAGGGGTGGATATTCTCGACAAGAAGGTGGTTGCTCGTCTTTATGAAGCCCGTCAAACAGCCCTGAATGGGCAGCGCTCGACGGTAATGGGCTTGCGCATCGCAGGAATTGGACACGGCGTTGAACTTGCAATTTTTCCGCACCTGCGGAACCTGCTTGCTGTTGTGGCTTTGAGTGTCGGCGCCGTAGGAACCTACTACTGGGATGCCTATGAGCAGGCCCGGGAATTCGAGGAAATCGACAGCGCACTGCTGGCCGACGAACTACCCCCTGCCGCCTATCTTGACCGAGGCTTCCACGCATGGCTCGAGTACGCGTCGGACTCATCCTCGCAGTAACGTTCTGGCTGGCCTTCCCGCCCAGCCATGCAGCCATAGTTCCTCCGCTTTCGCAGCCGTCCTGGTCCGAGCTGACTGCGGAGCAGAAGCGCGTCCTCGCTCCGCTTTCCAGCGAATGGGACAGCATGGAAGGCTTCCGACGTAAGAAGTGGCTGGGTATTGCACAGCGCTACCAGTCCATGGCACCCGGTGAACAGGCCCGCATGCAGCGACGCATGACCGATTGGGCCAAACTCACGCCCGACGAGCGCAAGCGAGCACGAGACAAGTACAGGTCATTGCAGAAAGCGCCCGCGGAAAAAAAGGAAGCGGTCAAGTTGAAGTGGCAGGAGTACAAGGACCTTCCGGAGAGCGAGAAAACCCGCCTCAAGACCGAGGCCGCGCGCAAGCCCACGCCGCGCCCTGCGCCCTCGAAGCCAGCCCTTGTGCCCAAACCATCGATGCCATCGGACGGACCGCCGCCAGTCGCCCCGGTCGCTCCCGCGACAACACGCTAGCCGGCGATCATGTCCGCCGCAGCGGCGCCCACCGCCGCCCAACTGCCGAGCCTGCGTCGCCGGGTTGCAAGCATGCTTTATGAGAGCCTGCTGCTGCTTGGGGTGCTTTCCGTCAGCTTCATGCTGCCGCACCTTGCCCTGGGAATGGGATTCGACATCGTCTTACCGGGTTGGGTGTTGCTCGGCCACGTGTTCATCGTGCTGGGCGCCTATTTTCTCTGGTACTGGATTCATGGCGGGCAGACCCTGGCGATGCAGACCTGGAATATCAGGCTGACCACGCCAAGCGGAGCTCAACCATCCCCGGCGCGCCTCGCACTGCGTTATGTTCTGGCCTGGCCCAGCCTCCTCTATTTTGGTGCCGGAGTGCTCTGGGCTTTGTTCGATCGCGATCGCCAATTCCTCCATGATCGCCTGGCGGGGACGCGATTGGTGTTCAAGCAACAGAAGGTTGCCTCAGCGCCGATCAACCCACCATAGCATTCCGGCGGCGGTCATCAAGAACAGCACGCTCGGCGTTATCGCAGAGTAGAAGGGTGGCCAGCTGTTGATCACGCCGAGACTTGAAAACAGGCCATTCAGCATGTGGAAACCGATACCGAGCATGATGCCGGCAAATACGCGGATGGTCACCGCGCCCATTCGATCCTGCATATAGGCAAACGGCAGGGCCAGAGACATCATCACCAGCGCCGCCAAGGGGTAGAAGAGTTTCTTCCACATCGCTATTTCATAGCGGTCCGTCTTTTGCTGATTGCCGCTCAAGTGGCGGATAAAGAGATATAGATTGACCAGCGACATGCGCTCCGGCACCACCAACAGCACGGATAACAGGTCCGGATTGAGCGCTGATTTCCAACTCAGCACGCGATATTTTTCCACGTGTGCCATATCGCCGGAAAATACCGTGCGGACTACGCCATCGAGTGACCATGTATTCGCACCGAGATAAGTGCCTCCGTCGGCTTGGGTGATGGAGAGCAGCTGGAACCGGTCGTCGAATTCAAACACGCGTACATTGTGCAAAGTCGCGTCCGGTAGCACCTCGCGAACATTCACGAACGAGCGTTCGTCCCGGACCCACAGGCCGGAACGAAACTCCTGCGCCACCAGGGAACCCATTGCCTCCAGCCTCAGTTGCTGAGCTGCCCGCTCCGATGGCGGAGCCACAAACTCGCCGACCAGCAGGGTCAATGCAGAGAACACCAATCCGATCTTGGCCAAAGTGAACAGCAAATCCTTGGTCGAGAGGCCGGCGGCGCGCAGCACGGTAATCTCGGAGTGCCGCGCGAGAACGGTAAGGGCGTACAGCGTGCCTATCAAAACGCCGATCGGGAACAACTCATAGAGTCGGCCGGGCAGGGTCAGAATCACGTAGCCCAGCGCATGCTGGATCTGGTAACTGCCCTTGCCTATGCTCTCAAGCTGATGGATCAGGTCAAAAAACGCGAAGAGCATCAGGAATGCCAGCAATACCAAGCCAGTGGAGGCGTAGATCTCACGCGCCAGGTGGCGTTCGTAGAGTTTCAGCGCCACCGCAGCTTCCCCCATGCCAGGGGATTCTGCCGTCGATAGAAAAGCACCACCAGCAGCACGAACATGCCGACGTGAACCGCCCAGACGCCGATCTCGAAACGCAGTTTGCCTTGCGCAACCCAAGCTTGACTGACACTGAGCAGATTGCTGTAGATCATGTAGGTAAGCAATGCGAATATTAGGTTGTTGGTTCGTCCAGCCCGCGGATTGACGAATGCCAGCGGTATCGCCAGAACGGCCAGATTCAATGCCGCAAGCGGCAGGCCGAGACGCCACAGGAGTTCGGCCAGATGGGCCGGCTGAGGATCTCGCACGAGTTCCCATACCGGCTTGGTGCGCGGCGAATCCTCAAAGCCGCGGGCTTCCTTGGTTTCGATGCGCAAGGCATAGCGATCAAACTCCATCACCCGGTACTCCGGAGTTCCCGCAGTACCTTCGTAACGCCGCCCATGATCCAGAACCAGGAAACGATCGCCGTTGGGAACGGTCTCGGTGTGGCCTTGCGCCGTCGCCATGACACCCAACCGGCCCTGCTGGATGGAACTGATGAATACGTTCTTTACCTTTCCGTCTTCGCCGGCAACGCTTTCCACGAAAAATACGCGGTCGGCGCCGCTCGACTCGTTGAACGCGCCCGGGGATACCCGTGCCACGTCGTCGCGCTGATCCATGCTTTGGCGGTACGCCTCGCTCTTTTGCGTCGCCCATGGCGCCAGCAGCAGTGAAAGAACGGCTATCACGAGCACCGGCGGCCCAACGAACTTCAATACCGGCTTGACCCAGGCGGTGAGGGGGATCCCGGATGACAGCCAGACCACCATCTCCGAATCGCGGTACCAGCGCGAAAGCGTCATCAACACCGCGACGAAGAGGGTCAGCGAAAGCAGTACCGGCAGATAGCTGATCGCACGAAAACCCAGCAGCGCAATTACCGCCTCGGAAGCCAGTTTTCCGCCTGCCGCATCCCCCAGCAGACGAATCAACTGGGTGGTCATCAGGATCGCGAAGAGGGCGACAAAAACCCCCACCGCTGTCTGGGTGAACTCCCTAATTGCGGCGCGCTGAAAAATCATCGTGTAACAGGATTTCTGCTTTGACTTTTGGTGAAAACTTGGGGAATAATCACAGTATTGGCGGAAACCACTCGAAACAGAACAATTTCTCCGATTTTCCGCCGCCTCCAAGGAGAGCATTTTGGAATTTAGCATAAAAAGCGGAAGCCCGGAAAAGCAACGCAGCGCGTGCGTTGTAGTCGGCGTCTTCGAACCGAGAAAGCTTTCCGCAGCGGCGGAGGTCATTGACAATGCCGCCCACCAGTTTCTCAGCGATATTTTGCGCCGCGGCGACATGGAGGGAAAAAGCGGCAGCTGCCTGTTGCTCCACAGTGTTCCCGGCGTCGAAGCGGATCGCATCCTGCTGGTGGGACTTGGCAAGGAAAGGGAATTCCGCGAAAAAGAATACCGGGCCGCCCTGGCCACCGCGGTGCGACAGCTCAATGAAACCGGGGGCTTCGACGGCACGGTTTATCTAACCGAACTTGCGGTCAAGAAGCGCGATGTCGCCTGGAAAGTTCGACAAGCCGCACTGGTGGTGCAGGAAACCCTCTACCGCTTCGATCGCCTCAAATCAAAGAAAGAGGAAGTGCGTCGCCCGCTGCGCAAACTGACCTTCTGCGTCACTCGTCGCAATGAACTTGCCACCGCCGAAAACGCACTGGCTGAGGGACTGGCGATTGCAGCCGGGATGGATCTGGCCAAGGATCTCGGCAATCTGCCGGGCAACATCTGCACGCCGAGTTACCTCGCCGACCAGGCCAGGCAACTCGCAAAGGCGCACGCGTTGGGCGTCGATATTCTCGATCGTGCCGATATGGAAAAGCTCGGCATGCACACCCTGCTTTCCGTCGCGCGCGGCTCACATGAGCCGCCCAGGTTCATCGTCCTGCGCCACTCCGGAGGCGTCTCCGGAGCCAAACCGGTGGTGCTGGTGGGCAAGGGCATCACCTTCGACTCCGGTGGCATTTCGCTCAAGCCCGGGGCGGAAATGGACGAGATGAAATATGACATGTGCGGTGCTGCCAGCGTACTCGGCACGCTCAAGGCGGCTGCCATGATGAAACTGCCGCTCAATGTCGTCGGCGTCATTCCATCCACGGAAAACATGCCCGGCGGCGCCGCAACAAAGCCAGGCGACGTAATCACTTCGATGTCGGGACAGACCGTGGAAATACTCAACACCGACGCCGAGGGCCGCCTGATCCTGTGCGACGCCCTCACTTACGTTGAGCGCTTCGATCCGGAATGCGTGGTCGATATCGCCACGCTGACGGGCGCCTGCGTGATTGCGCTGGGACATGTCGCCACCGGCCTGCTCGCCAATAACGACGGCCTCGCCCGGGAGCTGCTCGATGCGGGCCAGGATGCCTACGATCGCGCCTGGCAAATGCCCCTGTGGGACGACTATCAGGAGCAGCTGAAGAGCAACTTCGCCGACATGGCGAATATCGGCGGCCGGCCTGCCGGCACCATCACTGCGGCCTGCTTCCTCGCGCGCTTCACCGACAAGTACCATTGGGCGCATCTGGACATTGCGGGCACCGCCTGGCGTTCGGGCAAGGACAAGGGCGCCACCGGACGACCGGTGCCCTTGCTCAGCCATTTCCTGATGGATCGCGCCAAAAGCGCCCCGAAACCGGCAGCCAAGCGCAAGCGGGCATGACAAGAATCACCTTTCTCCATGGCGCGCGCGACCGGTTGCAGGCTGTCGCCGCATGGCTGGAGCGCGCCAGCGGCGAAGGCCGGCGGGTATTGGTATACGTACCAGCCGGCGACCGCCGGGACCATCTCGATCGCCTGCTGTGGACCCAACCCGCTACCGGCTTCACGCCCCACTGCCGTGCCGAGAATGATCTGGCGGCAGAAACTCCCATCGTCTTCGCATCGGAGCTCGATCATCCGCTCCACGACGAATGCCTGCTGAATCTGTCGGACGAAGTTCCCTCGGGTTTCAGCCGCTTCGAGGAACTGATCGAAATCGTCAGCATCGAAGATGCCGACCGCCTGCCCGGTCGCGAACGCTTCCGCTTTTATCGCGAACGTGGTTATCCGTTGGACAACCGCGACATCTCCGGAGGCATCCAATAGATGGCCGACGACGATACGGCTGACCTCCTGCGCCAGGCCGATGCGCTGATTCGGCGCAACCGGACCTATGTTGCCGGCTCGGTACCGGCGGCCCCTCAGGTCCCGCCACCCGACGAGGATTTGCCCGTCCTTACCGACATCGTCACGGAACAGGAAGCCGCTCTGGCTACCGCGCCGCCGCACCTGCAGGAACATCTCGATGCCTTGCGCGAGGAACTTTCGCGCTGGCTTGAGCAGGAATTGCCGCACGCGGTCCTGAAAGTTACAGATGGATTGGCGGATCAACTGATGGGAGAACTCACCCATCAAGCCGAAAAGAAGCTGCTACCGCGCCTGATTGCGAGACTCGACGGTACTGCCGACCAGAACCCGGTGGAAGAATGAATCCGGGTGGGACCGACTTTCCCGGCGGTGCCCCGGGTCGATTCGGCAATCAGCCCGGCGGGACGGTTTCCGCGAACGCGGGACGCTGCATCAGTTTTTCATACAGCAGCGACAGATTGGGGTAGTCCTCGCGCCACCGAATGTCGCCGAGGCGGAAGGATACATAACCCAGCGCACAGCCGACGGCGATGTCCGCCAGCGAGAGGCTGTTGCCATGGCACCAGGGCTGCTCGCCCAGATCTTCCGACATGGCTTTCAGCGCCTGGGTGGTCTTGCCGCGCTGCCTTGCTATCCATGACGGACTGCGCTCGCCAAGGGGACGCTGCGCCTCGAGAAACGCTGCCACGGCGGCATCCAGCACGCCGTCCGCAAGGGCCTCCCAACGCTTGACGCTGATGCGCTCGCGGCCGGATGCCGGCAGCAGGCGACTGTTGGGTGCCACCATATCCAGATACTCGGCGATGACCCGGGAGTCGTAGAGCGTGCTGTTATCGTCCAGCACCAGCACGGGAACCTTGCCCAACGGATTGAGCGCAGTCACCTGGTTGCCCTCCGCCCACGGCGAATCGATGACCAGATCGTAGTCGATCTTCTTTTCCGCGAGCACGATGCGTATCTTGCGGACATAAGGACTGGTAAGGGAACCGATCAGTTTCATTGGGATGAATCACAAGGTTTCGGGCAAGGAAACTATAGCACGCCGCCCGCTGGTGGCCGCGGACCGGCGAGCGGAGGGCGGCAGCCTGCATGTTAAAATTGTTCATGCCGTCGGGGCCTCCCGCGCATCGTCCTCTCCTCGCCAAAGACATGACACTCACCGCACTCACTGCCCTTTCTCCGCTCGATGGTCGCTATGCCGCAAAGGTCGAAAACCTGCGCATTCATTTCTCGGAATATGGCCTCATCCGCAACCGCATTCGGGTCGAAATCGAATGGCTCAAGGCGCTCGCCGCCGCCGGTGAAATCGCCGAATGTCCGGCGTTCTCGACTGCCACGATCAAACAGCTGGACTCGCTTGTCGCCGACTTCTCGGTCGCGGACGCCGAGGCCGTCAAGACCATCGAGGCCCGCACCAATCATGACGTCAAGGCCATGGAATACTGGCTCAAGGAATGCCTGGCAGGCAATCCGGAGGTAATGCGCGTCAGCGAGTTCATCCATTTCGGCTGCACTTCGGAAGACATCAACAACACCTCCCATGCCTTGATGCTCAAGGATGCGATCGGCGGCAGCCTGCTGCCGGAACTCGACCGCCTGATCGCCCGCCTGCGCGACCTGGCCCATCAGCTGGCGGAACTGCCGATGCTGGCCCGCACCCACGGCCAGCCCGCCACGCCGACCACGCTGGGCAAGGAAATGGCCAATATCGCGGCGCGCCTGATCCGCAGTCGCAAGCAGATTTCCGCGGTATCGCTCAGTGCGAAGTTCAACGGCGCCGTGGGCAACTACAACGCCCACCTCGCGGCCTATCCGGATATCGACTGGGAGCGCTTCAACCGCCGCTTCATCGAGTCTCTCGGGCTGGAGTTCAATCCCTATACCATCCAGATCGAACCCCACGATACAATGGCCGAACTGTTCGACGCCATGGCCCGTGCCAATACGATTCTGATCGACGCCGACCGCGACCTCTGGCAGTACATTTCGCTGGGCTACTTCAAGCAGAAGCTCAAGGAAGGCGAGATCGGCTCATCGACCATGCCGCACAAGGTCAATCCAATCGACTTCGAAAACTCCGAAGGCAACCTGGGCCTGGCCAACGCCGTGCTGCGCCACCTGGCGGAAAAGCTGCCGATCTCCCGCCTGCAGCGCGACCTCACCGATTCGACGGTACTGCGCAACATGGGCGTGGCTTTCGGTTACACACTGCTGGCCTTCGATTCGACCTTGCGCGGGCTGAACAAGCTCGAAGCCAATCCGCAGCGCCTCGCCGAAGACCTCGACCAGGCCTGGGAAGTGCTGGCCGAGCCGGTACAGACGGTGATGCGCCGCTTCGGTGTGCCCAATCCCTACGAACAGCTCAAGGAACTCACGCGCGGCAAAGGCATCGAGCAACAGGCCCTGCGCGAGTTCATCGCCAAACTGCCGTTGCCTGAGGCAGACCGCCAGCGCCTGCTCGAAATGACTCCCGCCTCGTACATCGGCAGGGCGGCGGAACTGGCCAGGCGGATCTGACATGGCGTTTGCCGACAATCTCAAACAGCTGCCCCGTATCTCGCATCTGGCCGCAATCCAGTTGCTGGACAATGAAGGCGCGGTTGCCGCGACGATAGAGAACAAGCCGGGCCAGACCGGCTCGCTTTCCGTCTACAACCATCTCGGGCAGATCTATGGCGCCATCACCGCCGAGGCTGCCAAAAAAGGCTTGGAACTGTATGCCGAACATACGGACGATGCACGGCAGAATCCCGGCAAGCATCCCAACATCGACCGCCTTCTGGAACTGGCGGCCGACGGCAAGCGCCTGCTGCGCGTCAAACACCTCTTCGCCACGGGAATCGAATAGCCGATGCCATCTCCGGCATGTTGGGCGATACCCGGCGAGCTCCTGCGTCCGTAACCCAGGTCACTTATCCTTTGACGGAAGCATGGAATAATTTCCGGACACTGATCGTATACCGGATGCCGGTACCTGCTGGCCTTCCCCTCGACAGAAAAAGGAGTTCACATGAAATTCAACAAGTTCGTCGTCGCCACTCTCACCATTGGTCTTTCCGGCGCAGCATTGGCGCAAACGATAGGCAAAGCCGAAGACCAGATTCGCTGGCGCCAATCGGTCATGCAGACTCAGGGCTGGAGCATGGCCCGCATCAAGGCCAATCTCGAAGGCAGCTACAACAAGGACCAGGTGATCCAGGCCGCCAATACGATTCAGGCGATCGCCAATTCAGGTTCGGGCGGGCTCTTCCAGCCGGGAACCGACACCGGCAAGGGCTGGCGCGAGACCAACGTGAAGCCGGAAATGTTCAAGGATGCCGCCAAATTGAAGGAAGTCGGCAGCGCCTACAACAAGGAAGCCAATGAAATGGCCAGGGTCGCCGCCAGCGGCGACGCCGCTGCGGTCAAGGTCCAGTTCGGCAATCTGGGCAAGGCCTGCAAGGGCTGCCACGACGAATTCCGCAAGGAAGAAAAGAAGTAAATCTCGCCGTCGAAAATATCGGTACAGCGCAACGGCCATCTTCGGGTGGCCGTTGCGTCTTACCAGTTCGGCGCAGCGGCAGGCGCCGCGGCAGGCGGGGGCGGGATCCAGGCGCCGCTGGCGCCGTAGGCTGCGCCCAATGCAATCGACAGCGCGAAGCAGAAGGCCAGCGCTCCGCCACCCTTCGCCGTCTCGCCAGCACCAACTTTCCAGCCCGTGATCATCGGCATGATCAGGGTTTGCTTCCTGAAGCGGACGTAATAGGCGATGGCACCCAGGTGGGCCAGGACCAGAAGGATGGTCAGGGGCTCGATCAGGCGATGGATGCCGGCCACCCGATCCGAGAACTCCTTGCCGACCAGGGCGTAGAGCGGTCCCTCGAAGGCGATGTCATCGTTGGCGAACAAGCCGGTCGCCACCAGCAGCAGGAGCGTGCCCAACATGGCCAAGACCGACAGCGCGCCGAGCGGGTTGTGCCCTTCGCCCTGCCACTGTCCGCGGATATAGTCGTTGATGGCGCGCGGCCTGGGCACGAACTGGCTGAAGCGCGCGTAGGTGGAGCCGACAAGACCCCAGACCAGGCGAAACGCCAGCAAACCGACCACGGTCACGCCGATGCGCCCATGCCAGACCATGGCATTGCCGCCTATTTTCACCGTCACGAAGGAGCCGACCACGCAGAGCGCCAAAGTCCAGTGAAACACCCGGGTCGGCAGATCCCAGACGCGGATGCGTTGCATCAGACCACGGCTTCCTGCTTTTCTACCTTGGGCTTGACGAACTGCTCGCGCGACACGCCCAGCCACATGACCAGGGGGCTCGCCACCAGCACCGACGAATAGATGCCGAACAGGATGCCGATGGTCAGCGCCAGGGCGAAGTAGTGCAGTGCCGCGCCACCGAAGATCAGCATCGAGGTGACCATCATCTGCGTCGAGCCGTGGGTGATGATGGTGCGCGAGATGGTGCTGGTGATGGCGTGGTCGAGCACCTGCGGCGTGGTCATGCCGCGCTTCTTCTTGAAGGTTTCGCGCACCCGGTCGAACACCACCACCGACTCGTTGACCGAATAGCCCAGCACCGCCAGCACGGCCGCCAGCACCGGCAGCGAGAACTCCCACTGGAAGAAGGCGAAGAAGCCGAGGATGATCACCACGTCATGCATGTTGGCGATGATGGCGGAGAGGGCGAAGCGCCATTCGAAGCGGAAGGCCAGATACAGCATGATGCCGACCACCACCAGCAGCAGCGCCAGCGCGCCGTCTTCGGCGAGTTCCTTGCCGACCTGCGGCCCGACGAACTCCACCCGCTTGAGTTCGGGCGTTGTCGCCGGCGCCTTGCTCTGCACTACCTTCGGGTCGGCGCCAGCGCCAACTTTCATCAGCGAGGCCATGACCTGCTCGCCGACCTTGGAGCTCTCGGCGCCCTTGGTCAGCGGGACGCGGATCAGCACGTCGCGCGAGGAGCCGAAGTTCTGCACCTGCGGGTCGACAAACCCGTCGGACTCCAGTTGCTGGCGGATCTGTCGCAAGTCGGGCGCCTGGGCGTAGCTGACTTCCATCAGGGTGCCGCCAGTGAACTCGACGGAAAAATGCAACCCCTTGGTGCTCAGGAAGAACACCGCCAGCAAAAAGGTGATCAACGAAATGATGTTGAACACCAGGGCATGGCGCATGAAGGGAATGTCTTTGCGTATGCGGAAAAATTCCATGTCAGACTCCCGGTTTCCAGACTTGCCCGATGCTCACCGCTTCCAGCTTGCGGCGGCGCCCGTAGATCCAGTTGATCAGCGCACGCGAGACCACGACCGAACTGAAGATCGAGGTCAGGATGCCCAGGCAATGCACCACGGCAAACCCGCGCACCGGACCGGAGCCAAAAATCAGCAGCGCGATGCCGGCGATCAGCGTCGTGATGTTCGAGTCGAGAATGGTCGCCCAGGCGCGCTCGTAGCCGGCGGTGATCGCCGCCTGCGGCGAATTTCCGCCACGCAGTTCCTCGCGCACGCGCTCGTTGATCAGCACGTTGGCATCGATCGCCATGCCCAGGGTCAGGGCGATGGCCGCAATGCCGGGCAGGGTCAGCGTCGCCTGCAGCAGCGACAGCAGAGCCACCAGGAACAGCAGGTTGGCCGACAGCGCGAACACCGAGACGAGGCCGAACAGCAAATAGTAGGACATCATGAACACGGCGATGGCAATGAAGCCCCACATCGTCGAGTTGAAGCCCTTGGCGATATTCTCGGCACCCAGGCTGGGGCCGACGGTGCGCTCCTCGATGATTTCCATCGGCGCCGCCAGCGAGCCGGCCCGCAGCAGCAGGGCGACATCGTGGGCTTCGACGGTGCTCATGCGGCCCGAGATCTGCACGCGGCCGCCGCCGATCTCGGTGCGGATCACCGGCGCCGTGACCACCTCGCCCTTGCCCTTTTCGATCAACAGAATGGCCATGCGCTTGCCCACGCTCTCGCGCGTCACGTCCTTGAAGATGCGTGCGCCCGCGGAATCGAGCGACAGGTGCACCGCCGGTTCCTGGGTCTGGTTGTCGAATCCGGGCTGGGCATCGGTCAGGCGCTCGCCGGTCAACACCACCTGCTTCTTCACCAGCAGGCCGCGGCCGCCGCGCTCGACGTAGTATTCGGTGCCGGGAGGCGGCTGGCCGCGGGCGGCCTGATCCATGACGCTCGGATTGGCGCTGGCCTCGTCATCGACCATGCGCACTTCCAGCGTCGCGGTGCGGCCGAGTATGTCCTTGGCCTTGGCGGTGTCCTGCACCCCCGGCAGCTGCACCACGATCCGGTCTATGCCCTGCTGCTGGATCACCGGTTCGGCGACGCCGAGTTCGTTGATCCGATTGTGCAGGGTGGTGATGTTCTGCTTGACGGCGAATTCCTGGATGCGCTTTTGCGCCACCGGCTTCAGCGTCGCCACCAGCTTGAGATCCGCACCGTCCTGGGCGTCGACCAATTCCAGGTCGGGCTGGCTGTCGGCCAGGACGCCGCGCGCCTTGTCGCGGGTCTCCGCCTCGCGGAAACGTATCGCCACGGTCTGCCCCTCGCGGCTGATGCCGCCATGACGGATGCTCTTGTCGCGCATCAGGCTGCGCAAATCGGCGCCGATCGAATCGAGGCGCTTGGTCAGCGCGCCCTTCATATCGACCTGCAACAGGAAATGCACGCCGCCGCGCAGATCGAGGCCGAGATACATCGGCAGGGCATTGATGCTGTTCAGCCAGTTGGGGGAATCCGAGACTAGGTTCAGCGCCACGCTGTAGGTCGCATCCGCCGCCACCGGATTCAGGGCCCTCTCGATGGCGTCCCGCGCCTTGAGCTGGGTATCGGTGTCGGCCAGCCGGACGCGCACGCTGTTGAGATCGAGCACCATGCCTTGCGGGGCGATCGATGCCGTCTTGAGCGCCGCTTCCACCTGGGCCAGGAGTTTGGCATCGACCTTGTGCGTCGATTTGACGCTGGCCACCTGCACGGCCGGCGCCTCGCCGAAGAAGTTGGGCAGGGTGTAGAGCAGGCCAAGCACCAGGGCGATCAGCACCGTGGCGTTTTTCCAGAGGGGGTAGCGGTTCATGGCGTGGTACCCGGCCCGCGCTTTGACGCGGCCGGCCCGAAAAATTACAGGTTCTTCAGCGTACCCTTGGGCAGCAGCGCACCCACGGCGTTCTTCTGCACGGTGATCACCACCGGGCCATCCTTGCCTTCGGCCACTTCGAGGCTCAGGTAGTTTTCACCCACCTTGGCGATGCGGCCGGTGATGCCGCCCTGGGTGATCACTTCGTCGCCCTTGGCCAGTTCGCTGACCATTTTCTGCTGTTCCTTGGCCTTCTTCATCTGCGGCCGGATCATGACGAACCAGAGCACGATGAACATCAAAAGAATGGGCAGCATGCCCATCAGGCCGCCCGTCGGGTCGGCGGCGGCGGCGCCGGCCGCCTGTGCGTAAGCATTTGAAATCAGCACTATGAATCTCCAGTAATGTCCAAAACGATGCGAAGCAGAGTGTCAGTGAAGGCTAATGACCGCGATAGCGGGCGTTATGCCGAAGCTAAAACAAAGCGTTTCAATGAAGGCTCGCCTGCGATGCAGGCGTTACGCCGAAACTAAAATTAAGCGGCGGATTATACCTGCTCGCCAGCCCGCCCCCGGTTAAAGCCGAGACGGAAGCCGGCGAAGTCGCCCTGCTCGATGGCGAGGCGCATTTCCGCCATCAGGGTCTGGTAATAGTAGAGATTGTGGATGGTGTTGAGCCGCGCCCCGAGGATCTCGCCGACGCGATGCAGATGATGCAGATAGGCGCGCGTGAAATTGCGGCAGGTGTAGCAGCCGCAGGTCTCGTCCAGCGGCCGGGTATCGTTCTTGTGGCTGGCGTTCTTGATCTTGACGTCGCCCCAGCGCGTGAATAGCCAGCCGTTGCGCGCGTTGCGCGTCGGCATCACGCAATCGAACATGTCGATGCCCTGCCCCACGGCATACACCAGGTCTTCCGGGGTGCCGACGCCCATCAGGTAGCGCGGCTTGTCGGCCGGCAGGCGCGGCGCGGTATGGGTCAGGATGCGCGCCATCTCCTCCTTGGGCTCGCCGACCGAGAGGCCGCCGATGGCAAAACCGTCGAAGCCGATGTCGACCAGCGCCGCCAGGGATTCGTCGCGCAGGCTTTCGTGCATGCCGCCCTGGACGATGCCGAACAGCGCATTGGTGTTCTGCAGCCGGTCATGCTCGTCGCGCGAGCGCCGGGCCCAGCGCAGCGAGAGCCGCATCGATTGCGCCGCCGTGGACAGGCCCGCCGGATAGGGCGTGCATTCGTCGAAAATCATCACCACGTCGGAATTCAGCACATGCTGGATGCGCATCGACTCCTCCGGCGTCAGGAACAGCCGGTCGCCGTTGATCGGCGAGGCGAACCTGACGCCTTCCTCGCTGATCTTGCGCAGCTCGCCCAGCGAGAACACCTGGAAGCCGCCCGAGTCGGTCAGGATAGGACCGTTCCAGCCCATGAAGCGGTGCAGGCCGCGGTGCGCCGCGATCACCTCCAGCCCAGGACGCAGCCAGAGATGGAAGGTATTGCCGAGCACGATGGAGGCGCCGATGCCGACCAGTTCGTCCGGCGACATCGCCTTGACCGTGCCATAGGTGCCGACCGGCATGAAAGTCGGTGTCGGCGCCGCGCCGTGTGCCAGCGTCAGCGTTCCGCGTCGCGCCGCACCGTCACTGGCAAGCAGTTCAAAATTCATTTTTCCCGCCTTCGATGCAGCAGCATGGCGTCGCCATAGCTGAAAAAGCGATAGCGCGCCGCAATCGCATGCCGGTAGGCGGCGCGGATTTCCTCCATGCCGGCAAACGCCGCAACCAGCATCAGCAGGGTGGACTTGGGCAAGTGAAAATTGGTGACCAGCATGTCCGCCACCTTGAATTCAAAGCCGGGGGTGATGAACAGCGCCGTCTCGCCAGCGCCAACTTTCAAGTCCCCGGCAAATGCCGCGGATTCCAGAGTGCGCAAGGAGGTGGTGCCGACGGCGACGACGCGGCCGCCGCCGGCGCGGGTCGCCGCAATCGCCGCCGCGGTGGCGGGCGGCAAGTCGTAGCGCTCGGTATGCATGCGGTGTTCCGTCAGCTTGCTGGCGCGCACCGGCTGAAAGGTTCCGGCGCCCACGTGCAAGGTGACATAGGCGATGCCGACTCCCAGCTGGCGCAGCCGCGCCAGCAACTCCTGATCGAAGTGCAGGCCGGCGGTTGGCGCCGCCACCGAACCCTTCTCGCGCGCATAGACGGTCTGGTAGCGCAACTCGTCGGGGACTTCGGCCTGGCGCTCTATATAGGGCGGCAAGGGCAGCCGGCCATGGCGTTCGATCAGTTCGGCGGCATCGTCGGCAAAGCGCAGGCGATAGAACTCAGCTTCACGCCCCAGCACCTCGACATCGAGTTCGCCTTCGAGCCGCAGCCGGCTGCCGGCTTGCGGCGATTTGCTCGCCCGCACCTGGGCCAGCACGGTGTTGTGGTCGAGCAGGCGTTCGACCAGGACTTCGACCTGTCCTCCACTGTCTTTGCGTCCCAGCAAGCGCGCATGCAAGACCCGGCTGTCGTTCAGCACCAGCAGGTCGCCGGCGCGCAGCCATTGCGGCAGATCGACAAAGCGGCCATCGCTGCGACGGTCGCCATCGACAACCAGCAGACGGCTCGCCGAACGCTGCGCCAGGGGAGCCTGGGCAATCAGTTCCGGCGGCAGCGTGTAATCGAAATCGGCGAGTGTGAAAGGCATCGGGAAGCGGGGAAGGGCTTGCAGCTTTGGCCGGCCCTGCATCGGCCGGCGCGCATGGTAGCAGAGCAGCGGCTATTCAGGCCGCAGGCGCCGCCGCATCCGCGATGCCGACGATCAATTCGCCACGTCCAGGTCGCCATGGCGCCTGAACGCCGCCAGATCGACCAGAACCAGTTGCCCGTCGCGTTCCAGGATCAGGCCCTGGCCCATCAGGTCGCGCATCACGCGACTGACCATCTCGCGCGAAGCCCCGATCATCTTGGCGATATCCTGTTTGCTCAACTTGTGCGTCACCACCTTGCGCCCGTCGATGGTCTCTGCCGCCTCGAGCAGCAGGCGTGCGACGCGTCCATAGACATCCAGCAGCGCCAGACTCTCGATGTTGCGGTCGGCCAGACGCAGGCGCTTGGTCAGGTTGCGCATGATGAACAGGGAAACATCGGGATTTTCCACCAGGCAATGCTTGAAATCCGCCTTGCCCATCACCACGACTTCGCTTTGTTCGACGGCCAGCACCGTGGCCGAACGCGGATGGTCGTCGAGCACGCCCATTTCGCCGAACAACTCGCCGGGACCGAGCATCGACAGGATGACCTCACGGCCCTCCTCGTCGCTGACCTGCACCTTCAAGGAGCCCGAAAGCACGAAGTAGATGTTGTCGGTACTGTCGCCGGCATGCAGCGCGACGGTATTTCGCGGGATCTGGCGCAGCATCGCGACGCGGGTCAGCGGCTTCAGGCATTCGTCATCGAGCATCTCGAAGATCGGCAACGCCCGCAGGACGGTCATTGAAACTCCAACATTCCGCGCAATCACTACGTCCCCTCCGTGAAAACCACTACATCGCACCGGGAGCCAAGTGTAATCGGAATATCGCCGATTTTCCTGCCGGCGTCCGTCCTGCCGGCCCGGCCCGGTTTGCCAGAGAAATATTGTTGGTGCCGGGGGGGGAAGTCGAATCCCCATGCCTTGCGGCGGCGGTGTTTGAGACCGCTACGTCTACCGATTCCGTCACCCCGGCCCGGGATGTCGCAGCACTGAGCATGCGGCACGCGAGGCGCGCATTATCCGACAAACCCGGGCGTCCCACAATCCACCGGAAGACGAAAAAGCCGCATCGACGCACGGCGCCGCTCAGGAGGGTCATGATCGGGATGCCGCCGCGGCGCGGCAACTCATGATTTGCAATGCGCCTATAATTATTAAATGGTGCAGAGCAACAATAATAATCCGCCGGGCAGCCTGAAGCCTCGCCTCGCCGCGGCTTCCGTTGCGGCCATGGGCGTGGTCTACGGCGACATCGGCACCAGCCCGCTGTACACCATGAAGGAAGTATTCAACGGCCCCCATGCCGTGGCGGTATCGCCGGACAACCTGCTGGGCATTCTGTCGCTGATTTTCTGGGCACTGACCATCACGGTATCGCTCAAATATGTGATGTTCATCACCCGCGCCGACAACCGCGGCGAAGGCGGCATCATGGCGCTGACCTCGCTCGCCCTGCGCACCCGCGGCGCCGGACCGCGGATGATGTGGCTGTTGTCGGGGCTGGGCATCTTCGGCGCCGGGCTGTTCTACGGCGACGCGGTGATCACGCCGGCGATGTCGGTGCTGTCCGCCGTCGAAGGCCTGGAAGTCGCCACACCGATGTTCAAACCTTATATCGTTCCGATCACCATACTGGTGCTTTGCGGCCTGTTCCTGTTTCAACCGCGCGGCACGGCCAGCGTCGGCGCCTTGTTCGGACCCGTAATGTTGTTCTGGTTCGGCACGCTCGGTGTGCTGGGCATCTGGAACATCCTCAAGCACCCCGCTGTCATCGCTGCAATCAACCCCTGGTATGCCCTGCACTTCTTCCTCGAAAACCGCTCCCACGCCTATCTCGCCCTCGGCGCGGTGGTGCTGGCGATCACCGGAGGCGAAGCGCTGTATGCCGACATGGGGCATTTCGGCCGGCGCTCGATCAAGTGGGCATGGCTGGGATACGTATTTCCCTGCCTCTACCTGAACTATCTCGGCCAGGGTGCGCTGATCCTCGACAACCCGGCAGCCGTGAAGAATCCCTTCTTCATGCTGGTGCCCGACGAACTCCTGTATCCGATGGTCGGCCTGGCGACCGCCGCCACCGTCATCGCTTCGCAAGCCGTAATCTCCGGGGCGTTTTCGCTGACCAGCCAGGCCATGCAGCTGGGCTATTGTCCGCGGCTCCAGGTCAAATTCACCTCGGAGCGCGAAAAGGGTCAGATCTACATCCCCAACATCAACTGGCTGCTGTTGCTGGCCGTGATCATTCTGGTGCTCGGCTTCAAGTCCTCGTCGAACCTGGCCTCGGCCTACGGCATCGCCGTGACCCTGACCATGATGATCGACACCCTGCTGGCGTTTGTCGTGGTGCGCGCCCTGTGGAACTGGAACTGGCTGCAGGCCGGATTGTTCCTGATCCTGTTCATCGTGGTCGACTTCGCGTTTTTTTCGGCCAACCTGATCAAGGTATTCGACGGCGGCTGGTTCCCCCTGGTGCTCGGCCTCGGCATATTCACGCTGTTCGCCACCTGGAAGCGCGGCCGCACCCTGCTCTACGAACGGCTCCAGCAGGATTCGATACCGCTCGACGCCTTCCTCGCCAGTCTGCGGTATGGCGGACCGCACCGCGTCGCCGGCACCGGCATATTCATGACCACCCGCCCCGACGGCGTGCCGCGCGCCATGCTGCACAACATGCTGCACAACAAGGTGCTGCACGAGCGGGTCATCCTGCTCAATGTCAATATGCAGGACATCCCCCACGTCGATGCCAGCGAACGGATCCTGGTCGAAGCGCTGAGCGACGGCTTCTACCGCATCGTCCTGAATTACGGCTTCAAGGACGATCCCAACGTCCCGCTGGCGCTCGAACTATGCGGCAGTCACGGCATGGCGCCGGTCGAGATGATGGAAAGCTCGTTCTTCCTCGGTCATGAAACCATCGTCCCCAATCGCGTGCCGGCCATGACCTTGTGGCGGCAAATACTTTTCATGTGGATGTTCCGCAACGCGGGCACGGCGACCGATTACTTCAAGCTGCCGACCAATCGCGTCGTCGAACTCGGAACCCAGGTCGAGCTCTGACAAACCGGTACGCCTGACGCATTGCAGCACACCACAAGACGATGGCGGAGGCGGTTTTATTCCATTGTTTGGGCGATTAGCTCAATTAGTTTATTTCGATTTACCTTGCGCAATTTGTATGCAAAACTGAATCGCTCGGCAATCCATATGGCACTTTATTCTCTATACCTAAAGTGATAGGTTTGCCCAGGAAATCGGCAGATATCTGATAGACACGGAGGAGTACAAAGCAATGGAAATGAACGTCACACGGAGAACCGTGCTGCGCGGTGCAGGAAGCTTGGGTGCGCTTTCTGCGCTAATCATGGCCGGCGTGCTGAAGCCGACCGCGGCCTATGCCGCGGAATGGAACAAGGCCGCCTTTGAGGCCAAGGACACGGCCGGCGCGCTCAAGGGCCTCGGCGCGGCAACAACTGCCGACAGCAACGACCTGATGCTTAAGGTGCCTGACATCGCTGAAAACGGTGCCGTGGTGCCCGTGGACGTGGTCAGCAAAATTCCGAACACCAGTTCGATCGCAATCCTGGTCGAAAAGAATCCACAGCCGCTTTGCGCCCAGTTCGACTTCGCCAACGGCGCCGTGGCGGACGTTTCGGCACGCCTGAAAATGGGCCAGACCTCCCTGGTCAAGGCGATCGCCAAGGCAGACGGCAAGTTCTACACGGCTCAAAAAGAAGTCAAGGTCACTGTCGGCGGCTGCGGCGGCTGACCCAACCCAACGGATATAAGGAAGACACCATGGCAGATCCGATGAAAATTCGCGCCCAGATGAAAGGCGACGTCGCAGAAGTTCGCATCCTGATGGGACACGCGATGGAAACCGGCCAGCGCAAGGACGCCGCCGGCAAGACCATCCCCGCCCACTTCATACAGTCGATGACGGTCGAGGTCGGCGGCAAGAAAGTGATAGATGGCCAGATCGGCACTTCGGTTTCGCGCAACCCCGTCTTCGGCTTCAAGGTCAAGGGCGCCAAGGTCGGCGACAAGGTTGTCGTCAGCTGGGTCGACAACAAGGGCGACAAGAGAACCGACGAAGCCGCAGTAGCCTGACCGCCTCATCCCCGCACGCCGCCGGAAATAAGCTCCGGCGGCATGCAGGGACATAACACAAACCGCGGTGGGACATACCCGCCCAAGCCCTAAACAGGACAGGAGGAGAACATGAAGCAAAACTTCATTGGCGCGCTCTGCGCCTTGGCGGTCATGGGAGGCGCGTTCGCCCAGACACCGAAGAAGCCGGCGGCGAAGCCCGCAGCAAAGACGGCCCCGGCGCCGGCGGCAGAGGAAAAAGATGCCGCGACCCTGGAGTTCGAAAAGTTCCGCGCCGAGATGGAGGAAAGCAACCCGGCGGAGCTCTTCGAAATGAAGGGCGAAGAGCAGTGGAAGACCAAGCGCGGCCCGAAGAACGTCTCGCTGGCCGAAAGCTGCGACCTCGGCCAGGGTGTGGGCAAGGTCGAAGGTGCCTACGTGAAGATGCCGCGCTACTTTGCCGACGCCGATGCCGTGATGGACGCCGAACGCCGCATCGTCTGGTGCATGGTCGAAAAACAGGGCTTCAAGTTCGACGAGATAGCCGCCAAGCCGTTTGCGAACGCCAATTTCACGCCCGACATCACCAACCTGGTCACCTATGTCGCCGGCCATTCGCGCAACATGAAAATCGCCGTGCCGCTGAAAGATCCCAAGGTGCGCGAAGCCTATGAAACCGGCAAGGCGATGGCCGCCTACCGTGCCGGACCCTACGATTTCTCCTGCAATACCTGCCATGGCTCGGACGGCAAGCGCATCCGCATGCAGAACCTGCCCAATCTCGGCACCGCTGCCGGCGCCATGAAGGGCGTACAGGGCTGGCCGGGCTATCGCATGACGGGCGGCGTGATGCTGACCCATCAATGGCGCATGGGCGACTGCTTCCGCCAGCAACGCTTTCCCCAGCCGAAATACGCCTCGGACGCGATCGCGTATCTGCTGACTTACATGATTGGCAACGCCAACGGCCAGGTCTACAAAGGCCCGGGCATCAAGCGCTAAGAGGGAGACAGACATGACCAAGAAGATTATTCTGGCCGCAAGCATGGCCGCCACCCTAATGATCGCCCTGCCCGCCGTCGCCGATGGCGACTATCGCGCCAAGGCCATCGCCGCCTTCAACAAGGACTTCCAGCCGCGAGGCCAGGCGTCCATCGACCGGCTGGCCGAAGATGGCCTGCAAATGATCTGCAACCGCACCGGCAACAAGCCACCCGAATACATCGCGAAGCGGATGGAAGCCGACCAACTGGCGGACGTCAAGTATCCGGCCGACGGCAAGCTGTTGGGCGACTGGCAAGCCGGCGAGAAACTCGCGCAGAGCGGCCGCGGTTTCACCTGGTCCGACCAGCCCGGCCTGCCGGTAGGCGGCAATTGCTACAACTGTCACCGGATCAGCCCGAACGAAACTTCCTTCGGCACGATCGGCCCGACTCTGTATCAGTTCGGCAAACTGCGCGGCAACGCGCCGGATATCCAGAAGTACGTCTATTCCAAGATCTACAACGCCAAGGCCCACAACCTGTGTTCCGAAATGCCGCGTTTCGGGCGTGTCGGTGCACTGGGCGAAAAGCAGATCAAGGATCTGGTCGCCTTGTTGCTCGACCCCGCGTCGCCGGTCAACAAATAGACGCGCCCCTCATGAAATGCCTGGCCGCAGCCAGGCATTTCATGTCCGCGGCACCCTGCCGCGGACGGTATCCCCTGGTGGGATCAGCCTCCGCTGCAAGCGAGTACGGTATCCCCTAGGGAGACCATGCATAGGAACCTGTCATGTCTTCGATGAATCGCCGTGAATTCCTGCAAATCCTGGCCGCCGCATCCGCCGCCGGATTTGCTCTCGATGCCCGCTCGGTCTGGGCTGCCGGCAAGGGCGACAGCCTCTACGACCTGAAGAAATTCGGCAATGTCCATCTGCTGCATTTCACCGATTGCCACGCCCAGCTGATGCCGATCTATTTCCGCGAACCGAGCGTCAATCTGGGCATCGGCGGCGCGCAGGGCAAGGCGCCCCATCTGGTCGGCGAACACCTGCTCAAGGCCTTCGGCATCAAGCCCGACGGCATCGAAGCCCACGCCTTCACCTACCTGGACTTCGAGAAGGCGGCCAGGACCTACGGCAAGATCGGCGGCTTCGCGCATCTGGCGACGCTGGTCAAGCGACTGCGTGCCGGCCGTCCGGGCGCGCTGCTGCTCGACGGCGGCGACACCTGGCAAGGCTCGGCCACGGCCTTGTGGAGCAAGGGCCAGGACATGGTCGATGCCTGCAAGCTGCTCGGCGTGGACATCATGGCCGGACACTGGGAATTCACGCTGGGCGACAAGCGGGTCCTTGAAATCGTCGAAAAGGATTTCAAGGGCAAGATCGATTTCGTCGCGCAGAACATCAAGACCAGCGACTTCGGCGACAAGGTCTTCGAGCCCTACAGCCTGCGCGAAATGAACGGGGTGAAAGTCGCCGTGATCGGCCAGGCCTTCCCCTACACGCCGATCGCCAATCCGCGCTGGATGGTGCCGGACTGGACCTTCGGCATCCAGGACGACAACATGCAGAAGACGGTCGACGAAGCCCGCGCCAAGGGTGCCCAGGTCGTCGTCGTGCTCTCGCACAACGGCATGGACGTCGACCTCAAGATGGCCAGCCGCGTCACCGGCATCGACGCGATACTCGGCGGCCATACCCACGATGGGGTACCGCAGCCGGCGATCGTGAAGAACGGCGGCGGCCAGACCCTGGTGACCAACGCCGGCTCGAACGGCAAGTTCCTCGGCGTGCTGGATTTCGACGTCAGGAACGGCAGGATTTCCGACTTCCGCTACAAGCTGCTGCCGATATTCTCCAATCTGCTGCCGGCGGACGCCGAGATGGCGGCGCTGATCGACAAGGCACGCGCGCCGCACAAGTCCAGGCTGGAGGAAAAGCTCGCCGTCTCCGAAGGCCTGCTCTACCGGCGCGGCAACTTCAACGGCAGCTGGGACCAGCTGATACTCGACGCCATCATGGAAGTACAGGGCGCCGACATCGGCTTCTCGCCCGGCTTCCGCTGGGGCACCACGATCCTGCCCGGCCAGACGATCACCTTCGAGCACCTGATGGACCAGACCGCGATCACCTACCCGCACGCGACGCTGACCGAGATGAGCGGCGAGCAGATCAAGACCATCCTCGAGGACGTCGGCGACAACCTGTTCAATCCCGACCCCTATTACCAGCAGGGCGGCGACATGGTGAGGGTCGGCGGCCTGCAATACACCTGCACGCCGAATGCGGCGATGGGCAGCCGCATCACCGACATGCGCCTGCACGGCAAGCCCGTGGAGGCGGCCAGGAAATACAAGGTTGCCGGCTGGGCGCCGGTGGCCGAAGGCGCCAAGGGCGAGCCGGTGTGGGACGTCGTGGCGCGCTATCTGCGCGACAAGAAAACCATCACGCCGCGCAAACTCAACCAGCCCAGGCTGTTGGGCATGAAAGGCAATGCCGGATTCGTCGGCTGACGAACCCGTCACGACCAGGCGCTGTGCCGCTCGGCGCAGTGCCTGGTCGATGCGGCGCTCGACTCGTCAGGGCTTGATGTAGGCGAAACCGCCCCTGGCCTGCAGCTTGCCGATCTCGGCAACGCCCGAGGGCACGAACTTCGACTCGGGAATGAATTGCTTGCGGTCCAGCTTGCGGCTCTTGAGGGTGATTTCGCAGACGTCGAAGGTCACGCCGCGCTCGGTCAGCGCCTCGACCGGAATGTTGTAGGGATTGCCGTTCTTGTCGCGGGCCCCTTCCATCAGGAAATCCACCCCGAGGGCATGCGTGACGACGACGATCTGCGCCTGCGGATTGACGTCGAGGTGGTTGCCGATATTGCGTAGCGCCGCGGTGGCCGATGCCGAATCGTTGATGTGATAGACCACCTTGTCCGGATGCACGCTGGACGTCATGTCCGTCGCGCATGCGCCAAGAAGCGAAGCGCTCAGGGCCAGGATGCATGCCAGTCTGTTGGGTGTTTTCATGGTTTCTCCTCGGTTGGCGAGGCGTGCCGGCCCCGTTCATTTTAAGTCTAAAGATTACGCGCATCGAATACCGATTACAAGGCCGCGCCCCAGCAATCTTATGCCGTAGGTCAGGCCGGCCAGGGCGGCAATTGGGCTCGAACTCCGGCGGAAACATTTGCTTGCAAGGCGGCTTGCAGTGCTACTGCCGGCGTCGGCTAGAATCGCCGGATGAAAAAGCGTTCACTCATCATTTTTCTGCTCGCCCTTGCCGCCGTCGGCGGTGGTACTTATGCGGCCTGGCGCAGCTACGGCTCGCCCGCCGATGCACCCAAATTCAAGCTGGCGAAAGCCGAGTCCGGCCCGCTCACGGCGGCCGTCTCCGCCACCGGCACCTTGAACCCGGTGGTTTCGGTGCAGGTCGGATCGCAGGTCTCGGGGCAGATCAAGGAAATCCTGGTCGACTTCAACTCGCCGGTGAAGTCCGGCCAGTTGATCGCGCGCCTGGATCCGGAGACCTACGAACACCGTGTGCGCCAGGCCCAGGCCGACGTCGATGCGGCCCGCGCCGGTCAGGGCGTGCAGCAGGCCGAGGTGTCCCGCGCCCGCGCCAATCTGTCCAACGCCCAGCGCGACTATGAGCGCAAGAAGACCCTGGTGGAAAAGAACTTCATTTCCCCGGCCGAGCGCGACACGGCGCAAAACACCCTCGATGCGGCCCGTGCCTCCCTGGCCTCGGCGGAGGCCCAGGTGAAGAACGGCGAAGCCGTGGTGCGCCAGCGCGAAGCCCAGCTGGCGGCGGCGCGCGTCGATCTGGAACGCACCTCGATCAAGGCGCCGGTGGACGGCATCGTCGTCAAGCGCAGCATCGAGCCGGGGCAGACCGTGGCCGCCAGCCTGCAGGCGCCGGAACTCTTCGTCATTGCCAAGAACCTGACCGACATGCAGGTGGAAACCTCGATCGACGAGGCCGACGTGGGCCGCGTGCGCCTCGGGCAAAAGGCCAGCTTCACGGTAGACGCGTTCGCCGGCAGGCATTTCGAGGGCGAGGTGCGGCAGGTGCGCAAGGCGGCCACCGTGGTCTCCAACGTCGTCACCTATACCGTGGTCATCTCCGCGGCAAATCCCGATCTCACCTTGCTGCCGGGGATGACCGCCAATGTGCGCATCATCACCGCGCAGAAGGACAAGGCGCTCAAGGTGCCCAATGCGGCATTGCGCTACCGCCCCAGCGGCGCCGCCGACGAGAAGAAGTCGACGGGCACGACCGCAAGCGCCGTATCGCCAGCGCCAACTCCTGCGGCAGCGCCTGCGAACAGCGGCGGCGCAGGCAGCGGCGGGCTTGCCCAACTGCGCGACAGGCTGGTGGCCGACCTGAAGCTCGATACCGATCAGCAGTCCAAGGTCGATGCGATCTTCGAGGCCATGCGCGACAAATTCAGGGCCGCGCGCGAGCTGCCCGACGCGGAGAAGACCAGGGCGCAGGAGCGCAACCGTGCCGAGATCCGCGAGAAGATCGCGGCCATCCTCACCCCCGAGCAGAAGAAGCGCTACGACGAACTGGCCAGCGAGTCCCAGGCAGCGCGCGCCGGCGGCGGTGCCGGGCGCATCTGGATCGTCGGCGAAGACGGCAAGGCGAAGCCGGTCGAGGTGCGCCTCGGGCTCACCGACGGCAGCATGACCGAGATCGTTTCCGGCGACGTCCGGGTCGGCCAGGAAGTCATCGTCGGCCAGCAGGCAGCGGCGAAGGCATCCGGCATGCCCGGCCCGCGACTGTTCTAGGATTGCAGTGAGCGCACCGCTGATCCGGGTCGAGGGACTGGCCAAGGATTACGTCATGGGCAGCAACGTGGTGCCTGCCCTGCGCGGCGTCACGCTCGACATTGCGGCCGGCGAGTTCGTCGCCGTCATGGGGCCCTCGGGTTCCGGCAAATCCACCTTCATGAACCTGCTCGGCTGCCTCGATCACCCGAGCGCCGGCCGCTACTGGCTGGGCGGCCAGGAAGTCTCGGCGCTCTCCGGCGACGAGCTGGCGGCGGTGCGCAATCGCAAGCTGGGCTTCGTCTTCCAGCACTTCAACCTGCTGGCGCGCACCTCGGCGCTGGACAATGTCGCGCTGCCGCTGCTGTATGGCAACGTGCCCGCGGCGGAACGCCACCCGCGCGCGGAACGGCGCCTGATCCAGATCGGCCTGGCCGAGCGCATGGACCATCACCCGGCGCAGCTTTCGGGCGGCCAGCAGCAGCGCGTCGCGATCGCCCGCGCCCTGGTCAACGATCCGCAGCTGGTGCTCGCCGACGAGCCCACCGGCGCCCTGGATTCGCGCACCAGCGTCGAGATCATGGCCCTGCTGCAGCAGCTCAACCGCGAGGGCATCACCATCGTGCTGGTGACCCACGAGCACGACATCGCCGACTTCGCCGGACGCATCATTTCCTTCCGCGACGGCAAGGTGGTCGAAGACCGCAGCAACGCGCCCAAGGACGCGGCGGCGCAACTATGAACTTCGCCGCCACCCTGCGCATCGCCCTGCTCGCCCTGCGCATCAACAAGCTGCGCTCGGCGCTGACCATGCTCGGCATCATCATCGGCGTTGCCGCCGTGATCGTCATGATCGCCGTCGGCAACGGTGCCCAGGCGCGCGTCGAAGACCAGATCAAGAGCCTCGGCTCCAACATCATCATGGTGCTCTCGGGCTCCATGACCTCGGGTGGCGCGCGCGGCGGCAGCGGTTCGCAGCCGACCATCACCGAGGACGACGCCTACGCGCTGAACCGCGAAATCGACGAAATCCAGGCCGCCGCCCCGTCGCTGCGCGGCAGCGGACAGGTGGTGGCGGGCAATGCCAACTGGTCCACGGTGTTCTACGGCACCTCGCCGGAATACCTCCAGGTACGCGACTGGGCGGTGATCGAAGGCCGCAGCTTCGAGCAGGCGGAAATCAACGGCGCCGGCAAGGTGGCCCTGATCGGCCAGACCGTGGCGCTGAACCTGTTTGGCGAGGCCAACCCGGTGGACCAGGTGGTGCGCATCAACAAGGTGCCGCTGACGATCATCGGCGTGCTCGACCGCAAGGGCCAGAACATGATGGGCCAGGATCAGGACGACATCATCCTGATGCCGATCAGCACCGCGAGGAAACGCGTGCTCGGCTCCAGCCGTTACGCCGCCGGCCGCAACGTCGGTTCGATCATGGTAAAGACCAAGGACGGCGCCAACATGGCCGAAGCGGAGACCCACATGCGCGAACTGCTGCGCCAGCGCCACCGCTTGCAGAACGCCCAGGACGACGATTTCTACGTGCGCAACCTGTCGGAAATCCTCCAGGCCCAGGAAGCCTCGTCGAAAGTGATGTCGCTGCTGCTGGCCGCCGTCGCCTCGGTCTCGCTGCTGGTCGGCGGCATCGGCATCATGAACATCATGCTGGTCTCGGTGACCGAGCGCACGCGCGAGATCGGGCTGCGCATGGCGGTCGGCGCCCGCGCCCGGGACATCCTGACCCAGTTCCTGGTCGAGGCGGTGACCCTGTCCCTGATCGGCGGCGCCATCGGAATCCTGCTCGGCGTCGGCGGCGCAACGGCGATCGCCGAATTCGCCGGCTGGCGCACCGAGCTCTCGGCCGGATCGATCGTGCTGGCGGCCGGCTTCGCCGGTGCGATCGGCATATTCTTCGGATATTACCCGGCGCGCAAAGCTTCGCGCCTGTTGCCGATCGAAGCGCTGCGCTACGAATAGGGCGCCCGCGGCGACAAGCCGCCATATTCATGCACGCTTCATGGATAATGCAGACTTTCCAGTCAGGACACCGCCATGGCTGAAGAAGTCGAACTCAAGCTGGCGCTGGCAGAAGACCATCAGGGCCGCTTCCTGCGTCATCCGCTGCTGAAGCAGGCGATCGAACGCCGGGTCGAGACGCTGGACAACATCTACTACGACACGGCCGATCTTTCCCTGCGTCGCCGCGGCATCGCCCTGCGCCTGCGCCGCAAGGGGCGCGACTGGCTGCAGACGGTCAAGCTGGCGGGCGCTTCGGCGGCCGGCCTCTCCAGCCGGCCCGAGTGGGAAGTCCCCTACGCTGGAAATTTCGATTTTTCGGGCGTGGACCAAGCCGCAGTGCGCGAATGGCTGCAGCGGCCGAAGTTGCTGGCGCGCATCGTGCCGATTTGCGAAACGCGTTTCCGCCGCATCACCTGGACGCTTGCCGCCGCTCCCGGCACGGTGTTGCTGACCCTGGATCGCGGCTGGATCATCGCCAACGGCCGCCGCGAAGCCATCTCCGAAGTGGAGCTGGAGCTTGCCGGGGCACCGGTGCATGCGATATTTGCGGTGGCCACCCAGCTCGCCCAACGCATCGTGCTGACGCCAGCGGTATTGTCCAAGGCCGAGCGCGGCTATCGCCTGCACCTCGCCACGCCGCCGACGCCGTGCAAGGCCGCAGCCGTGGCGCTGTCGGCGGCGATGCCGCCGTTCGAGGCCTTTCGCCGGATCGCCCTGTCCTGCCTCGAGCACCTGCAGCAGAATCATCACGGCGCGCTCTCCAGCGACGACCCGGAATACATACACCAGATGCGCGTGGCCACGCGCCGCCTGCGTGCGGCCCTGCGGCTGTTCGCCCCGGTGCTGCCGGAGCGGCTCGCCGAGTCGCTGCGCATGCCGCTCGCCGCCCTGATGACGCATCTTGGCCGCGCGCGCGATCTCGACGTGTTGCTGAGCGAAATCGCCAACCCGGTGCTGGCCGCGCTGCCCAACGAGCCGCGGCTGCCGGCGCTGGCCAGCGACATCACCAACCGCCGCTACGCCGCTCGCGCAGAGGCGCTGACCCTGCTCGCGGCGCCCGACTATGGGCGCACGCTGCTCGCCGCGCTCGAATCCCTGCACCCGCAGCCGGCGCCCGCTGCCGCGGTGATCCCGCTGCAAAGCTTCGCAGCGGAACGCCTGCGGCGCCTGCGCCGGAAACTGCGACGCCTGGCCGCGGCGGCGCAGCTGGAAGATCCGGCATCGCTCCATGCCCTGCGCATCGGCGTCAAGCGTCTGCGCTATGCGCTGGAGTTCTTTGCGCCCCTGGCGCCGGAAGCTACATTCGCTCGCGTGCTGCAGCGTCTGGCCGTGGCCCAGGACACGCTGGGCCAGTTCAACGACCTGACCAATGCCGGCGCCCTGCTGATGGACTGCGCCGGCGATGATCCACGCCTGCGCGAGGCAGTCACCCTGATCGGCGGCTGGCACGGCCCGCGCTACTCCCGGCTGTTGGCGGACATCGCCGGCGCGCGAGCGCACCTGATCCGCCTGCGCCTGCCGCGGCTCGGCTCCGGCAGCGCACGATAATACGCAGGTAACGGCAACGGTTCAGTATTGCCTCCTCTCACTGGAGATACTTGGATGGACTTGATACTTTGGCGTCACGCCGAAGCCGAAGACGGCGACGGCATTCTCCCGGATCACAAGCGGCGCCTCAGCGCACGCGGCGAAAAGCAGGCGAAGCAGGTGGCGCGCTGGCTGCTTCGCCACCTGCCGCACAAGCGGAAGGTCCTGGTCAGCCCAGCCGAACGCACGCAACAGACCGCCCACGCCCTGGAACTGCCCTACGAAGTGGAGCCTCGACTCGGTCTCGGCGCCTCGGTCGCCGACGTGCTCGCCGTCGCCGGCTGGCCCCACCACAGCGGCGCGGTGCTGGTGATCGGCCATCAGCCGACCCTGGGACGCGTCGCCGCCCAGCTACTGGGCGGGACGGAGGCCGACTGGACGATCAAGAAAGGCGCCGTCTGGTGGTTTGCCCGCCGCGGGCGCGACGGCGAAAGACGGACCGTGCTGCGCGCCGTGCTCAATCCCGATTTCGCCTGAATCCGCGGGCGTCCCGCGAGATTCTGGCTTCATATCAGTTGCGGAAATAAGCGGCTTTTGATATTTTAGGCGTCGATATATTAATTGCGCTCCACCTGCGGGCGCCCAACCTACATGTCGAAGAAACCCGCTGCTGCCGCCTCTGACACCGAAACCCGCGCCACCTCCGAACACGCCCCCGATCTCCGGCTCTGGCTGCGCACCCTGGCCTGCACCAACCTGATCGAAAACCATATCCGCTCGCGCCTGCGCGCCGAGTTCGGCATTACCCTGCCGCGTTTCGACCTGATGTCCCAACTCGAACGCTCGCCGCAGGGCCTCAAGATGGGCGAACTGTCCAAGCGCATGATGGTGACCGGCGGCAATGTGACCGGGATCACCGACCAACTGGTCGCCGAAGGCCTGGTGGTGCGCGAGGACAGCCCCAAGGACCGGCGCGCCTACATCGTCAAGCTCACCGGCGAAGGCCGCCGCAGCTTCCGCAAAATGGCCGAAGCGCATGAAACCTGGGTGGTCGAGCTGTTCGCCGGGATGGACGAAAAACAGCGCGGCCAGCTCTACGAATTGCTCGCAGCGCTGAAACGCAGCGCCTCCAAGGCCGCGGCGAAATAGCCGGGGCGATGCGCCAGGCCCGGACGCCGCACCGCACCGGGACCGCCGCATGCTGACGCCCGAACAACTCGACCGCGAATACAACGCCCGCGCGGCGATCCCCGACCATCCGCAGATCTTCGCCCGCTGGCGCGAGGAATCGCGCGCGGCGCGCGCCGAGTTGCGCTGTGAGCAGGATTATTATTTCGGCCCGACGCCCGCCGAAACCCTCGATCTCTATCCGACGGCCGCGCGCAACGCGCCGCTGCTGGTGTTCATCCACGGCGGCTATTGGCGCTCGCTCGACAAACAGGATTTTTCCTTTCTCGCGCCGGCCTTCGTGCGCGCCGGCGTGGCCGTGGCCATGCCGAACTACGGCCTGGCGCCCGCCACATCGATCGAAGACATGGTGCGGCAGATGCTGCGCGCGCTGGCCTGGCTGCACCGCACTGCGCCGCAACTGGGCATCGACGCGCGCCGCATCGCGGTTGCCGGGCATTCCGCGGGCGCCCATCTCGCCGCGATGATGCTGGCCGCCGATTGGCCGCTGCTGGCGCCCGACCTGCCGCCGGACCTGCTGTGCGGCGCGGTCTGCGTTTCCGGCATCTACGACCTGCAGCCTCTGCTGCGCACGCCCTTCCTGCAGCAGGACCTCGGCCTCGATGCGGCGGCGGCGCGGCGGCTCAGCCCGGTCGCCTACCGGCCGAAACTCGCGGCGCCGCTGCTGACCGCCGTCGGCGGCGAGGAAAGCGCCGAGTTCCGGCGCCAGAACCGGCTGATACGCGCAGCCTGGCCGCATTGCCTGGGCCACGACCTGCCCCTGCCCGGCCGCCATCACCTGGCCAGCGTCGAGGCGCTGGGCGCTGCCGATCAGCCGCTGTTCCATGCCACGCTGCGCCTGCTCGGCAAGACGCCATGACAACGGCGCAGGCCGCGCCACGACAGGCTTCAGCGCGGGCATCGCCGCCTGTAATACAATACGCGCCAGGCGCGCCCTGCCGGTTGGCGCCCAGTCCGGCATTCCGCCGCATTTCCCTCAAGCGCTTCGCCGCCTGAACCGGTTCCCCGCGAGGGGCAGGCCGATTCAGGAGTTCAATTGAACGCGACCACGCAAGGCATCACCCATTCCGTCGACGGCACCCAGGACAGCAGCGCAAGCGCCGTACCGCCAGCACCAACTTTCGATCAACTCGGCCTGCTGCCCGAGTTGCTGCGCGCCATCAAGGACGCCGGCTACACCACGCCGACGCCGATCCAGATCCAGGCCATCCCGATCATCATGGCCGGCAAGGACGTCATGGGCGGCGCCCAGACCGGCACCGGCAAGACCGCCGGCTTCACCCTGCCGCTGCTGCAGCGCCTGGCCAAGTACGCCAGTTCCTCGCCGTCGCCGGCGCGCCATCCGGTGCGCGCGCTGATCCTGGCGCCGACGCGCGAACTGGCGATGCAGGTGCATCAGAGCGTGGTCACCTACAGCAAGCACCTGCCGCTGCGCTCGGTCTGCATCTACGGCGGCGTCGACATCCGGCCGCAGATCGCCGAACTGCGCGAGGGGCGCGAGATCGTCGTCGCGACGCCGGGCCGCCTGCTCGACCACGTGCAGCAGAAAAGCGTCAGTTTCAATTCCGTCGAAGTGCTGGTGCTCGACGAAGCCGACCGCATGCTGGACATGGGCTTCATCCCCGACATCAAGCGCATCCTGGCCATGCTGCCGAAAGAGCGCCAGAGCCTGCTGTTCTCGGCCACCTTCTCCAACGAGATCAAGAACCTCGCCGACACCATGCTCAAGGCGCCGCAACTGATCGAGGTCGCGCGCCGCAACATGGTCACCGAGACCGTCACCCACCGCGTCTACCCGGTCGCCTCCGACCTCAAGCGCAGCCTGCTGGTACATCTGCTGACGCACGACGAAGAAAATGCCAAGCAAGTGCTGGTCTTCGTCGGCACCAAGTTCGGCGCCAGCCGCCTGGCGGTCTACCTCGAACGCCAGGGCATTGCCGCCGACGCGATCCACGGCGACAAGAGCCAGCAGCAGCGCACCGAGGCGCTGGAAGGCTTCAAGTCGGGCAAGATCCGCGTCCTGGTCGCCACCGACGTCGCCGCGCGCGGCCTCGACATCGACGACCTGCCCCACGTCATCAACTACGAACTGCCGCACACGGCCGAGGACTACATCCACCGCATCGGCCGCACGGGGCGCGCCGGCAAGACCGGCAATGCCACCTCGCTGTTTGCACCCGAGGAAAGCCAGCGCCTGGCCGACATCGAAAGGCTGATCAAGCGCCCGATCGAGCGCGTCGAAATCACCGGCTTCAATCTCGGCACGGCGACGCCGGAGCGCGACCGCGAGCGCGGGCGCGAACGCACGGGCAGCGGCCATCGCCGCGAGCATGAAGAACGCCGCCGCGAACGCGAGACGAAGCCGCACGACCGCCGCCCGCCGCCGCACCTGCCGGCCCCGGCAGCCCACGTGCCGCGCCTCGACCCGCGCCTGCCACGCCTGGACTTCGACCCCAACAAGCCCTATGTCAGCAAGCTCGGCCCCGTCGAACCCGGCGCCGAAAAGCCTGCCGTGACGCGCCCGCAGAAGGCCGTGGCGGCGCTGCTCGGCGGACTGGGCAAGAAATAGCGCGACGCAAGCGGCCATGCGCGGCGCGGAGGCATGGCAGCTCGATGTTCGCCCGTCCGGCGCCGACGATCCCGCCACACTGGTGATCGTGCTCGGCGGGCGCTGGCGCATCGACCAGCATCCGCCCGCTGCCGATAGCCTGCAAGCCCGGCTGACGGCGCCGGTGCGCCAGATCCGCTTCGATGCGAGCGAACTCGACGACTGGGATTCCGGCCTGCTGACCTTCGTCTCCGGCATCAGCAGATCCTGTGCGGGGCGCGACATCGCGGTCGATGGCAGCGGCCTGCCGCCCGGCGCACAGCGCCTGCTGGCGATGGCGGCCGCGGTTCCCGAGCAGAAGCTGGCCGCGCGCGACCCGGGTCCGCAGGGAGCGCTGGCCCAGGTCGGCACCGCCACCCTGGAGTTCGTTCATGGCGCGCCGCAGATGCTGGGCTTTCTCGGCGAACTGGTGCTATCGCTACTGCGCCTCGTCGCCGGCCGCGCCCGCTTTCGCGCCCGCGACCTGTGGCTGGAGATCGAGGAAGTCGGACCGCGGGCGCTGCCCATCGTTTCGGTGATCAGCTTCCTGGTCGGACTGATCCTTGCCTATCTCGGTGCCGACCAGTTGAAGCTGGTCGGGGCGCAGATCTTCATCGCCGACCTGGTGGCGATCGGCATGGTGCGCGAGGTCGGCGCGCTGATGACCGGCATCATCATCGCCGGTCGCACCGGCGCCGCCTTTGCCGCCCAGCTCGGCACCATGCAGGTCAATGAGGAAATCGACGCCTACAAGACGCTCGGCATCTCGGCCTTCGACTTCCTGGTGCTGCCGCGCGTGCTGGCGCTGATGCTGATGGTGCCGCTCTTGACGCTTTATTCGGCCTTCATCGGCATGTTCGCGGGATTGCTGGTGTCGCTGGCCATCTTCGACATCGGCGCCTTCGAGTACTACACGGAAACCCTGCGCGCGCTGGAGTTCAAGCAGTTCGCGGTCGGCCTGTCCAAGGGCACGGTGTATGGCGTGATCGTCGCCTTCGCCGGCTGCCTGCGCGGCATGCAGTGCGGACGCAGCGCCGAGGCGGTCGGTCATGCGGCGACCTCCGCCGTGGTCACCGCGATCCTGCTGATCACGATCGCGGCATCCGTCATGACCATCGTCTACTACCAGCTCGGCATATGAAAGAGACGGCCCACATCGAAGTACGCAATCTCGCCATGGCCTATGGCGATTTCATCGTGCAGCGCGGCCTCGACTTCACGGTGAACAAGGGCGACATTTTCGTCGTCATGGGCGGCAACGGCTGCGGCAAGACCACGCTGATGCGCGCCCTGGTCGGCCTGCAGCGGCCCGCGGCCGGCTCGGTGCTCTACAGCGGCGAGGATTTCTGGAATGCCGAAGCCGAGGCGCAGCAGCGGCTCAAGCGCCGCCTCGGCATCCTGTTCCAGGGCGGCGCGCTGTGGAGCTCGCTGACCCTGGCGGAGAACGTCGCGCTGCCGATCGCCGAATACACCGGCCTGACGCCGGCACGCGTGGACGAGATCGTCGCCTTCAAGCTGGCGCTGGTCGGGCTGGCCGGCTGCGAGAACTTGTACCCTGCCGAGTTGAGCGGCGGCATGAAGAAGCGCGCCGGACTGGCGCGCGCGATGGCGCTCGATCCCGACATCCTGGTCATCGACGAGCCCTCGTCGGGCCTCGATCCGCTGACGGCGCGGCGTCTCGACGAGCTGATCATGGAACTGCGCGACAGCCTGGGCACCACCATCGTCGTCGTCACGCACGAGCTGGCCAGCATACTCAGCATAGGCAACAATTCGATCTATCTCGATTCCGAAAGCCGCACCATGATCGCCACCGGACATCCGCAGGACGCGTTGAAGAACGGCCATCCCAAGGTCCGCCACTTTCTCACCCGCGGAGGAAGCACGTGAGCGCCCGGCGCCCGGCCGCCCCAAGCGGGGCGCAGGCAATGACCCGGAGGCCACGCGCAGCGGGGCCGAACCTATGTCACCCCCATCCTCGGGATGGGGGGCGGGGGGCAGGTCCATGAGCCGCAAAGCCAACCCGACGCTGATCGGCGCCTTCGTCCTCGGTGCGCTGACGCTGGCCGTCGTCACCACGCTGCTGCTGACCGGCGGCAGCTGGTTCGGCGAGCGGCGACAGCACGTGCTGTATTTCGAGGGTGCGGCGCAGGGCCTGCAGGTCGGCGCGCCGGTGGTCTTCCTCGGCGTCAAGGTCGGCACAGTCACACAGATTCAGCTCGGACTCGACCCGCAAAGCCACCGCTTCCTGGTGCCGGTCACGATCGAACTGGAGCCCCAGGTGGTGCGCACGCGCGGCGGCGGTCCGGTCGACCTGCGCGACCGCGCGACGGTGCGGCAACTGGTCGAGCGCGGCCTGCGCGCCCGGCTGCGGATGCAGAGCCTGCTCACCGGCCAGCTCTATGTCGATCTGGATTTCCACCCGGACAAGCCGGCGATCTTCGCCGCGCTCGATCCCGCACTCAGCGAAATCCCGACCATCCGCACTGCCGTGCAGGAACTGGCGACCAAGCTCGAAGGCTTTCCGATGGACAAATTCCTCGCCGACGTGGCCGCCATCAGCGACGCGGTCAATCAACTGATGTCGGCCAAGGCGACGCAACAGCTGCCCAAGCGTCTCGACGCCACGCTGCGCCACCTCGAATCGCTCGCCGCGCGCCTCGACGCCCAGAGCGGCCCGCTGCTCAATGACGTGCGCGGCAACCTGACCGAGATGCAGAAGGCGCTGCTGGCGGCCCAGGCCGCGCTGGCCAGGCTAGACACGGCCGCCGATCGCGTGGCGGAACTGGCCAAGCCCGATTCGCGCCTGGTCGCCGGCATGAACCAGGCCAGCGAGGAACTGGCCAAGGCCGCCGGCGCGGTGCGCCGGCTGACCGAACAGGAATCGCCCACGGTCGACAACGTCAATGCCACGCTGAAGGAAATCGCGCGCGCCGCCGATGCCCTGCGCCTGCTGGCGGAAACCCTCGAACAGCAACCCGATGCCATCTGGCGCGGCAAGCAGCAGAAATCCGCACCCTGAAACCCCATTACAAGGAGACAGCATGAAACTCGTCCGCTTCGGCCCCAAGGGCCGCGAAAGACCCGGCCTGATCGACGCTGCCGGAACACTCCGCGATCTCTCGACCCATGTCGCCGGCATCGGCTGGAACGAGCTCTCCGCGGCCGGGCAGAAACGCCTGCGTGCGCTGAATCCCGCCTCGCTGCCGAAAGTGCGCGGCACGCCGCGGCTCGGCGTGCCCTTCACCGGCATTTCCAAGATCGTCGGCATCGGCCTCAACTACCGCGCCCACGCCCTCGAAGCCAAGATGCCGATTCCGGCCGAACCCGTGGTGTTCATGAAGGCCACCACCTGCATCAGCTGCCCCAACGACGCCATCCTGATGCCGATCGGCAGCAGCAAGCTCGACTGGGAAGTCGAACTGGGGCTGGTCATCGGCCGCGAAACGCGCCATGTGACCGAGGCCAGGGCGCTCGACCACCTCGCCGGCTACTGCGTGTTCCACGACGTCTCCGAGCGCGCCTTCCAGCTCGAACGCGGCGGCCAGTGGGACAAGGGCAAGAGTTGCGACAGCTTCGGCCCGATCGGCCCCTGGCTGGTGACGCGGGACGAAGTCACCGACCCGCAAGCCTTGCGCCTGTGGCTCGACGTCAATGGCGAACGCATGCAAGATTCGAGCACGTCCGACATGATCTTTTCCTGCGCCGAGATCGTCAGCTATGTCTCGCGCTTCATGACGCTCCTGCCCGGCGACGTGATCTGCACCGGCACGCCGCAGGGCGTCGGCATGGGCCGCGGCCGCTTCCTGAAGCTCGGCGACCGGCTCAGGCTCGGCGTCGACGGCCTCGGCGAGCAGCAGCAGACCGTCATCGCGACGGCATAGCAGCGGCTCAAGAGTTGGCGCTGGCGGCACGGCGATGCCACGTTTCCATCCGCACCCCGGCCCGCCATGAGCGCCCCGCACGGCCGCCCGAAGGGGCGAAGGCGGGGTTTCGCGAAGCACTGCTTCGCGCCGCCGGAGCCGGCCGGCTGTGCAAAGCCGGCCGTGGAACGCCAGCCACAACCCGGAGCCGCGCAGCGGCGAACCGTTGTCCCACCGGGGGATACCGTCCCTCCTGCGGAGGGACATATCACCCCCTCCCGCGGGGAGGAGGCAGGGATGAGGGTAGTCCGGTGAGCAAGGATTACCTGCTCGCCATCGACGCCGGCACGCAGAGCGTGCGCGCGCTGATATTCGACCGGCATGGGCACCTGGTGGACAAGGCCCAGGTCGATATCAGCAGCTACCAGTCGCCCCAACCGGGCTGGGTGGAGAACGATCCGGAACAGTTCTGGGCCGCGCTGTGCGCCGCATGCCAGCGGCTCTGGGCCAACACCCAGGTGCCGCGGAGTTCGATCGCCGGCGTCTGCATCACCACCCAGCGCGCCACGGTGATCAACCTCGACCGCCACGGCCAGCCGCTGCGCCCCGCCATCGTCTGGCTCGACCAGCGGCGCGCCGACGCCGAGCCGAAGCTGGCCTGGTGGTGGGAACTGGCACTGCGCGCGATCGGCATGCGCGACACCATCCGCTTCTTCGCCCGCGAAGCCGAGGCCAACTGGATCGCCCAGCACCAGAGCGCGCTCTGGGCGCGCACCGACAAGTACCTGCTGCTCTCGGGTTACCTCAACTACCGCTGCACCGGCCGCTTCGCCGATTCGGTGGCAAGCCAGGTCGGCTACATCCCCTTCGACTACCGGCGCGGACGCTGGGCCGCCGCCTGGGACTGGAAATGGCAATGCCTGCCGGTCAAGCGCGCGATGCTGCCCGAACTGGCTCCGGCCGGCGCCCGGCTCGGCCTCATCAGCGCCGCCGCGGCCCGCGACACCGGCATTCCCGAGGGCCTGCCGGTGATCGCCGGCGCCGCCGACAAGGCCTGCGAAGTCATCGGCGCCGGCTGCCTGACGCCCGAGATCGCCTGCCTCTCCTACGGCACTGCCGCCACGATCAACACCACCACGCCGAACTACCTCGAAGCCACGCCCTTCATCCCGCCCTACCAGGCCGCGGTGCCCGGCCACTACAACACCGAGATTCAGATCACGCGCGGCTTCTGGATGGTCAACTGGTTCAAGGAACAATTCGGCCTGCACGAGAAGATCGAAGCGCAGGCCCGCGGCGTGGCGCCCGAGAGCCTGTTCGACGAACTGGTCAATGCAGTGCCACCCGGCGCCATGGGCCTGATGCTGCAACCCTTCTGGAACCCCGGCATCAAGGTGCCCGGCCCCGAGGCCAAGGGCGCGGTGATCGGCTTCGGCGACGTGCATACCCGCGCCCATCTCTACCGCGCCATCCTCGAAGGCCTCGCCTATGCGCTGCGCGAAGGCAAGGAGCGCATCGAGCGGCGCGGCGGCACGCGCATCGAACGCGTGCGCGTCTCCGGCGGCGGCTCGCAAAGCGATGCCGCGCTGCAGATCACCGCCAACATCTTCAATCTGCCCACCGAACGCCCGCATCTCTTTGAAACCAGCGGCCTCGGCGCCGCCATCATCGCCGCCGTCGGCCTCGGCCTGCATCCCGACTTCGCCACCGCCGTGCGCGAAATGACCCGCGTCGGCCAGGTGTTCCAGCCCGAGCCGCAGCACGTGCGCATCTACGACCGGATCTACCGCAAGGTCTATTGCCGCATGTACCGGCGGCTGCAGCCGCTGTATCGGGAGATACGCGAAATCACCGGCTACCCGAGACCGGAGCGCTGAGCCTTGTAAGCATCGTTCATGGTATTGCTCCCGGATAGACCTGAATCGGGCTCTCAGGCCAGGCGCCCATCCCGAAAGTCGTTCAGCGCCTGGTAAATCTCCTGGTCCGTATTCATCACGAAGGGACCGTATTGGGCAATGGCTTCATTCAACGGTTGGCCGGCGATCAGCAATGCTTTCGCTTCACCAACGGCCTCGATCACGACGCCGTCGGCCTGCGCTTCATTGGCGAGGATCGCCATGCGCTGTGCCGGCAGGGTTTCTCCGCCGATCCGCACTTCGCCGCGATACACATACACAAAGGCATTGTGCCCGGCCGGCAGCGGCTGCGCGAAACGCGTACCGGCCGGCAGGTGCAGGTCCAGGTACAGCGGCGCCGTTGCTTCGCGCGTCACCGCACCGGCGACGCCATGGCTCTCGCCGGCGATCACGGTCACGGCGGCCCCGCCATCGATTTCGAAGCGCGGCAGCTCGGCCGCGGCGAAATCGCGATACCAGGGCTCGCTCATCTTGTCCCTGGCAGGCAGGTTCAGCCAGAGCTGGAAGCCTTCCATGACGCCGGCCTCCTGCTGCGGAATCTCGGAATGGATCACGCCGCGACCCGCGGTCATCCACTGCACGCCGCCGTTTTCCAGCAGGCCTTCATGGCCGGCGCTGTCGCGGTGCTGCATGCGGCCGGCGATCATGTAGGTCACGGTTTCGAAGCCGCGGTGCGGATGGTCGGGAAAGCCGCCGATGTAGTCGTCCGGGTTGTCGCTGGCGAAGGCATCGAGCATCAGGAAGGGGTCCAGCCGGCGCTGCAGCGGCTGCGTCAGCACCCGCGTCAGCTTGACGCCGGCGCCATCCGATGTGGGTCTGCCGACGACCAGGCGTTCGATGCCGCGCGACTGGCGAACCGACTCGCTGCTGCGGACTTGCTTGCTTGTCATGACATCTCCTTGATCGGGTTGATGAATGCGTTGCGCTGATATGGGCTCAGGCCAGAGCCGCTATAAGATCCGCTTCGGCCTGGGCGAAGCCACGCTCGGCGGCTTCCGCGCCCATGTTCAAGCCTTCGGCATAAATGAAATGCACCTCGCTCATGCCGAGGAAGCCGAGCACCGTCTTCAGGTAGGGCACCTGGCTGTCGGCCTCGGTGCCGCGGTAGCTGCCGCCGCGCGCCAGCGCGACATAAACCTTCTTGCCCTGGAGCAGGCCCTCCGGACCTTTTTCGGTGTAGCGGAAGGTTACGCCGTTGCGGGCGATGGCATCGATCCAGTTCTTCAGCTGCACCGGCACGCCGAAGTTGTACATCGGCACGCCGAGCACGAGCACGTCGGCAGCCTGGACTTCGGCGATCAGCACGTCATCGAGGGCGACCCGTGCCGCCTGCTCGGCAGTGCGCTTATCGGCCGGGGTGAACAGCGCGCCGAGCGCGGCTTCGTCCAGCACCGGATGCGGCGTGACGGCGAGCTCGCGCACCGTGAGACTGGCCGCCGGCTCGACCGCCTGCAGGCGCGCCACGATGGAATTGGCGACGCGGGTCGAATTGGCGGCTTCGCGGCGGGCGCTGGCGTTGATTTGCAGGATGTTCATTGGGCTCTCCTTGGGTGGTTGATGATCTGGCGCCTACTTTATTGATCTCCAAGCAAGAACAGAAGCCCATGGATCGGATAACATTGTTCCACCAATGGAACAATATGAGCCCAATGACCTTCTGATCTTCGCCCGTGTCGCCGAGGCCGGCAGCTTCAGCCGCGCCGCGACACGCATCGGCCTGCCGAAGTCCACGGTGTCGCGGCGCATCGCCTTCCTCGAAGAACAACTCGGCGAGCGCCTGATGCTGCGCACCACGCGCCGCCTCACGCTGACCGAGTTCGGCCTGCAGCTACTGGAACACGCGCGCCAGGTGGCGGCCGAGGTCGATGCCGTCAAGGCGCTCAGCGAATACCGCCAGGCGCGCCCCAGCGGCCGCCTGCGCGTATCGATGCCCAGCGATTTCGCCACCCTGCTGCTGACCGACATGCTGGCGGCCTTCGTCGCGCTGCACCCGGCGGTGTCGCTGGAACTGGATCTCTCGCCACGGCGCGTCGATCTGCTCGCAGAGAACTTCGATCTCGCGGTGCGCATGGGTGATCTGCCCGACGACACGCTGCTTGCCGCGCGGCGCATCGCCGTGTTCCCCAGCGGCCTCTATGCGGCACCCTCCTATCTGGCAGAACGCGGCGATCCGGCGTCGCCGGAGGATCTCGACCAGCACGACACGCTGCGCTTGCTTGGACGCAACGGCGAAGCGACAGGCTGGACGCTGATGTGCGCCGAGCGCAAATGGGAAGGCGCGCCGCCGGCGCGGATGGTGGCCAACGCTCCCGAGTTGCTGAACGACCTGGCGCGGGCCGGTGCCGGCATCGCCGCCGTGCCCGACTACTTTGCGGCGCCCAGCGTGGCACGCGGCGAACTGCGGCGCGTGCTTTCCGACTGGTGCATGCCCTCGCCCACGGCCTGGGTCGTGTTCCCCGGGCGGCGCCTGATGCCGGCGAAGACGCGGGCATTCATCGACATGCTCGAAGCGGCGCTGAGCGGGGTGCCCGGAAACTCGACCGAAGTTTCAGGCGGCTTGCGCGATGCTGCGCGCCCGTAGTTGGCCGCAGCCGCCGTCTATGTCCTGACCAGCCGACTGGCGCAGCTTGGCAAGGATGCCGTGGCGATACAGATGCAGCGACATCGCCAGGGTGCGTTCCTGCGAAGGGCGGCGGTAAGCGCCTTCTTCCACTTCGTTGCAGGGGATGAAGTTCATCACCGCGTACTTGCCGGCGAGCAGGCGCACGATGCCGTCGAGTTCGTCGTCGCCATCATTGATGCCTTCGAGCAGCGTCCATTGGTACTGGATCGGGTAGCCGGTGGCACGCGCATAGGTTTCGGCCAGCGCCACCAGTTCGGCCGGGTCGATGCGCGGCGCCTTCGGCAGCAGTTGCGCGCGAAGTTCGGCGCGTGTCGAATGCAGCGAAAGCGCCAGCGCCGGCTTGACCCGTCCCTGCGGCAGGCGCTCGAACACGCGGCGGTCGCCGACGGTGGAGAACACCAGGTTCTTGTGCGCGATGTTCGCCGCGGTGCCGAGCAGGTCGATCGCTTCGAGCACGTTGTCCATGTTGTGCGCCGGCTCGCCCATGCCCATGAACGCGACTTTCCTGACCCTGCGGCGGGCACGGGCCAGCACCACCTGGGCGACGATCTCGGCGCTGCCGAGCTGGCGCAGCAGGCCCTCGCGACCGGTCATGCAGAAAGTGCAGCCCACCGCGCAACCGACCTGGGTCGAGACGCAGACGCCGTCGCGCGGCAGCAGCACGCTCTCCACGGCCTGGCCGTCGCCAAGCTCCACCAGCAGGCGCGCCGATCCATCATCGCCGGCGTGCTCGGTGCGCACTCGCGCCAGGCCGGCAAGTTGCGCCGCCAGGCCGGGCAAGGCGGTGCGGATGCTCAATGGAAAATAATTCTCCGGCCGCACCGGCCCACTGTCGAGCGGCAACGCCCGCGTCCATGACCTGAGGATGCGCTCCTCGTGGCACGGCAGGGCGCCCTGCTCGCGCAGGCTGCGGCGAATCTGCTCGATGCGCACGGCCATCATCGAGCGCACAGCGTGTCGCAGCCAAGCAGGTCCGCGGCCGCGATCTGCACGGCGATTTCCGCGGGTTCCAGCCGGGCGAAATCGGCTTCGTCCGCCAGCGGAAAGCCTCCGGCCATTTCGTACCAGGCCAGCGCAGCCAGCCAGGGGGCATAGGCGATTTCGCCCTGTTTGCGCCGCGGCAGACAGTAGAGCTTGCCCGCCGCAAGGATCAGGTTGTAGGCGATCGTCCGCTCGTGCAGCTCCGCGATGAATTCATACGCCGCCTGCTGCCGGTCGAAGCTCAGGCAGCGGCAGGGATAGGGCTCGGCGCCGCCGTTGTGGCTCCAGCGTGCGTCCTCGACGGGCAGCGGCGCGGTGCGCAGGAAGGTCTGGAAGTGCAGGTGATTCACCGAGGCATGGGCGCCATAGCTGTTGTAACCGATGCCGAAGCCCGGCATGCGTTCGCCGAGTTCCCGCGCGAGCTTCCACAGCCAGGCAAAGTCCGCCGCCTCGAGAAACTGCGGCCGATGGGCGCCGATGTCCGGCACCAGCAGGCCGTGGTAATCGGCAAAGGGGAACTTGTTGTAGAACAACGTCGCGTCGCGGCCGCCCAGCGCGCCTTGCCAGATGATTTCCCGGCGCAGGAAGGGCTTGTCGAAGTGGAAACGCGTCGTCTCGAAGGGCGCGCGGATGCCCGTGACGGCAGCATTGCCGTGGCGTGCCGGACGAAAGGCCCGCAGCGGATTGAACTGCAGTTCCCACGGTCCGGCGCGACGCAGTTCGGTCGGGCGCAGAGTTTCGAAGCCATGGTCGAGAATCTGGCGCAGTGCCACCACGTCGTCCGGCGCGCCTTGCAGCGGACGTCCTTCCCGCGCCGCCGCGGCCTGCCCGGCAGCGAGCCGCGCGAAGCAAAGCCGCAGTTCGCCGTGCAGGTGCGCCCAGATGCGTGGCTCGAAATTGGCGTTGGCCAGCACCAGGATGTCCTCGCCCAATTCGCCGCCGGTGCGCAACAGATTGACCAGCCCCTGCTCGAAGCGATCGCGGAAAATGTCGGCCGACTGGAAGATGTCGGGATTCATGGGCATGGTCAGGTAAGCAACGGCGGCGCGGATATCGGATATCAACTCAGATAGTCCAGCCGCAACCTCTGCTGCAGGGTGCGCGCCAGGCGAAAGGCTTCCTTGAGTATCTGCCGGTCGAGTTTGTGCAGCCGATCGGGATTGATCCGGTTGGCGGCGGCCGGAAACTCGCCGGACACCTGGTTCTGCAGGCGCAGGCGCTGTATCTGGTAGAAGGCGGCGGCCATCGCCGCCACTTCCTCGACCGGCATGCCCAGCGCCGGGCGCACGCTGCGCAGGCGCTCGACGGTGTTGGTGGGTTCGATGCCATGTGCCAGCGCATATATCCGCACCACATCGACGAAGACGCGTATGCCCTGGCCCTTGAGATCCAGCGTATGGGGATATTCCTTGCCGCCACCGAGGCGAAAGTCGCGCCACCAGCCGAGCGGTGGTTCCTGCTCCAGTGCGGTGCAGGCCATCGCCCGCAGGAAGGCACCGTTGCCCTTCAGGCGCTGCAGCAGCCAGTCCTGCAGGTCGGTCACCAGTTCCTCGCGACCGTAGAGCGGCCGGAAATCGAAAAAGATGGTGGCATTGAGCAGGGCCTTGGGCTCGGGCACCACGATCCAGTCTTCGAAGCGGCGTTTCCATTCGTCGAAGGAAAGACACCAGGCCGGATTGCCGGCCATGATCTGCCCGGTGCACAACGGGAAACCGCAGGCGTCGAGGGCCGTATTCACGGCCTGGGCGAAGGGCAGGAATTTCTGCCGCAGATTCTCCGCCTCGGCCGCCGAGTCCGCCGCGAACACGATGCCGTTGTCCTGATCGGTGACCAGCGTCTGCTCCATCCGGCCTTCCGAACCGAAGACGATCCAGCACCAGGGCACGTAGGGCAGTTCGAACTCGCCTTCGACGAGATCGATCGCCTGCAGCGCGACCAGGTCGTTGAGCGCGGAAATCCATTCGCACAGGGCTTCCGGGCCGTCGCCTTCGGCCAGCCGCCGCGCGGCGAAGCGGCGCACGGCGATGGTCTGCCGCGCCAGTTCGGGGATGCTGCGCGTGGCCAGGATGGCATTGGTCAGGCTCGCCGAGTCGGCCGCCTGCATGCCGTACAGGTCGCCCTGGGAGACCACGTTGTACAGGCGCCCGTCGGCCCCGGTCAGGATCAGCTGGCGCATGCCGCGGCGGAACATCAGCACCATGGCCTGATGCACCGTGGCGTCGGCAGGCAGGCTGGCCAGGCCGCCGGTCATCACGCCGGCGACCGGGCCGGCCAGGTCGCAGTCGTCGTTGACGATCGAGCGCATCAGGTCGCGCAGGCTGACGATGCCCAGCGGCACGGCCGTCGTCGGATCGACCACCACCGCCGCCTCGGCTCCCTGCAGGTCGATGGCGCGCAGGGCCTCGCGCACGGTGCTCGCCGGATCGACCACCACCGGCGGCGCCAGCGGCAGCCGGCACAGCGTGGTGTTGAGATTCACCGATACCGCGTCGCAGGCGTCGGTTTCAGTAACGGATGCGGGCATGATAGGTCTTCTCGCTGGCTTCGCGTGCCGCGCCGAGGGTGCGGATGCCGCGCTCCGCCAGCAGCGGCAGCATCTTGAGGAAGACCTCGGCGGTGACGATGGCATCGCCGACCGCGGTGTGGCGTCCCAGCACCGATACGCCAAGGCGTTCGGCGATGGCTTCGAGGCGGTGCGTTTCCTGGTTCGGAAACAGCACGGCCGACAACAGGAAGGTGTCGAGCACCGGACGATCGAAGCGGATGCCGGTGGCGGCTTCCTTCAGTTCCAGGAAGCGCATGTCGAAGGCCGCGTTGTGCGCCACCAGCACGGTATCGGCGACGAAGGCGCGGAAGATCGGCAGCACGCGCGCGATCGGCGGCTGACCGGCGAGCATTTCCGTCGTGATGCCGTGGATCTTCACCGATTGCGGCGGCAGGCTGCGCTGCGGATCGATCAGCTGGTCGAACGCCTCGTGCCGCAGCAGGCGGCGATTGACGATGCGCACCGCGCCGATCTGGATGATCTCGTCGCCGGCCGAAGGGTCTAGGCCGGTGGTTTCGGTGTCGAACACGGTGTAGGCAAGTTGCGCCAGGAGCCGGTCGTCCAGCGCCAGATCGGTCTCCTCGCCCTTGAACAGGTCGAAGTCGTAGAACTCGGGACGGCTGTCGGCCATGGCCCCCGCCGCGCCGGGAACGCCGGCCTCCTGCGCCCTGACGGCCGGCAGCAGGAAACGGAAGAAGGCGCGGTAGGACGCGTGGTCGCGCTGGAACCAGACCTCGCCGCCATTGCGCTCGACCACGTCGCGCACCGTCAGCGGCGTGGCTTCCCCGGCCGCATTCATCGGATCGAGTTCCCACTGCATCACGGTTTCGGTGCTCATGAACACGCCCGACCAGATCATGTCGATATGCGCCATGGCGCCATCGCGGCTCAGCCGCAGCTTGAGGTCGCGGATCCGGTATTCGTCATGCAGGCGCGCTGCAAGGTAGCTCATGGCCTGCAGCATCGAAAAACCGTCGACCTTGACCCATACCCCGGCATCGACGTCCTCCAGGCTCACCTGCAGCGGGCAGCGGTCGGCGATGCGGCGGCAGGCTGCGGTCAGCAGGTCGGCGCCGAGCATGTCCTCCAGCGGCCAGCGCGCCTTGAGCACGGCCGCATAAGTGCGCGCCGCCGCTTCGATGCGGCCGGCAAGGCCTTCGGCCTCGTCGCGGACCACGGCCAGGAAACGCTGGTGGTCCTCGGCGTCCATGTCGGCGTAGTCATACAGCGTCTCGGCAGCGGCGCGCAGGTTCGCCACCGGGCCGCGACTGCTCTCGGTCAGGTCCTGCAACAGGCGGTCGCGCGTGGACTCGCTGTCGAAGGTCTCGGTCATGTCCTCGATCATCGTCATGTAGCCGGAGAGACCTGCTCCCGCGCCGTCTTCGCTTGCCGCTCCGGCTTCGGGAATTGGCGCCACCAGCACGCGCAGCAGGCGGCCCGACTCGGTCGCGGTGACGAAATGGCCGTGGCTGCGGCGCCGCGCGGCGATGTGCTCCAGCGCATAGGCGATCAGGTGCCGGTCGAAAATGCCGTAGATCGAGCGCCCCAGGCCCAGCGCCGCCATGCCGTGGCCCGGGGAGCCGGCGAACAGGGCGCGGGCGCGGCGGTTGTAGAGCAGCACACGGCCGTCGAGGTTGCAGACGATGACGCCCTGGGCGAGTTCCGACATGAGCACGGCGAAACGGTTGCGGTCGGCCTCGGCGGCGGCGTTGGCGGCGCGGATCTGCGCTTCGATGGCGGCTTCGCGCGCCTCGCGCTGGACGGCAACCCGGTTGACCGCGCCGATCAGGTCCTGCAGCTCGCGGCTGCCTTGCGGGCTCAGGCGCACCGTCGGTCGCTCGAGCAAGGCGGCGGCTTCCTCGGCCGCGCGTGCCAAGGGCAGCAGCAGGAACTCGTAGGCCGCGCGCAGCATCAGGAACAGGAAAACCCAGGCGGCAAACAAGATCATCAGCAAGGCACCCACGCGGCGTTCGAGCAGGCCGGCCAGCAGCGCCTGTTCCGGCGCTTCGAGTCCCGAGCCGATCACCAGCCACAAGGCCGCCAGGACGGCCACCAGGAAACCGCAGGCGACGGCGACAGCGACGATCAGTTTGGCCGGGGAACTCACGACGGCATCGGCGGACGGCCTGGCGCTCAGGCCCGGTCGATCAGCGCCTTGACCTTGGCGACCAGTTCCCGGGTCGAAAACGGCTTGGTCATATAGACGTCGGCGCCCAGCGCGAGGCCCTTGGAGACCTCGGTGTCGCGCCCCTTGGCGGTCAGCATCATGATGCGCAGATCCTTGAACTCGGGGTCCTGGCGCAGGTCCTGGCAGACTTCGAAGCCGTTGCGCTGCGGCATCATGACATCGAGTATCGCCATGTCGGGGCGCTCGGCGCGAACCCGCACCAGGGCCTCGACGCCGTTGCGCGCGACGACCACTTCGTAGCCTTCGCGCTTGAGCAGGAATTCCAGCGAAATGACGATATTCGGCTCGTCGTCGGCGATCAGTATCTTCTTGGCCATGTCTCCCCTCTCTCTTGAGTTCTTCTTGTTGTGCCCGAAAGAATACACTGCGACGGAGCCGCGAGCCATAGCCGCCGCGCCTGCGCGCGACGCCAGAAAAGAAAAGCCCACCGCAGGGGTGGGCTCGTGCATCGCCGGATGGGGTGGATCAGGCGGCCGCTTGCGCCGGGATCTGCCGGCTATGGTGGGTGATGCGGTTCCTGGCATCGACGTACACCAGATCGGGCTCGAAGTGCTGCAATTCGATCTCGTTCATCATGGCGTAGGTGGCGATGATCAGCAGGTCGCCGGTGGCGGCCTTGCGTGCGGCGGCGCCGTTCACCGAAATGGTGCCGCTGCCGCGCTCGGCGCGAATGGCGTAGGTGGTGAAGCGTTCGCCGTTATTCACGTTGTAGATGTCGATCTGCTGGTATTCCTTGATGTCGGCCGCTTCGAGCAGGGCTTCATCGATTGCGCAGGAACCCTCGTAATGCAATTCGGCATGCGTCACCGTCACGCGGTGGAGTTTCGACTTGAGCATCGTGCGTTGCATTGTCAGACCTTTCTCATGCAAAGGCGGCAATAAACCGGGAGCCGTCCCGAAGGATCAAACTCCCGCCTCGTTCGCTTCTGGCACACCACCGGCATGAGCGCATCGCAGTGACCTAAACTTCCAGATTGTCGATGAGGCGCGTGCTTCCCAAACGCGCCGCCGCCAACACCACCAATCCGGAATCGTGAGCGGACGGCAATTGTAGATCAAGTTTTTTACGCAATGCAACATAATCCGGCACCCAGCCATTCGCCCGTAATTCGGATATTGCCCCTTGTTCGAGTAGGGGAAAATCACGTGCGCCGCCACGTACGGCGTCTATGACTTTGGTTAATACCCTGCACAGGCGCGGCGCTTCCGCCCTTTCCGCGGCTGACAGGTAGCCGTTGCGCGAGGACAGGGCGAGGCCGTCGGCGGCGCGCACAGTCTCGCCGCCGATGATTTCGATCGGCAGATCGAACTCGCGCACCATGTTGCGAATAACCATCAGTTGCTGGTAATCCTTCTTGCCGAACAGCGCGACGTCGGGCTGGGCGATCTGGAACAGCTTCATGACCACGGTGGCGACGCCGCGGAAATGCCCGGGGCGGAACTCGCCGTCGAGTATGCCGGCCTGCTCGGGCGGCGGTTCGACGTGGTAGGTCTGCGGCTGCGGATACATTTCGGTTTCGTCGGGCGCGAACAGGTGCTCGACGCCCGCCGCGGCGAGCTTTTCGCAGTCCGCGGCGAAGCTGCGCGGATATTTATCGAAATCCTCGCCGGGACGAAACTGCAGGCGATTGACGAAGATGGTGGCGACGACCTGGTCGGCGTGGTGCCGCGCCTGGGTCATCAGCGCGATGTGGCCCTCGTGCAGGTTGCCCATGGTCGGCACCAGCGCCAATCGTTTACCGGACCCCGCATTGGCGTGCGCCGCGCGCAGGCCGGCGATGGTTTCATGAATCTGCATGGTCTGACGCGGGCTTCAGTAAGCGTGTTCGGGGGCCGGAAAACTGCCGTCCTTGACGGCACCGACGTAGGCGACCACGGCGGCTTCGATGCTCGCCGCGCCTTCCATGAAGTTCTTCACGAAGCGCCCCTTCTTGCCCGGATAGACGCCGAGCATGTCGTGCAGCACCAGCACCTGGCCGTCGCAGTCCTTGCCCGCACCGATGCCTATGGTGGCGCAGACCTTGAGCAGGGTGGTAATTTCGCCGGCGAGCTGGGCCGGCACCATTTCCAGCACCATCAGCGCGGCGCCGGCCTGTTCCAGCGCCAGCGCTTCGCGCTTCATGCGCGCCGCGCCCGCCTCGCCGCGTCCCTGTACATGGTAGCCGCCCAGGGCATGCACCGATTGCGGCGTCAGGCCGATGTGGGCGCAGACCGGCACGCCGCGCTCGACCAGGAAATGCACGGTCTCGGCCATCACTTCGCCGCCTTCGAGCTTGACCATCTCGGCGCCGGCCGCGAGCAGGCGCACGGCATTTCGCAGCGCCTGTTCCTTCGATTCCTGATAGCTGCCGAAGGGCATGTCGGCCACGCACATCGCGCGCTGCGCCATGTGGCCGACGCATTCGGTGTGATAAACCATCTGCTCCATGGTCACCGGCAGCGTCGAGGTCTTGCCCTGGAGCACGTTGCCCAGCGAATCGCCGACCAGGATCACATCCACGCCGCAGCGGTCCTCCAGTGCGGCGAAGCTGGCGTCGTAACCGGTGAGCATGGCGATCTTCTGGCCGTCGTGCTTCATGCGCCCGAGTTCAGGCAGCGTGATCGGCTTGTTGCTGGCGAGGTAGGTCATGATTGCGACTCCGCAGGGCCGCCCCAAGGAGGCGCGTTCATAAACCGGAAGCCGCGCAGCGGCTGAACCGTGATCGCTCCTTTCCGTGGGAAAGGGGATGGGGGATAGGTCATGGATTTCTGAAGATGAAGTAAACGGCGCCTAGGATACACAAACCCGCCCACAGAAAATCGAGCTTGAGCGGTTGCTTCATGTAGAACAGCGCAAACGGAACGAATACCGTGAGAGTGATCGCTTCCTGCAGGATCTTGAGTTGCCCCAGCGACAGCTCATGGTGGCCGATGCGATTGGCCGGCACCTGCAGCAGGTATTCGAACAGCGCGATGCCCCAGGACGCCAGCGCGGCGATCCACCACGGGCGGTCGTTGAGGTTCTTCAGGTGGGCGTACCAGGCGAAGGTCATGAAGACATTCGAGGCCGTCAAGAGCAGCGTCGTCTGCCAGACCACCGGGATATGCAACGGCGACGCCACGACTCAGCCCGTCCGCGCCAGCTTTTCGATCTGCTGGTCGGCGCAGCGCAGCAGCAGGTCGGCCAGCGGGCCGCGGCCGGGAATGAGCAGTTGTGGCGCCAACTCGGCCAGCGGCGCCAGGACAAAGGCGCGCTCGTGCAGGCGCGGATGCGGCAGGGTCAGATGCGGATCGTCGCTGAGTTCGTCGCCGTAGAGCAGCAGGTCGAGATCCAGGGTGCGCGGGGCGTTCTTGATGCTGCGCTGGCGGCCGAAGCGCGCCTCGATCTCGAACAGCGCCTCCAGAAGAGTTGGCGCTGGCGACACGGCGACCAGTTCCACCACGGCGTTGATGAAGTCGGGCTGATGCTTGAGTCCGACCGGCGCCGTGCGATACAGCGAGGACGCGGCGATGAATTCGGTCTGCGGCAGCTCGCGCAGGGCAAGGATCGCCGCCTTCACCGTCGCCACCGGGTCTCCCAGGTTGGCGCCCAGCGCGATGAAGCAAGGCCGGCCCACTTCAGGCTTCGCTGCTCGCCGGGCTGGCGGAATCTCCCTCGCCCGCCGACTTCTTGCCGCGTACGCGACGCCGGCGCTTCTTCGGGCCGCTGTCCGGCACCAGCAAGGCTTCACGGCCATCGCCGTCGGCATTCTGGAAGTCGCGCCACCAATCCGCCAGTTCCATGTCGATCTCGCCGCTCTCGGCGCGCAAGGCCAGGAAGTCATAGCCGGCGCGAAAACGCGGCAGTTCGATGAGGCGGTAGGGCGATTTTCCGGCACGCTTTTCGAAGCGCGGCTGCAGCGCCCAAATGTCCTTGATGTCGCCGGCGATGCGGCGCGTGATCGCGAGCTTCTCGCCCTGCACGTTGAGCACGTCGTCCATCGCCTCGTACAGCGCCGGAATCGGCACTTCGCCGCGCGCCTTGCGGGCTTCCCATTCGGCCAGCACTTCGTGCCAGAGCAGGGTGGCGAACAGGTAGCCGGGCGACAGCGACTTGCCGGCCTTGACCCGCTTGTCGGTGCTGGCGAGCGAGAGCATGACGAATTTCTCGCCCAGCGGCTGCTCCAGGATCACATCGAGCAGCGGCAGCAGGCCGTGGTGCAGACCGTCGTCGCGCAGACGCTTGACGCATTCGACCGAATGTCCGGAAAACAGCAGCTTCAGCATCTCGTCGAAGACGCGCGCCGCCGGCACGTTTTCCATCAACTCGGCCATCTCGCGAATCGGCGCGCGCACCGCAGGGTCCAGCGTCAGCCCGAGCTTGGCGGAAAGCCGCACGGCGCGCAGCATGCGCACCGGGTCTTCGCGGTAGCGCAGCTTCGGCTCGCCGATCATGCGCAGGGTCTTCTGCTGCAGGTCGGCCACGCCGTGGTGGTAGTCGATCACTGTCTCCGAGGATGGATCGTAGTAGAGCGCATTGACCGTGAAGTCGCGCCGCGCGGCGTCTTCGGCGATCGAACCGAAGACGTTGTCGCGCAGCACGCGGCCATGCTCGTCCTTGACGGTATTGACGTCGTGCGCGGCGCGGAAGGTGGACACTTCGAGCGTCTCGCCGCCCTGCATGACATGCACGATCTGGAAGCGGCGGCCGATGATGCGCGCGCGGCGAAACAGCGCCCGCACCTGCTCCGGCGTCGCATCGGTGGCGATGTCGTAATCCTTGGGATCGATCCCGGCGATCAGGTCGCGCACCGCGCCGCCCACGATATAGGCCTTGTGACCCGCCTGCTGCAGGGTCTCGCAGGTGCGCCGGGCGCCCAGCGACACATGGTCGCGGCGTATGCCGTGGCGTGCCACGGGTATCGTGGCCGGCGCGTTGTCTGACGGAGATTCGCCACGACGGAATACGCGGCGCAACAACTTGCGGATCATTGGAAAGGAGCGGGAACCATCGGGGCCATGCTTCGAGAGGCGGCAATGATAGCCCAAACCCCCGGCAACCGCATATTTACGGCGGCCGCGGCAGCGCGTTCCGCTAAAATTATGTCCTTTGATCCTTCCCGTACGACCTATGGAACTCGCCAAGAGCTTCGAACCCGCCGAAATCGAGCGGCGCTGGTACCCGATCTGGGAGTCGCGCGGCTATTTCGCCGCCGGCCTCGACACCGCCAAGACCGACAATTTCTGCATCCTGCTGCCGCCGCCGAACGTCACCGGCACGCTGCACATGGGCCATGGCTTCAACCAGGCGATCATGGATTCGCTGACGCGCTACCACCGCATGCGCGGCGACAACACGCTGTGGCAGCCGGGCACCGATCACGCCGGCATCGCGACGCAGATCGTGGTCGAGCGCCAGCTCGACGGCCAAGGCATCTCGCGCCACGACCTGGGCCGCGAGAAGTTCCTCGAAAAAGTCTGGGAATGGAAGGAATACTCGGGCAACACCATCACCAAGCAGATGCGCCGGCTGGGCACCTCGCCCGACTGGTCGCGCGAGCGCTTCACGATGGACGCCGGGCTGTCGAAGATCGTCACCGAAACCTTCGTCCGCCTCCACAGGGAAGGACTGATCTATCGCGGCAAGCGCCTGGTTAACTGGGATCCGAAGCTGCTGACCGCCGTGTCCGACCTCGAAGTCGTGCAGGAGGAGGAAGACGGCTCGCTGTGGCACATCCGCTATCCGCTGGCCGATGCAAATGGGAAAGATGCGGGCTCGCTGACCGTCGCCACCACGCGGCCGGAAACCATGCTCGGCGACGTCGCCCTGATGGTGCATCCCGAGGACGAGCGTTACGCCCACCTGGTCGGCAAGCATGTCGTGCTGCCGCTGTGCGGGCGCGAGATCCCGATCATCGCCGACAGCTATGTGGACAAGGAATTCGGTACCGGCGTGGTCAAGGTGACGCCGGCCCACGACTTCAACGACTGGCAGGTCGGCCATAGGCACGGCTTTGCGCCGATCGGCATCCTGACCCTGGACGCGCGCATCAACGAGCACGGCCCCGAGAAATACCGCGGCATGGAACGTTTCGAGGCGCGCAAGGCGATCGTCGCCGACCTCGAAGCGATCGGACTGCTGGACAGCGTGAAGCCGCACAAGCTGATGGTGCCGCGCGGCGACCGCACCGGCGTCATCATCGAGCCGATGCTGACCGACCAGTGGTTCGTCGCCATGACCAAACCCGGCGCCGATGGCACCAGCATCGCCGCCAAGGCGCTGGAATGCGTGGCCTCGGGCGAGATCCGCTTCGTCCCCGAGAACTGGGTCAATACCTACAACCAGTGGCTCAACAACATCCAGGACTGGTGCATCTCGCGCCAGCTCTGGTGGGGCCACCAGATCCCGGCCTGGTACTCGGACGACGGCCGCTTCTACGTCGCCCACGACGAAGCCGAAGCCTATGCAGAGGCCCGCCGCGACGGCTACACGGGCGGCCTCGAACGCGATCCCGACGTGCTCGACACCTGGTATTCGTCGGCGTTGTGGCCCTTCTCGACGCTGGACTGGACGCCGGAGTGGCCGGCGAAGTCGAACCCCGCGCTCGACCTCTATCTGCCTTCGACCGTGCTGGTCACCGGCTTCGACATCATCTTCTTCTGGGTGGCGCGCATGGTCATGATGACCAAGCACATCACCGGCAAGATTCCATTCAAGGACGTCTATGTGCACGGCCTGATCCGCGATGCGGAAGGCCAGAAGATGAGCAAGTCCAAGGGCAACGTGCTCGACCCGATCGACCTCATCGACGGCATCACGCTCGACGAACTGGTGGCAAAACGCACCACGGGCCTGATGAACCCGCGCGATGCGGCCAAGATCGAGAAGCGCACGCGCAAGGAGTACCCGAACGGCATTCCCGGCTTCGGCACCGACGCGCTGCGCTTCACCTTCCTCTCGCTGGCCTCGCCCGGTCGCGACATCAAGTTCGACATGCAGCGCTGCGAGGGCTACCGTAACTTCTGCAACAAGCTGTGGAATGCCTCGCGCTTCGTGCTGATGAACTGCGAAGGCCAGGATTGCGGCCTCGCCGAGCACGGATCGAACGCCTGCACCGGCAGCTACCTCGACTTCTCGCCAGCCGACCGCTGGATCGTCAGCCGCCTGCAGAAAGTCGAACAGGAAGCGGCGCAGCATTTCGCCGACTACCGCTTCGACCTGCTGGCCCGCGCGATTTACGAATTCGTCTGGGATGAGTACTGCGACTGGTATCTGGAGCTGGCCAAGGTGCAGGTACAAACCGGCAGCGAAGCGCAGCAGCGCGCCACACGGCGCACCCTGGTGCGGGTGCTGGAAACCGTGCTGCGCCTCGCGCATCCGCTGATCCCCTTCATCACCGAGGAACTCTGGCAGACGGTCGCGCCGCTGGCCGGCCGCGCCGACGCGACAGACGAGAATCGGTCGCTGATGCTGCAGCCCTACCCCAAGGCCGACCTGTCGCGTTGCGACGCGGATGCCGAGGCCTGGGTGGCGCGGCTCAAGGACATGATCAACGCCTGCCGCAGCCTGCGTGGCGAAATGAACATCTCGCCGGCCCAGCGCGTGCCCTTAGTTGGTGCTGGCGACACGGCGATTCTCAACGCCTATGCACCCTACCTCGCGGCGCTGGCCAAGCTCTCGGAAGTCACCACGGTGGAGACGCTGCCCGATTCCGACGCACCGGTGCAGATCGTCGGCGAATTCCGCCTGATGCTTAAAATCGAAATCGACCTGGCCGCCGAGAAGGAAAGACTCGGCAAGGAACTCGCGCGCGTCGTCGGCGAGATCGAGAAGGCCGAGAAGAAGCTCGCCACCGAGAGCTTCGTCGCCCGCGCCCCCGCTACCGTGGTGGCGCAGGAACGCGAGCGGCTGCAAGGCTTCGCCGCGCTTAGCGAAAAGCTCAAGGCGCAGATCGCGCGCCTGGGCTGAAGTCCAGAAGCCCGGCCGTGGCCGGGCGTCTGGTCGCCCGAACGCAGATTGATCAGCGCGCGTCCTTCTTGCCGCCGACCGTCAGCGCCAGCGCCTCGCGTATGGCCTCGGGCGACTTCATGATGTTCATGAAACTGTTGGCGCCCATCATCGACAAATCAGGAAAGCTGACCGCGATACGGAAACGGGCATACAGCGCGTACACCTTGTCGCCGGAAACCAGAATGTCATAGGGCAGGTGCGCCGCCGACTTGACGTCCTTGAAGTCGATCTCGCTCATCAGGTAGGCGTCGTCCATCATCTTGCTGTCGCCCGCGCCCTTCATCGCCACGCCGAACAGCACTTCCTTCTTGCCGGCGACATCGACGCGATAGACCTTGGTCACGCCCTGCCTGCCCGCGGCCAAACCCGCCTCCACCGCCTTCACCGCCTCTTCGTGGCTGCCATACTTGACGAACTCGTTCGGCTCGGTGAAATACTCCATGCCAAAGGCGTAGTGATACTTGCGCAGTTGCTCCGCCGTCAGGCCCTTGGCGCCGAATTCCTCGACCTTGCCCAGCGCCGCCTGCAGTTTGGCGGCAGTGTCCTTCAACTCGCCGTTCATGCGGTAGACGTTGGCCCAGTAGGGCGGATTGGTATAGGAAACCTGGACGTCGTTGCCGGCCTTGACCACCGCGACGCGCATCGCCGCGCCGAAGCCGCCAAGCTCCGACTTGACGGCGGTGCTGCGCAGTTCATCGTTGGTGACGCCTATGACCGTTGTGTTGGCATAGGGCGAATAGCTGCCGGCGACCGTGAAACCTGCCTTGGTAAGTGCGGCCTTGGTCGCTTCGACTTTCTGCGCCGCATCACCTGGACCCTTCGAGCCGAGCACAAAGGGCTTCAGCAAGGCATCCTGGGCAATTGCGGTGGCGGCGCCTAGCGCCATAATCATGAAGCCAATGCTTTTCCAGATTCTGGACATATTTCTCTCCCTTGGGATTTACCGTTTTTGGAATTTTAGAAACAACAAGGGCTGAAAGCGTTGCCGCTTTCAGCCCTTGTTGTCGAATCTACCGCATGGCGGCTAGCCGTGGATCAGAACTTCAGGCCGTAGGCGATGCCGAGAGAGTCCTGATACATCTCGATCTTGTCGACCGATGTATCACCCGTCCAACTATTGAAAAGGCTCGGACCCGAAACGGAGTTCTTGGCCGCGTGCATATAGGCGACGGTCAGTTCAGAATCCTTGGTCACGTTGTAGGTAAAGCCGAGCGTGTAATGGTCTTGCACAACGCCAGGAGCCAGCATGTTGAAGGTAACGTCGCGTGATTGAATCGGATTTTCCGAACGGTTGTAGCCGGCGCGAACCGTCAAATCCTTGTTGTACTTGTACTCGACGCCTAGCTTATACACATCGATATTCGACCATCCGAAGCCACGGCAGCTGCTACAACCGAGTGAGTTCGCAACGCCCCCGGCTGGAGGAGCATCTGCGGCCGTTCGGCTGGAGTTCCCGACAGATGCAACATTGCCGTAATTGATTCGCTGATAGTCAGCCGCAACGGTCCATTGATCGTTCGGCTTGAAGGCGATGCCGATATTCCAGTTTTCTGGAATATCGAAGCCACCCTGTTCAGCAAACAGATTTTTGTACAAATCGAATTTGCCCATTTTTGTCTTCATGGCATAGGATGCGCCCATGGTGACTTGGTCGCTCAGTTGCCCCATCCAACCTAATCGCAGACCGACACCATTGGACTTGTCGCGACCGAGGTTGGTCAAGTTCTGTGACATGGTCGCTGCGGGAGTGAAACCGCCGAAACCTTGCAGACCCATTGCTTTGAACTGCTGATGGGTCAGCAGCAACGAAACCCCGAAAGAGTGCTGCTTGTTGATCTTCATCGCAAAAGTCGGTGCGACGACTAATTGCATAAGATCGATGCCCAGCCGACCGCCGCCGCACAGCGCGTTATAGGGTCCGGGAGCAACGCTTCCTGGAATGCCAAAGTTGAAACCACCGCACACGCCAGCACCGCCATCAGCAGGAATCACTCCGCCGGGGAAGTCTGTATTCATGCCGCCGTTCCCATAAACGGTAACACCGGCCGACATGTCCCAACCCAGCATCTTGTTAAAGCCAAATTCCGGAACATAGTGAAGATTGCTACCGCTGTCGCTTTCCGAAAAATCGATACCAAAAGCACCACCTGAGCGGCTTATTTTCCGCCGCGGCGCAAACAGATCCAGACCGATATCCAGCCGATCCCCGGCCCAGACCATGCTGGCCGGATTGTTGGCGCCACCCATGGAATCGGAGGCCATTGCGGTTGCCGCGCCACCCATGCCTTTGGCTTTCATGCCATACCCGTGGGCAAAATAGCCGTCGGTGGCGAATGCCGAACCGGACACAGCCACAGCGGCCATAAGCGCAGAAATTTTATTCAGTTTCATTGTGATACCTCCCCGAGGGCGTTTGATTAATTTCAATTAGTTATAAATCTAAGCTAACGCAAACCTTTAAGTCGAGACCTGGAGCAGATCGATCCCGATCCATGTTGTATTCCTGCTACATAAACAGGCTGACATCGGCCTTCTGTGCCACCGGCAGGAAGGTCGCGGCGCCGGCATAGTCGAGGCCGCCGATGAAGTCGTCGTGGCTGAAACCGAACAGGTCGACGGTCATCTGGCAAGCGATGAACTTGACGTCGGCTTCCTGTGCCAGGCCGCGCAGTTCTTCGATGGTGGCGACGCCGTTGTTCTTGATGGTCTGCTGCATCAGCATCGTGGCGACGGTCTCGAAACCCGGCACGCCGGCCTGAATGATGTTGGGGATGTTCCAGTTGATGCCCTTGAACCACTCGGGGCCGAAGGGCATTTTCATGGGCATGCCGGGATTGCCGAGCGGGCTCACCTTCAGGTCGGAGACATCTTTCTTCAGCAGGTTCAGGCCATAGAAGGTGAAGAAGATCGATACATCCCAGCCCAGCGCGGCCGCGGTGGAACCAAGGATGAAAGGCGGATAGGCCCAATCCAGTGTGCCGCGAGTGGCGATGATGGCCATCGAAGGCGTTTTCGATTCTTCACGCTGGCGCAACGCTTCCTCGAGCTTCTGCGGCAGCAACTCTTCCAGGCGACGATTGACGAGTTCGTCGATACTGGCAATTTCCGGGATAGCGCCCATGGGTTTCCTCCTGGTCGAGATGACCAACATGTTTGATAATTAAATAAATCGCACTGCAGCAACCAGACGATTTTTTCTATGCCCCCATAGCGAACGGTAATTCGTTGAGCATTGAAAAGCACTGCAGGTTACGCATAGCGCTGGCACTACGACTACGACATATGCCCTACTGCGACCGAGACCAAACGGCCCGCCCGCGGCAGGCCTTCCCACTCAAACGCATCAGGCTACTTGCGCTTCATGAAGAATTCGAATTCCTTGTCCTTCTCGGCGCTGGCCAGCAGTTCATTACCGGTCTGCTTGGCAAACGCGGCGAAATCCTTAACCGAGCCGGGATCGGTGGCGATGATGCGCAGCACTTGGCCCGATTGCAGTTCGGCCAGCGACTTCTTGGCGCGCAGAATGGGGAGCGGACAGTTCAGGCCGCGGGCGTCGAGTTCCTTGTCGAAGTTCATGTTCTCTTCCTCTCTCTTGACTTGGTTATGGTGGTACGGACTTGGTACTTTAGCGATTGATAATATACATAAAATCCCTTCGCGACAACAGGGCTTAGGCGATGGACTGGTAATACAGGTTCTGCGGATGGTTGGCCTGGGCGAAGAAGAACCAGCGCTCGGCCAGCAGGCCTAAATACTGGACGACGAAGGCCGCCACCAGCAGTCCCATGGTGCCTTGCATGCCGGACACCAGCAACAGCAGCGGCAATGGAAACACGGCGAGCATGAAGAACCACTTTATGCCGCGCAGCACGGCAATCGGCTGGCCATGAAAGAACTCGCGCGTGTTGAAACTGCCGCCCATGAAACCTTGCGTCTTTTGCACTATCCGCGGATGCTTGATGCCGATCGCGGTCTGCAGTGTCGACTTGGGCTTCAACCGTGCATTGCGATAGAGCGAGGCGCTGCGGCCGAACAGACCGAGCAGGGTGATGATCGCCGCCCAGCCCGCCAGGAAACTCACCAGTTCCGGCGCCGTGAAGGCGGCAAATGCCGCGGCCAGAGAAAAGCCCGAGGCACCGCCGAGCAGGACGTAATTGATGACCGTCAGCGGCGAATGCCATTCGGCGAGAAACTTGAGGCAGGCATAGATCATGGCGGTGCAGAGGAACAGCGCAAATGCGAGTACCGTCCCCGCCACTCCGAGAATCGCCGTGGGATCAAGCGGCAGTTCGCCGGGCAGGGTCATCAGCAGCGGATGCCAATCCAGCCAGTGCGCCAGGCCATACAGGAACACCACGCCCATGAAGGCGGGCAGCACGATCACTTCGCGCGACAGCCAGGAGGTCCGCCACTTGGTCGCGGTGCGCCAGGCACGCTCGGGATGACCCAGATGGAAGAAGGAGGCGACAAGGCCGGCGACCAGCAGCACCAGCGCCAGCAAGCTGCCCTGACCGTAGAAGGCATGAGCATCCGGCTGCGGCAGCAATTTGAAGGCGGCGTAAGTCTGCGTGGTGAACAACGCGAGAAACAGCCCCTGGGCGGCGCCGATCAGGGTGGTCAGGAAAATGACGGAAAAAGCCGGATGCATAGTTGGGCTTACCCCCCGGCCCCCTTTCCATGAAAGAGGGTGACAGATGTTCGGTCGCACAAGGCACGACCTCCGTTTGTTGGCTGGCCGCACCTTGGGGCGGCCCGGCGGCGTGGCGCTACCATGTGGTGACGTCGTCGAGTGTCGGCTCGCTCATGGCCGGCTTGGGCAACTGGCGATCGACCTTGAGCGGGTTGTCGGCGCGCTCGAGTTCATCCTCGTGGATCTTGATGCGCGTCTTGCGCCGCGGCAGGTAGTGGTTGGCCGGGTGGGTACCCCACTCCGGCATCAGCGGATAGCCGCCGCTTTCGCGGATCGCGATCGACACCGCCGATTCGGGATCGTGAATGTCGCCGTAAAGGCGCGCCGAGGTCGGGCAGGCCTTGACGCAAGCCGGCTTGCGGTCGTCCTCGGTCATCGACATGTCGTAGATGCGGTCGACGCAGAGGGTGCATTTCTTCATCACCTGCTGCTGCTCGTCGAGTTCGCGTGCGCCGTAAGGGCAGGCCCAGGAGCAGTACTTGCATCCAATGCATTTGTCGTAATCGACGAGGACGATGCCGTCCTCCTTGCGTTTGTAGGAGGCCCCGGTCGGGCACACCGGCACACAGGGCGGATCCTCGCAATGCAGGCAGGATTTGGGGAAATGCACCGTCTCGGTGTTGGGAAATTCACCGACCTCGAAGGTCTGCACGCGGTTGAAGAAGGTTCCCGTCGGATCGGCGCCGTAGGGGTTCTGATCGACCATCGGCCCGGCGCTGCCGGCGGTGTTCCATTCCTTGCAGGAGGTCACGCAGGCCTGGCAGCCGACGCAGACGTTGAGGTCGATGACCAACGCGAGCTGGGTCATCGCGAGCGCTCCAGGCTGGCCAGTTGCGTCATTTCGGCTTGGCTCCGAGGAAGGCAAGAATGCTGCTGCGCGTCTTCATTCCCGGGTAGGGCTTCATCACCGCGAACTGCGGCGACGTTTGTTCGGGTTCGCCGGCCTCGGCCTTGCTGATCTTCACCCGCACGTCGTACCAGGCGGCCTGACCGGTGATCGGGTCGGAGTTCGAAATGCGCGTGGAACCGACACTCGGCAGTTCCTCGGAAATCAGGTGATTGAGCAGAAATCCCTTCTGCGATTCGTTGGCATCGGGCGTCAGGTTCCAGGCCCCTGCCGCCTTGCCGATCGCATTCCAGGTCCACACGGTACCGGGCTCCACCGCCTCCGAGTGCCGCGCCATGCAGCGCACCTTGCCCCATTGCGATTCGACCCAGATCCAGTCGCCGTCGGCGATGCCCTGCTGGCGCGCGGTCAAGGTATTGACGTAAAGGTAGTTGTGGGTGTGGATCTGCCGCAACCAGGCATTCTGCGAATCCCAGGAGTGATACATCGCCATCGGCCGTTGCGTCACGGCGGCGAGCGGGTACTTGTGCTTATCGGTGACCTGCGCTTCGAGCGAATCGTAGTAGAAGGGCAGCGGATCGAAATAGGTTTCGATGCGCTTCCTCAGATGCTCGGGCGGCTTGCGCGTCAAGCCCTTGCCTTGGGCGGCAGTGCGGAAGCGCTGCAGGACTTCCGAGTAGAGGTGGATCAGGATCGGCTCGCCATAGCGCGTGATGCGGTTGCGCTGCGACCATTCGAGGTAGCCCTTGTTCCAGTTGCGCATGTACTGGTAGGACTTGGGCAGCTCGTAGTGAAACACGCAGTTGTTCTTCTGATACATCTCCCACTGGTTCGGGTTCGGCTCGCCGCGCAGGGACTTCTCGCCGCCCTTGCCGCGCCAACCGGCGAGAAAGCCGATGCCGGAGCCCGGCTCGGTCTCGTAGTTGACGATGAAATCGGGGTAGTCGCGAAACTTGCGTTCACCCTCCTTCGTAACAAAGGCCGGCAGCTTGAGGCGCGTACCGAGTTCGATCAGTACTTCCTGGAAGGGCTTGCAGTCTCCCGAAACCGGCACCACGGGGATCCGCACCGAATCGACCGGGCCGTCGAACTCGGAGATCGGCCGGTCGAGCATGGACATCACGTCATGGCGTTCGAGATAAGTGGTATCCGGCAGGATCAGGTCGGCGTAGGCCGTCATTTCCGAATGGAAGGCGTCGCAGACGACGAGGAAGGGAATTTTGAATTCCCCGTTTTCATCCTTGTCATTGAGCATCTGCCTGACCTCGGCCGTGTTCATGGTCGAGTTCCACGACATGTTGGCCATGAAAATCAGCAGCGTGTCGATGCGGTAGGGATCGCCGCGCCAGGCGTTGGTGATGGCGTTGTGCATCAGGCCATGCACCGACAGCGGATACTCCCAGGAGAAAGCCTTGTCGAGGCGCACCGGACTGCCGTCGTCATTGACGAACAGGTCATCCGGATCGGAGGGCCAGCCCAAAGGCATGCCGTCGAGCGGACGATTGGGCTGCACGCCGCGCGGATCATTCGGCGTGCGCGCGCAGGGCGGAATCGGGCGCGGAAAGGGCGCCTTGTGGCGGAAACCGCCGGGCCGGTCGATGGTGCCCAGAAGCGACATCAGGATCGCCAGCGCGCGTATGGTCTGGAAGCCGTTGCTGTGCGCCGCCAGGCCGCGCATGGCGTGAAAGGCCACCGGATTGCCGGTCACCGTGTCGTGCTCGTTGCCCCAGGAGTCGGTCCAGGCGATCGGCAGCTCGATCTTCTGGTCGCGTGCGGTGACGCCCATCTCATGCGCCAGCTGACGAATGACCTCGGCTGCAATGCCGGTGATCTGGCTCGCCCATTCCGGCGTGTAGTCCTTGACCCTTTCCTGCAGCAACTGGAAGGCCGGCTTCACCCGCGTGCCATCCTTCAAGGTGAAATCGCCGAACAGGTAGGGATCGGCGCCGGCTTCGTGCGTCACCACCGCGCGGTTGGTGTTGCGGTCCCACCAAAGCTTGTCCTGCGGCTCGTAGCAGGCTTCCTCGGTGGGCACTTCGGTGCGCACGAAAAAACCGAACTCGTCGTTGCTCTCGCTGACATTCACCAGTTGCCCGGCATTGCTGTACTTGACCAGGAAATCCCGGTCGTAGAGTCCGGTGGCAATGATCTCGTGAATGACTGCCAGCAGCAGTGCGCCATCCGTGCCGGGGCGGATCGGCACCCATTCATCGGCAATCGCCGAGTAGCCGGTGCGCACCGGGTTGATCGAAATGAAGCGACCGCCATCGCGCTTGAATTTGGACAGAGCGATTTTCAGCGGATTCGAATGATGGTCCTCGGCCGTGCCGATCATCACGAACAGCTTGGCGCGATCGAGGTCCGGCCCGCCGAACTCCCAGAACGAGCCGCCGATGGTGTAGATCATGCCGGCCGCCATGTTGACCGAGCAAAAGCCGCCATGCGCCGCATAGTTGGGCGTGCCGAATTGGCGGGCGAACATGCCGGTCAGCGCCTGCATCTGATCGCGACCGGTGAACAAGGCGAACTTCTTGGGATCGGTCGCGCGAATCTTGCCCAGACGCTCGGCCAGCGTGGCGTAGGCTTCCTCCCACTCGATCTCTTCGAAATCGCCGGCACCGCGTTCGGCCCCCACCTTGCGTTTCAGGGGCTTCAGCAGGCGCGCCGGGGAATATTGCTTCATGATGCCCGAGGAACCCTTGGCGCAGATCACGCCCTTGTTCAGCGGATGATCCGGATTGCCGTCGATGTAGCGCACCACGCCGTCGCGCAGGTGCACCCGGATGCCGCAGCGGCAGGCGCACATGTAGCAGGTGGTGGTCTTGACTTCCTGAAGCGGAGAAGTTGTTGCCTTGGCGTCTTGCATTAAGGGAAGTCGTCGCGAGTCCGGGAAAGCTACATTAGAAGGTCTCGATATTCTGACGATAAGGCAGGTTCGGGCACAAGGGGATAATTTCTATTTTTCGATAAGCAACAATGATTGCCTCGGTTCAGGCACTCGCTGTAGAGTAGCCGGCCCGCGTTGATGCGTGCAGAACCCAGGCCGAAGGCGAAAAGCCATGAATATTCCAGACTTCACCGATAGCGAATTCCAGCTGGTCAATCAGATCCTTCTGGAACGATACAGCCGCCTGGTTCCGCTACAGGCGGCCGACGTCGAGCTGCAACTCGATCCGGCAAGCGAGACGCTGACGACCTGCCCCTCGCTCTACTGGAACGAGCTGGGTGCCGAATTCATCGTCAGCAAGCTGGCGGACCAGCGGTTCCGCTGCCAGTTCTTCTATTCGGCCGATGAGCAGTTCGGCACCGGTCGCGACTTCTACGACAATCTCGGCGATTGCGTGACCAACGTGCTGCAAATCCAGGCCGACCACCACGCCACGCGTTCGTCGTCCTTGACCGAAACGCTCGGCAACAAGACCCCGCCGCAGGACGAGGACTACCACGGCCCGGTCATCATATGACGCTGGAAAGAGCACGCCAACTGCTCGGTACTCAGATCAGTTTCGGCGGCGGGTACAACCGCAACGGCGCGCGCCTGATCCTGGCCGAGGTGGCAAAGGAACACGGCCAGGAGGCCGTCGATGCGCTGATCCGCGAACTGGGTCTCGAACAACTTTTCGGCTTTGCGCCGGGCCAACCCCTATGAAAATCTGCATCCTCTCGGACAGCCACGACCGCGGTCCGATGATGGCGGCGGCGGTCGCCACAGCCAAAGCCGAAGGAGCAGAGGCAGTCATCCACTGTGGCGACATCATCGGCGGCAACACTCTGAAGGCATCGCTCAAGCACGGCTTGCCGATCCATGCCGTACACGGCAACAATCTCGGCGACCCGGTATCCATCGCCCGCATCGCCTGCCATTCGGAAGGCCAGTTGCACTATCACGGACAGGATGCCGCCATCGAACTCGGTGGACGGCGCATCTTCCTGACCCATTACCCGCACATCGGTCATGGCATGGCCTGCACCGGCGACTACGATCTGGTTTGTTGCGGCCACAGCCACGAGACGGAAATCCGGCAGCAGGCCAATGTCAAGGGCGGCCTCACCTGGCTGGTCAATCCGGGCACGGTTGCGGGCCTCGGGGCACCGACCGCAACCTGGATATTCGGCGACCTGGCGACGCTCCAATTCGAGATTCGCGAACTGATTCCGGAGTCCGCGACGAAGCAATAGATCGATCCCTGGCGGGGCCGCCGCTGCATCTCGTCGCATTCAGCTTTTCTATTGGAACATTGGAAGATTGCACAAGCCGAAGTCGCGACAGTCGATAAAATTCGCGGCACTCAAGTACATTAATCCCGGGAGCTCGATGTGACGGCTTCAATAGCAACCAACCAGACGATACTGGTCGTCGGCGGCGGCATCAGCGGCATGACGGCGGCGCTCGAAGCCGCGGAATGCGGCAAGCAGGTGATCCTGGTCGAGAAGGCCCCCGTTCTGGGTGGCCGCACGGCACGGCTGTACCGCTACTTTCCAAAGATGTGCCACCCGACCTGCGGGCTGGAAATCAACCTGCGACGCCTCAAGCAGAACCGCAACGTGCGCCTGATGACCATGACCGAGGTCACCGCCGTTTCCGGCAGCCGTGGTAACTACGAGGTGACGCTGAAGGTGGCGCCGCGCTTTGTCAATGAAAACTGCACCGCCTGCGGCAAATGCGCCGAGGCCGTCTCCGCAGAAATTCCGAATCCGTGGAACTACGGCCTGGACAAGATGAAGGCGGCCTACCTGCCGCACAACATGGCCTATCCGCAACGCTACGTGATCGACCCTTCGATCGTCGGCACGCCCGAGGGCGAGAAGGCCAAGGCGGCCTGCCCGGTTGGCGCCGTCGACCTCGACATGAAGGAAGAGTCGGTCACACTGCAGGTCGGCGCCGTGATCTGGGCCACCGGCTGGCGGCCCTACGACGCCAACAAGATCCAGCCTTATGGCTACGACCGCTTCCCCAACGTGATCACCAGCCTCGAATTCGAGCGCCTGGCCGATCCGCAGGGACCCACCGGCGGCAAGATACTGCGCCCCGGCGACGGCAAGGAGGCGAAGAACATCGCCTTCATCCAGTGCGCAGGATCGCGCGACGAGAACCACCTGCGCCACTGTTCGCGCATCTGCTGCATGGCCTCGCTGAAGCAGACGCAATATGTGCGCGAAGCCTATGGCGACGCCGGCAAGTCGACCATCTATTACATCGACATCCGCGCCATCGATCGCTTCGAGGATTTCTACCAGATGGTGCAGAAGGACGCGACCGTCAGCTTCGTCAAGAGCAAGGTGGCGAAGATCGTCGAGAACACCGAAAACGGCAATCCGGTCCTGCACGGCGTCGATACCGAGGGCTACCACCGCTACGCCGCCGAGCATGACCTGGTGGTGCTCGCCGTGGGCATGGAACCCGAGATCACCGGCGTGAAATTGCCCGACGACATCATCCTCGACTCCTCGAACTTCATCGAGGGCAGCAAGGACGGCGGCATGTTCGGCGCCGGCTCCGCTGCCAGCCCGCTCGACGTCAACCGCTCGGTGCAAAGCGCGACCGCAGCGAGCCTGCACGCCATTCAAGTGATTCACAAGACCGCATCCACGGAGGCCGCGTAATCATGGCCGATAACAAATACGCCGCTTATATCTGCTCCGGCTGTGGCATCGGCGATGCCATGAAGGTGCCGCAACTCGAAGCCATCGCCAAGAAGGAAGGCAAGATGGCCGTGGTCAAGAGCCATCCCTTCCTCTGCAATGCCGAAGGCGTGCAGATGATCCGGGACGACATCGCCAACGAGGCGGTGACCCATGTCTGCATCGGTGCCTGTTCGCGCCGCGCCAAGACCGAGGCTTTCCAGTTCGAGGGAGTCGCCATGTCGCGCGCCAATCTGCGCGAAGGCGTGCTGTGGGTGGTCGCCGCCGGCAAGGATCACGACGAAGTGCGTCAGGAAATGGCAGCCGACTACATCCGCATGGGCTGTGCCGAACTGAAGAAAATGACCCCCCCGGCAGGCAACGTCAAGGGAAGCTCGAGCAAGCGCATCCTGGTCGTCGGCGGCGGCATGTCGGGCATGACCGCCGCTCTGGAAATCGCCGCGACCGGCTACGAGGCCGTGCTGGTCGAAAAGGCCGGCGCCCTGGGTGGCATGGCCGCGCAACTCTGGAAGCGCCAGCCCTTCAAGGAACCCTACGCCGAGGCACAGGAAACCGGCGTGGGCGAAATGGCGGCAAAGGTTGCGGCCAACCCGAAGATCAAGCTGCACCTGAACTCGACCATCGCCGAAACTTCAGGCGCGCCCGGTCGGTTCAAGATACAGATCGCCCAGGAATCGGGATCCGTATCCGAGGAAACTGTCGGTGCCATCGTCCAGGCCACAGGCTTCACCACCTACGACATGGCCAAGCTGCCGGAACTCGGCGGCGGTCAGCCCAACGTGGTCGACCAGGTCGGGCTTGAAGCCTTGGCCGTGGCTGCCAAAGGCGGCGCAATCAAGCGCGCCGACGGCAAGGAAGTGAAATCGGTGGTCTTCGTCCAGTGCGCCGGCCAACGCGACGAAACCGGCACGCACCTGTCCTACTGCTCCGGCCACTGCTGCGGCACCAGCATCAAGCAGGCGAACTATTTCAAGGATCAGAACCCCGACATCGACACCGTGGTCATGTACCAGGACCTGCGCGTGCCGGGCATGGGCGAGGACTTCTACCGCGGCGCGCAGGAAAAGGGCGTAATCTTCACCAAGGCCAAGGCGAGCAAGGTCACCGGCGGCGACAGCTGCAACGTGACCTTCAAGGACCTGATCCTCGACGAAGAAAACACCATCGCCGCGGACCTCGTGGTGCTGGCCACCGGCCAAGTGCCGAACGCCGGCGTCGACCTCGAAGCCTGGAACCCGGTGGTCACCGCTGCCGAAGGTGGCGACGCGGCGGCCAAGGCCGCGCGAGACGAGATGAAGACAATTTCGATCCTCAATCTCAACTATCGCCAGGGCCCGGACATGCCGCAGTTCAAGCATGGCTTCGCCGATTCGCACTTCATCTGCTTCCCCTACGAAACGCGCCGCACCGGCATCTATGCCGCCGGCCCGGTGCGCAGGCCGATGGACATCCTGCAGGCCACCGACGACGCCACCGGCGCCGCGCTGAAGGCGATCCAGGCCGTCGAGAATGCCGCCGTCGGCCGCGCCGCGCATCCGCGTTCGGGCGACCTCTCCTTCCCCACCGCACGCCTCGAAGGCTGCACGCAGTGCAAGCGCTGCACGGTGGAGTGCCCCTTCGGCGCCATCGACGAGGACGAAAAGCGTTTCCCGGTGTTCAACGAGGAACGCTGCCGCCGCTGCGGCACCTGCATGGGCGCTTGCCCGGTGCGCGTGATTTCCTTCGAAAACTACTCCTGCGACACGGTCGGCAGCCAGGTCAAGGCGGTCGAGGTTCCCGACGAGGACGAAGAAAAGCCGCGCATCCTGGTGCTGGCCTGCGAAAACGACGCCTACCCGGCGCTCGACATGGCGGGCATGGCGCGCATCACTCACTCGGCGTTTGTCCGCGTCATTCCGGTGCGCTGCCTCGGTTCGGTCAACACCATCTGGATCACCGACGCGTTGAACGCGGGCTACGACGGCGTGATGATGATGGGCTGCAAGAAGGGCGACGACTACCAGTGCCACTTCGTCAAGGGCTCGGAGCTCGCCCACTACCGTATGAGCAAGATCGGCGACACGCTGACCCAGCTCGGCCTCGAACCCGAGCGGGTGCAGACGCAGGAAGTCGCGATCACCGACAACGCCCGCGTGGTCAAGCTGATCAACGACTATGTCGCCGAACTTGAAAAGCTCGGCCCCTCGCCCATGAAGGGCTTCGGCTAAGCCAATACTGGAGACGCGATTAATGACTACTGCAAACCAATCGGCCATCGAGCGTTACCGCAACAACTTTCTCAGGGAAGTCGAGGCCAACGTCGAAGAAGGCCACATGGTCAAGATGTGCATGCAGTGCGGCGTCTGCGCCGGATCCTGCCCCTTCGGCCCCGACTGGGAACATTCGCCGCAGAAGATCTTCATGATGATCCGCGCCGGCAAGCGCGACGAGGTGCTGGGCTCGGACTCTATGTTCATGTGCACCTCCTGCTACAACTGCATGGTGCGCTGCCCCCGCCAGTTGCCGATCACCCACATCATGCACGGCCTGGCCAACTACGCGCACCGTCTCGGCCTCGCGCCCAAGGGCCAGCCGACGCGTGAGTTCGCCACGCTGTTCTGGAACAACGCAATCAAGAAGGGGCGTGTCAACGAACTGACCCTGACCCTGCGCCACTACTTCAGGGGTGGCCTGGTGTCGGGCATCAAGGAAGCGCTGGGGATGCAGAGCATCGGCCTCGGCCTGTTCCTGGCCAAGCGCCTCAATCCCATGGAGATCTTCGGTGGTCACGGCGTCAAGGATCTCAAGGGATTCCACGCCATCATCGCCAAGGCGAAGGAAATCGAAGACCGCAAGAAGGGCTTTACGGCCTGACGCTGACGGAGAGAAAAATGGCAAAGAAAGAATACGCGTTCTACCCCGGTTGCTCGTCCCAGCTCAAGGCTTCGGCGTCGAACTATCTGGTGTCGACCAACTCCATGTGCAAGGCGCTCGACGTCAAGCTGACCGAGATCCCGGACTGGAATTGCTGCGGTGCCTCAGTCGGCTACTGCGAAGGCGGCGAGCTGCCGCGCATCGCGATCAATGCGCGCAACTTCGCCCAGGCCGAAACCCATCTGCCGGGACAGGACATCGTCGCCACCTGCGCCGCCTGCTGGCTCGGCGCGCGCGAGAGCAAGGAAAGGCTCGATGGTTCGGCGCAGCTGATGAAGGAGACCAACGAGGCGCTGGCCGCTGCCGGGCTGCACTATAGCGGCGGCGCGAATGTGCGGCACATGGTCGAAGTGCTGATCGAGGATTTCGGCTACGAGGGCCTCAAGCAGCCGATGAAGAAGTCGCTCGAAGGCATCAAGTTCGCCGGCTATGTGGGCTGCCAGACCAACCGCCCCTTCGGCATCGACGGCGAGTCCTTCGAGAACCCATTGTATCTCGACAAGATGGTCGAGACCTTCGGTGGCGAAGCGCTCAAGACTTACGACCAGAAGGTAACCTGCTGCGGCGGCGCGCTGGCCTTTTCCGAGCCGGAGAAAAGCCAGAAACAGATTCGCGACATCGTCGAATCGGCCTACGACCACGGCGCCGAAATGATCGTCACACCATGCCCGCTGTGCCAGGCCAACGTCGAGGTCTATCAGTCGGAAATCAACAAGAAGCAGGGCACCAAGTTCAACATGCCGGTGCTCTACTACTCGCAACTGATGACCATCGCCTACGGCGGCAGTGCCAAGGACGCAGGCCTCAACGGCCAGTTGATCCGCGCCGAAAAGCTCGAAAAGATCGCCGGCAAGTAAGCCACAAGGAGTTGGCGCTGACACCACGGCGACGAATCGCCGTGGTGTCA
>JAMPYF010000021.1 GCA_023700805.1 Sulfuritalea sp.
AAGCAGTTCGACGAGCTGCTGGGCTGCGCCAAGACCGTGTTCCCCTATGTCGAGAACCACCTGTTCTACGTCGAGCACTGGTTCCACTCGGTGTTCTGGAACAAGATGCGCGAAGTCGCGGCGATCATGAAGGATCACGGCATGATCAAGGACATCGAGGACATCTGGTACATGCGCCGCGACGAGATCAAGCAGGCCTTGTGGGACGTCGTCACTGCCTGGGCCACCGGCGTCAAGCCGCGCGGCACCTTCACCTGGCCGCCGGAAATCGAGTGGCGCAAGGGCGTCATGGAGAAGTTCCGCCAGTGGAGCGCGCCACCTGCGATCGGCATCGCGCCCGAGGTGATCCAGGAGCCCTTCACCATCGTGCTCTGGGGCGTCACCAACAAGTCGCTGGCCGACTGGGCTTCGGTGCAGGATGCCGGCGATCCCGACAGCATCACCGAGCTCAAGGGCTTTGCCGGCAGTCCCGGCATTGTCGAGGGCCGGGCGCGCGTCTGCCGCAGCGCGCAGGACATCCGCGATCTGCAGGAAGGCGAGATCCTCGTCGCACCGACCACTTCGCCGTCCTGGGCGCCGGCCTTCGCCAAGATCAACGCCTGCGTCACCGACGTCGGCGGGGTCATGAGCCATGCCGCCATCGTCTGCCGCGAATACGGCATGCCGGCGGTGGTCGGCACCGGGCATGCGACCAAGGTGATCAAGACGGGAATGATGCTGCGGGTCGACGGTTCGTCGGGCGCAATCACCATCACCCGCTGAGGGTTGACGACCATGGGTAGCGTCTTGGCAATCGAAGGGGTGGCAATGGAGGCTGGAATGAACGACACCAAGCCGATCGTGTGCTGGTTCGAGGAGGTCAACAAGGACTCCGTGGACCTGGTGGGGGGCAAATGCTCCTCGCTGGGGGAACTCATCAATGCGGGGGTGCGGGTGCCGCCAGGGTTCGCCCTGACGACACAGGGCTACGCGCAGTTCATGCGCGACGCCGGCATCCAGTCCGAGGTCAACGGTCTGCTCAAGGACCTCGACCACCAGGACATGGACAAGCTGGAGGAAGCCTCCCGCATCATCCGCGAGATGATCGAATCGCGCCCGATCTCCATCGAGCTCGAGGACCTGATTGCCGAGTCCTACCGCAAGTTGTCGGTACGTTGTTGCATACCGGCGGTCCCGGTCGCGGTGCGTTCCAGCGCCACGGCCGAGGACCTGCCCGGCGCAAGCTTTGCCGGACAGCAGGACACCTACCTCTGGGTGCGCGGCGTCGATAGCGTGATGCATCACGTGCGGCGCTGCATTTCCAGCCTCTACACCGGGCGGGCCATCGCCTATCGCATGAAGATGGGCTTCCCCCACGAGCAGGTGGCGATCAGCGTGGGCATCCAGAAGATGGCCAATTCACTGACGGCCGGCGTGATGTTCACCATTCACCCGACCAACGGCGACCGCTCGGTCATCGTCATCGACTCGAACTTCGGCTTCGGCGAATCGGTGGTGTCGGGCGAGGTGACGCCGGACCACTTCGTGGTCAACAAGGTCGCGCTGGACATCATGGAGCGCACCATCTCGACCAAGACGGTCTGCTACACGGTGGACTTCAAGGAACAAAAGTCGGTGGCGCTCGAAGTGCCTTTCGAGCGCCAGAACATCCAGTCCATCGTCGATGACGAAATCACCCAGCTGGCGTGGATGGGCAAGCAGATCGAAAAGCATTACGGCCGCCCGATGGACATCGAGTGGGCGATCGACAAGGACCTGCCGGCCGGCGACAACATTTTCATCCTGCAGGCGCGGCCGGAAACCTTCTGGAGCGACAAGCCCAAGGTGGCCGCGTCGGCAGGCGCCACCTCGGCGATGGATTACATCGTGTCGAGCCTGATTGCCGGCAAGAAGCTGAGCTAGGAGAGCACACAAATGATCGTACGAAACTGGATGCGGGCCCATCCGATGGTCGTCGACAGCGACATCCTGCTGTCGGAAGCCAAGCGGATACTCACCGAGAACAATTTGCACGGTTTGCCGGTGGTCGACAACGGCCGCCTGCGCGGCCTGATCACGCGCGCCAATTGCCTGCGCGCGGCCCACTTCGCCCTGCGCACGCAGAACACCGACGAACTGAATTTCTTTTCCAGCCGGCTCAAGGTCAAGGATCTGATGGTGCGCAATCCGGCCACCGTCGATGCCGACGACACCATGGAGCATTGCCTACAACTCGGGCAGAAGCTCGGCGTCGCGCAGTTTCCGGTGATGGACCAGGGCCAGGTGGTCGGCATCATCTCGGCCAACGAGGTCTTTTCCCTCGCCGCCCATTTTCTCGGCGCCTGGGAAAAACGCAGCGGCGTGACCCTGGCGCCGCTCGAACTGCGCCCCGGAATGATCGGCAGGATCACCGACATCGTCGAGGCTTCGGGCGCGGAAGTCCAGGCGATCTACCCGATCGGCAAGCCCGAGGACGTCGATCCGCAGGAACACCACCGCAAGCGGGTCATCGTGCGCTTTCACTGCGAAGACACGCGCAACGTGGTCAAGGCGCTCGAAGAGGCCGGCTTCCCGGTGATCGAGTCGGTGCAGGCCAGGCATTGAGCAGCAACGTCATTGACTTTCATGCAGCAGTGGCGCAGCGCCCCCGATGATGAAACAAGCGAACGGCGAATTGAAGGCCCGCCCCTCCCATCCTCCCCTCACGGGGAGGCTTCTGGTCAGTTCGCTTCGCTCGACTATTACCAGTCGCTCCGAACGAGTTATTGCACGTTAACCAATTTCAAACAAAGGAGTCTCCCCGATGGACCTCAGGTATTTCATCAACCAATGCGAAGCTGCCAACGAACTCAAGCGGGTGTCCGCCGAAGTCGACTGGAACCTGGAAATCTCCCATGTCTCGAAACTGACCGAGGAGAAGAAAGGCCCGGCCCTGCTGTTCGAGAACATCAAGGGCTATAGCTCGCCCGTATTCACCGGCGCCTTCGCCACCACCAAGCGCCTGGCGATCATGCTGGGCCTGCCGCACCACCTGTCGATGTGCGAATCGGCGCGGGCCTGGATGAAGAAGACCATCACCTCCGAGGGCCTGATCAAGGCCAAGGAAGTCAAGGACGGCCCGGTGCTGGAGAACATCATCAGCGGCGACAAGGTCGACCTCAACATGTTCCCGGTGCCCAAGTTCTTCCCGCTCGACGGCGGCCGCTACATCGGCACCATGGTCTTCCTGGTGCTGCGCGATCCGGAGACCGGCGAAACCAACCTCGGCACCTACCGCATGCAGATGCTCGACGACAAGACCTGCGGCGTGCAGATCCTGCCGGGCAAGCGCGGCGAGCGCATCATGAAAAAGTACGCCAAGCTGGGCAAGAAAATGCCGGCCGCCGCCGTGATCGGCTGCGATCCGCTGATCTTCATGGCCGGCACGCTGATGCACAAGGGCGCCAACGACTTCGACATCACCGGCACGGTGCGCGGCCAGCCCGCCGAATTCCTCATGGCGCCGCTGACCGGCCTGCCGGTGCCGGCGGGCGCCGAGATCGTGCTCGAAGGCGAGATCGACCCGAACAACTTCCGTCCCGAAGGGCCCTTCGCCGAATACACCGGCTATTACACCGACGAACTGCACAAGGTGATCAACAAGCCGGCGCTGGAAGTGAAGCAGATCCTGCATCGCAACAACCCGGTGCTGTGGGCCACCGGCCAGGGCCGCCCGGTCACCGACGTGCATATGCTGCTGGCCTTCACGCGCACCGCGACGCTGTGGACCGAACTGGAACAGATGAAGATCCCCGGCATCAGCTCGGTCTGCGTGCTGCCCGAATCGGCCGGACGCTTCTGGGCCGTGGTCTCGGTCAAGCAGATGTACCCGGGGCACTCGAACCAGGTGGCCAACGCCGTGATCGGCAGCAACACCGGCTCCTACGGCATCAAGGGCATCATCACGGTCGACGACGACATCATGGCCGACGACCTGCAGCGCGTGTTCTGGGCGCTGTCCTGCCGCTACGACGCGGCGCGCGGCACCGACATCCAGAAGCGCGGCCGCTCCACGCCGCTCGACCCGGCGCTCGACCCCGACTCGAACAAGCTGACCACCTCGCGCATCATCATGGACGCCTGCATTCCGTATGAATGGAAGCAGAAGCCGGTCGAGGCGCGCATGGACGAGGAAATGCTGGCCAAGATCAAGGGCCGCTGGGCCGAATATGGGATCGACTGAGGAAAACATCATGGACAAGGCAAAAGACATCAAGCTGGTGATTCTCGACGTCGATGGCGTCATGACCGACGGCCGCATCGTGATCGACGACAACGGCGTCGAGTCGCGCAACTTCGACATCAAGGACGGCATGGGCGTCGTCGTGCTGATGATGAGCGGCGTCGAGGTGGCCATCATCACCTCGAAGAAGTCCGGTGCCGTGCGGCACCGCGCCGAGGAACTGAAGATCAAGCGCTTCTACGAAGGCATCAAGAAGAAGACCGAGCCCTACGAGGAAATCCTCAAGGAGATGGGCATCACCGATGCCCAGGTCGCCTATGTCGGCGACGACCTGGTCGACCTGTCGATGATGAAGCGCGTCGGCCTGCCGATCGCGGTCGGCGACGCGGTCGAGGATGTGAAGAACCACGCCGCCTACGTCACCGTGGCGCGTGGCGGCTATGGCGCCGTGCGCGAAGCCGCCGAAATGATCCTCAAGGCGCAGGGCAAGTGGGACAAGATTTTGTCCAAGATCAGCTGAGTGTCAGACCAATCCCAAATTGCAGGCAAGGAGCCTATCGTGTCAAAAATCAATGCACCAAAGAGCAACCGTGAATTCATCGATGCCTGCATCAAGGCTGGCGATGCCGTGCGCATCAAGCAGGAAGTGGACTGGGAAAACGAGGCCGGCGCCATCGTGCGTCGCGCCTGCGAACTCGGCGCTCCCGCGCCCTTCATGGAAAAAATCAAGGACTACCCGGGCTTCAGCTACTTCGGCGCGCCGCTGTCGACTTACCGGCGCATGGCGATCTCGCTGGGCATGGACCCGGCGTCCAGCCTGCCGGAGATCGGCGCCGAGTACCTCAAGCGCACCAACAGCGAGCCGATCGCGCCGGTCGTAATCGACCGCAAGGACGCGCCCTGCAAGGAGAACATCCTCAGGGGCAAGGACGTCGACCTGTGCAAGCTGCCGGTGCCGCTGGTGCATGACGGCGACGGCGGCCGCTACGTCGGCACCTGGCACGCGGTGATCACCAAGCACCCGGTGCGCGGCGACGTGAACTGGGGCATGTACCGCCAGATGATGTTCGACGGGCGCACCATGTCGGGCGCCGTGTTCCCCTTCTCCGACCTCGGCAAGCAGCTCTCCGAGTACTACCTGCCGCGCGGCGAAGCCGCTCCCTTCGCCACCGCCATCGGCCTCTCGCCGCTGGCCGCGATGGCCGCCTGCGCGCCCTCGCCGATCCCCGAGCCGGAACTGGTCGGCATGTTGTCCGGCCAACCGGCGCGTCTGGTCAAGTGCGAGACCAACGACCTCGAAGTGCCGGCCGACGCAGAGATCATCATCGAAGGCGTGATCTGCCCCGACTACAAGGTCGAGGAAGGCCCCTTCGGCGAATACACGGGCTATCGCACCAGCCCGCGCGACTTCCGCGTCACCTTCCGGGTGGATTGCATCACCTACCGCAACAACGCGACCATGACCATTTCCAACATGGGCGTGCCGCAGGACGAAGGGCAGTTGCTGCGTTCCTTCTCGCTCGGCCTGGAACTGGAAAAGCTGCTCAGGAGCCAGGGCATCCCGATTACCGGCGTGTACATGCATCCGCGCTCGACCCACCACATGATGATCGTCGGCGTCAAGGCCACCTATGCCGGCATCGCCCAGCAAATCGCCCAACTGGCCTTCGGCAGCAAGCTCGGTCCCTGGTTCCACATGGTCATGGTGGTCGACGACCAGACCGACATCTACAACTGGGACGAGGTCTATCACGCCTTCTGCACCCGCTGCCACCCGGTCAATGGCATCCATGTGTACAAGAACACCACGGGCACGCCGCTGTATCCGTATGCGACGCCGCACGAGCGCAAGTACTCGATCGGCTCCAAGGTGCTGTTCGACTGCCTGTGGCCGGTGGACTGGGACAAGACCAACGATGTGCCGACCCTGGTCAGCTTCAAGAACGTCTACCCCAAGGACATTCAGGAACGGGTATTGAGCAACTGGACCAACTACGGCTATCCGCCGGTCAAGTAAGGAGCGCTGAAAATGAATCAATGGGAAGTGTTTGTCATGGACATGACGGAGCTGGCCGAGGGCCAGGATATCGAGCTCTCCATCCGCACCCTGAATCCAGGCCTGCAGAAGTACACCTACAAGCGCGTCCGCGCGCAGGTGTCCTCGTCGCTGGACAAGTTTGCCGACCAGCTCCAGGTACGCCTCGGACGCGGCCAGCTGAGTTCCGCCCGCTACTCGATCAAGGTGATCGAGGAGATCCAGCGCATTCCGGCGAAATACCTTTGAACAGGGAGGAGTGAAAGCAGCGCTGGCGGCGTAATGCCAGCGCCAACTTTCCGGGAACATGAGCTACGCCGATCTGCGCGCCTTTCTCGCCGACCTTGGCAGCGATCTGCTCAAGGTCGGCCAGGCTTTCGATCCGAAGCACGAGATGGCGGCGCTGCTGCGCGCCATGCCGGCCAACGGCCCGGCCGTGTTGTTTGAAAACGTCGCCGGCCATCCGGGCGCGCGCGTGGTCGGCAACCTGGTCGCCAGCCGCAAGCGGGTGGCGAAGGCGCTCGCCACCAGCGAAGCCGAACTGGCGGCGACCTACCTGCAGCGCACGCGGCAGGGCATCGCGCCGCGCCAGACCAGCGACGCACCGGTCAAGGAAATATGCCACCTGGCGCCGGCGGATCTGGGCGCCCTGTTGCCGGTGCTGACCCATTACGCCGGCGACGGCGGCCCCTTCATCACCACCGGCGTGGTGCTGTGCACCGATCCGCTCACGGGCCGGCGCGGCATGGGCATACATCGCATGATGGTCAAGGGCGGCAGGCGCATGGGCATCCTGCTCGCCAATCCGCCCTTGTCCACCTTCCTCGCCAATGCCGAAGCCGCCGGCAGGCCGCTCGACATCGCCGTGGCGCTCGGCGTCGAACCGGCGCTGCTGATCGCGGCGGTGGTCAAGGCCGGGCCGCTGGGACCGGACAAGATGGACCTGGCCGGCGCGCTGCGCGGCGCACCGGTGGACCTGATCCGCGCCGAAACCGTCGCCGTCGATGTCCCGGCGCGCGCCGAGATCGTCATCGAAGGCCGCGTGCTGCCGGGCCTGCGCGAAGCCGAAGGCCCCTTCGGCGAAAACACCGGCTATTACTTTTCCAACCTGAGCCCGGTGGTGGAAGTCACGGCCGTCACCCACCGCCGCGACTTCATCTATCCGGCCCTCTGTCCCTGGACCGCCGATGTCGACGCGCTGCTCTCGCTGGCAGCCGGCACCGAGCTGCTGGGCCAGTTGCGCACCCAGATGGCCGGCATCGCCGACCTCGACCTGACCACCGGCACCTGCGGCTTCACCGCCGTGATCGCCCTGGCCAAGGCCAGGCCGACCGACGTGCGGCGCCTGATCCATCTCGTGTTCGGCATGGACAAGCGCGTCAAGCTGGTCACCGTGGTCGACGACGACGTCGATGTCCGCGATGCGCGCGAGGTGTCATGGGCCCTGGCGACGCGCTTCCAGCCCGACCGCGACACGGTGATCCTCTCCGGCATGGAAGGCTATGTGATCGATCCGTCCTGCGGCGGCGGCACGGGTTCCCGCATGGGCATGGACGCCACGCGCGGCAGCGGGCCCGAGTTCGATAAGATCACCATTCCGGCTGCCGCGGCAGCCAAGGCCAGGAGCGTCCTGGCCGAAATCGGTTTTGTTGCGGGGTGAGCGATGCGCGCACCTGACCGGAACAAGGCCCCACACGAGGACAAGAAAATGAAGCTGGTAGTCGGAATTTCCGGAGCAAGCGGGGCGATCTACGGACTGCGCATCCTGGAGGTGCTCAAGGAGGCCGGTATCGAAACCCACCTGGTGATGTCGGATTCGGCCAAGCGCACCATCGTCTACGAGACCGACTACACGATAGACAAGGTCAAGAACCTGGCCAGCCACGTGCACGACATCAACGACGTCGGCGCCTGCATTTCCTCGGGCTCGTTCAAGCATGCCGGCATGGTCATCGCGCCCTGCTCGATCAAGACGCTCTCCGCGATCGCCAACTCCTTCAACACCAACCTGCTGATCCGCGGCGCCGACGTCTGCCTCAAGGAAAGGCGCAAGCTGGTGCTGATGCTGCGCGAAACGCCGCTGCACCTCGGCCACCTGCGCCTGATGAGCCAGGTCACGGAAGCCGGCGCGGTGCTGGTGCCGCCGCTGCCGGCCTTCTACCACCGGCCGAAGACGCTGGAGGACATCATCGACCAGTCGGTCAACAAGGCACTCGACCAGTTCGACCTCGGCGTCGAGCTGAACCTCTTCAAGCGCTGGACCGGCAATGAAGAACGCGAGAAAGCCAAGTCCGGCCAGTGACGTCATGCGCATGACGCTGGAGGGCATCCTGTGCAGCGGCCTCGGCGAAGGCGCCGGCTTCATCGCACTCGACTGGGTCGATCGCCAGTTTCGCGACAAGCTGGGCTATCGGCCCTACCCCGGCACGCTGAACCTGAGCCTGGAAGGCGCCGACTGGATCGCCGCGCGCGAGGCGATGCAACTGGCGACCGGTATCGCCATCGAGCCGCAGGCCGGCTTCTGCGCCGCCAAGTGTTTTGCCGTGCTGATCGACGGCTCGGTCGCCGGTGCGGCGGTGCTGCCTGAAGTCGGCGACTATCCCGAGCACAAGCTGGAGATCGTCGCGCCGGTGGCGGTGCGCCAGGAACTGCGCCTGAACGACGGCGATCGGGTCCGTCTGCAGTTGCAGATCGAATGAGACACCCGGCGCCAAGCCAGAGCAGTCTTGAAGGCCGACGGAGCGTCCCGCCATGTGCGCCGACTTGACCACCCCGATGCACGCCTCCCTCCCCTGCAAGGGGAAGGTCGGGGTGGGGATGGGGCGCGGTTAGTCCAATGACCGCCGCCTTCTGCAGCCAGTGTGCGACGCCGATGACCACGGCCACACTGGGCGGCAAGCAGCGCCCCCGGTGCCCCGCCTGCGGCTTTGTCGCCTGGCGCAACCCGGCGCCGGTCGGCATGGCCGTGATCGAACATGAAAGGCAGTTGGTCATGATCCGGCGCAGCGCAGCGCCGTTGGCCGATTACTGGGCACCGCCCGCAGGCTATGTCGAATGCGGCGAATCGGTGCCCGCAGCGGTCAGGCGCGAGGCGCGCGAGGAATGCGGCCTCGACATCGAACTCGATGGCCTGATCGGTGTCTACTCGCAGGCCGATGTCGATGTGCTGATTGTCGCCTACCGGGCACGGTCGATCGGGGGGCGCCTGCGCGCCGGCGACGACGCCAGCGAAGTGCGCCTGTTTGCCGCGCAGCAACTGCCGCCGCAGGCAAGTCCCGTGGCTGGCAGCGCGATCGACCTGTGGCTCTACGGCGTGATCCTGGAGGCCACCGCGGGCTGGCGTCCGGCATAGCCGACATTGCATCTCCCCGAGGACTTGATCATGCCCAACGAAATCACCCCGACCCTGCCGCAAAAGCTCGTGGACTATCTGCGTCCCGGCGTCCCGGCCCTGATGCTGACCACCGGGGCCGACGGCTATCCGAGCTCCGCCTTCACCTGGGTGGTCTGCCTCGACCAGCGGCGCCTGCGCTTCGGCGTGGATCATGGCGGTTCGGCCATGGCCAACCTGCAGCGCACGGGACAGGCGTCGATCCAGATCATCGGTCCGGGCGACCTGACCTACCTGGTCAAGGGCCGCTCGCGCAAGATCAGGGAACACATCGCAGCCGCGATGCCGGCGGCGCTGATGCTGTACGAAATGGATGTCATGGGCGCCAAGGATCAGTCCTGGGCCGGCGTCAGCACCACGGCCCTGGCCTATGAGTGGCCGGCGGAACAACGCGCGGCCCTGCTCGGCATGGAGCAGGCGGTGTATGCCGAAATGCGCGATTTCGCGGCCTGAATCCGCCGTCCTGCTGCGAAACGACGCAGGGGCGCGCTTGATGGATCGCCGCACGCCGGAAAATACGGTGATCTATGCCGTCGGCGACCTGCACGGCCGGCTCGACCTGTTGAGCGCGATTCAGGCGCGCATCGCGGCCGACGCGGGCCGGCGCGCGGCGGCGCGCAGGCTGCTGGTCTATCTCGGCGACTATGTCAGTCGCGGCGCGAGTTCGCGCGCCGTGGTGGACCGGGTGCGCAACTGGCGGCCCGAGGGTTTCGAGCCGGTATGGCTCAAGGGTAACCACGAAGACCTGCTGCTGCGCTTTCTCGGCGGCGAAAACGATGCCGGCCGGCATTGGTTCGACTACGACGGACTCGACACCCTGGCCGACTACGGCGTGGCGATCGCCGACCGGCGGGCGCGCGACGACGCCAGCGTGATCGCGCTGCGCGAGCGCTTTGCGGCGGCCTTGCCGCGGGAGGACCTGGCGTTTTTCCGTGCCCTGCGCGTCAGCTACCGGGCTGGCGACTATTGCTTCGTCCATGGCGGCGTGCGCCCCGGCGTGCCGCTGGAGCAGCAGCGCGACCACGACTGCATGTGGATCCGCAAATCCTTTCTCGATTCGGAGCTGGAGCACGGCGCGATGATCGTCCACGGCCACAGCATCAGTGCGCAGCCGGAGGTCCGCCACAACCGCATCGGCATCGACACCGGCGCCTACCGCAGCGGCGTGCTGACCTGCCTGGTGCTCGACGGCAACAGCCGCAACTTTCTGCAGACCTGAGCTGATGGAAACCACCCCGGACGACCTGCATCAGCGTTTTATGATGGACCACAAATGATTTGACTTCCACCATTTGTACGTTTATTCTCTCCTAACAGTAGGGTTATTTAGCCCTGCATTACTTAGGGTTCAACGAACTGCAGGCGGATCGATCCGCGGCGACATTCGACAGGAGGAGGAAGCTCGTGACAATCAACAGTGTCTCGCTCGTAATCGCCGGCAGCGGCGGTGCGGGCGTCGTTACCGCGGGATCGCTGCTGCTCGACGCGGCGGCCCAGGCGGGCTGGTATGCCCTGATGAGCCGGTCCTCGGGGCCGCAGATCCGTGGCGGCGAAGCCGCCGCGATGCTGCGCTTCGCCACCGAGCCGATCATGTCGCACGACGACAGCTTCCACCTGCTGATGGCGATCGACTGGGACAACATCGGGCGCTTCTCGGCGGAGATTCCGCTGGTCGCCGAGAGCCTGATCGTCGGCGACCCGGCCCACGGCGCGGCGCCGGCCGCCCTGCTCGCCGGCCGCCCGCGCCAGGCCGCGCTGGCCATGAGCGAGATCGCCGGCAGGATCGAGAACGGCCGCCCCAACATGGTGGCGCTGGGCGCGATTGCCGGCCTGATCGGCCTGCCGCCGGAAGCCATGCAGGCCGTGGTCGAAAAGAATCTGGGGCGCAAGGGCCAGGCGGCGATCGACGCCAGCATGGCCGCGTTCCACGCCGGCTTTGCCGCGGCCGCCGATCTGCCGGCGACTCCGAAGCTGCCGACGGTGGCAACATCGGTTGCCGCCGCAACAGAGCCGCGCTGGAGCATCACCGGCAACGAGGCCACGGGCCTCGGCGTGATCCGCGGCGGCGTGCGCTTCGTCGCCGCCTACCCGATCACGCCGGCCACCGAAGTGCTGGAATGGCTGGCGCCGTCCCTGGCCAAGGTCGGCGGCATGCTGGTGCAGGCCGAGGACGAGCTGGCCTCGATCAACCAGATCATCGGCGCCTCCTACGGCGGCGTGCCGGCGATGACCGCCACCTCCGGCCCGGGGCTGTCGCTGATGATCGAATCGCTGGGCCTCGCCGTCGCCGCCGAGGTGCCGCTGGTGGTGGTCGATGTGATGCGCGTCGGGCCTTCGACGGGGATTGCCACCAAATCCGAACAAAGCGACCTCAACATCGCGGTCTACGGCCTGCACGGCGACGCGCCGCACATCGTGGTCGCCGCCAACTCGGTGCCCGACTGCCTGTTCACCACGCAGTGGGCCGTGCATCTGGCCGAGGCCATGCAGGCACCCGCGCTGGTGCTCACCGACCAGGCCATGGGCCAGGCCCGCGCCATCGTGCCCAAGCCGGCCGAACTGGCCTTCATCGGCCAGCGCCTGACCGCATCCGCCCCCGCCGTCGAGGGCGAGCGCTACAAGCGCTACGCAATGACGGCCTCCGGCGTTTCGCCGATGGCCATCCCCGGTACGCCGGGCCTGACCCACACCGCCGACGGCCTCGAACACAACGAGTTCGGCACGCCGTCCTCGCAGGCCTCGGACCACCACGCGCAGATGGACAAGCGCAGCCGCAAGCTGACCCAGTTCAACTACGGCGACCACTGGGCCGACATCGAGGATTCGGAAGTTGGCGCTGGCGACACGGCGATCATCACCTGGGGCTCCTCGACCGGCCCGGCGCGCGAGGCGCTGCAACGCTTCTCGGCCGCCGGCGGCCGCGCACGCCTGATCTCGCTGCGCCTGATCGCGCCGGTGCAGCCGGAAAAGATGGCCGAGGCGCTCGCCGGCATCAAGCGCGCGGTGGTCGTCGAGCAGTCGCACAGCGGCCAGTTCTACCGCATGTTGCGCGCCTTCTACGAACTGCCGGCACAGACGGTTTCGCTGCACCACGGCGGCCCGCTGGCCTTCGGCCCGAAGCAGATCCTGGATCAACTGAACCAACTCAATGCAGGGAGCGCGTGATGGAAAGCTGTGCGCAGAAAAAGAAATACGCCGCCAAGGACTACAAGTCCGACCTGAAACCGATCTGGTGCCCGGGCTGCGGCGACTACACCGTGCTCAACGCGATCACCCGGGCACTCGCCGAACTCGCCCTGCCGCCGGAAGAAGTCGCCGTCGTTTCCGGCATCGGCTGTTCCTCGCGCATACCCGCCTACACCAGCGTCTATGGCTTCCACGGCGTGCATGGCCGCGCCCTGCCGGTCGCCACCGGCTTGAAGCTTGCCCGCCCCGACCTCACGGTGCTGGTCACCGGCGGCGACGGCGACGGCTTTTCGATCGGCGGCAACCATTTCCTGCACGCCTGCCGGCGCAACGTGGACATCACCTACATCGTCATGGACAACCAGGTCTATGGCATGACCAAGGGCCAGGCCTCGCCGACCACCGCACCCGACTGGGAAGGCAGCAAGCTGACGCCGGAAGGCACCGGCATCAATCCCTTCCAGCCGCTGGTCGTCGGCCTCGCCTCGGGCGCCAATTTCATCGCCCGCGTCTCCTCCAGCGACCCGGTCAACATGGCCAGGATCATCGTCGAAGCGATCCAGCATCCGGGTTTCTCGCTGGTGCAGGTGTTGAGCCCCTGCGTCACCTTCCGCCCCGAGCAGCAGGAATGGCGCGACATCGTGCGCACCGCCGTGGTCGATTACACGGACGACGCCGCGCGCGCCGCGCGGCGCCTGATGACCGACGACGGCTTCAACGTCGGCAAGGTGCTGTACAAGGGCTCGCGCCCGCCCTTCCGGCCGGAATTCGAAAACACCAACGGCTCGGTGACCGAACTCGAGGCAAGGTTTGCGCTATGAGCGGGGCTCTGCAAGACTCCGACGCCATCAACACCCTGCCCGTACTCCTGGCCCATGCGCTGGCCATGGAGTCGGAGGCCGCCGAGCGCTACGGCGAACTCGCCGACCAGATGGAAGTCCATCGCAGAACCGCGGTCGCGGCGATCTTCCGGCGCATGGAACAGGCCGAGAAGGCTCATCTTGGCGACCTGACCGAGATGTGCGGCAAGTTCGAACTGCCGCATATCGCGCCCTGGGATTTCAAATGGCGCCACAGCGAAAGCCCGGAAGTCATCGACTTCACCAAGGTGCATTACCAGCTGTCGGTGCGCGAAGCCATCCTGCTCGCCTTCGAGCATGAGCGCAGGGCGGCGGAGTTCTATGCCGGCATTGCGCAAAACGCAACCGACCCCGACGTGCAGAAGCTGGCGCGCGAGCTTGCCGCGGAAGAACAGCAGCACATCGGCTGGCTGGAAGCCTGGCTGGCCGAATGCGGCCCCGGCGACGCGCAGGCGAGCGAGGACCCCGACCCGCCGCTGTGCCAGGAATAGCCGCATCCCTTCAATTCATACCGCAATCGAGGAGAACACGACATGGCACTTCTGATCAACGACCTTTGCATCGCCTGCGACGTCTGCCTGGCCGCCTGCCCGAACAAGGCGATCTCGGCGGGCGAGGACATTTTCTACATCAACCCGGATCTGTGCACGGAATGCGTCGGCCACCACGCCGTCAGCCAGTGCGTCAAGGTCTGCCCGGTGCGCGCGATCACGCCCGACCCGGACCACAAGGAAAGCAAGGACGAGCTGCAGGCCAAGTACGAACGCCTCATGGCCAAAAAGGCCGCCTGAACGCAACACCGCACATCAAGGTCGCCCCGAGGCGACGAACCGGAGGAGCAAGCAAATGGGAATCAGGGACAAGCTGGAGCGACTCGTCGCCCGCATGCACGACACACCGCAGTACAACTCGCAGGGCGCCGTGCTCTTCGTCGACCTGGAACAGAAGAAGACGCTGAAGAAATACCTGCCGCTGGAAGTGCTGAAGAACTTCCTCGGCGGGCGCGGCGCCAACATGTGGCTGCTCTACAACCTGGTCGAGGAAGAGCGCGACGCGCTCGATCCCGAGATTCCGCTGATCTTCGGTTCCGGCGTGCTGACCAGCAGCATGCCCTCGGCCACGCGCGGCAACATCACCAGCAAGTCGCCCGACAGCTACGCGATCCTCGACGCCAACGCCGGCGACTACTTCCCCTCCTTCCTGCGCTGCCACGGCTACGACCATGTCGTGCTCTACGGCCGCGCCGCGGCCTGGACCCTGCTCAAGATCGCCTACGAGGCTGTCGAGTTCGTCGACGCCGCGCCCTATGTCGGCCTCGACAATCTCGACATGGCCGCGGCGATCCAGCGCGACTTCAACTGCGTCGAGCGCGAGGACATGGCGCTGGCGCGCATCACCAGCTCCGGCGAGAACCAGGTGCTGTGCAGCGGCATCATGGGCGGCATCAAGGCGATCTGGGCGCGCGGCGGCGGCGGCGCCAAGATGGGCTCGCTCAAGCTCAAGGGCATCATGATCCACGGCGCGCCGAAGGACCTGCAGCCGGTGCAGCCGATGGCCAAGTACAACAAGGTGATCGGCAAGAAGATCATCGGCACCAGCGTGATCAAGAACGCGCTGAAAATGGTCGGCACGCCCTTCCTCTACAAGCCCAGCCGCGTGCTTTGCGCGCTGGGCACCAAGAACAACCAGCAGACCAGCTGGAAGCCGACGCTGGACGCCGACAACTTCGATCCCTACCGCCCCGGCATGGACGGCTGCTACCTCTGCCCCGTGCATTGCCGCAACCAGAACGACATGACCCCCGGCGCCGCCAGCGGCTGGGGCGCCGCGGCGCTCAAGGGCCTCACCGGCAATGCCAGCTACGACAAGGCGCAGGCCGAGGTCGAGCACGGCAAGGAGCGCACCTACAACGGCATCCACAACGACGGCAAATTCGACCAGTACGACAAGGGCGACGGCCCCGAGTACGTCACGGTCGGCAAGTTCGGGCCGATGATAGGCATCAGCGAGCCCGAGCATGTGCTGCGCCTGAACAACATCCTCAACGACCTCGGCCTTGACTCGGCCTCGACCGGCAGCGCCATCGCCTGGGCCATGGAGCTCTACCAGCGCGGCATCATCACGCAGAAGGAAACCGGCGGCCTCGACCTGACCTGGGGCAACTACGAGCTGATCGAAAAGCTGCTGTTCATGACCGCGAAGCGCGAAGGCTTCGGCGACACCATCGCCGATTCGGCGCGCGCCGTCGAACGCGGCAAGTATCCGCAGGAGGCGCTCGACTACCGCATGACGGTCAAGGGCCTGTTCCAGTCCGACCCGCACGATGCGCGCATCCTCAAGGCCTTCGCGCTGGGCCTATCGGTCGCCACGCGCGGCATGGACCACCTAAGGAACCGCGTCACGCTGGAGATCAACGCCCGCATCAACGACGATCCGGCGTTCAAGACCGCCCTCTACAACGGCACCGTGTCGGCCCAGCCCAACAGCTACGAAGGCAAGGAATACGCGGTCAGGAAATGCGAGAACAACTACGCCGTCGGCGATTCGGTCGGCATGTGCCGCTTCAACACCAAACTGTTCAACTCGCCGACCCTGCCCGACCTCAACGACTTCGCCACCCAGCTCACCTCGCTGACCGGCGAAACCTTCGTCGAGAGCGAACTGGACGAAATCGGCCGCAACGTCACGGGCATCGAGCGCATGCTGAACTTCCGCTTCGGCCTGCGCGCCAAGGACGACACCCTGCCGCGCCGCTGGTTCGAGGAAGCCCTGACCGAGGGCCCCTTCGCCGGCGAGAAGATCGAGCGCAAGGAGTTCGACGGCATGAAGTCACGCTTCTACGCGCTGACCGGCCTCAATGCCGAAGGCACGCCGGCCGCCGAATGGCACGAAAAGCTGTCGCGCGCGATCACCGGCTTTGCGGTGAAAGTCGAGCTGCCGAAACCGCTGCCGGGCGCACCGGAAAGGACCGTCGTCATCGACGAGCCGGTCGGCGACGTCACGGCGCTGCGCAAGGCGCTGCTGCGCAAGCTGCCCGAAGCGGCGGCGGACCTCAACGACAGCACCTGGAATGTCGCGGTCAATGGCGACATGGTGCTCTCGGGCGAAGGCGGAGCGCGCATCGCCAGCGGCGATCGCGTCAGCCTGGTGCCGATCATCGCCGGCGGCTGAAAACCCGAATAGCTTGCTCTACGAATGCCACACTCACGGACGGTGACACTCACATGACATATTTCGACGAAACGACCGAAACCCTGCCGCGCGAGCAACTGGCGGCACTGCAACTGGACAAGCTGCAAAAGATGATGGCCGAGCTGTGGGGCCGCAACAAGTTCTATACGGCCAAGTGGCAAGCCGCCGGCGTGCAGCCGTCCGACATCAGGACGCTGGCCGATCTGGCCAGACTGCCGATGACCAAGAAGGGCGAGCTGATGGACGACCAGGCCGCCCACGGCCCCTTCGGCAGCAACCTTACTTATCCGGTCGAAGCCTACGTGCGGATGCACCAGACATCCGGCACCACCGGCGTGCCGCTCAAGGTGATGGACACCCACGAGTCCTGGGACTGGTGGGGCCGCTGCTGGGGCCATGTGCTGGCCGGCGCCGGCGTCACGGCCTCCGACCGCCTGTTCATGGCCTTCGCCTTCGGCCCCTTCATCGGCTTCTGGGCCGCGGTCGAGGGCGCGCGCAAGATCGGCGCGGTGATGATTCCGGGCGGCGGGCGCGATTCGCAGCAACGCCTGGAATTGATGCGCGAAGCCGGCGCGACGATCCTCTGCTGCACGCCGACCTATGCCCTGCGCCTGGCCGAAGTGGCCAACGAAATCGGCTTCGACATCAAGTCGATCCCGATGAAGGCCACGGTGCACGCCGGCGAGCCCGGCGCCAACATCCCCTCGACCAAGCAGCGCATCGAGGCCGCGTGGACCGCCAAGTGCTTCGACCATGCCGGCGCCTCGGAAGTCGGCGCCCATTCCTTCGAATGCGCCGAGCAGCCGGGCGGCACGCACCTGATCGAGAGCGAATACATCGCCGAAGTGATCAATCCGGTGACCGGCGAACCCGTCGCCCCGGGCGAGCGCGGCGAACTGGTGATCACCAATCTCGGCCGCTGGGGCTTCCCGGTGATCCGCTACCGCACCGGCGACCTGGTCCGCGTCAATCTCGACCGCTGCAAATGCGGCCGCACCTCGCTGCGCTTCGAAGGCGGCATCCTCGGCCGCGCCGACGACATGGTCACGGTGCGCGGCGTCAACGTCTTCCCGGCCGGCGTGGAAAACATCATCCGCAAGTTCGCCGAGGTCGACGAGTTCCGCATCACGGTGAACAAGGTCAAGCAGATGGACGAGATGGACATCGAGGTCGAACTCTGCGAAGGCGCCGATCCCGAGGTGGTGCACGAAATCGCCGTCAAGCTGGATTCGATGCTGGCCTTCCGTCCGCGCGTGCATCACGTCGCGCGCAATTTCCTGCCGCGCTTCGAGATGAAGGCCAAGCGCTTTCATGTGAAGCTCGAGTAGGGCGGAATGTAGGGCGGGCTTCGGCCCGCCATCCACCCCTGCGGGACAGACCGCCGGCGCCAGGAGTTGGCGCTGGCGACCCGGCGGCTGGGTTGCTGGGGCCCCGACTATTTGACTCACGGCATTTTCAGCGGTCATAATCGGCCTGCGGATTCAGCAAATCCGCATACATCCCCGAACTGACCAGACCACGACATGCCCGCCATTCCCGCCGCCAAGAAGAAATCCTCCATCGACTACGGATTGCTGCCCGACCTGGTCGGCTACCAGCTGCGCATGGCCCAGATCGCCCTGTTCAAGGATTTCGCCCACGGCCCCGGCGAGGAGGATGTCACGCCGGGCCTGTTCGGCGTGCTGGTGATCATCGAGGCCAATCCCGACCTCAAGCAAAGCGAACTGGCCCGCGCCACCCATCTCGACCGTTCGACCGTGGTCACGGTCATCGACAACCTCGAACGGCGCGGCCTGGTCGAACGCCGGGTGGCGCTGCACGACCGCCGCTCCAACGCGATCCGCCTGACCGCCGCCGGCACCGCGCTGCTGCGCAAGCTGAAACGCCAGGTCACGCAGCACGAAAAACGCCTGCTGGACAACTTCAGCGAGGCCGAGCGCGCGACCTTCATCGCGCTGCTGCAGAAAGTCTTCCCGCAACATCGCTGAAGCCGGTCCATCGCGCCAGCGGCCGGCCCCGCCGCAGCCGATAATGATGGACTTCCAATCATTGACGTTGTATACTAATCGCCATCGCCGGACCACGGCCATGGAGCGTTGACGATGAGCGTCAGGAACAAAATAGATCGGTTGTGCGCACGCATGCACGACACGCCGCAGTACCCGACCCAGGGCGCAGTGCTGTTCGTCGATCTGGAGCGCCGCGCAACCCGCAGCAAGTACCTTCCCGCCGAAATCATGCGCAGCTTCCTCGGCGGCCGCGGCGCCAACATGGTGCTGCTCTACAACCTGCTCGACGAAGACAAGGACGCGCTCGACCCCGAGGTGCCGCTGATCTTCGGCGCCGGCACGCTGACCGGCGACATGCCCTCCGCCACGCGCGGCAATTTCACCAGCCGCTCGCCCGACAGCGACGCCTTCCTCGATTCCAGTGCCGGCGACTATTTCCCGGCCTTCACCAAGCGCCTCGGCTACGACCACATCGTGCTGCACGGCCTGGCGCCGCAATGGACGCTGCTGAAGATCTCGCGCGAGGGCGTCGAATTCCTCGACGCGGCCCCTTACGTCGGCCTCGACAACCTGGACACCGCCGCCGCCATCGAGCGCGACTTCCACTGCACCGAGCGCAAGGACATGGCGCTGGCGCGCATCACCACGGCCGGCGAGAACCTGGCGCTGTGCAGCGGCATCATGGGCGGCATCAAGTCGATCTGGGCGCGCGGCGGCGCCGGCGCCAAGATGGGTGCGCTGAAGCTCAAGGCCATCATGATCGCCGGCAAGCCCGGCGACCCGCCGCTGCAGAAGGAGCTCAAGGAACACAACAAGGTGATCGGCAAGAAGATCACCTCGACCTCGGTGATCAAGAACGCGCTGAAGCAGGTTGGCACCCCCTTCCTTTACAAACCCTCGCGCGTGCTCGGCGCCCTGGGCACGCTGAACAACCAGACCACGGCCTGGCACGCATCGCTCGACGCCGACAATTTCGATCCCTACCGTCCCGGCATGGACGGCTGCTTCAAATGCCCCGTGCATTGCCGCAACCAGAACGACATGACGCCCGAGGGCAAGGGCGGCTGGGGCTCCGCCGCGCTGATGGGGCTCAAGGGCAATGCCAGCTACGACAAGGCCCAGGCCGACATCGACCACCACAAGCTGCGCACCTACAACGGCATCAAGGGCGACGGAAAGTTCGACAAGTACGACAAGGGCGACGGCCCCGAGTACGTGACGGTCGGCAAGTTCGGTCCGATGATCGGCCTCTCCGAACCCGAACACGTCCTGCGCCTCAACAACATCCTCAACGACCTCGGCCTCGACTCGGCCTCGACCGGCAGCGCGATATCCTGGGCCATGGAACTGTGGCAGCGCGGCATCATCGACGCCAGCCACACCGGCGGCCTCGATCTGTCCTGGGGCAATTACGAAACCATCGAAAAGCTGCTGTTCATGACCGCCAAGCGCGAAGGCTTCGGCGACACCATCGCCGACTCGGCGCGCGCCGTCGAACGCGGCAAGTACCCGGCCGAGGCGCTGGAATACCGCATGGCGGTCAAGGGCCTGTTCCAGTCTGACCCGCACGACGCGCGCATCCTCAAGGCCTTCGCGCTGGGCCTATCGGTCGCCACGCGCGGCATGGACCACCTGAGAAACCGCGTCACGCTGGAAATCAATGCCCGCGTGAACGACGATGCGCCGTTCAAGACCCAGCTCTACGGCGGCACCGTGGCGCCGCAGCCGAACAGCTACGAAGGCAAGGAAATCGCCGTGCGCCGCTGCGAGAACACCTTCGCCGTCGGCGACTCGGTCGGCATGTGCCGCTTCAACACCAAGCTGTTCAACTCGCCGACCCTGCCCGACTGCGGCGACTTCGCCGCCCAGCTCAGCACCCTGACCGGCCTGCCGGTGACGGCCGAGGAACTCGACGAGGTCGGGCGCAACATCACCGGCCTCGAACACCTGCTGAATTTCCGCCTCGGCCTGCGCGCCAGGGACGACACCCTGCCCAAGCGCTGGTTCGAGGAAAGCATAGACACAGGCCCGTTCAAGGGCGAGAAGATCGAGCGCAAGGAATTCGACGCCATGAAGGCGCGCTTCTACGAGCTGACCGGCCTCAATGCCGAAGGCGTGCCGCGCGCCGACTGGCACCAGCAACTGGCGCTGGCCGCCACCGGCTTCGCCCTGCGCGTCGAGCTGCCGCGACCGCTGCCCGGCGCGCCCGAGAAATCCATCGTCATCGACCGGCCCGTCGCCAACGTCGCCGAACTGCGCGATGCCCTGCGCCGCCACCTGCCCGAAGCCCGCAAGCAACTCGACGACCCCACCTGGAACGTCACGGTCAACGGCGAAATGCTGCTCTTCGGCGAATCTGACAAGGCCCTGCACAGCGGCGACCACGTGCAACTGGTGCCGATCATCGCCGGCGGCTAGGCTTTACAGGGCCGCGGGCGGCAAGAGTTGGCGCTGGCGATACGGCGAATAAGGACTGCAAGCGGAAGAACACCCGGCGCCGACGGCATTGATTCGACGCCGCAGCTTTGCAGCACGCTCACACCCGGATTGCTAATCCTGCCAATCCTCGACGGCCAACCCGTCGATACGACGGAATTCGCCGGTATTGTGCGTGACGATGGCAAGGCCATGTGCAAGTGCCGTGGTGGCGATCATCAGGTCGCGCGCCCCAATAAGGTTTCCCGAGCGACGTAAACGTGCATGCCATTCCGCGTGAATGTCAGCGACCTTGGTGTCGAATGGCAGACAGGGAAACAGGGAGCAGAACTCCTCTGCGACCCGACGATTCTCGTCGGGCTTGGCGGATAGCAAGGCACCCGCTATGAGCTCTGAGCGAACGACCGCCGAAAGGGCCAAATCGGCACGGGGCTGATTTGCGTACCTGGCAAGCAGCGCGGCATGCTTGCCACGCAGGATCTCGATGCAGGTATTGGTATCGAGCAGAAACCGCATCGCAAACTACCAGCGGGCCGGTTCCTGCTCAGGCTGGTCCGGCGTACGGTCCGGAAAATCAGGTATCGCGCCAAAAAATCGCAGCATCTCGGTATCGGCGCCGCTGACATGACCGGCGTGAGCGGCCTTCATGCGCAGGAACAAAAGAAAGTCGAGCGCTTCCCGCTGCATGTCCTCGGGTAGGGCATCGGCTTGGGCGCGAATGAGGTCAACGACAGTCATGGTGTTCTCCTTGCTCGGGACGTCTTCAGTTTGCGAAGATCATATAGCAAAACGTTTGGACCCAGCGGCGACGCTTTCGTGCGAAAAAGTTGGCGTTGGCGGCCCGCGAAGCGGAATCTCTGGCGGACAGAGTCCGGGACGGCGAATCATACAAGCGGACCGGAAACGTGCGACGACCTTAGACCTCACTCGTGGGTCGCCGCCTCATCGACGATCGCGATCCCGTTGTCACGGCACCATTCGCGCAAGGCCTCCTCGATCCTGAGCGCCCGGAAGTCGTACCAGCGCTGCAGCAGCCTGCGGGTTTCCAGAAAATTCGTGAAGCGAGCATAGGCGCCCTTCTTGCGGAAGAACGCAGCTACGGTGCCATAGTCGTTCGGAAGTTCCCGTTCGATGAAAGACAAGACCAGGCGGCGGCCGAGGTCCAGGTCGTACTTGTTTGGAACAGCGATATATCGATCGGAAGATTCGAGGTCCGGCGGAAGCTCCTCGTCCAAATCGAACTCGGACGACAGGTAATGGATTGCTCCCGTGTCGCGATCGATATAGGCACCGCTGTCGATATGCCCGCCGGCGCTGACAAACTCGAATGCACCGAGCAGATCAGCGTATCGAAGCTTGGTGACGGAAGAAGATGAACTCATCGACAGGCACTATTGTCTTCGTGCGCTATGCGGCCTGCAACAGGAACTCGACTTTCACAGCCTCGAACGGAAAAACTATCTGACCGCCCGTCGTGCGGTCGAGCACGCCGGCGTTAAGCAAAGCCGTGACGTCGCCATGCACCGCCTTTACGTCGCGCCCCACGCGGCGAGCCGCTTCGCGAATGGACACCGGCCCCGCACCGCAAAGCGCCTTGAGCAGTTCCCAGCGCTTCTCGGTCAGCACATTCCAAAGCAGTTCCGGGGTGGCAAAGCTGATACGCGCGGTCTTTTGCGCCTTCCCCGACTTCCAGGCACGCGAAAAATCGGCCATCGATTTGGCAGGCGTTCGTACGTCAAGAGTCAGGGTCTTCATGGTTCCACCTCCCCGGAACGCAGCGCTAAACCGATGCGTCCCGAAATGCGCGCAGGACGCTGTTGATGCGTGTTTGATAGCCGGGCCCTTGTGCCTTGAACCACTCCAGGACGTCTTGATCGACCCGCAATGAAATCGACTCTTTGGGGGGGAGCGGCTTGAGGCCGCGCCGGACGATACCGCGGACAATGTGATGAACGTCCGCTTCAGGATGATCCTCGGAGACATTCGACGTGGCCTGCTTCGACTCAAGACGAGCCCAATCAGTTTTTGATTTCATGGAAGTAGATTTGCGTTTCGCGCTGACTTGCTTTGCGGAAGGAGATGATGCGGATTTCATGTTCGCTCTCCGTATGAACGAAGAAATTTGAGCCTGGCCCATTTAGCTCATGGCGGGACCGCAAGCAGTACACATGAACCATGCGACAAGGGCAACTCAGTTGTAATCTATTGTGGCGCTGACCCATTTGGTTGTTTTCGCTCTTGCGCCCAACATGTTCATTTACCCGCTTCAAGAGGCATGCTTCCCAGAACCTTCCAATTCCCGTCGATCCGACAGGCATTTCCATGAACTCCTTTACGTGAGCCAAAGGTGCCCATCGCAATAGCAAACTTTCGACATATGCTGCCGTACTGATTTGTTGATTGTGCGTCTACTAATACTGCTCCTTGGGCACCTGTGCTGGGATTTCGCCAGTCCCGCTTACTTCTGCCAGCGTCCATCTCAAGTGCTGTCATTAGCGTAGATGTAATGATTGCTACAGTTTCTCGGCTCATTGGTGCAGACGGACTAAGGGGAAGAAGAAAGTCTGGAGTGTTTGCGCGCAAGCTATCTGCCTCTTGCTTCCTCTGCTTTCCGACTTCTCGCAACGTGTTCATAGCATTGTCAAAGTCGCTTTGCCCGCCACCTCCGCCCGTTGCGCCTTGGCGAAAAACACACCCGCCACCGACCCAACTGCGTATCCAATTTCGACACATATCCGCGCTTGGGAAGCAGTTGCTGACATTGCCGAAATTATCAATCGCGCAGAACTCCGCAAAGGCAACGCTGGGTGCGAGGAGAACCGACGTCAGAAGCCAGATAGCACGGCGGCGGATCGGTCTCGACAACTGAGATAACTGAACCTTCTGTGACTCACGGTCTGCAATTGACTGCGGCATACGATCTCCCCATCATTCAGAATTATTGAGTACAGGGCTTGTAGAAAAATTCCGAACAAGCGCGGCGCCGAATTCCACCTACGTATGCACCGAATTCCCTAGCCTTACCAATGAGACACCACGCTACGTCAAGGGCATTGACCCAGCGCATTTTGCTGACCAATTAATTGGGCAACCGCTCCCATTCGGAACGAGCCCGCAGCGTTGAGATAACTTGCCTGACCACTTCGCATGCGCCGAAGCCATTACTCGTCTGAATGCGAGAGCAAAACTCTACAACAGTACGAACATTGTCATCGCGAATGCGGTGAAACTCCTTGCACGCATCCTCACAATGCCTTTCATTCGTGCCGTTTCCAATATGTTTCTCAAGCAAGTATGCGACGTCCTGCGCAGATAGATTCTGGCTGCGAAGCTTCCGAAGAACTGGATTGACCATACTCATCCGTGACGGCGTATGCGGCTACCTTTCATCAGACAGGAGACGCATAACATACTTGTCGCGACGGTCTGCATCGACCAAGTCGTCCTCGATCGCACACCGCCATGCTTCGGCAAAAAAATCCTGTTCCGATCGTTCGTAACCCGAACCAGCCAACGTAATCGGGTATGTTGCGAGGAGCCTACCAGTCTCTGCTTCAATGACCTGTACATTCATTATTTCTCCCGGCGGAGATCCTACGGCTCGAACTGTGCCAGTTCGCCTAGCTATGTGCTCGACAGACTATTTGCATCGCAAATACGCTTCTGGGTGTGAAGCAGTTCCCGTCGCATCCAAATATTGATATTCAATCCCGTTCTTCTTTATCGCCTTGCTGTGCTCGGTGGTCGTCTCAAATCGGACACGCCTTGTTGCTAATGGTGCGAACACACCAGATCCTTGGAAGACCCAGCGATAACTATTAGACCAGTCCTTCCCTTTTTTGGGCCGATAATTGTAGGTTATCGAACATACATGCAAACTGCTATTGCCGTTGTAGATATTTGCGTCTACCCAATAACCGCCATTTGACCTGGGGTGAATGTCAATCTCTGTAATCTTGATCCCCGCAATCTCACTTGAGGACAAGGGACGAATGGCATCAATTTCCCGTTGCCGTGCATATTCCGCTTCTTCCTGTTTAGTTGGCTTCTTGGCAAATTTTTCTATGCAAGCCTCCTTGATTTCTCGTGCAGCTTTGTCACTGGTAACACCTTTCATGGCTTCGAGAATGCAATCTTCGTAACTCGATGGCCCAAACCATCCTGCGAAGGCCGGAGCAACCGGAACCATTGTGAAATAGATCAGGGGAATGATCGCGCATAGATGAGCAATTGATCTCATTGTCTTGCACTCCAGTGAGATTGGCACACATGCAAATGAGGCGGCCCAACGTACCGTCGCCAACGAATCGGCGAAGAAGAGAAATATGTTACGGTCGAATAAATGCGCTCTGGATTTAACGCCTTATCCCCACACATGGCAAGTCCGAGCCGTTGCGAAAGTCCGAGCCGTTGCGGCTGCCTATCACCGATAACGCCCCCCCTCGCCGTACCGCCAACGCCAACTCTTGTCCTTGCCTCTGCATGGTTCAAGCGATTGGACTATCATGGATTTGCTGATACACAACTCAGCCAAACCTATATTCATCGGAGGCGACCATGGCAAAGAAATCGAAGAACGAGAATCCCGTCTACAAGATCGTGGAAGTTGTTGGTTCCAGCCCGACATCCTGGGAAGATGCAGCGCGCGCGGCGGTGGAATCGGCGGCCAAGACGCTGCGCGATTTGCGCGTGGCGGAGATCACCAAGCTCGACATGAAGATAGACGGCGGCAAGGTGGTGGCTTATCGTGCGCGCGTCTCGATGTCCTTCAAGTACGAAGACTAAGACTTACCGGATTCAATCCGCAAACTGAAAACGGGGACTGCGGTCCCCGATTTGTTTTGACGATGGCCGACTGAAGTCGGCCCTACAACTTGCGCAGCACATGCACCGTCTGCCAGTCGTCGGGGTCGTGCTCTGCTTTGAAACCGAGCTGGCGCGCGAACTTCAGCATCTTGTGGTTGGCGGACAGCACGAAGCCTTCCATTTCGGTCAGGCCCTTTTTCTGCGCGATGTCGATCAGCGCGGCCATCAGGCTGCCGGCCAGTCCCGAGCCCTGCCAGGCGTCGTCCACCGCGATCGCGAATTCGCAGCGGGTGGTGCCGGGGGCGACGACATAACGCGCGACGCCGACCTCGATTTCGCTGCCGCTGTGGGCTTCCGTCGCCACCAGGGCCATGTGGTGCTCGTAATCGACATTGGTCAGGTACTTGAGCTTGGCCGGCGACAGTTCGTTCATGCTGACCATGAAGCGCTCGTAGCGCGATTCGGTCGACAAGTGGCGCACGAAGTCGGCCTCGATCCTGGCGTCGTCGGGACGGATCGGGCGGATGCGCACCTGCCGGCCGTCGAACAGCGTGCAGGGATGGTCGAGGCCGCAGGGATAGCCCGCGCTGTCCGCAGCCGGCACGGCAGCGGGCGCCGCCCGATGTTGGGCGACGCAGCCCACCAGGCCGTCCAGCGTGGCGATGCTGCCGTAATCGCCGGGCGCGATATCGACGTCGAGTTTTTCGTGCAGGCCGGCGATCACGTTCTGCCAGTCCATCGAATCGAGATCGACCTGACGCCGCAGCGGCTGATCGGGTTTGAGTTGGCCGACATCCAGTTCCGGCGCGATCGACTTCAGGGTTTCCAGCACAGCCTGCCTGATTTGCCGCTCATCCATGCCTGCAGTCCTTTGCGTTTGGGCAGGGCCTGCCCAATTCAGGCGGCGTGCCTGAACACCAGGTGCATTCTGCCACCGGCAGCATCCATTTCTTCGACCACGCAATCCAGATGCATTTCCGCTGCCAGCAGTATCAGTCCGGCAGCGGCAGCCCCGAGTTGAAATGCCTCGCCGCCCGAGCGCAGCGTGCAAATCACGCCCAGCCTGCCGTCCTCCCCGCCCGAAGCCCCGTGCTGCAACTGCAGCGACAGGCTGCCGGCCCAATCGAAAGGCAGGCGGCGTTCGAGTTCGGCGCGCAGCTGGTCGAAGCAGGCGGCCAGCGCAGTCCCTGCGGGCGCTGCCGGGCCGGCCGCCGTTTGCCGCGCCAAGCGCGGCACGCTGCGGGCGCGGCCCAGCACGGCCTCGGCCAGCGCGGCGATGCCCTCGCCGGAAAGCGCGCTGACCGGATGGATCGGCGGTGCATTGCGCCATAGCGGCGCGACGGTCTGCAGGGCCTGGCAGGCGCGCCTGGCGCCGTCGGTGTCGCACTTGGTCACCACCAGCAGATCCGCCAGTTCGAGGATGCCGGCCTTGATCGCCTGCATCTCGTCGCCGAGCCCAGGCGGGAACACCACCAGCAGCGAATCGGCCAGCCGCGCGACGTCGATCTCGGACTGGCCGGTGCCGACGGTTTCCACCAGCACCAGGTCGTAGCCGGCGGCATCCATCAATTGCACCATCTGGCGCGCGGCGCCGGTCAGGCCGCCGAGGCTGCCGCGCGTGGCGGTCGAGCGGATGAAGGAGCGATTGTCGTCGTCGGCTTCGCCGATGCGGAAGCGGTCGCCGAGCAAGGCCCCGCCGCTGACCGGGCTCGACGGATCGACCGCCAGCACGGCCACGCGCTGCCCGAGTTGCAGGAAATGCCGCACCATGACGCCGACCAGCGTGGACTTGCCGGCGCCCGGCGGCCCGGTGATGCCGATTACATGAGCCCGGCCCAGCCTCTGCGCCAGCCGCGCCAGCAGCGCGGCGGCGGCGGCGGGATCGCGCTCGGCCAGCGACAGCGCCCGCGCCAGGGCCGGCCGTTCTGCCGCGGCGATGCCGCGCGCCAATTCATCAAGCGAAACACCCATCTTTTGCCACCTGTCCTATTGACACTCCCGATGTACTGCGTATACAGTATCCAGTATTCCATGACGCGAGCGCAATAGCGCAAATGATTCTGCCATGAACACGTCGATCAAACCCCTAGAAAGACCCGCCGGCCTGGCCGATCGCGTGTATCACCAGTTGCGCGACAACATCGGCAGCCACCAGATCCGCCCCGGCGAACGCCTGCAGGAAGTCAGCCTCGCCGCGCAGCTCGGCGTCTCGCGCACCCCGGTGCGCGAAGCGCTGGCGCGACTCGAAAGCGAAGGCATGATCGCGGTCGAGGGACGCGGCTTCGTGGTGCCGGAACTGACCGACGCCGACATCGAGGAAATCTACCAGTTGCGCTTCCTGCTGGAACCCGCCGCGGCCCGCACCGCTGTTGCCGAAATCAGCAGCACCGCCGATCTGGCCAGCATGGCCGCGGCGATCGACGAAGCCACGGCCGCCGACAAGAACGGCGACTTCCGCGCCTTCCTTGAAGCCAACAGCCGCTTCCACAATGCCTGGCGCGCGCTGATTCCGAATCGGCGCATGTCCAAGCTGCTCGACCAGTATGTGGGCCATGTGCGCTTCCTGCGGGTACTGACCCTGGGCGACGCGAGCGCCCGCAAGACTGCGCTGACCGGCATGAAGAACATTCACGCCGCATTCAAGAAACGGGATCCGGATGCCGCTGCCGCGGCGATGCACAAGCACCTCGAAGCGGCCAAGCACTTTCTCATCACGGCCATTGAAGAGATCGATCAGGAGAAGGAGGCGGAACAAACCGCCTCGGTGCGCTAAGACCGCCCTTCCCCACCGATCACCGGCGCGGCGGCACGGCCCCGCCCGGAACCCCCGATATCACGCATGAACGGACTAGCGAAATGACCTACAAAGCAGAAATTCCCTACGGCGCCTATTGGAGCACGCCTTTCGCCCGCTGGCAGGGCAGCTTCGCCAACCTGCACAGCATCGAATTCGCCGCCCATGTGGCGAAGCTGGAACTGGCCAAGCGCAAGATCGACCCGAAGTGCTTCGACTACGGCGCGCTCGGCTTTTCCGTGCCGCAAAAGTATTCCTTCTACGGCCTGCCCTGGCTCACCGGCATGATAGGCGCCAGCCAGGCCGGCGGCCCGACGCTGATGCAGGCCTGCGCCACCGGCGTGCGCACGCTGCTCGCCGCAACGCAGGAAATCGAGACCGGCATGGCGACCACCGCGCTCGCCATCAATTGCGACCGCACCTCGAACGGACCCCACCTCTATTACCCGAATCCGCGCGGCCCCGGCGGCACCGGCATGGCCGAAGACTGGGTCATGGACAATTTCAACTGTGATCCGCTGGGCAAGCACGCGATGCTGCAGACCGCGGAAAACGTCGCCAGGAAACACGGTATCGGCACGGCCGAACAGCACGAACTGGTGCTGCGCCGCGAGGAGCAGTACCGCCAGTCGCTGGAGAACGACTCGGCCTTTTTGCGCCGCTACATGACCCTGCCCTTCGAGGTGCCGGCGCCCAACTTCAAGAAGACCGCCGGCACCCTGGCCGGCGACGAAGGTGTCTCGCAATCGACGGTCGAAGGCCTGGCCAAACTCAAGCCGGTGATGGAAGGCGGCACCGTGACCTACGGCGGCCAGACCCATCCGGCCGACGGCAATGCGGCGATCGTCGTCACCACGCGTGACAAGGCGCGCGAACTGTCCACCGATCCGAAGATCGCCGTGCGCCTGCACGGCTTCGGCCTGGCCCGCGTGCCGCTGGCCTACATGCCGGAAGCCATGCTGCCGGCCGCACAGCGCGCGCTGGCGCAGGCCGCCAAGAAGGTCGCCGACATGAAGGCGATCAAGACCCACAACCCGTTTGCGGTGAACGACCTGTTCTTCGCCAAGGAAACCGGCTGCGACCTGAAGGCCATGAACAACTATGGCTGCTCGCTGGTCTGGGGCCATCCGCAGGCGCCGATGGGCACGCGCGCCATCATCGAGCTGATCGAGGAACTGGCCCTCAAGGGCGGCGGCTTCGGCCTGTTCACCGGCTGCGCCGCGGGCGACACGGCCATGTCGGTAGTACTCGAAGTCTGCGACGCCTGAGGCTGCCCGCATGAACGTGTCCGACTGGATAGACCACAATGCCGGGCTGATGCCCGACAAGACGGCCATTCGTTTTCCCGGCCGCGATGTTTCCTATGCGCAACTGGCGGCCCTGATCGAACAACTCGCTGCGGCGCTGGCCGCCTCGGGTGTCAGACGCGGCGGCTGCGTCGCCTACCTCGGCTTCAACAGCCCGGAAATGCTCGCGCTGCTGTTTGCCTGCGCGCGCCTCGGCGCCATGTTCATGCCGCTCAACTGGCGCCTGGCCGCGCCCGAGCACCGGCAGATGCTGGAAGACTGCCCGCCCGCGCTGCTCTTCGTCGAGCCGCAGTATGTCGCCCAGACCAACGCCTTCCGCGATGCATTGAGCGCCATGACCCTGGTCAGCTTCGGCCCGGCCGACGCCGGCTGGATTTCCTGGGCGGACTTCTGCGGGCGCGCCGCCGGCCCCGCGCCCGCCGTTCCCGCCGTTCCATTTGACCCGGAAATCGGCGCGGACGACACGCTGCTGATCTGCTACACCTCGGGCTCCACCGGCAAGCCCAAAGGCGTGCTGCTGACGCAGCGCGCGATCGAATGCAATGCTGCCAACAGCGCCGACATGCACGAGCTGACGGCTGACGACGTGATACTCACCACCCTGCCGCTGTTCCATGTCGGCGGGCTCAACAACCAGACCACGCCCGCCCTGCAGGCCGGCTGCACGGTGGTGCTGCATCCCAAGTTCGATGCTGACGCCACCTTCGATGCCATCGAACAGGACGGCATCACGCTGACGGTGCTGGTGCCGGCCCAGCTCGACATCATGATGGCGCATCGCCGGTGGGCCAGCGCCAACTTTTCCGGCCTGCGCATGATCACCACCGGCTCGACCATCGTGCCGCGCCACGTGATCCACGCCGTGCATGCCAAGGGCGTGCCCCTGGTGCAGGTCTACGGTTCCACCGAAACCTGCCCGATCGCGGTGTATCTGAAGGCCGAGGATGCGCTGCGCAAGGTCGGCTCCACCGGCAAGGTCGCAGCGCGCTGTCGGTTGCGCATCGTCGAACGCTTCGGCACCGACGTGGTGCCCGGCGCCACCGGCGAGATCGTGGTGCAAGGCGACAACGTCATGTCCGGCTACTGGAAGGCCCCGCAGACCACCGCCGCGGTGCTGGTCGACGGCTGGTTCCACACCGGCGACATGGGCCATCAGGACGAGGAAGGCTATCTCTACGTCGATGGCCGCAGCAAGGACATGATCATCTCGGGCGGCGAGAACATCTATCCGGCCGAGATCGAGAACCTGCTGATCGAATCGCCCGCCATCGCCGAAGCCTCGGTGATCGGCCGGCCCGACGAACGCTGGGGCGAAATCGTGGTCGCCGTGGTTGTGCCCAGGGCCGATTGCCGGCTCACCGCAGAGCAGGTGCTGCAGTTGCTCGACGGCCGCATCGCCCGCTACAAGCAGCCCAAGGAAGTCATCGTGGTCGAGGCTTTGCCGAAGACCGCGCTGGGCAAGATACGCAAGGAAGACGTGCGGCAGATGGTCGCCCGCGCAAGCTGTTCCCAATCAACGTAGTCCAGCAATGACGGAGAAAACTTTATGGCGCTAAAGATCGGAATCGACGTCGGCGGCACCTTCACCGACTTCGTGGTCACACGCGACGACGCCGAACCGGCAATCTTCAAGACCCTGTCGACGCCGGCCGATCCCTCGATCGCCGTCGTCAATGGTCTCACCGACATCGCCGCGAGCATGAAGCCGCCGCTGACGCTGGAAGCCTTCGCGCCGACCATCGACACCATCGTGCACGGCACCACGGTGACCACCAATGCCACCCTGACCGGCACCGGCGCCAAGTGCGGCCTGCTGACCACCGAAGGCGTGCGCGACGCGCTGGAGATGCGCCGCGGCATCCGCGAGGAGCAGTACAACAACCGCTACACCAACGTCAAGCCCCTGGTGCCGCGCTACCTGCGCGCCGGCATCCGCGGCCGCCTCGACCGCCACGGCGCCGAGACCGCAGCGCTCGACCTGGCGCAGATCAAGCAAGCCATCGATCTGTTCAAGCAGGAAAGTGTTTCGGCGGTGTCGATCTGCTTCATGAATTCCTTTGCCAACCCGGCCCACGAGCAGGCGGCGGCGGAACTGGTGAGGAAGGAAATGCCCGGCGCCTATCTCTCGGTGTCCACCGACCTGCTGCCCTCGATCCGCTTCTACGAGCGCGTCAGCACCACGGCGCTGAATTCCTATGTCGGCCCCAAGCTCAACCATTACCTCGACCAGTTGGTCGGCCGCCTCAAGGGCATCGGCTTCCACGGCCTGCTCTTGATCATGCAGTCCAACGGCGGCGTCATCACGCCCCAGCTGGCGCGCGAGAAAGCCGCGCTGACGCTGCTCTCCGGCCCCGCCGGCGGCCCCGGCGCCGGCCTGTTCTACGTGCGCCTGCACGGCCAGAACAAGTGCATCACCACCGACATGGGCGGCACCAGTTTCGAAGCCTCGGTCGCCGTCGATGCGCCGATGATCAAGAACGACGGCGAGATCGCCCGCCACAAAATCGCCCTGCCCATGCTCGACATCCACACCATCGGCGCTGGCGGCGGCTCGATCGGCTGGCTCGACGAGGGCGGCATGCTGCGCATGGGTCCGCAAAGCGCCGGCGCCGATCCCGGTCCGGCCTGCTACAGCAAGGGCGGCAGGCTGCCGGCCACCACCGACGCCAACGTGGTGCTGGGCTACCTCGACCCCGGCTTCTTCGCCGGCGGCAGGATGAAGCTCGATGCCGCCGCCGCGCGCGCCGCGATCGAGGAACACATCGCCAAACCCATGGGCCTGTCGGTCGAGGAGGCCGCGGCCGGCATGTACCGCGTCGCCTGCAACAACATGGCCCAGGGCGTGCGCGAAGTCACCATCAAGCGCGGCTTCGATCCGCGCGAATTTCCCTTCATTCCCGCCGGCGGCGCCGGCCCGATCCACTCCTGCCTGATCTGCAGCGAGCTCGAAATCCCGCTGCAGATCGTGCCGCGCGAATCCTCGGTGCTGTGCGCCTTCGGCATGCTGATGAGCGAGCTCAAGCACGACTTCGTGCGTACCTTCGTCTCCCGCCTCGAAGCCATCGACTGGGCCAGGCTCACGACGATGATCGACGAGATGTCGGCGGACGGCACGCGGCAACTGGTCGAGGAGCGCATCGCCGAAGAGCGCCGGCGCTACGAAGTCAAGTTCGACTGCCGCTATATCAAGCAGTACCACGAGGTGTCGTTCAGCGTGCCGCGCGAACTGATCGACGGCCGCGACACGATTTCCATCGCCGCCGCCTTCAACGCCGAGCACAACCGGCTCTACGGCTACTCGCTGGAAGCCGAGAAGACGCCGATCGAGATCATCAACGTCCGCGTCCAGGCCATCGGCATCACCGACAAGCCGACCTATCGGCAGGAGACCTGGGGTGGGGCCGATGCCTCGGGCGCGCTGAAAGGCAGGCGCAGCATGTACATCCCGGAAACCAAGACCTTCAGGGAAACGCCGGTCTATGACGGCCACCGGATGCATTACGGCAACCGCGTCGAAGGGCCGGCCATGATCGAACAGGAGACCACGGCGATTTTCGTCAGCTCGTCCTACGACTGCGCGGTCGATGCGCTGGGTTCTTTCGTCATCTGGCAGAAGGGCCGCGAGGATCTCGCCGCGGCCTGTTTCAAGCAACCCGAGGAGGCACTGGCATGAGCACCAAGATCGACCCCATCCTGCTCTCCGTCTATGCGCGGACCTTCAAGTCGATCACCGACGAGATGAGCATCTCGATGGAGCAGACCACGCGTTCGCCCATCCTCTGCGAGGCCAAGGACTACGTCACCGGACTCTACGACGCCGACGGCAACATGCTGGAGCAGACCGAGAACCTGCCCATCCTGGCCTTCTCGCTGGCGCCGGTGTGCAAGTACATCAAGGAATACTTCGGCGACGAGATCTATCCCGGCGACGTGATCTTCCACAACGACGTGTTCAGCCTGGGCAACCAGAACAACGACGTCGCCGCCTTCAAGCCGGTGTTCTTCGAGGACAAGCTGGTGGCGTGGACGGCGGTCAAGGGCCACCAGGCCGACATCGGCGGCAATGTCGCCGGCGGCTACAACCCGAACGCGGTCGAGGTCTGGCAGGAGGCCCTGCGCATTCCGCCGGTCAAGGTGGTCGAGCGCGGCAAGCTGCGCCGTGACGTCTGGAACCTGATCTTCGCCAACGTGCGCCTCGACATCGTGCAGCACGACATGAAGGCCGAGATGGGCGCCTGCACGGTCGGCGAGCGGCGCCTGCTGGAACTGCTGAAGAAATACGGCGTGGCCAGCTACGAGAGCCACAAGCAGGCGCTGTTCGAGGCCACGCGCAAGATGATGGAAGCCGAGATCGCCAAGATCCCCAACGGCAACTACTCGGGCGAGGGCTACGTGTATTACGACGGCCGTTTCGTCGGCTCGAAATACACCATCCGCGTGGACATCGAAGTCAAGGACAAGCGCATCAAGTTCGACTACTCGAGGACCGACCCGCAGACCAACGGCTTCGTGAACGGCACCTTTACCTCCAGCGCCTCGGCAACCATCCTGACCCTGCTGCAGATGGTCAATCCCGACATCCCGCACAACGAGGGCATGGTGCAGCCGATCGAAATCGTGATCCCGAGCGGCACGATACTGAATGCCGCCTACCCGAAGGCCACCACCTTCGGCAACCACCTCTGCCCGCCCAACGCCGACGCCATCCAGCGCGCGCTGGCCCCGGTGATGCCCGACCGCGTCACGGCCGGCTGGAACAACCTGCTGGCCTCGCTGACCACCGGCATCGACCCGAAAAACAACGAGAAGTACGTCGACATCGGCTTCATGGGCTTGAAGGGCGGCTCCGGCGCCATGCTCGGCACCGACGGCTACGACCACATCGGCATGATCGACGCCTCGGGCGGCGTGCTCGACCAGGACTACGAAATGTTCGAGCAGCAGACGCCGCATACGCTGATCAAGCACGAGCTGCTGACCGATTCGGCCGGCGCCGGCCAATGGCGCGGCGGCCTCGGGGTCGAAACCATATTCAAGATCGGCTCCGACGACACGCAACTGGTGACCTTCGGCGACGGCGACTTCGAACCGGCCTTCGGCCTGTTCGGCGGCGGTGAAGGCGGCCTCAACTTCATCCGCCTGCACTACCCCGACGGCCAGACCGTGGTGCCTAAGAACAAGGACCTGATCACCGGCGTGCCCAAGGGCACCACCTACCACCAGGTCGCCAGCGGCGGCGGCGGTTACGGCGACCCGAAGAAACGCGACCGCAAGCTGCTGGCCGAGGAGATTCGCAATGGCGTGATCACGCCCGAGGCGGCTGCTCGGGATTACGGTTTCGTCGAGTGAGCGCTGAGATGACACACCCGGTTCCCGCATTGAGGCTGGCGGGCTCGGACCGCCAGGGCATGCTGCTCCGCTCCATGTCCCCCGTCGTAGGCCTTCGGCCCACTCCTCCTCCTTTACTTACGCGGAGCAGCATGCCCTACCGGCCCGAGCGGTTGCCGCCGTGCCTCTTTGGCGGTTCAAAGGCAACGGCGTATCCCGCCCGGGGTGTCGGGTGTCCGATTCCCGCAAGTAAAGGAGGAGGGCCGGCGCTTTTTCGGCCCGGGGGACATGGAGGGAATCGGACACCCGACACCCCGGACGCGCACCGACCGTCGCACCGACCGTGACTGAACAACCATGAATTTCGAACTCACCCAAGACCAGCAGCAGATCCGCGACACCTTCGCCCGCTTCTGCGACGAACGCATCGCACCGCAGGCGGCGGCGCTGGACGAAGCGAAGCAATACCCGCACGCCCTGTTCCAGGAACTGGCCGCGCTCGGCTTCTTCGGCATGCGCTACCCCGAAGAAGTTGGCGGTAGCGGTACGGCGCTGACCGAGTTCTGCCTGGCGCTGCAGGAAATCGCCCGCGGCTCGATGTCGCTGGCCGGCGCCGTGGCCATGCAGTCGCTGATGGGCACCAAGTTCCTGCACCTGCTGGGCAACGAGGACATCATCGAACGCCTGTTCAAACCGGCGCTGCGCGGCGAGAAAATCGGCGCGATCTGCATGACCGAGCCGAATGCCGGCTCCGACCTCGACTCGATCGCCACCACGGCGAAGAAGGTCGAGGGCGGCTACGCCATCAACGGCCAGAAGACCTGGATCACCTCGGCGCCGGTGGCGGATTTCTTCACCGTCTTTGCCCGGGCTGGCGAGGAAAAGAAGCTGACCATCTTCCTCGTCGAGAAACACTTCAAAGGCCTTTTGGTTGGCCGTGAAATCCACAAGATGGGCGTCTGGGCGCTGCCGACCTCCGAAGTCGCCTTCGACGAATGCTTCGTCCCCGACAGCCATCGCCTCTCGCAGGAAGGCGACGGCGAAGGCCATTTGCGCAAGACCCTGGGCGAGATTCGCATCATCACCGGCGCCATGGGCCTCGGCGTGGCGCGCGCGGCGCTGGGCGAGGCGGTGCGCTATGCGGGCGAGCGCAAGCAGTTCGGCAAGGCCATCAACCGCTACCAGGCGATCCAGATGAAGCTGGCCGAGATGGCCACCGAACTCGAAGCCGCCGAGCATCTGGTGTATTACGCCGCGTGGCGTCGCGACTCGGGCAAGCCCTATCACAAGGAAGCGGCGATGGCCAAGCTGTTCGCCACCGAAACCGCGGCCACGGTCTGCGACAAGGCCGCGCGCGTCTTCGCCTCCTACGGCTACGCCATGGAATACCCGGTACAGCGCTATCTGCGCGATGTCCGCTTCACCCTGATCGGCGGCGGCACCAGCGAAATCCTCAAACTCATCATTGCCAAGGAAGTGTCCTCATGACTGCATCACAGAGAAGGATAAAAGTCCTGCTCGGAAAGCCCGGCCTCGACGGCCACGACCAGGGCGCCAAGGTCGTCGCGCGGGCCATGATGGACGCCGGCTTCGAGGTGATCTACACCGGCCTGCGCCAGACCCCGGAACAGATCGCGCGCATCGCCCTCGAAGAAGACGTCGACGTGATTTCGCTGTCCTCGATGGCCGGCTCGCACATCCCCTTCTGCCGCAAGCTCAAGCCCCTGCTCGAAGCCAACGGCCTCAACGACAAGCTCTGGGTCATCGGCGGCAACCTGCCGGCGCAGGACCACGAGGCGCTGCGCGAGCTCGGCTTCAAGGGCATCTTCCCTTCGGGCTCGAAGCTCGATGCGATCACCGAATTCATCCGCAAGGAAGTGAAATGAACGCCCCGCAGAAGCCCGTCATGAAGAAAGTCATCAACGAATCCGGCATCGAGGTCAAGCCGCTATACACCGCGGCTGACGTCGAGGCCAGCGGCGGCATGGCGATGGTCGGCGAACCCGGCCAATATCCCTTCACCCGCGGCATCCACCGCGAGATGTACCGCAAGCAGCCATGGACCATGCGCCAGTATGCCGGCTTCGGCAATCCGGCCGACACCAACCAGCGCTTCAAGTATTTGATCGCCAACGGCCAGACCGGGCTCAACGTCGCCTTCGACCTGCCGACCCAGATCGGCCTCGATTCCGACGATCCGCTGGCCGAGGGCGAGATCGGCCGCGTCGGCATGTCGATCGACACCCTGCGCGATTTCGAGATCGCCTTCGACGGCATCGACCTGAAGAAGATCACGGTATCGCTGACCATCAACGGCGCGGCGGCGATACTGATCGCGATGTACCTGGCGATGGCCGAGAAGCGCGGCTACGACATCAAGGAACTGCGCGGCACGGCGCAGAACGACATCCTCAAGGAATTCATCGGCCGCGGCACCTGGATCTTCCCGGTCGAGCCCTCGATCCGCCTGGTCGGCGACACCATCGAGTACTGCGCCAAGGAAGCACCGAAGTACACGCCGGTGTCGGTCTGCGGCTACCACATCCGCGAATCCGGGGCGACCCCGGCGCAGGAAATGGCCTATGCCTTCTGCATCGCCAAGGCCTATGCCGACGACGCGATCCGGCGCGGCCTGCCGGTAGACGAATTCGCCGGGCGGCTGTCGTACAACTTCAACATCTTCGGCAACATCTTCGAGCAGGTCTGCAAGTTCCGCGCCGGTCGCGGGCTGTGGGCCAAGATCATGAAGGAGGAATACGGTGCCGAGAAACCCGGCTCGATGTGGCTGCGCATGATCGCGGCCGGCGGCGGCGGCGGCCTGACCTTCGAGCAACCCGAGGTCAATATCGTGCGCGGCGCCTACTACGCGCTGATCTCGGCGCTGTCGGGCACGCAGACCATGGCACTGTGCTCCTACGACGAGGCCTACACGATTCCGACCGAGTATTCGGCGCGGATTTCCTTGCGCACCATGCAGCTCTTGATCGAGGAAATGGGCCTCACCGAAACCGTCGATCCGCTGGCGGGCTCCTTCTACGTCGAGACCATGACCAACGAGATGCGCAAGAAGATGGAAGAGATCATGGACGAGGTCGATGCCCAGGGCGGCATCGTCAAGATGGTCGCCGAGGGAACCATCCAGGCCAAGGTCTCGGCCCAGGCCTATGGCATGCAGCGCAAGATCGAATCGGGCGAATTCCGCAAGGTCGGCGTCAACTGCTACAGGAACGAGCAGGAGGAAGACCACCCGGTCGAGTTCCACCCCTACAACGAGGACGACGCGCGGGTGCAGATCGAGAGCCTCCAGCGCATCCGCGCCGAACGCGACAACAAGGCGGTGGAAGCCGCGCTGGCCCGTCTGCGCAAGGATGCGGCAGCAGGCACCAACGTCATGCCGGCGCTGGTCGAAGCGGTCAAGGCCTATGCCAGCGTCGGCGAGATGACCAAAGAGCTTGTCAATGTATTCGGGCGCTACCAGGAACCCATCCGTTTCTGAGCCGCTTCTTAGGACGAAAAAACCATGACTGAACTAAAGCACTACTTCGCACCCACCAGCCTCGACCAAGCGGTCGAGTGCCTCAAGGACGGCGACGTGACCATACTCGCCGGCGGCACCGACCTGACGCCTCAAAGCCAAGCCGGCCGGGTCAAGATCAAGCACACGCTGATGAACATCCGGCACATTCCGCAACTGACCGGCATCACGCTGGAAGGCAGGGAAATCCACATCGGCGCGCTGGCGACGATCACCGAAATCATGGAGCACCCGCTGGTCAGGCAGCACCTGCCGGTGCTGGTCGAGGCCTGCGACCATTTCGCCAGCGACCAGATCCGCAACGCCGGCACCATCGGCGGCAACATCTGCAATGCCTCGCCGGCCGGCGACACGCTGATTCCGCTGCTGGTGCTCGATGCCTCGGTCGAACTGGCCTCGATGCCGGAAGCCAAGCTCTACCGCCATACCATGCCGCTATCGACCTTCTTCGTCGGCCCGGGCAAGACGCGCAAGTCGCTCTGCGAACTGGTCACGGGCGTGCGCATCCCGCTGCCGGAACAGGGCCACGTCGCGCGTTTCTTCAAGCTCGGGACGCGGCCGGCGCTCGATATCTCGACCATATCGATCGGCGTCGCCGGAACGCTCAGGGACGGCGTGCTGTCCAATGCCAGAGTGGCCTTCGGCGCCGTGGCGCCAACGCCAACTCGTGCCGCGCAGACCGAGCAGGCGCTGGAAGGACAGCGCCTCGACGCAGCCACGATAGAAAAGGTTGCGGCCATCGCCCGCGACGAAGTCAAGCCGATCGACGACGTGCGTGCCACGGCGTGGTACCGCAAGGAAATGATCCACAACATCACCAAAAGGATACTCAGCCATGTCGCTCAAGCATGACATCGAATTCACCCTGAACGGCGTCAAGCGGCGCGTCAGCGTAGACGTCACCATGAATGCCCTCGCCATGCTGCGCGAGGTGATCGGCCTCACCGGCACCAAGTACGGCTGCGGCGAAGGCGAGTGCGGCGCCTGCACCATCCAGGTCGACGGCGTGTCGCTGAATTCCTGCCTGATGTTCGCCGTCGATTGCGATGGCCGCAATGTCACCACCATCGAGGGCCTGGCCAACGACAGCAAGGCCGACGCCCTGCGCGAATCCTTCGTCGAGCACGGCGCGGTGCAATGCGGCTTCTGCACGCCGGGCATGATCATGCAGGCCGACCACATGCTGCACAAGCATGCGCATCCCGACGAAGCCTGCGTCAAGCGAGGGCTGGAGGGCAACCTGTGCCGTTGCACCGGCTACAAGAAGATCGTCGACGCCGTGGTTGCCTGCGGCGCAGCGGAGGTCACGCCATGAACGTTGCAGAAAAGAAAGCCCGGGTCATCGAGCCCGACTCGCTGATCGGCAAGCGCATCCCGAAAATGGATGCCCCCGAGAAGGCCAGCGGCAGGACGCGCTACATCCATGACATCAACCTGTCGGGCCAGCTCTACGGCAAGATCCTGCGCTCGGCGCGCATCCACGCGCTGATCAAGTCGATCGACGTCTCCGCCGCGCGGGCCCTGCCCGGCGTACATGTGGTGATTACCGCCGCCGACATTCCCGACCAGCGCCCGATCGGCGTCGCCAAGGACCACTTCCCATTGAAAGTCGGCCGGGTGCGCAGCCAGCGCGACGAGATCGCGGCCGTGGCGGCTGAGTCCGAGGAAATCGCCGAAGCCGCGCTGAAGCTGATCAAGGTCGAGTACGAAGACCTGCCGGTGATTTCTAATCCGGAAGACGCGATCAAGCCCGGCGCGGCCTTGATCCATCCCGAACCGCACGGCGCCGACGGCAGCCACCTGCACCTGAAGCAGGGCATGTCGATCGCCCACAAGGGCAAGCCGGACAACATCGCCATGCGCTTCGACTACGTGCATGGCGACGTGGTGCAGGGCGAGGCCGAATCCGACGTGGTGGTCGAGGACACCTTCAAGCTGCATTACGTGACCCACTGCTGCATGGGCGTCTCGGGCATGATCGCCGAGTTCGACGCCTCGGGCAATGTGCTGATGTATTCGAACACCCAGGTGCCCTTCCTGCACAAGCGCGAGTTCGCCGAGTACCTCAACATCGACCCGGCGCGCATCCGCATCATCCAGCCGCCGATCGGCGGCGGCTTCGGCTCCAAGCTCGACATCTATCCCTTCGAGGTGATCTGCCTTTACCTCGCCCGCGCCGCCAAGCGGCCAGTGAAGATGCTGTTCACCCGCGAGGAGGAATTCCTCGCCTCGCCGACGCGCCAGCCGGTGCTGCTGACCTTGCGTTCGGGCTGCAAGAAGGACGGCACGCTGACCTTCCGCCAGGTGCATACACTGCACGACAACGGCGCCTACACCTCGTGGGGCGCCACCACGCCCTTCGTCATGATGCAGACCTTCTCCTCGCTCTACCGCGTGCCGCACTGCGACTACCACACGGCTGCGGTGTACACCAACAATCCTTATGCCGGATCGTTCCGCGGTTACGGCAACCTGCAGGCCACCTTCGCCATCGAACAGCACATGGACATGCTGGCGGAAAAGATCGGCATGGACCCGCTGGAATTCCGCCTCAAGAACGCCCAGGACGCGGGGGAAGTCACCGGCCAGGGCATGAGCTTCAAGAGCTGCGGCTTCAAGGACTGCATCACCACCGCGGCAAAGCGCAGCGATTATGCACGCAAGGCCAGGGAGAACGCCGCCAACCGCGACAAGCCCGGCAATATCAAGCGTGGCATCGGCATGGCCTCGATGCTGCACGTCGGCGGCGGCGCCAAGATCTACCCCTCGGACGGCTGCGGCACCATCCTCAAGATGGACGACTTCGCCAATGTCACGCTGATCACCGGCGCCTCCGAGATCGGCCAGGGTTCCGAGACCGTGCTTTCGCAACTGGTCTGCGAGGAGCTCGGCCTGCCCATCTCGGCCGTGACCGTGGTCAACAACGACACCGCGATCACGCCCTGGGACGTCGGCGTGCATGCCAGCCGCACCACCTTCATCGCCGGCAACTCGGCGATCGGCGCGGCGAAGAAAGCCAAGTCCAAGATCCTCGCCGTGGCGGCGAAGAAATATGGAACCGCCGAAGACGAACTCGACCTGCGCGGCGGCTTCGTGATCCAGGCCGCCAGCGGCGAAGTCGTGGTCGAACTGTCCAAGCTGCTGCGCAATCTGCACTTCCAGGACAAGGCCGAACTGGTGATGACCACTTTCTACTACGAGCCGCCCAGCGTGCACCAGGACAAGGGCTTCAAGGGCGACGTCTCGGCGGCCTATGCCTGGGGCAGCCAGGTGGTGGAAGTCGAGGTCGACACCGACACCGGCATCGTCAGGATGACCAAGGTCACCGGCGCCCACGACGTCGGCCGCGTGCTGAACCGGCTCGGCATCGAGGGCCAGATCGAAGGCGGCGTGGTCATGGGCCAGGGCTATGCGCTGACCGAAGACCTGCTGATCCAGAACGGCGTCATGAAAAATCCGAACTTCCGCGACTACAAGCTGGTCACCGCGCCCGAGATTCCCGAAATGGACATCGCCTTCATCGAATCCATGGACGGCGAAGGCCCGCAGGGCGCCAAGGGCGTCGGCGAGGCGCCGTCGATCTGCATCGCCGCGGCCACCGCCAACGCCATCGCCAACGCCACCGGCGTGCGCATGTTCGAACTGCCCTTCACCCCGGAAAAGGTCTACCGCGCACTCCACGGCCAGACGCCGAAGCTGTACTGGAAACCCTGGAAGGCGGAGTGAAGAAAATGCTTACCACCAAGACACCAAGTTCACCAAGAAGCACCAAGGAAAACCATCGAACAATTGCCTTGCTTGGTGCCCCTTGGTGTCCTTGGTGCCTTGGTGGTGAAAGGTTTAAATGAAGCGCCGTACCGTTCTCTCCATGGAGCAAGCATTGTCGCTACCGTATGCGACGCTGCGTTTCGCCCAGCTCGGCTGGCGCGTGATCCGCATCGAGTCGACGCCCAGCGGCGAAGGCCTGCCCGGCGATCCGAACCGCTACATCGGCGGCAAGGTGGTCGATGACGACCGGCGCACTTATTTCATCGCGCCCAACGTCGGCAAGGAAGCCATCGCGATCAACCTCAAGGACCCGCAGGGCCAGGCGCTGCTCAAGCGCCTGATCGTGGACCTCGACGTCGACGTGTTCTGCTGCAACACCGTGCCCAAACGCTACAAGCAGCTCGGCATCGATTACGCAAGCCTCTGCGCCGTGAAGCCGGACCTGATCTGGGCCGGCATCTCGGCCATGGGTCCGGAATATCCGGATGCGCCCGGCTACGATCCGGTGATCCAGGCCATGGCCGGCTACATGGAACTGACCGGCCCCGCCGACGGCCCGCCGACGCTCGCCGGCGTGCCGCTGATCGACCTCAAGGCCGGCGACGAGGTCTACGCCGGCGTCTTGATGGCGCTGCTGGAGCGCGCCGAATCGGGCAAGGGCAGCCGCATCGACGTCTCGATGCTGCAGGCGGCCGCCTCCTGGCTGATCACCACCCTGCCCCTGCTCGACTTCGACTGCGACCCATCCGAAATCACGCGCTGCGGCAACGAGCATCGCAAGTTCATCCCGACCAATGTCTATCCGACGGCCGACGGCTTCATCTACATGGCCATCGGCAGCGACGTGCAGTGGCGCCGCCTGACCGAGATCCCCTGGTTCGCGCCGGTGGCCAACGCCGTGCGCGTCACCAACGAAGGCCGCCACCAGGAACGCGAGGCCATCCACCGCGACATGGCGGCGGTGACGCGGCAACACTCGACCGCGGCGATCGCCGCGGAGTTCGCCAAGGCGACCATTCCTCATGCGCCTATCCACGACATCCCGGCCGTGCGCGAAATGGCGGCCGTCAGCAGCCGCCTGACGACCACCCGGACGCCCACCGGCAAGACCGTGCGCATGCAGCCGATGGCGGTCGATGTGCCGGGCGTCGCCACCGAACTGAGCTTCCCCGCCAAATACGGCGCAGACACCCTGGCCGTGCTGCAGGAGGCGGGATTTACCGCGGCCGAGTGCACAGACCTCAAGGAACAGGGCATCATCGCCGGGTGAGCAGCAGAATTCTCAAGCAATCGCAGCACATACAACATCAATCAAGGAGGAGACACCATGCAAATCAGAAAAATCGTACTGGCGCTTTCGGGGCTGGCGCTGGCCGCGTCCATGTCGGTGCAGGCGCAGGTGAAAATCGGCGTGATGGCATCGTCGACCGGGCCCATCGCCTTCGTCGGCATTCCACAGAAGAACGCGGTCGCCCTGCTGCCGAAGAAGATCGGCGATATGAACATCGAATACATCACCTTCGATGATGCCAGCGACCCGACCCAGAGCGTGCAGCTGGCCAAGAAGCTGCTCGGCGAGGAGAAAATCGATGCGCTGATTGGCCCCTCCGGTTCCGGCAACGCCATGGGCGTGCTGGCCTTCATGGCCGAAGGACAGACGCCGATGCTGGCGCCGGTAGGCACCTCGGCCGTGGTGCTGCCGATGGACGACAAGAAGCGCTGGGTGTTCAAGACCCACCCCAATGACGACGTGATCAGCGAGGGCGTCGTCGCCGGCATGACCAAGCGCGGCGTCAAGACCGTGGGCTTCATCGGCCGCGCCGATCCCTACGGCGAAAACTGGTACAAGACCTTCGTCCCGATGGCCGAAAAGGCCGGCATCAAGATCGTCGCCAACGAGCGCTACAGCCAGAAGGACACCAGCGTCGTGGCCCAGGCGCTGAAGCTCGTCGCCGCCAAGCCCGATGCCATCCTGGTCGCCGGCGTGGCCGCCGACGCCGCCATGCCGCACTCGCAGCTGACCGATTCCGGCTACAAGGGTCACATCTTCCAGACCCATGGCGCGGCTTCGAGCGCCTTCATCAAGATCGGCGGCAAGAAGGTCGAGGGCGCGCTGATCGTCGGCCCCCTGCTGGCAGTGCCCGACGAAATCCCGGACAGCTTCCCGACCAAGAAGGTCACGCTGGACATGGTCAATGGCTACGAGAAGCAGTTCGGTTCCCGTCCGCCGATCTTCGCCGCCGGAACCTATGACGCCGGCCTGCTGCTGATCCGGGCCATCCCGGAAGCCGCGAAGAAGGGCAAGCCGGGCACCCAGGAGTTCCGCACGGCGCTGCGCGACGCACTCGAAGGCACCAAGGAGATGCTGACCTCGCAAGGCGTCATCAACATGTCGGCCAAGGACCACTCCGGCTTCGACCACCGCGGCCGGGTGCTGATGACCGTCAAGGACGGCAAGTTCTCGATGCTCAAGGACTGATCGCATCGATCGCGCCGGCCGCTGCTGCATGCGGCCGGCGCCAAGCCCGACGGCAAACCCGCTCATGACTCCCTCCTACCGCATCTCCACACGCTACAGAATGTGGTGGTGCATCACCGCACACAATTCCCGACCATCCCGCCATCACGCAGGATGATGAGCGTTGCGATCCCTCACGGATCGCTGCTGTGACGGACGGCGCAAGGTATTCACCGCGCCACCAGCACAAAGGGAATGCGGATGAACCTGGCAAGCGTTTCACTCGACGACAAGTACCGGCTCGAACGCGGTCGCGTCTTTCTCACCGGCATGCAGGCCCTGGCGCGCCTGCCCATGCTGCAGCACGCGCTCGACCGCAAGGCCGGCCTGTATACCGCCGGCTACATCTCGGGCTATCGCGGCTCGCCGCTGGGCGGCCTCGACACCGCGCTGCACGCGGCCCTGCCCTTCCTCAAGCCGCGCGACATCAGCTTCCAGCCCGGCCTCAATGAGGACATCGCAGCCACCGCGATCTGGGGCACGCAGCAACTGCACCTGTTTCCCGAGCCGAAATTCGACGGCATCTTTTCCATGTGGTACGGCAAGGGCCCCGGCGTGGACCGCTGCGGCGACGTCTTCAAGCATGCCAACCATGCCGGCAGCGCCAAGCACGGCGGCGTGCTGCTGATCGCCGGCGACGACCCGTCGGCGCGCTCCTCGGCCGTCGCCCACCAGAGCGAACACATGTTCTCGGCCTGCGGCATCCCGGTGCTGGCCCCCGCCGACTTGCAGGAATACCTCGACTTCGGCCTGCACGGCTGGGCCATGTCGCGCTATTCCGGCTGCTGGGTGGCCTTGAAAGTCACTTCGGACACGGCGGAAAGTTCGGCCACGGTCGAGGTCGATCCCGAGCGCGTGCGCATCGTGATTCCCGAGGATTTCAGGCTGCCGGCCGACGGCGTGCATCTGCGCTGGCCCGATCCGCAACTGGCGCAGGAACACCGGCTGCAGGAGTTCAAGGTCTATGCCGCGATTGCCTACGCGCGCGCCAACGGGCTCAACCGCCTGGTCTTCGACAGCCCGCGCCCGCGGCTGGGCATCATCGCCTGCGGCAAGGCCTGGCTCGACGTGCGCCAGGCGCTAGCCGACCTCGGCATCGACGAGGCCTACGCGGCCGAAATCGGCCTGCGCCTGTTCAAGGTCGGCATGCCCTGGCCGCTGGAAGCCGATTCGGTGCGGCACTTCGCCGAGGGCCTGGAAGAAATCCTGGTGGTCGAGGAGAAGCGCCAGATCATCGAATACCAGTTGAAGGAAATGCTCTACAACTGGCGCGAAGACGTCCGCCCGCGCGTCGTCGGCAAGTATGACGAGACCGGCGAATGGCCGGTGCCGGTGCACCGCTGGCTGCTGGCGCCGACCGCCGAGCTGACGCCGGCCCTGGTCGCGCGCGCGATCGCCGCGCGCATCGGGCGCTTCCACAGTTCGCCGCGCATCGCCGATTACATCGCCTTCCTCGACGCGAAGGCGCAGGCCCTGGCCAAGCCCAAGGTCATCATGCTGCGCACGCCCTGGTTCTGCCCCGGCTGCCCGCACAACCGGTCGACCAAGGTGCCGGAGGGCAGTTGCGCGCTGGGCGGCGTCGGCTGCCACCTGATGGCGGTGGCGATGGAGCGCAACACCATCACGATCTCGCAGATGGGCGGCGAAGGCGCGGCCTGGCTCGGCGTCGCGGGACACAGCGGCACGCAGCACGTCTTCGCCAACATGGGCGACGGCACCTATTTCCATTCCGGGCTGCTGGCGATCCGCGCCGCCGTCGCGGCAAATGTAAACATCACTTACAAGCTGCTCTACAACGACGCCGTCGCCATGACCGGCGGCCAGCCGCTGGACGGCACGCTGACCGTGCCGCAACTGACACGCCAACTGGCGGCGGAGGATGTCGGCCGCATCATCGTGATGTCCGACGAACCCGAGAAGTATGGCAAGCATGCCGGCTTCGCCCCCGGCGTCGAGATCCGCCACCGCGACGAACTCGAACGCACCCAGCGCGAGCTGCGCGAAACGCCCGGCGTCACGGCGCTGATCTACGACCAGACCTGCGCCGCGGAAAAGCGCCGGCGGCGCAAGCGCGGCCGCTTCCCCGATCCCGCGGTGCGGATTTTCATCAACGAGCTGGTTTGCGAAGGCTGCGGCGACTGCAGCGCCAAGTCCAACTGCCTCGCCGTGGTGCCGGTCGAAACCGAATTCGGCCGCAAGCGCGCGATCGACCAGCATGCCTGCAACAAGGACTATTCCTGCCTCGAAGGTTTCTGCCCCAGCATCGTCACGGTGCATGGCGGCCAGCCCCGGCGCGGCCGCGCCGTCGAGGCGGCGGCCGCCGGCTTCGGCGAGCTGCCCGAACCCGCGCCACGGCAGCTCACCGAGCCCTACGGCATTCTGATCGCGGGCGTCGGCGGCACCGGCGTGGTCACCGTCGGCGCCCTGCTCGGCATGGCGGCGCACCTCGAAGGCAAGGGGGTCACGGTGCTCGACATGACCGGCCTGGCGCAGAAGGGCGGCGCCGTGATGTCGCACGTGCGTATCGCCGAACGCCAGGGCCAGCTTCATGCGGTGCGCATCGCCACGGGCGAAGCCCGCTTGCTGCTCGGCTGCGACATCGTGGTCGCGATCGGCGACGAGATCCTGTCGAAAACCTCACCCGGCACCACCCGGGCGGTGGTCAACACGGCGCTGGCCATCACCGGCGAATTCATCCGCAATCCCGACCGGCCGTTCCCCGAGGGCGCCATGGAGCGCTCCATCGTCGACGCCATCGGCGCCGAGGCGGTCAGCTTCCTCGATGCCGGCAACCTGGCGACGCGGCTGATGGGGCATTCCATCGCCACCAACCTGTTCATGCTCGGCTACGCGTTCCAGCAGGGCCTGGTGCCGCTGTCCGCGGCGGCGCTGCTGCGGGCCATCGAACTCAACGGCGCGGGCGCCGAGGCGAACCGCCAGGCCTTTGCCTGGGGCCGGCGCACCGCCCTCGACCGGGCCGCCGTCACGGCCCTGCTCGGCGCCGACCAGGCCGACGTGCCAGGGCGCAAGCTCTCGCTCGATCTCGACGAAACCATCGAGCGCCGCCGCGCCTGGCTGACGGCCTACCAAGACGCGGCCTATGCCCGGCGCTACCTGGCACTGGTGGACAAGGTGAGGCAGCACGAGGCAAGAGTTGGCGCTGGCGATACGGCGTTTTCCGCCGCGGTCGCGCGCAACTACTTCAGGCTGCTGGCCTACAAGGACGAATACGAGGTCGCGCGGCTGTTCGCCGATCCCGCCTTCGGCCGCTCGCTGGAGCAGAACTTCGAGGGCGACTACCGTCTCAACTTCCACGTCACCCTGCCCTGGAGCCGCGGCGCACATCCGGGCGAGGAGCCGGCCAAGAGAAGCTTCGGCCCCTGGCTGCTGCCGGCCATGAAGTTCCTCGCGGGGCTCAAGTTCCTGCGCGGCACCGCGCTCGATCCTTTCGGCTGGATGGCCGAGCGGCGCCAGGAAAGACAGCTCATCGCCGACTACGAAGCGAGCATCGAAGACCTGCTGCCGCGACTCGACCGCGAAGAACTCGCCGCCGCGATCGAGATCGCCGCGCTGCCGGACTGCATCCGCGGCTACGGCCCGGTCAAGCAGCGCTCGATTGCGCAGTTCCAGGCGCGCCGCGCGGAACTGCTGGCTCGCCTCGGCGCAGAGAACACGCACCAACAACAGATGGCCTGAGCCACCGCAGCAAACCCCGGGCAAGCGCCCGGCCAAGGAGGAGACATAATGGATACAAGAACCGGAGATCATCGCGTTCTGCTCGGCAACGAAGCGATATCGCGCGGACTGGTCGAAGCGGGCTGCCAGTTCATGACGGCCTACCCCGGCACGCCCAGCTCGGAAATACTGCCGGCCGTGATCGAGTTCGGCCGCGAACTGGGCCTCAAGATTTACGCCGAATGGTCGACCAACGAAAAGGTGGCCCTCGAAACCGCGCTGGCCGCCGCCTATTCGGGCAAGCGCACTGCCGTGGCGATGAAGCAGGTGGGCCTCAACGTCGCCGCCGACCCGGCGCTGTCCGCCGCCTACATTGGCGTGGTCGGCGGCCTGCTGCTGATCGTCGCCGACGATCCCGGCCTGCATTCCTCGCAGACCGAACAGGACTCGCGCCTGTTCGCGCTGTTCGCCAAGATTCCGGCGCTCGACCCCTCCAGCCCGCAGGAAGCCAGGGACATGGTGGCGCTGGCCTTCGCGCTGTCCGAGCGCCATCAAGTGCCGGTCATGCTGCGGCCGACGGTGCGCATCTGCCATTCCGAGCAGTCGATCGAATGCCTGGCGGCCGACGCGCCCGCGCGCGTCGCCGCCTTCGAAAAGAACCCGCGGCGCTGGGCCGCGACGCCGCGCGCCCGCGCCCTGCAACACCAGCAGCTGAACCAGAAGCTGGCCGCGATCGAACAGGAGTTCGAATCTTTCCCCGGCAACCATGCCTTCTTCCCGCCGGGCCTGGCCGGGCGCGCGCCGCTGGGCATCGTCGCCGCCGGCGTCAGCTACGCCTATCTCAACGACGTGCTGGGCGGCCTCGGGCTGGCCGCACAACTGCCACTGCTCAAGATCGCCACGGCCTACCCGCTGCCGCGCCAGCTGGTCGCCGATTTCGCCAGCCGCTGCGAACGCCTGATCGTGTTCGAGGAAACCGACGCCGCGATCGAAATGCAGATCCGCCTGCCGCTGCCGGTCTGGGGCCGGCTCACCGGCCACGTGCCCTCGCACGGCGAGCTGACGCCGGGCGTGATCGAAAAGCTCGTCGTCGCCGCCGCGCGCGAAGCCGGCCTGGAAGCCACCGAGCGCCCCGCCAACCGCCTGCAGGCGCTGGTCACCGGCATGGAACTGCCGATCCGGCGTCCCACCTTCTGCCCCGGCTGCGGCCACCGCTCGGTCTTCTATGCGCTGCGGCGCGCCTTCCCCGAAGCGATATTTCCCGGCGACATCGGCTGCTACACCCTGGGCCTCAACCAGGGTTCGGTCGACACGGTGCACGACATGGGCGCCTCGATCGCCATGGCCTCTGGCTTCTACCACGCCCATGCGCAGGACGGCAAAGCGCCGCCGATCTTCGCCACCATCGGCGACGGCACCTTCTTCCATTCCGGCGCCGCCGGCCTCGAAAGCGCGGTGTACAACGGCGCCCGCTTCGTCCTGCTGGTGCTCGACAACGGCACCACCGGCATGACCGGCATGCAGCCGACGCCGGAATTCGGCGAAACCGCCGACGGCCATGCCGGCGGCATCGTGCACCTGGAAACCCTGATCCGCGGCTGCGGCGTCAACTACCTGGCGCATGCCGACGCGAGCGACCTCGCCGCTTTCCAGCGCGTGCTGCTCGATGCCCTCGACCACAGCCGCGCCGCCGACGGCGGCATCGCCGTGGTGCTGGCCCGCTATGCCTGCGTCACGCAGATGAAGGGCCTGGGCCCGAACAAGGTGCCGCTGCCGGTCGAAGTCCATCATGCGCCGCGCCCGCAAGCCGGCGCGGCAGCCGGCCTGCCGCGCCACCAGGACCGCCTCTCGCCCTGCGCCGAGGCCTGCCCGGCCGGCAACGACATCGAACGCCTGATGAGCCTCGCCGCCGCCGAATACTGGCCGGAAGCGGCGCGCCTGCTCTACGCCGAGCATCCCTTCCCGTCCACGCTCGGCCGCGTCTGCCCGCATCCCTGCGAAACCCGTTGCAATCGCGGCGTTCATGACGGCGCGCTGGCGATCAACGCGATCGAACGCCTCGTGGGCGATCGCGGCCATTCCGCCGCCGCCTTCGTCACGCGCGGCCCGACCAGCGGCAAGAGCGTCGCGGTGGTCGGCGGCGGTCCCTCCGGACTGACGGCGGCCTACCATCTGGCACAGCGCGGCCATGCGGTCGAGATCATCGAGGCCCGGCCCGAGATCGGCGGCATGCTGCGCTGGGCCATCACCGAATACCGGCTGCCGCGCCAGGTGCTGCAACGCGAACTCGAAGTCTTCGCCGCACTGGGCGTCAAGCTGCGCACGGGAGTGCGTCTGGGCCAGGACCTGGCCTGGTCCGCGCTCGACCGCTTCGATGCGGTCTACCTCGCCACCGGCGCCTGGCGGCAACGGCGCCTGAACATCCCCGGCGAAGACCTGCCCGACGTCCTCAGTGGGCTCGACTATCTCGGTCTGGCGCGCGACGGCGACGCCCCGGTGCTGGGCCAGCGCGTGGCAATAGTTGGCGGTGGCAACACGGCGATCGACGCCGCCCGCACGGCGCGGCGCAAAGGCGCCAGGGCGGTGGACGTGTATTACGACGTGCTGCTGGCGATCCCCGAGGAAGTCGCCGCGGCGCGCGCCGAAGGCATCGCCTTTCATCATGCCGTGGTCCCGGCCGGCTTCGAGGCCGCGCACAACGGCGGCATCAGCTTGCTGCTGCGCGACCTGGCCGCGCCGGTGACGCCAGGCGCGCAGGCCGGCGCCATCGTCCACACCGCGACCGCCAGGGCCGACAGCGTGCTGGTCTGCATCGGCGGCGACGCCGATCTCTCCTACCTGGCCGCGATGGAACCGGGCGACGAATCGAGCAGCGAATTGTGCAAGAACGGCCGCCTCGCCGTCGATGCCTGGGGCCGCAGCCGCCAGCCGCGCATCTTCGCCGGCGGCGACGCCTCCAGCATCGGCGCCGGCACCGTGACCGGCGCCATCAACGCCGGCAAGCGCGCCGCGCTGGCGATCGACGCCTACCTCGGCGGCAAGCCGCTGGCCACCGCGCTGCAACTCGGCAGCGGCCCCGGCATCGCAGCCGCCGCGGCCTCGCCGCGCGCCGGACAGAATCCCTGCGCGCCGGGGCCGCAGGAAATCCGGCTGCAGTATTTCCGCAAGACGCCGCGCAGCGAGGTGCGCCACCGCGCCGCCGACGATTCGGTGTGGAACTTCGACGAGGTGAATCTCGGCCTCGGCTCCGCCGAAGCCGCCGCCGAGGCGCGCGAGCGCTGCTTCCACTGCGGCGTATGCACGCATTGCGACATCTGCGTCAACGTCTGTCCGACCGCCGCCATCAGCCAGGTCGACGGCGCCTATCGCATCGACGCCGCCAAATGCACCGGCTGCCGCATCTGCGCCGCCGAATGCCCGCGCAGCGCCATCGCCATGCCGCCGACCGGCGTCTGCGTCGCCTGCGGCTACTGCACCACGATGTTCGAATGCCCGTCGCTGAAGAAAGGCGCGGACGGCACGGTGGACATCGACCGCCGCACCTGCATCGATTGCGGCATGTGCATCCAGGTCTGCGCCCAGGGCGCGATCCGGCCCAAGCAAATCCAGACAACGGAGGTATGCGCATGAAATGCCAGACCGTGATCGCCGGCATCGGCGGACAGGGCGTGCTGTTTGCCGCCAAGGTACTCACCGAAACCGCCCGCCGCAGAAAGCTGCAAGTGCTCGGCTCGCAGACCTTCGGCATGGCCCAGCGCGGCGGCTCGGTGATGACCCACCTCAAGATCGGCCCCTTCGAAAGCCCGCTGGTCTGCGAAGGCGACGCCGACCTGCTGCTGGCGCTGGACAGCGTCGAGGCGCACCGCACCCTGCCCTACCTCCATGCCCGGCGCAACGGCCATGCCGCCCTCTGCGTGGTCAATGCCGCGCACGCGCAAGGTTTTCTCGACCCGCGCCTGGCTGAACTGGTCGCCGAAATGGGCATCGTCGTGCACGCCTGCAACGCCGACGCCGTGGCGCTGGAACTCAAGCAGCCGCTGGTGGCCAACCTGGTCCTGCTCGGCTACGGCGCCAGCCGCCAGGACTTCCCCTTCGGCTACGAGGAACTCTGGCAATCCACCGCGGCACTGAGCGCCGACGCCCATCGCGACACAAATCTGGCGGCGCTGGAGCGCGGGCGGGCGCTCTGAAGCGGGTGTCGCGTTACTTCGGCCTGATCGATCAATACTGGCTCAACCTGCAATCGCTATACGACTTGCAGGTGGCGAAAGAGCAACTGCAGGAAACCCTGGACGCCATCGAACCGCTCGCCGCTAGAATGCGGCGTCGCAGTCCGACGCTTTGAGTTCGCACGGCAAGCATCGAACAATTGAAGAAGAACTTGTGATCGACTGCGCGCTGTATCGCGCATGCCTTGGACCTGCTCCGGCTTTCGGATGCAATGAATGGCTCAAAGATGCCGCTTACGGCCTGATGACGTTTCCATCGGTGATGACAGGTTTCTGAGCCTAAACCTGAAAGTCGGCAAAGTCAGCGATCTGACGGTCGGCGAGTTCTTCCTGGTCCGCCATTCAAGGCGAAGCTAACCATCCGCCAGCGTCGGACGATCAATGCTGACCGATGGCGTCAGATGTACCTGTCCGGCCTTGAAGAGAATCCCGCGCAGAATTGCCTTGGTCTCCGCCGAGTCGAACTCGACCGCACCCATCGCCTGAAACACAATTCGGCCTTTGGTATCAATGATGAAACTCGTCGGCATGCCTTTTACCCCCCAGGCTTTGGTCACCGCAAGATCGCGATCGAGGACGATCGCGAAGGACGGCGACGGCTCGATGCGCCGAACAAATCGGTCGATGGTCGCGCCGTCTTCTCCGGCGTCAATGGCGATCACCACCAGGCCGGATGACTTCATCTCGCGCCATAGGCGTTCGAGAGCAGGCATTTCGCGGCGGCAGGGAATGCACCATGTCGCCCAGAAGTTGACCAGGACCGCTTTCCCCTTGTAGGCTGAGAGCGCGACAGGGTGTCCGCCCCGGTCGAGCAAACGGAAATCGGCAGCAGGCATTCCGCCGATGACGTTGAAGCGTCCCATCTGCGCCAATGCCGGTAGCGGAATGGCCAGGCCAAGGCAACACGCAAGGGCGAGCAAGCACTTCATGTCGATCCCGAGCCCCCCGTGTCATGGAGTGTCGCGGATTTCCCGGATCAAGCGAGTCAAAGCCTGCGCTGACTGGCCGTGGGGCACCTTGAGGCGAAGCCGCCCTTTCCCGTCGAACAGGAATACAAGCGCCGTGTGATCCATGGTGTAGGAGTTGCCATTCCTGGCATGAATCTTCCGGTAAGTCACCTTGTAGGCATCGGCAACCCGGCGCACGTCCTCGCTGCTTCCCCGCAGCCCAAGGAAGCGGCTGTCGAAGGCCGGAAGATACTCGGCGAGCAGCTGCTGGGTGTCGCGCTCCGGGTCGATACTCACGAACAACACCTGTACCTGATCGGCATCGCGGCCGAGGTCGCGGTAGACCTGCGAAAACTCCGCAAGCGTGGTGGGGCAAACGTCTGGGCACTGGGTGAAGCCGAAGAACAGGGCTACAACCTTGCCCCGAAAATCCGAAAGCCGGGCAGACTTGCCGCGGTGATCAGTGAGCGCAAAGTCGGTCGGGTAGGACTCGCCGCTGGCATCGGTCGCGTTGATTTCACGGCTCTCGTCGCGATCACATGCGGCCAGCGGCAAAAACAGTGCTGCCAGCAACAGCAGAGTGCGCGCCTCGAAAGTACTGGATATTGTCGAATACATTGTCAATGATGATGTTGATTGGATGGCGCGGATTTTCTTCCGGCCAATGACGTGACTTCGGCCGTGACGGCAATCTCGCTCAAGGTGCCGTCGCGGTTGCGGATTTTCAGCAGCAGCGGCACCTTCGTTCCGGCTCGCATCTGCTGGCGAAGATCCATCATCATGATGTGGTAGCCGCCGGGGTTAAGCTCCACCCGCTTGCCCGCCGGGAGCGCGAGTTCATCGACCTGACGCATGCGCATCGCCGATCCGTCCATGCGCATTTCATGGATTTCCACTACGCCGGCGGCGGGACTCGCAGCAGCCACAAGGGCAGCGTCTCCGCTGCTGATGAGGGTCATGAAGGCACCGGTGGTCTTTTGGGAAGCCGTGGTGCCACGCACCCATGGACCATCGACCTTCACGTCGGCCCAGCTCGGCGCTGCCAGCAGAATGCCACTGGCCAATGCCAGGGTCGGGATCCACAATGACGACTGACTCATGAGTTTTGCTTCCGCGCTAAACGGCATCCAGTAATGCAAACGCGATCCTAGTGAACTGTCGCGTTCACTCCGTGATAGCCGCCAATCTAGTCGCTTCCGGCGTCCGCGCAGTCGGCGTTTCAGATCGGAAAGTACTTTTCAAGCTGGAACGTTCATGTGTTCCATGGCGTTTCTGCCGTGCCGCAGCAATGCAAGCACAGCAACCAAACGGCAATCCAATAGATCTGCTCAACAACGGGTATGGCGCAGCGCAGCAAGCCTGGGTTGGCGTGCGGCTTGCATATATGCGACCCGGGACATCGCCGGTGGCGGTTTCCTCGGTGGTGGGGGATCTAACGTCAAACAAAATGGAGGAAAGACTCATGTCACGGAAAAGCGATGAGAAAGCAGTCGAGGGAGTTGTCGAAACGGCCGGACCGGAGCAGCAGGATCATGACGCGCTGCAGATTGCCGAAAGCCGGCGAGGCTTTCTCAAGTCAATCGGCGTCGGCGCCGGCGCGGTTGCGGTCAGCGCGGTAGGCACCACGGCCATGGTGACCGGTGGCAGTCTGATTGCGCCGGGTGAGGCCAAGGCAAGCACCAAGTTAATCAAGTTCGAACAGGTGTTCAACCAGCTTGGCAAATACATCATGATCGTTCCCGGCAAGTTCACCGGAACGGTCGCGGCCATCGATTTGTACACGGGCAAAACCCTTGCCTGGACCGCCTTCTGGAACTATGGCGACAGCAGTCCCATCATCCACCACATGGCGGCCTTCCCGGCGCCGGACCCGTACAAGGAATTCGAGTTCATCGTGAATTCCCAAGGTGGCAAGAACCTGTATATCTACGGCATTCCGACGACGGTGAAAAGTCCCGGCGAAGGCTTCCACATCTACCACATGAAATACGACGGAACCAAGCTCAACGTGGTCTCCGACGTGGCCGAGAAGACCGGCCTCGGGCTCGGCGTGCACGTTACGGTTGCCCCCGATGCCAAGAGTTTCTCGGTCGGCGACGGCCAGAAAGATATCTTCGCCTGCTTCGACCGCGAAACCGAGAAAGTCAACACTGCCTGGTACTTCGACTGGATACCCAACAGCAAGGAATTGGCGAAGGCCTGGACCGATGGCGGCAAACTGGTGATCAAGCGCCTGAAACCCACGCTGCCAAACGGCATGTATGACTACAAGGGTACCAAGGGCGTCAAGATCGACTGGGAACTGGTCCCCGGTGGCGAGTTGTTCGCCGAACAGGGCAAGGTCACCGGTTCCAGAGTCATGAATACCGTAGGTCTCGACGCCTTCGTCTATGACCCGCGCGGCAAGTGGGGCGTTGCCTCGTTGCGCCTGCCCGGGCTCTCGATCCTGTTCGACGTCGAGAAATGGGTGCCCGTGACGGCGCTACCCGGCGCCAAGGGTGTGGCCGATCAGATGTCGTTGAAGAAGATCAACGACGATACATGGGAACTCGTGATGGACAAGGTCGTGACGCCTGCCCACCAGGCGGGCTTCTCGCCCGACGGCAAGCATTTCCTGTTCATGAACGGCGTTCGCCAGAACAACATCATGGTCTGGGATTCATCCAACCACGGCGATCCGACGACCTGGAAGAAGAAGGCGGTGGTCGAACATCCGGACTGGCGCGGCGCCTACCCGAACACATTCCATATGGTATTCACCCCGGACGCCAAGAAGGTGTATGTCACTCTCTGGTGGCCCTCGCCGACCCCCAACGGCATCGCCGTGGTCGATGCGGTGAACTGGAAGGTGATCAAGCAGATGGACCTCGGACCCGACATGCATACAATGGGCATCACCTATGACGGCAAGTTCGTGGTCGGCGTCATGAGCGGCTTCCAGAAGACGGTCACCTCCATCCCGGTGGTTGAGACCGCTACCGACGAATTGCTCGGATTCTTCCCCAGCACCGGCGGACATCATGACAATGTGATCATCCCGAGAACCCTTCAGGATCTCCGCGTCAGTCGCAGCACGACCACCTGAGCAAGAGTTCCAGCTTCTGCTCCCCGAGCCGGACCACATTGCACGATGTGGTCCGGATTCCCGGCACAGGAAAAAACAACGGTGCGCGACAACCATCGGTATCCACAGGAAAAGCATCTACATGTTCGGCCTGGCTCTTAGAAACCTCCAGCGCAAGCCCTTTCGCACGTACGCGCTGGCGTTGGCGGTTGCCATCGCCATCGGCGCGGTGTTTGCGACGGCCACCATAATGTGGGGCGTCGAGCGCAGCCTCGGTCAGGGCTTCTCCAAATTCGGCGCCGACGCGCTGGTGGTGCCCAAGGGCGCCGTGGTCAATATCAAGTCGGCCCTGCTCACCGGCGAGCCCTCCACCTTCTACATGAAGGGCGAGTATGCGAGCCAGATCCGCGCCCTGGCCGGCGTGGCCAAGGTCACGCCGCAGATATTTCTCACCACCGCGGCGGGTTCGCACTGCATCGTCGGCAATGCTTTCCTGGTCGGCTTCGACCCGAAGACAGACTTCACCGTCATGCCCTGGCTCTACCAGAAGCAGGATAGGGAATTCGGCGGCGGCGATGTCATCGTCGGTGGCAACAACAACTATCAGGTGGGGGACGTCGTGTATTTCTACGGCGAGACCTTCACTGTTTTCGGCAAGCTCGACCGCACCGGCCTCGGACTTTACGACAATGCGATTTTCCTGCACATCGACAAGGCCTACGACCTGATCGACAGCTCGAAGAAGTACGCCGACGTGCCGTCCATGGGTTTCGCCCGCGGCGATGTATCCACCTTGCTGGTGCAGATCGGCGGCACGGCAAAGGCCAATCTGATCCGTTTCGCGATCGCCAAGAACCCCGATGTTCGCGTCGTTACTGCCGGCAATATCGTCACGTCGGTACGCCAGAACCTGACGGCCCTGTTCACCGGCACGGTTGCCCTCACCGCGGTGCTGATTCTTGGCAATGTGCTGATGATCAGCGCGATCTTCTCGACCATCGTCAACGAACGCAAGAAGGAACTGGGTCTGCTGCGGGCTATCGGCGCCCGGCGCTTGTCGATCTTCAGCCTGGTCTTCTCCGAGTCGGTCATGCTGACCACCTTCGGTGGCCTGATCGGCCTGGGCCTGGGCCTGATCTTGTTGCGGATTTTCGCCCGCTCCATTGGATTTCACTTGGAGTCGCTCAACATTCCTTTCCTTTGGCCGCCCGTGTTCCACATCGTCCTGCTCGGTGCCGGTTCGATCCTCTTCGCCGTGCTCATGGGTGCGCTGGGGTCCGTCTATCCGGCCATCGCCGGCAGCCGCTTCGAACCCTACGACGCGATCAGGGCGGGCGAATAATGGTCGAACTGCGCGAGCTTTGCCGGACCTACCAGATCGGCGACCAGGTGATCGAAGCGGTGCGCGACGTCAGCCTGGCGGTGGAAGGCGGTGAGTTCGTTTCCATCATCGGCCATTCCGGCAGCGGCAAATCGACCCTGTTGTCCATGATCGGGGGCCTGGCGCGGCCCACCTCCGGCACGGTGCTGATCGAGGGCGAGGACATCTGGTCGCGGGATGACGCCTTCCGTTCGGACTTCCGCAATGCCCGCATCGGCTTCATCTTTCAGTTCGCCAGCTTGATTCCGACCCTCAACGCCATCGAGAACGTAGCCCTTCCACGAACTTTCGGCAGCCGACGCCGCCGCGCAGCGGACGAGGAGGAGGCAATCATGCTGCTGGAGAAAGTGGGGCTGGGCGAACGCCTGTTCTCCTACCCGAACGAACTCTCGGGCGGGCAGCAGCGGCGCGTCGCCATCGCCCGTGCCTTGATCAACCGGCCCGCCCTGCTGCTGGCCGACGAACCCACGGGCGACCTGGACGAGGAAACCGAGGCCGAGGTGATGGAGTTGCTGCTTTCGTCCTGCCGCGAGTTCAAGGCCGCATTCTTGATGGTCACCCACAACCGGGCGATCTCGGAGGGAGCGAGCAAAGTCGTCCGCTTGAAGGGCGGGGAGTTGCAATGAAGATCTACCAGATCGCCATGAGAGAAATTGCGCGCCGCAAAGTGCGCACTCTCTACACCGCCAGCAGCGTCGCGCTGTCGGTGGCGCTGCTGATCGCCGCCCTGATGGTCGGCATGGCGGGACAGAAGGATCTGCTGCTGACCATTGCCCGCTACGGCCACAGCCTGACCATATTTCCGGCCACCACCAACGAAACCAGCCTGCAGAGCTTCGGCATCGGTAGCGGCCACTATATCCCGGAGGACGCCATACCTGAAATTCAGGAGGTCTACGAGAAGGCTATTCGCCTGGGTTGGGAAAAGAAGGGCGGCCTGGTGATCAACGACGGTATGCCCGGCGGCGTAAGCACGCTGGATCCGGCCATCTTCACGCCCCGCCTGTATGAGGAGACCACGGTCACCGGCCGCAAGGTGGTTGTCGCCGGCATCAGGGCCGAGGACGAATACAAGGCGCGCTTCTGGTGGGAGGTGGACGCCGGTACCCTGCTCTCCAATCCCGAGGAGGCGATGGTCGGCAAGGTCTTCGCCAATGTCACCGGCGCCAAGCCCGGCGACATACTGACCATCAACGCCATGGCGTTCAAGGTCTCCGGTGTGTTGCGCGAAACCGATTCGCCGGACGACTATATAATCTTCGCCGATCTGAAAAAGGTTCAGGCGACCTTCGGCAAACCCAACCGGGTATCCCTGATCAACGTCCGTGCAATGTGCAACTACTGCCCCGTGGGCGAAGCGGAACTGGCTCTCAACACCAAGGTGGTGGGGGTGCGTGCCACTTCGCAGCGCGAGATCGCCGAGGCCCAGCACCGGATATTCAAGAACGTCACCAACGTGATCCTGGGTCTGGTCATGCTGTCCATGATCATCGCCTGCATGGCCGTGTTCAACATGGTCATGGGCAGCATCCACAACCGCATGCGCGAGGCGGGGCTGCTCAAAGTGGTCGGTGCCTCCCGCGGCCAGCTGATCCGGCTGTTCATCTACGAATCCCTGATCATCGGTCTGGTCGGCGGCGTCATCGGCTACGCACTGGGCCACGCATTGGCGGTCAGCGTGGGGCCGATGCTGCTCAATGGCGCTGCCATCGAGACGCGCTGGTACTACTTGCCGATTGCCATCGGCGCGGCGATGACTGCCAGTGTCCTGGCTTCGCTGTATCCGGCCTATTACGTGTCTCGCATTCGCGCTGCGGAAGCTTTCCGGGCCCTGTAGAGGCGAACCTGGTCAGAGAGAAGGAACCATGTCATCCATCGTTCAGTTGCAGGGATTGACCAAGACCTACGGCAAGGGCAGCACGCAGGTGACCGCGCTGGCCGAAATCAATCTGACGATTCAGAACGGCGAATTCGTCGCCCTGGTGGGTCCCAGTGGTTCGGGCAAGTCCACGCTGCTGAACCTGATCGGGGGCATCGACAAGCCCAATGCCGGAACGGTGCACATCGACGGCCAGCGCATCGACGGCCTGGGCGAGCAAAATCTGTTGCAGCTGCGTCGCGAGAAGATCGCCTACGTGTTTCAGGATGCGCGTCTTTTGCCCTCCCTTACCTCCATCGAGAACGTCATGCTGCCTGCGGCCTTCCACCGCAAGCTGCTCAAGGGAGCCCGCGAGAGGGCTCGAGAACTGCTGGGCAAGGTTGGTCTGGCCGGGCGCGCCGACCACATGCCGCACCAACTGTCTGGCGGCGAAGCCCAGCGCGTCTGTATCGCCCGCGCACTGTTCAACCAGCCCCGGCTGATTTTGGCCGACGAGCCGACCGGCAACCTCGACCACCGCACCCGCATCGAGATCGTCCAACTGTTCGAGGAACTGCACGGGGAGGGCAATGCGGTGATCATGGTGACCCATGACCCGGAGCTGGCCGACCGGGCGGGGCGCAAGATTTCCCTGCATGACGGGGAGATCCAGTCTGATGAAACCCGGACGGTGCATTGAGCGTCGATCGGCAGCCTGCAGGGCCTTCCGCCGTGGCCAAACGTCGAGCCAAGGCCACCAGGAGCGGTGGACTCAAGGCGGGGAGAACCGTGATCGCCTTTGGCGCCGGGCTGGTGCTGTTGCTGGCCGCCACGGACTGGGCCGTCGGCCGCTGGCAACAAGGTTTGGTCCAGGCGCGCAAGGACTACCGGGCGCGCCTGGACCGCCTTGCCTTCCATGCGGTGCGTACCGGCATTGAAGACATCCGTCACCAGCCGGACGGGCGCTACCGCGTCCGCCTCATCGTCCAGAACGCCTTCGACGAACCGCTATACGTGATGATGCCGACGGTGGAGGCCTTCATTCAGGTCGGTCCGCAATGGAGCGAAATCCCGGTGACGGAGCCTGCCGAGGAGCGGGTCGAGGGCAGCGTCGTGCGCCTGGTCGGCGAGCGCACGGCGGATCGCTTGCTGACGCTGGAGCGGGCTGACTACACCGAATCGATTCCGGGTTACGCCCACCTCAAGATGACACTCGAATCGATCGTCTCGCCGGAGCAGAATCCTCAGGAGGAGGTAGGCGAGCGCAAGGAGGATCTGGTCCTTTACTTGAAGGATTACCGCTGGGCGAACGACCGGCGCCGCCACCCGGGCCGGCCGACTTTCGGCGAAAAACCCGATTTCATACCGTTGCGGGCGTGGACTCTGGTACCACGCCCCCAGCCTGCGGGAACGCCATGACGACGCAGCCGCCGCGCATCGATCCGCGCCGTCGCGCCCGCCGCGGCTGGCGGCGCTGGCTCCTGCCCGTGCTCATCGGCCTCGGCCTCGGCACACTGGCCGCCAGCGACTGGCTACTGGGCCGCTACCAGGAGCACCAGATCGAGAAGAAGCGCGAACACCGCAAAAAGCTGGAGAAGATGGCCTGGTTCTATATCCGTGCCGATTTCGACCGGCTCAAGTACACGGCCGACAACAAGTACCAGGTCACCACCTGGATCGAGAACGCCTTTCCGGAGCATCCGGCCTATGTGATGATGCCAACGGTGCGCACCTACATCCAGGTCGGGCCGCAGTGGAAGGAAGTGCCCGGCATCGAGCCTGCGGGAAACCGCTGGACCGAGGGTACGGTGATCAAGCTCGACGGCCGCGTCGAGGCCGAACGTATCTTCGATATCAATGAAAAGGATTATTTCGAGTTGCTGCCGGGTTACATGCACATCCGCTTCGACAATGTGATGTACATTGCCGACGAAGCCGAACCCAAGGAAGACGTGCTCGAACGCGCGTCGGTTTATTACATTCACTTGCGTCCGATCGGCGCCGACGATGCCAAGCTGAGAGCGCAGAACAACTTTGCTTCCGCTGATGTTCCCTTGTACATCACCATGCCACCCCACTGAGGTCGCGCGGCTGCCGGCGACACACTGGCTGATGGCCACTTTGACCCTGCTCCTGGCGACCGCATGCGGTCAGACTGAGCCGTTCCTGGTCGGCGTCGAGGAAACCAACGTGATTGCAGCGGAACGACTGGAAGGATGGGGCACCGTGCTGCGCATCCAGGTGCGCATGGAGAACCGCGGAGACGCCCCGGTTCATGTGTTCACCGACCTGCTTCACGTGCTGGGAGAGAATGGCAGCCACGGCACCGTGCGCGATTTTCGCGACCGTTATCGCATACAACAGGCACGCATGGCCGACGCTGAGCGGCGCGGCTTCGACAACATGTTCGACCGCGTCGGCATCCAAGGCGACCTGGTGCGGGAACTCGCGCAGGCCCAGATCGCGGTGCCGGCCGGGCAGGTCGTCCGGCGCACTCTGCCCTTCCTGCTCAAGGGAGCACCAGCGGATACCCGTTACGCCCTGGATTTCGCCTATCACGACGATGCGACGGACCGCATTTCCCGGCTGAACCTGTCGGTCAAGGCGCAATGACCATCGCGCGATTCGTGTCGGGGATGTTGTCAGGAAGCCGCTACGCCTGGTGTGGAGCCCACCGGCCATGATCGGAGTCGCCGTCGATAGATCGCGCCGGCCGCACTTCCATGGCCTGAATTTGCTGCCGCAGATCTTCGCCACGCCGGTCCATGGCACCCCGGCGCCCCCCCTGGGCTGGGCGAGCCACCTGTCCCTTGCGGCGATCCTCCTGCCGCCCCTGATCATCACAGTCGTTTTCGGCTACGGCGGCGAATCCCAGCCACGAGTAAACGAGGTGGCGCACGGACTGGTGGAAGGCTTCTGCGCACTCATGTCGCTGGTCGTCTTCTACGTCCTGCTGCAGGAATTCATCAGCACCGGCACTTGCCGTTTGCGCATGATGGCGTTTGCTTTCCTTGTCCTGGGGCTGCTCGACGGCAGTCACGCGCTGTGCCCGCCTCACTCGGAGATCTTCGTCTGGCTGCGCAGTGCCGCCAGCTTCGCCTCGGCGGGAATGCTGGCCCTGGCCTTTGGTATCGACGGCCATTGCCAGAAAGTAGGCGCTGGCGAGGCGGCGAAGGCCTATGTCCACGCCGCAATGGTCGGCGGCGGCACTCTGATATTTGTCCTCGTCTCGCTTGCCATGCGCGATCACCTGCCGTCCATGCTGGAAGGAAGACGTTTCTCCGGCATAGCCATGTTCGAAAAGGGAACGGCCGGTCTTTTCTACCTGATCGCGGGCATCGCATTCCTGCGCTATTTCCGGCGTAGCCGGGAGAACATCCTGTTCGTCCTCGCCGTTGCCATGTTTCTTCTGGCCGAAAGCCAATGGCTTGCCTTCTTTTCCAATCCATGGGATGTCACCTGGTGGATCTGGCACTGGATACGGACGGCGGTCTTTGTCGGCATTCTTTTCGGCATTGCCCATGAATTCGTGCAAAGTGCCAAGGACCTCCAGGTGTCCCACTCGAGTCTCGTCGAATCGGAAAAGCTGGCCTCCCTGGGCGAGATGGCGGCCAGCGTCGCCCACGAAATCCGCAATCCACTGGGCACCCTGACGGGCTCCGTTGGCCTGCTCAAAGACCAACGCTTGGATGACGGGGAACGACACGAGGTGATCGGCATCATCGAAAAGGAGATCAACCGCCTCAACCACATCGTTTCCGACACACTCGACTTCGCCCGTTCGCGCACCGACCGTCTGCACGTGCTGAACCTTGAAACCGTGGTCAGGGATGCGGTAAAACTTCAGGCGCCCCAACATCCCGGCGTGACGCCCGAAGTCCACTTCCACGCCGAAATGCCATTGATCCGGGGTGATGAAATGCAATTGCAGCGCATCGTCTGGAATCTTTTCGACAATGCCGCGGCAGCCATGACTGGCCAGGGCTGTTTTTCAGTCTCCGTCCGCCGCGAGGATGAGCGCTTGGTGCTCGAATTCGGCGACACGGGGCCGGGCATGGCGCCGGAAACCCTGGTCCAGGCTTTGAAGCCCTTCTTCACCACCAAGGAAGGCGGCATCGGTTTGGGCCTGCCCATCGTCCAACGCATGGTCCTCGAACAGGGAGGGCACATGGCCATCAGCAGCGAGTCCGGCGCGGGTACCCGCGTCCGCATAACTTTTCCCGCCGTCACCCACTAAAGCAATGAACTGCGACGAAGCTGCCCCCGCCCCCGCCGTCCTCATCATCGACGATCAGGCCGGCATCAGGCGCATGCTCGAAATCCTGTTCCAGAAGGAGGGTTTCCGCGTCGCCACCGCCGCCGGCGGCACCGAGCTCAAGGCCCTCCTCGACAGCTTCCGGCCCGACGTAATCATCACCGACGTGCGCATGGAACCCGTTTCCGGTATCGAGGTTCTACGGCTGGTGCGCACCGTGCGCCCGGCCACACCGGTAATCCTGATGACTGCATTTGGCACCATTGCCACGGCGGTCGAAGCCATGAAACTTGGCGCAGTCGATTTCATCACCAAGCCTTTCAAAAATGAGGACCTACTGCTGAAAGTAGCGCACTTGTCGGAGGACCGCACGCTGGCGAGTCCTGCCCAGGCAAAGCCGGCGCGCAGACCGGCGGTCCAGTCGCCGGTTGCGCGCAGTCCGGCGATGAAATCGGTCATCGATCAGGCGCGCAAGGTCGCCGGCAGCAACCTCACGGTATTGATCACCGGTGAAACCGGAACCGGGAAATCGATGATCGCCAGCGATATTCACCGCCACAGTCAGTATGCGGCCGGCCCCTTCATCACCGTGAACGCTGCCGCCCTGCCCGAACCCTTGCTCGAGAGCGAACTGTTCGGCCACGAGAAAGGCGCCTTCACCGGGGCTTCGTCGTCGCATGCCGGACTATTCGAGGCGGCGCAAGGCGGAACCCTGTTCCTCGACGAGATCGGCACCTTGCCGGCCGTCCTGCAATCGAAACTGCTGGGCGTGCTGCAGGACCGGCAGGTACGTCGCGTCGGTGGCAATCGCATCATCGCGGTGAACGTGCGGATTGTCGCTGCCACCAACCTCGATCTGGAGCAGGCGGTCGAGCGCGGTGAATTTCGCCAGGACCTCTACTACCGTTTGAATGTGGCGCGGATACGCATGCCGGCCCTGCGCGAACACCGGGAGGATCTGCCCTTCATCCTGAAGGCCATGCTGGCAGAGTTCGCCGCCGGCAAGTCCCACCCCTATGCCGTGTCCCCCGAAGCCCTGAGTCTGCTGCAAAGTTACCCATTCCCGGGAAACGTCAGGGAGTTGCGCAACGTCGTCGAATGGGCCGTCACGGTGGCCGAGGGGGCTATCCTCCGCGCCGAGGACCTGCCGGACGTGGTGCAGCGCCATGCAGAGTCGCCTGCAGCGGAACCGGGTGCCGCAAGCGGCAGTATGGCCGACATGGAACGCGATCAAATCGCGCGAACCATACAGCGGCTTGGCGGCAATCTCGCAGAGGTGGCGCGCACCCTGGGCATAGGCCGGACAACGCTGTGGCGAAAAATGCGTGAGTACGGAATCAGAAAATGATTTCTCTTGCCACCGGCAGATTCGTTTCTGTCTTGGCCGTCGCTACCCTGGGGATCCTTCCCCCGGCGCGGGCCATGGAGGAGTTCAATGCCATTGTCACCATCGACGAACTCTGCGTGCTGATGGCGTGCCGACCGGCAGGCGAAATAGTCATGCGACGGGACCACGGCGAAAGTGACATCGTGATCCAGACAAAAAAATCCCCCCATGTATTTCAAGGCATCGTCACGCTCGTCAGCGGAGAGTCCAATCGCTACGATATCGATGTCCGGGAAGGCAGCATTCGCGACATTCGCCTGTCGCGAAATGTCGGTGACGCGGTCCAAGTTGCCATCGCACTGGACCAACCGGCTGAGTTGGAAGATGGGGCCAGTGAATTGCAGGTCACCAATCCCCTCCCCTGGCCGCTGACGCTCCGCCTCGATGCACTAAGGCCGGCCAAGAAGGAGCCTGAACTGACACGCGTCTGCGCTGTAGCAGCGGATTCGCATTTCAAGCTTCGCTTCAACTATCCGGTCTTTCAGGTCGTAATAGATTTCGATCTGGCCGCAGGGCAAACACTCGCTGGCAACTGTCAAGCGAATTGACGGTATGACTTCTGAAAAAGCTCAAAATCCAGAGGGTCGTGCCCTCGTCAGCGCACGACTCCTCAGCCGGGAAGACCTGACACCCATCAAGAGACACTCTTGTTGAGCGCGATGACCGATCGTGGCCTCTGATTACCGGCGAGCCGAGTCCGCGTCGAAGATCACGGTCTCCTCGCCGACCTCCATCTCGCCGACCTCCATCTCGCCGTACTTGAGATTGCCGTCGCGCTCGTAGACGTGCAGGACGGCGCCGGTGGAGGTTTGTTGCGTATCGACCAGCCGGAAGCTGGAGGGGATCGTGCCTGCGCCGAACAGGCGCTTGCCGGTGCCGAGCACCACGGGGAAATGCCAGATGCGCAGGGTATCGACGAGATCGTGCCGGAGCAGGGTCTGGAGCAGTTGGCCGCTGCCGTGGACCTGGATCTCGCCGCCGTCCTGCGCCTTGAGCTTCGCCACCTCCTCGGCAACGTCGCCTTTGAGCAGGATGGAGTTGTTCCAGTCGAGTTTGTCGAGCGTCCGCGAGGCGACGAACTTGGGCCGGGTATTGAGCGCCGTGGCAATGTCGTCGGCCGGGTCGGTGGCATTGGGCCAGGAGCCGGCGAAGATTTCATAAGTCTTGCGGCCGAGGACGAAGGCGCCGGCGCGCTTGGTCCACTCGGTCATGATCTCGCCGAATTTCTCGTCGAAATAGGGGACCAGCCATCCGCCATGCTGAAAGCCGCCGTCCCGGTCTTCGTCGGGACCGCCGGGCGCCTGCATGACGCCGTCCAAAGTCAGGAATGTGCCTACGACCAGTTTTCTCATGCTCATCGTCTCCATTCCTTCAAGCGCCTGATCGGGACAAGGAGAAGCCTCACGGCTACCCGCCCCGTCGCCGGACGTCCGGGTGGCGTATCCGCTGGCGTGAAAGTCACTGCTCAGGACTTGGTTGCGAGCTTGCATCCTTCCGGAAAGTTGGCGCTGGCGCGACGGCGATTCCTGCGGCGGGACAATTCCCCGTTGACCTGCCTGGCTTCGCTTATGTTCCCGACGGCTCACCAAGGGCAGAGAGTTTGCCGGCGTCGCCGGTATCGTAGGTCGTCCCCGCAAATTCGATGAGACAGAATCCGTGACCGAATGGGTCCGAGAAGCTGATGCATTTCGAACCCTTCCATTCGATGCATTCGCCCTCCCGGATCGCGCCGGCGTCCGTCGCCCGTTTGGCGGCTTGGGCAAGGTCATCGACGACGAAATCCAGATGTACCGGCGTCCAGTGCCTGGAGTAATCGCGTGCCAGCGAAAGCGTGCTCACGGGACGTGAGCCTTCGGGATGCTGCAGGAGATAGATGAGGGACGACGCGCCGGCAAGTTCCGCAACATCGTCTTCGATGATGCGAATCAGCGTCAGGCCGACAGCGGCGCAGTAGAAGTCTATCGCCGGCGCGAGATCGGGAACGTCGATATTGACTATCACTTTCATGGCTTAGCCTCCTGGCCTCGGCCGTTCCGTGCGGCCACCAGCGTGCGCAGCCGCCACGCGCTGACGAACACCCACAAGGTCAGCACGCCCGAGGCCAGGCGCTCGTAGAGGCCGGTGTAAACATGCGTCGCTTCGCTGGCCGACATCAGCACCAGGAAGACCAGACCGGATCATTTGCGGCATGGAGCCAATGGCGGCTTCGATCCCGGCGCGATGTGCCTGGTGAAGTGCCTGCGAAACAGCCGTTCCATTGTGGGGCGGCCCGTGGGGCGGGCTGTAGTCCGCCATCCACCTCTTGGCCGGCTGAAGCTGGCCCTACAGTGGCCGTAGCACCTGGGAAGCGACCCGCTAGGTGGTTGCTCCAATGTTTGGTCGTGCGTAGCCATGTCTTGGGTCTTCCGCAAAGGCCTTCCCGATTGACGGCAATTCTGCCACCGCAGCGCAGGCGCTGCCATTCCGGTGCAGCGACGGGAGAATGCTCGTTTTCGCCCCTCCCTGCTGCAACGCGGACGCGCGGCATGCCGCATAATTCCGCATGTCTCTTCCATCTCTCCGCCGAACCTTGATCTCGTCGCCGCTTTGGGCCAGCGCCTTCCGGCCCTTCTATTTTCTCGGCGCGCTGTATGCGCCGCTGCTGGTCGCCGCCTGGCTGGGCGCCCTGCTCGGTCTCTGGAGCCTGCCCGGCGGGGTGCCGCTCAAACTGCAGCACGGCCATGAATTCATCTTCGGCTTCGCCGCGGCGATCATCACCGGCATCGTGCTGACCGCGCTGCCGAGCTGGGCCGGCACCGAGGAAATCCGCGGCGGCCGGCTGGCGCTGCTGGTCGCCCTGTGGCTGGCCGGGCGCATCGCGTTCTGGGCCGCGCCCTGGCTGCCGCCGCAAGTGCCGGCGGCGATCGACTGCCTGCTGTTTCCCGTGGTTTTCCTGATGCTCGCGCCGCAGCTGCTCGGCGCGCAGAACCGCCTCTACCTGCTGCTGCTGCCCATCCTCGCCGCGCTGTTCGCCGCAAATCTGCTCTATTACCGCGGCATGGCGGGCGCAGACCTTGCCCAGGCCCTGCTGGCGCTGCGCCTTGCCATCCACGCCATCATCGTGCTCTACGTGCTGAAGGGCGGCGTGCTGGCGCCGATTTTCACCGGCAACGCACTGCGCGAAAAAGGCCGCGGCGGACAGGTGCCCTTCGACATGAAGCTGGAAACGGCCTGCCTGGTTGCGGTGCTGCTGCTCGCAGCCTGCGACGTCGGCGCCGCGCCGCGCGCCTGGACCGGCGCAGCCGCGCTGGCCTGCGCACTGCTGCTGGGCTGGCGCACGGCGCGCTGGCAGGGCTGGCGCGTGGCCGACGTGCCGTTGCTGCTGGTCATGCATCTGGGCTTTGCCTGGCTGGTGCTCGCCTTCGCCCTCAAGGCCGCCGCCGACCTGACCGGCATCGTGCCCGAAGCCGCCTGGCTGCATGCCTTCACGGTGGGCAGCCTGGGGCTGATGATGCTGGGCCTGATGACCCGCGTCAGCCTGCGCCACACCGGCCGCCCGCTGGTGGTGCCGCGCGCCATGCTGGCGGCCTATGGCCTGATGTTCGGCGCGGCCCTGCTGCGCCTGGCGGCCGGCGTCCATGGCCTGGGCAATGCCGTGATCGGCGCCTCGGCCCTGCTCTGGGCGACGTCCTTCGCGCTGTATTTCGCGATCTTCGCCAAGACCCTGGTGACGCCGAGCGCGCCGCGCGGCCAGGCAGCCGGCACTTCCCCCACCCGTCCCCTCCCCGGCCCTCCCCGCGAAGGGGAGGGAGCGACACAGGAGCGCCCATGAGCGTCAACGTCGCCCACTTGCTGGCACGCGCGGCGCGCCTCCATCCGCAACGGCCGGCGCTGGCACGCGGCGAACGCATACTGGTCAGCTATGACGAGTTGGCCTCGCGCGTCGCCTGCCTCGCGGGCGGGCTGGCGGCGCGCCTGCGTCCCAATGACCGTGTCGCGCTGGTGATGAAGAACTGCCCGCAGTATGTCGAGCTGATGTTCGCCTGCTGGCATGCGGGCCTGGTCGCCGTGCCTATCAATGCCAAGCTGCATCCGAAGGAACTGGAATTCATCCTCGCCGACAGCGGCGCGCGTCTGTGCTTCGCCAGCGGCGATCTGCATCCGGCGCTGGCCGCCCTGGCCGGCGGCGCGCTGGACGAAGTCATCGACGCCGACGGTCCCGCCTACGCGCAGCTTTGCGCGGCGGCGCCGATCTCCATCGCGCCGCGCGCGGCCGACGCTGCGGCCTGGCTGTTCTATACCAGCGGCACCACCGGCCGGCCCAAGGGCGTGACGCTGACCATGCGCAACCTGATGGCTGCGCTGCTCAACTATTTTTCCGACGTCGACGCCATCGCGCCGGGCGACGCCATCATCCACGCCGCGCCGATGTCCCACGGCTCGGGCTTCTACATGCTGCCCCACGTCGCCCACGGCGGCCTCAATGTGATACCGGATTCGGGCGGCTTCGATCCGGCCGAGATATACGAACTGCTGCAGGTGCATCGCGGCGTGACGATGTTCGCCGCACCGACCATGGTCAAGCGCCTGGTCGATCACCCGGTGACAGCCGATACGTCGGGGCTGAAGACCATCGTTTATGGCGGCGGCCCGATGTATGTCGCCGACTGCAAGGCGGCGCTGGCCCGCTTCGGCAACAAGCTGGTGCAGATATACGGCCAGGGCGAATCGCCGATGACCATCAGTTGCCTCGATCGGGCGCTGCACGCCGACACTGCCCATCCGCGTTACGAGCAGCGCCTGGCTTCGGTCGGCCATGCCTTCACCGGCGTCGAAATCGTGGTCGCCGACGGCGAGGACCATCCGCTGCCCGCCGGCGAAATCGGCGAGATCCTGGTCCGCGGCGATACGGTCATGGCCGGCTACTGGAACAATCCCGCGGCCAGCGCCGAAACCTTGCGCAACGGCTGGCTGCACACCGGCGATGTCGGCAGCCTGGATGCCGACGGCTTCCTGACGCTGAAGGACCGCAGCAAGGACGTGATCATTTCCGGCGGGTCGAACATCTATCCGCGCGAGGTCGAGGAAGTCCTGCTGCGCCATCCGGCGGTGAGCGAGGTCTCGGTGGTCGGCCAGGCCGACGCCGAATGGGGCGAGATCGTGGTGGCCTTCATCGTGCCGCGCGGCGTGGCACCCGACGGCGCCGAACTCGACGCGCTGTGCCTGGCCAACATCGCCCGCTTCAAGCGGCCCAAGCGCTATGTCATGGTCGATGCGCTGCCCAAGAACAATACCGGCAAGGTGCTGAAGACCCGGCTGCGCGAACTGCTGGCCTGAACGCCGGGCCCACCTGAGAAAGTCCGCTGCCTGCCGCCGACGCCCTTGACCGGCGCCCCGTATTTCTTCGCAATACGCTTATAAAACAGCTTACTTAACCCCCTATGGCGGGGCAGCAGACGGCTTGATAAAAGTCAATACAAGCAGTATGGCTTTAGGTCTATAAAGACCGAGTCAATGGGCGAATTGGCCGCCCGCGGAGAATCGCGATGAACTCCACCGACCCATCCCCCAGGAAGCCTTCCCGCCGCCCATGTACCAGGGTTCGTGTCTGCGTTGCCGCGGTGGCCGCATGCTTCATTTCTGCCCAGCTTTATGCCAATCCGGTGAACCCCACCGTGGTCAATGGCACAGCCACTTTCAACCAGGCCGGCAATCTCCTGACGGTGACCAACAGCAACGGCGCCATCATCAACTGGGACAAGTTCTCGATCAAGGCCGGCGAGACCACCCATTTCGCCCAGACCGCCGCCTCCAGCACTGTGCTCAACCGGGTACTGAACGACCCGACGGCGATCTACGGCACGCTGAGCTCCAACGGCCGCGTCTGGCTGGTGAACCCGGCGGGGATCATGGTCGGCCCCGGCGGTCGCGTCGATACCGCCGGCTTCGTCGCCTCGACGCTGGCAGTCCGCAACGAAGACTTCCTTGCCGGTCGCCACCTCTTCGTCAATGACGGCATGACCGGCAAGGTCATCAACCAAGGCGAGATCAGGACTCCCGCCGGGGGCAGCGTCTATCTGATCGGCAACAGCGTTACGAACGAAGGCATCATCACCACGCCCGCCGGCGAAACCATCCTGGCCGCCGGCCATACCGTCAGCCTGATCGACAGCGCGACACCGGGGGTCAAGGTCGACATCACCGGCAGCGAAGGCAATGCCACCAACCTCGGCTCGGTGATCGCCGAAGCCGGGCGCATCGGCATCGCCGGCGCGCTGGTCAGGAATGCCGGAATCCTCAATGCCAGCAGCGTCGTCGACGAAGGCGGGCGCATCTTCCTGCGGGCATCGAAGACGCTCGAACTCAGCGACACCTCAAAAGTCAGTGCTGACGGCTCGGCGGGGGGCAGCGTCGCCGCCATCGTCGCTGAGCATGGGCAGATCACCGGCGAACTCCTAGCCCGCGGCACGATCAGCGCACAGGGCAATGGCGAGAAAGGCAGCGGCGGGTTCGTCGAAACCTCTGCGAGAACCGTCGACATCGGCAACGTCAGCGTCAACACCCGCAGCGGCACCTGGCTGCTCGATCCCGACGACGTCGAGATCAATGGCGCGGGCACCCTTGCCGGCGCGACCCTGGTCACGCCGGCGACCATCCAGAATGCGCTGGCCAACAATGATTTTGTCGTCGGCACCAATGCAGGCGGCACGGGCGGCAACGGCGACATTTTCGTGAATGGCGGCATCAGTTGGAGCATCCACAAACTCACCTTGAGCGCAGGAAGAAATATCGCGATCAACGCCTCGCTCAACGGTTCCGGAACCGCCAGCCTGGCCCTGGAATACGGACTGAGCCTGCCGCAGGCCGGCAATCCCGCCAAGGTGACCGTGAATGCTCCGGTCAGCCTGCCCGCCGGCGCCAACTTCAGTACCCGACTGGGCTCTGACGGAAGCACCGTACCCTACACCGTGATCACCAGCCTTGGGGCCGCGGGCAGCACCACCGCCGCCGAGCTGCAGGGAATGAACGGGGGCCTGGCCGGGCGCTATGCATTGGGCGCCAACATCGACGCGTCAGCCACCTCGGGCTGGAACAGTGGCGCCGGCTTCGTGCCGGTGGGCAATGCCACGACGGCATTCACGGGAAGCTTCGATGGACTGGGGCACTCCATCAGCGGACTTGTCGTCAACACCCCGTCCGATCCGAATGCCGGCCTGTTCGGCGCAATCGGGGCGGCAACGATCAGCAATGTGGGATTGATCGGCGGCAGCGTCACCGGCTCGTACAACGTCGGCGCGCTGGTCGGCTCCAACACGGGCGGCACGGTCCGCAATTCGTATGCGGAGACCACGGTAACGGCAGCTGGTACCGGCGCGGTTTCGATCCCCGGCATGCCGGCGCAGATGGCGAAGGCAGGCGGCCTGGTCGGACTCAACAGCGGCGGGACCGTCACCGAGAGCCATGCCACCGGTACCGTTTCGGGTATTCGCGCGACGGGCGGACTGGTGGGTCTCAACATCGGCGGCAGCACGCTCAGCTTCTCCTATGCCAGCGGCAAGGTCAGCGGCACAGAGATGATCGGCGGCCTGGTCGGCATCAACGATTACCAGAACACCAACCTCATCACGGACTCGTATGCGACCGGCAACGTCTCGGGTACCAGTACGCTCGGCGGCCTGGTCGGCTGGAACGGGCACACCATCACGCGCTCCCATGCATCCGGCAACGTAAGCGGAACGGGAAACAGTGTCGGCGGCTTGGCGGGATACAACCGTTGGCAGACGATCTCGGATTCCTACGCAACCGGGTCGGTCACCGGCTACGACCAGGTCGGAGGACTGGTCGGCTACAACGAGTATGACAACGGTGCATCCGCCTGGGGCACGATATCCGGTTCCTACGCCACCGGGAACGTCAGTGGCCACGAAACCGTCGCCGGACTGGTGGGCTGGAACGGTGGTTTTGTTGCCAATTCCTATGCAAGCGGCAACGTAACGGCAACCGGCGGCGGTGCCGGGGGCTTGGTTGGCTACAACCGCTTCATGTCGGTCAGCGATTCCTACGCGACCGGGGAGGTGACGGGGTCCTACAATGTCGGCGGCCTGGTCGGGCACCAGGAAGCCAACGGACAAATCCTTCGCTCATATGCGAGCGGCGCGGCAAGCAGTCCCGGTGCGGTCGGCGGCATGGTCGGCTACAGCGGCAGCGGCGCCTCGATCACCGGTTCCTACTGGGATACCGAGACCTCGGGGTTGAGCCAGGGATTCGGCACCAACCTCGGCACATTTTCGGCAGTGGGCCTGACCTCGGCGCAGATGCGACAGGCGGCGAGTTTCGCCGCACTCGACCTGGTCAACACCTGGTGGCTGAGCGAAGGCTACACGCGCCCATTCCTGCGCAGCGAGTACAGCACCACCATCACCAACGCGCACCAGCTGCAGCTGATGGCGATCGTGCCCGCCGCTAGCTACAAGCTCGCCGGCACCATCGACCTCGGCCCGGCGCTGGCCGCCGTAAATGGAAAATATCCGGGCATGTGGGGCAGTGCGGGCTTCACGCCGGTCGCCAACTACACCGGCACCTTCGATGGACTCGGCTATGTCGTCAACGGCCTGGCCATCGATCGGGGCGCGACGGATTACGTCGGCCTCTTCGGCTATACGAATGGCGCAACCGTCCGCAATGTCGGGCTAACGGATGTCAAGGTCACCGGCAGCAGCTATGTCGGCGGATTGGTCGGGTGGAGCAACAACAGCACCATCGCCAACTCCTACAGTACAGGCGTAGTGACCGGCAACGTCAACCATGTCGGCGGCCTGGTAGGACGCAACGACAATGTCGTCCTCACGAATTCCTACAGCACGGTCGCCGTGACCGGAAGCGGCGCCTTCATCGGCGGGCTGGTGGGGGACAACACCAGCGGCAGCACCATCAGCAGTTCCTACAGTTCCGGCGCCGTGAGCGGCGGCAGCAACGCCGGCGGACTGGTGGGTCGGCACCATTCCAGCACCATCAACAATTCCTACAGTACGGGCACCGTGACCGGCAGCGACTGGATCGGCGGACTGGTGGGACATGTCGACAGTGTCACGATTGCCAATTCTTACGCCACCGGCGCGGTGACCAGCGGCGGCGGCTCGGTCGGCGGGCTGGTAGGGCACAACATCGGCGGTTACACGGTCACCAATTCTTACTGGGACATGGAAACGACGGGCCGGGCGACCAGCGTGGGCGGAACCGGCAAGACGAGCGCCGAATTGCTCACCCAGGCGACCTACGGCTGGGATTTCACGAACACCTGGTGGATGGCGGACGGCAGCACCCGCCCCTTCCTGCGCAGCGAACTCAGCACCACCATCACCAACGCGCACCAATTGCAGTTGATGGCGGTCAACCTGAGCGGAAACTACAAGCTCGCCGGCAACATCGACCTCGGCCCCGCGTTGGCCGCAGTGAGCGGCAAATATCCCGGCATGTGGGGCAGCGCGGGATTCGTGCCGGTAGGCAATGCGTCGGGCAAGTTCACCGGCACCCTCGAGGGCCAGGGACACCTGATCGACAACCTGTTCATCAACCGTCCCGGAACAAACTATGCGGGATTGTTCGGGTATATGGACACTGGCAGCTCGGTCAAGAACCTGGGGCTCGAGAATGCCAAAGTGACGGGCGGCGTCTTCGTTGGCGCGCTCGTGGGAGAGAAGTGGAGCGGCACGACCGTCGACAATGTGCATAGCACCGGCAGCATGGTGAGCGTCGCCTCCAGCCCGAACTCGATCGTCGGCGGATTGGTGGGACGCAACCAGGGCATCCTCAGCAACTCCTACAGCACGGCAAGCGCCACAGGCAACTATGACAACGCCGGCGGCCTGGTCGGAATAAACGACGTCGGCACCATCAGCAATTCCTACAGTACCGGTCCCGCGCATGGCAACTGGAATGTCGGAGGCTTTGCAGGCACCAATTACGGAACCATCGTCGACTCCTACAGCACTGGTCGCCCGACCCAAACGGGGGCCAATATCGGCGGACTGGTCGGCAACAGCATCGGCGGCACCGTCACCAATTCCTATTGGGACACCGAAACCTCGGGCATGTCCTCCAGCGCCGGCGGCAGTGGCGGGACCAACGCCCAGATGAGGCAACAGGCCACATTCTCCGGCTTCGACTTCACCAACGTCTGGAACATCGTTTCCGGCACTTCCTATCCCTACCTCAAGTCGCAATTCAGCGGGACGCCGCAGGTGTTGTCCGGCACGGTAACCGGCCTGGGCGGCGGAAAGACCATCCAGGCCGTCGCCAGCGGCGTCGATCTGGCAAAGACCTTCACCGGAGCCAATGGCTTCTATTACTTCGCCTTGCCCGGCAACAGCGTGCCGAGCGGCAATGTGCTGCTGGCCTATGTGGCCGGCGACACATTCAAGGGCGCGACCGCCGCTGGCTCATCGGGAACACACATTACAAACCTGGCGATCTCGCAGAACGCAGTAACCGTGGCCGGTGGCAGTATTGGCAACAGTTCACTGGGCACGGCCAGGGGCGCGCTTGCCTCGACCGACATTCCTTACAGCGTCGCGACCGGCAACCTGACGCTGTCGAGCGGATTCGCCCTCCAGACGCTGTCGGGCGCGAACTACACGCTGGACGGCAATGTCACCACCGTCGATGCGGCACAGACCTGGGGCGGGCCGGTCAGCATGACGGCCAATGCGATCCTTGCCGCCGGCAACGGCCCGATCGCTATCAATGGGGCCATCAGCGGCGCCACACGCAACCTCACCCTGAATACCAGCGGCAGTGTCACGCAAAGCGCCGCCATCACCGTGGCCGGCCTTGAACTCCTCGGCGCCGGGGGCAACTACCAACTGACGCATGGCGGCAACGCCGTCACCAACCTGGCCGGCAACACCGGCACCATCAACTTCACCGATAGCAACGGCTTCACCGTTGGCACCGTGAACAGCACCAACGGTGCCACGGTGACCGGCGATATGACCCTGCTAGGCACCGGGTCGATCACGGTCAACAAGAACGTTTCGTCCACGGCCGGTGGCATCACGCTTAATTCGACGGAAAGCATCATCCAGACGGGCGGCACGATCTCCGCCACCGGTACGGCATATCTGACCGCCGGTGCCGGCACCGGCGACATCATTCTCGACAATGCTGCCAATAGTTTGCGCGACGTGACGGTCACGTCCGGCCGTGACGTGACGCTGAAGAGCACCTACAGCGGCGGCGTCACCATCGGCCTGCCGCTCGCGGCCGGCGGTGTGCGCAATGTCGCGATCGACTACGCCAGCGCCCCCGGCGTCGTGCTGTACGCCAATGGCGTCTGGTGGGCCGGCTGCTGCGGCTGGCAGGATGCCGCCATCGAACTGGGCGGCACCTTCGCCGTCATTTCCGGCGGCACCATCAGCCATGGCAACAACAGCTG
>JAMPYF010000022.1 GCA_023700805.1 Sulfuritalea sp.
CGGCGCCTTCGCCGACAAGCACGTCGGCACCGCCAAGCCGGTCGCCATCAGCGGCATCAGCCTCGTCGGCGCCGATGCCGGCAACTACACGCTGGCCGACACCACCGCAGCCACTACGGCCGACATCACCTCGGCCCCGATCAGCGCGGTCACCGGTATCACCGCCGCGAGCCGGGTCTATGACGCCACCACCACGGCCACGCTCGACACCGCCGGCGCCGCCTTCAGCGGCCGCTTCGGCAGCGACGACCTCGCGGTCGCCACCGCCAGCGGCGCCTTCGCCGACAAGCACGTCGGCACCGCCAAGCCGGTCGCCATCAGCGGCATCACCCTGTCCGGCACCGATGCCGGCAACTACACGCTGGCCGACACCACCGCAGCCACTACGGCCGACATCACCCCCGCCACCCTGACCCCATCGTTCGGCAGCTTCGACAAGATCTACGACGGGAGCACGACTGCAACGGCAAGCGTCACGGACAACCGGATCGGCAGCGATGCGCTGACTCTGAGTTACAACGCGAACTTCTCCGACCGCCATGCCGCCGCCGGAAAGCTCGTTACCGTCAACGGCATCAGCCTCAGCGGCGCAGATGCGGGCAATTACAGCCTGGCGGCCACTTCAGGCAGCCACAGCGCGAATATTGCGCAGCGCACATCGGTTAACTGGATCGGCGGTAGCGCTGGCAACTGGAGTACTGCGGCCAACTGGTCCGGCAGCGCCATCCCCGACCGCAACAATGTGGCGGCAGTCGATCTCGGCAGCGCGGCGGTGAGTTACGACTACAGCAGCGCCCAGGCCGATGCAGCCGTGCTGAACAGCCTTGCCGGCACCGGCAGCCTGACGCTTGCGGGTGGCACCTTGACCATCAACGAAGGAAGGCTGGCAATTTCGACCTGGCTGCAGAATGCCGGAAATCTGCGCGGCACGGGCGGCCTGACGATATCGCAATCCATGACCATGAATGGTCCCGGCACCATCGATATCGGCGGACCGGTAAACATCACGCACAGTGGCAACCTGCAACTTTCCGGGATTACGACGGCGAATGCTCTTTCGGCCACTGCCACAGGGGGTATCCGCCTGTCCAGCGCGCTGGTCTCGCTCGGAAACGTCGGGCTTGCCGCAACCGGCGGCTTGCTTGAGCTTGCCTATCCGCTGAGCGGCGCCAATGTAGCACTGGCCGGAGCGACGATCGATGTCCTGGCTCCGGTCTCCGCCTCGGCCGATCTCATTCTTGGCGGCAACGCGGTGAACCTCAATGCCAGCGTTGCCGCGCAGAATATCGCGCTCGGCGCGGGCACGCTGAACATCGGTCCCGGAGCCGGTCTGGCCGCCGGCAACAGCCTCGCGGCTGCTGTCACGGGAAATGCCAGCATTGACGGGGGCTACGTCAGGACAGGCAATGGCGAGCTGAAGATGCTGGTCGGTGGCGACCTCATGATGGGTAACGGCGGCTATATCCACGGCGGTTACAACAACAGTGTGCCCTACCCGGATGTGCGAATCCTGGTCGGAGGCTCCCTCAAGCTCAACAACGGAGCGCACGTCGACGCATCCAACGACGCATTTATCGGCCTGCAGGGAGCCCAATCGATGCTGGTTTTGAACGATGGCACCCCCGGCCAGACCCCGTCCTATGTCCTTTCCGACCGGGGAACGGGTGTCCCATCCACAACCTACCTGAACTTCCTCAATCGCAGTTCCGGCGGGATAGTGATCGACGGCGTGGAGACCACCGCCACGGTCCCCGGCGGCAGCGGCTTCTACCTCGTGAACACCGGCACTCCTGCAGTCCCCGGCAGCGGACTGGCGATAAGCTACGCGGTTCAGCCCAGCGATTCCGGCACGGAGACCCAGCAGGTGATCAAGGACATCCAGAAAGCGGCGGAAACCGGCTCGGTAGTCGAATCGCCCACCGAATCGGACCAACCGCCGCCGCCCGAAGCCCCTCGCAGCGATCCGACACAGCCGCCGCAAGACCCGACCGCGACCACCGGGGGTACCGAAGGCAGCTTCGGCAGCGAAGCCGACACCGGAGCAACAACCAACGGCGATCAGACGCCGTCCGAAACGAAGAAGGCCGAAAAAGACGAGAAGGACAAGAAAGACAAAAAGGATCAGGAATCGGAGGAGGCGAAGAAAGACAAGAAGGACGAGGGGCCGCCCCAGAAAAAGGTCGCCCATTGCACCTGAGCACACGGGCGCGACGATACCCGCAATCGTTGTTTCAGGCTCAACCTGTACCGTCGCCGGCGCGCTGCGCACCTGGTTTCGTCCACCTTGCTTGGCGGCATGCAAGGCCGCGTCGCCCAGCTTGAGCAAAGCTCGCCGTTGACGACATCATGCCCGGGACATCCGGCGATTCCGATGCTGGCCGTCAGTTGCAGGCCGTCGCTGGCCGGGGCCGCAATCTTTAACCGCAGGCTCGCCGCAAGATCGGCGTCCCTGATCATGACAATGGATATCGTAGAATTTCTTGCACGGGATTGCACGCTATTCTCGGTAGTCAAAAATGCTTATGTCCCGATACGACGAATCTAGCGGGCGAAATTTTTGCCGCTGCTAGACTCAAAAGAAACGGGGAGGAAAACACATGGGCATGCTGGACTGGTTCAAGGGCATCATGCAGGGCGAAGACAAATCCGCCGCGGCGTCGGCCTCCACGCAGCCTGGTGCGGACGAAAAGGGGGCCGAAGTCGCCGGCCTCAATTTCAAGACGGCGGTCGACGCCCACATGAAATGGAAGGTTCGCCTGGAGGCCTACATCAACGGCACCAGCACCGAGCAGCTCAAGGTCGAGGTGGTGTCGCGCGACGACCAATGCCCGCTCGGCAAATGGATCTACGACATGGGCGGCGAGAAGTTCGGCTATTCCGAAACCTTCTTCGACATGAAGGCCCACCATGCCCACTTCCATCGCTGCGCCGGCGAAGTGCTGGCGGCGGCCCAGGCCGGCGACACCGCCAGCGCCACCAAGCTGCTGCAGGGCGGCGACTACATCAAGGCCTCGGAGCGGGTCAAGATGCTGCTGGCGCGCATGTTCATCCTGGCCTCGGACGGCAAGGAGGCGATCGACTCCCACCTCAAATGGAAGGCGCGCCTGCGCGACTACATCAAGGGCGAAAGCCGGGAAAACCTGCGGGTCGAAAACGTTTCCCGCGACGACATGTGTCCCCTCGGATACTGGCTCAACGGCATCGGCGGCGAGCGCTTCGGCAACACGCCGGCCTTCTCGGTGCTGAAGTCGCGCCACGCCCATTTCCATCGCTGCGCCGGCGAAGTGCTGAGCATCGCCCAGCAGGGAGAGCGCGACAAGGCGCTGCAGATGCTGGAGCACGGCGCCTATCCCGACGCCTCGCAGCAGGTCGCCGCGGCGGTCGTCACGCTGTTCGACGGCCAGAAGAAAGCCGCCGCCTGAGATCAAAGGCCGGACCGGCCTTGCGCCATCGATCTCCTGCAATACTGATAGAAACCCGTTTCGGAGCACCAGCCCATGCAGCCCGGTCCCAGGGAGATCGTCACTCCCTTTCGCCCCATCCCGCTCGACGTGCCGGAGGGCATGAAGCCCAACGAGTTCTTCAACAGCGCCGAGAATCTCGCCGACCTGGTGCACAACAACGGCCTGCTGAAGAACCCCGAGGGCCTGCTGCTGTACCGCAAGGCGCTGGGCCATAGCAACGAGTTCGACTGCTCGATCATCTACGACACCTCGCAGGCCATCCTCGATCCGCTGGGCCGCCCGGTACGCCGCACCCAGGTGCCGGACGCGGTGAAGAACGTCTGGAACCGCATGAACCAGATCATCGTCGAGTTCATGCTGGAACGCTATCCCGATCCGGCCCGCCACCTGGTGCTGGCGGGCGAAGCCAGCCTCGACGCCACCTGGCCGCTGACCTCGCCCGGCGTGCCGAGCATCCGCATGCTGCACAACCACTTCATCGTCTTCGACCAGCGCCAGTTGCGCGAGGCGCCGCTGGCCGACGCCGACAACCCGAACCTGACCGACGGCGGCCAGCATTCGCTGTTCCAGGCCCATATGCGCGACGTGTACCGTGCCTTCTTTGCCGAACTCGATTTGCAGATACTCAAGCCCTGCGCGGAGGAATCCGGCCGCATCGCGCTGACCGGCTATCCGCAAGGCCTGCCGAGCTGGGAAGTCCAGGGCGGTGCGGCGGCGCTGAAGGAAGTGCGCTTCTGGAAGGAATACGACACCCTGCTCAAGGGCTTCATCGACTTCTACCGCACCTTCTTCACCCAGGTGTCGACGCGCAACGCGCCGCTGCCGCGCGACATCTATTTCCCGGAGCGGGTCGAGGCCCGGCTGCAGTTCGACAACGACTTCCTCAAGACCGCCAAGATGGTGCGCGAGCGCTGCATCAAGGACGCCCGCTACGCCAACGCGATCCGCTGGCAGCCGGCCTTCAAGCAGTTGATCTACCGCAACGACGAAGGCAAGCTGATCGTCACCATCAGCCAGAACTCGATCGGCAACGCCATCACCGAACTGCTCGGCGTGGTGGTCAGGCGCACGCCCGATGCCGAGACCTACGCCCGCGCCGAGCCGGCGCTGATCGAGAAGCTGCTCGAAGTGCGCCGCCGGCTGGTCGCGGCGGACCTGGGCGAAGGCATCGCCACGCCGCACTGGCCGGCGGCCTGAGCGCCGCGCCGCGCACCGCGGAATCGCCGTAGCGCCAGCGCCAACTTTCGGCGTGCCAGGCACCCGTAGGGCCGGCTTCGGTCGGCCAAGGGGTGGTTGGCGGACTGAAGTCCGCCCTGCGGTCCGCGCTACCGACCACGGAATCCCGACTCAGCAAGCCCGATCTTCGCGCGCGGATTGTGCGCGCGGCGAGAATATCGGATAATCCTTTGTATACCGCATACACAGGAACCGATCATGACCGCCAGCTTCGCCAATCCCCTGCTCGCCACCCCCGCCCGCCCCCTGCCGCGCGCCGTCGCCGTGATCGGCGCCGGCACCATCGGCCCCGACATCGGCTACTACCTCAAGAGCGCGCTGCCGGACCTCAAACTATATCTGGTCGATGTCTCGCAAAAGGCCGTGGACGCAGCGCTGCTGCGCTTTCAGGAGTATTCGCGCAAGGCCGTGGCGCGCGGCAAGATGAGCGAGGCCGATGCCGCCGCGGTGACGTCCAAGCTGTTCGGCACGCTCGACTATGCTGACATCGCCGACTGCGACTGGGTGATCGAAGCCGCCACCGAGAATCTGGCGCTGAAGCGCAAGATCTTCGCCCAGATCGAGGCCGTGGTCAGCCCCGAGGCGCTGATCACCTCCAACACCAGCTCGCTGCCGGCGGAGCTGATCTTCTCTGAACTCCAGCACCCGCGCCGGGCGACAGTCACCCACTTCTTCGCCCCGGCCTGGCGCAACCCGGCTGTCGAAGTCATCCGCTGGGAAAAGACCGACCCGGCCGTGGTCGAATACCTGCGCTGGACCTTCTGCATGACCGGCAAGGTGCCGCTGGTGACGGCCGACGTCGCCTGCTTCATGCTCGACCGCATTTTCGACAACTGGTGCAACGAGTCGGCGATGCTGCTCGACCGCGCCACCGCGGCCGAAGTCGACAGCGTCGCCAGCGAGTTCGTCCATGCCGGCCCCTTCTTCGTGCTCAATCTCGCGCACGGCAACCCGATCATCACCGAGACCAACACCCTGCAGGCCGAGATGGAGGGCGAACACTACACTCCGGCGCCTATCTTCCGCTCGGTCGACAGCTGGCTCACGGTGCCGCCCGGCAAGCGCGTCGAGGTCGCCGCGGACACGGCACAGGCGGTGCGCGAACGCCTGCTCGGCATCCTGTTCTCGCAAAGCGTGGACATCGTCGACCGCAAGATCGGCGACTCGGCCGACCTCGACCTCGGCTGCCGCCTGGCGCTCGGTTTCAAGAACGGCCCGCTCGACCTGATGCGCAATCTCGGCGAGCAGACCAGCGGCAATGCGCTGATGCGCCTGCGCCAGGAGCGCCCCGGCATGCCCATGCCGCAGCAGCCCTTCGCCGACTACCAGGGCTTCCTGCGCCACATCCTGGTCGACGACCTGGGCGACGTCAAGGTCATCACCCTGCGCCGGCCCGAAGCCATGAACGCGCTGCACGACGAGATGAACGACGAGATCCTCTCGGTCATCCGCCGCTTCGAGAACGACCCCAAGGTCGCCGGCTTCGTCCTCACCGGCTACGGCGCGCGCGCCTTCTGCGCCGGCGGCGACATCGGGCGCTTCGTCGACATGCTGGGCGACGCGCCGGCCTCGGAACAGTACGCGCGAGACTGCTCGCGCCTGCTGGTGCATCTGGACCAGATGAAGAAGCCGGTGGTCGCGGCGCTCAACGGCATCGCGCTGGGCGGCGGATTCGAACTCGCCGCGCGCTGCCACAGCATCGTCGCCCTCAAGCGCGCCTGGATCCAGATGCCCGAAGTCACGCTGGGCATCGTCCATGGCATCGGCGCCATGGTCGTGCCCTACCGGCGCTGGCCGCACGCGACGCCGACCTTCAACGCCATGCTGCGCACGGCCGAACGCCTCAAGGCCAGCCGCGCGCACGAACTCGGCATCATCGATGCGCTGGCCGACGACTACGCGCAACTGATTGCGCTGGCGGTGGCCCGCGTCGACGCGCTTGCGGGCAAGGTCAAGCCGATCGGCGACGCGCCGGTAGCCGTGAGCATCGAGCCGGTGGAAGCCCGCGCCGCCAGCGGCCAGGTGCTGAGCCGCGAATGCATAGACCTCATGGAGCAGGCCATCCTCGAAGCCGCCGCGGCAAAGAGCTTCGCCGCGGCGCTGGAAGTCGGCTACAAGGCCTTCGGCCTCTCGGCCTGCATCGAGAGCGCACGCGAAGGCATCACCGCCTTCAAGGAAAAACGCACGCCGGATTTCAGCAGGACGAAATAAGCAATCATGCGACGCGACGACTTGGCTAACCCCTTCTGCCGCTTCCCCCATTGTTGAGTCTATTGACTCGTTCACAATGACGTTCATCGGTGGCGGGATCGCATTTAGCCAATTCTCTTAGCCAGGCCTTCTTGTCGCCAATGAAACGCGCGGTCGCACTGAGTTGAGCCTGGCCCCGCCCCCGCGCCGTGCACATAAACAAGCGTCCGTTCCTGTGGCTTGTGCAGTTGCACGCTTGGGGAGATCGGTCCTGTTGGGCGAACAGCTCGCGCGCCAGGCTGCAGGCGCGCTGTTTTTCGGTGGAGGAAGCCATCGCCAGATCGGGGTACGGGTCTTCGCTTTCGGCCGCCGGCCTGGCACCTGCTTTCGCTCCCTTGGGATCCTCCGCTTGCACGAGGCACATGTGCATGGCGCCGACCATATCGCAATCACAGTCGCCAGATGCCCGGCCAGTCTTGCTCGCCTGGGATTTCGCCCGCGAACAGGCAGCTTCGGCGCTCGCGGCGCTTGCCGAGAAAGTCTCCGCTGACGCGGCGCCGACACAAAGCAGAAGAATCAGGCCAATGGCAGTTTTCAAGGAAATGCCTTTCAAAAGAGTGGTGCGAGCCGTTGCTTCGACGTACATCGAGGGCAGGTCAGAGCAAGTGGCTTGCATCGAAATCCATTCGGCCTGGGATTATTTTGTGCAGTTCTTCAAATATTGGCAGGGATCGGCAACGGGCAATTTCGCCGCGGCAGCGCAGGGAAGCTCGCATATGCTTCCGCCTCCTGCAACTTTCATCGTCCGCCGCAGGATGCTGCACTGGATGTTTGCTTCCTGGGTATAAGTGGAAAGACCCGTCGTCTTGGCCAAGCAGACGTCAAATGCCACCAATGAGCATCCGGCGTCAAACTGGGCATTGCCAGTGGACCGATAGCCATATGCTTTTTGCTTTGATGGCGTCGCGCATTCCTTCGCAGCGGCCAATTGTTGCGGTGTCGCGGCAGCTCCTTTCGGACCAAACACTTCGGCTCTGCAATTGTTTGAATTGAAGAGCGTATTGCAAGAGCATGTACCGGTGATTTCCTGGCCATCTTGTTTCGTCATGCGTTTCGACACCTCGCAGGCCTCTTCCCTGGTCGATCTGCTCACCACAAATATTCTCGCCGAACCCGCAGAAGCTTTAGGGCTCGCGGCGGCGCCGGAACTGCCGCTGCCCGTGCTTCCGCTTCCCTGAAGAGTGGAGAGCATGGCGCCGTTCATGTTGCCGACAAGAGCCGCCATCCCCGTGTGGCCGTCTCCGGCAAGCGCCGACGCGGTGACATTGTTCGTCTGATTGATCATGGCCCCAGCCAGGGAATTGACCAGGCTTGAACCTGCGGGATCCTGACTCGTATCGGCTTGTCCGTTGCCGGCCCTGTCTCTGGCGACTTGATCCTTCGTCTCGCGGGCCAGCTGTGCGGTGATGCTGCCCAGCACGCCCATCGCAACGCCATCGGCGCCGCCCGTGCCCGCAGCCGCCGAATTGATTTGGCCAGCGGCATGATCCACCAGCCCCGAAGCGAGACCGCCCAATATTGCCCCAAAAAGGTCCGATCCGCCGCCGGCGGATTGTTCGGCCTGCGCCCCTGCGTCGGTCAATCCCGCCAGTAGGGGCTGTTCGCGTTGCGAGGACTCGGCGCCCTCTGCCGCCGGGCGCCGCCCAACGTTCGGCGCTGCCGCAACGGTCGGCGGGACGATTGGCGCGGGCATTTCGTATACACCACCGACCTCCCAGTTGTAGCTGGCGTAGCTCGTGGTGGTGCGGCTGCCGTAGTCGCCTTCGGCCGCCATCAGCGTTTGCGTCCCGGCCGACGGCAGCACGTGTGCGCCTTTTGATGAGTCGTATTCCCCGATGGACGAGAGCATTACGGCCAGGTCTTCGAGATAGTAATCGTCGGTTTCCTTCTCTCCAATGCTGGAGTTGCTGGATGAATAGCTGCTTTTGCAGCGTATCTTCCATGCGGCTCCCGCCAGCCGGGCATCCAGTAATTGCGCTGCCAAGCGGCTCACCACGGTGCAGTCAGCGGCGTGCTTGGAGTCATATTGCCGGTCCGCCAAATATGCCATCTGGTAGCTGATCGTCTGCCGGGCGCCGACACGCATCGGAAAAAGGCTGCCCGACAGCTCGTCGATTCTGCTGACGACGCCGCTCGGCTTGCCGTCGAAGGTGGAACCCAGATGGATGTAGCCGCACTGGTACGCCCGATAGCTCATGCGGGCCTCGGGTTTGCCTTCGGTCGCAAAATCAGTCTGAGTCATCGTGCATTTATCGCCAACGGCTGCGCTCACACGCGCATTGCGGATGGCTTCTGCGCCCGGCTTGGGCAGCGACCGGTTCTTCGATCCGGTGTATTCCATTTCCTTCCTGCCCTGAAAGACAACCTTCAATGCGCGAGGCTGCGGAAGCTTGCGGTAGGCCTCGGAGGCCTCGATGATCTTCCAGATGTCTTCGCTGATCTCAAGCGGAATCGCGGGGCGGGACGATGTCTTCGCCAGAGCGACAGCCGTGTCGGTTTGCCCGGGTCTTCCTTTGGATTCCGCAGATTTTCCTGCTAAGGCTTTTTTCTCCCGACCTGAGCTCTCGCCAATCAAGCGTGGCGCGGCGAACACTACGTCGATTCTCTTGACTACGCCGTCCCCGATCCGCACGTCCTGCTCGAACACCTGCTCGCGCAGGCTATCTGTTTTCTTCACCAGGCGCAGTTTCACGGTACCCGCGCCGACCTTGGCGTCGAGCGGACATTCCCCCTTGAACCTACCGTTGATCGACACCTCGGCGCCGATGTCGGCGCCTTCGCAGGTGACGCGAAGCATCGAGCTTTGGGCATGGGCAGCCGAATGCGCAACGACCGCGGCGGCGAGAAGGGCGGCGGAAAAAACAGGGCTCATGGCTGCTCGACTCCTCGATTCCGGGCGACTTCGCGGAAACAAAATCGCCAACGGTGCATCAGTCCCTATTTGCGCGCACTGGGCTCGTGACGCGCGCTACAGTGCGCGCTATTTATTGAAACGTCAAGCAGTTGCCGGGGATGCTCGAAAGGTCTTGAGTCGCCCGGTGTCATCGCGTGCTTGAATTCACAGGACGGCTGACTGGGCCGCGGCCCTGCTCAACCACACGAACACCAGAATAAGCAGCAAGAAGAACATGCTGAGTCCCAGCAAAATGGTCACTCCGCGCGCGCGCTCCGATGTTTTTGCAAAACTTGCACCGGTGACAATTTCGGGTACATATCCCCAGCTGAAATACACAAAATATCCGAAGCCCACCGCCAGGAGAGCGTTAAAGCCCATGACATAACAGAACGATATGAAAAGTCCTGTGTTGCGCACCAGCTTGACGGCGCCCATTACCCGGACTCTGGCCGGAGACATCTCAGTTCCCGATTTATTCCTTGATCGCTTTTTCCCGTCAGCCCGCGTGTCAAGAAATTTACTGAACAGCTTCATGCCTTCCCCTGTTGGCGACCTTGCGGAAGAACCGGCCGCTTCTATTCGCGCCGGCGCTGGCACCCGATATTGAGGGCCTGACGGTCGCGCCCGGCTGGTGTTGGGCGGCTGACGACGCCCGACACCATGCGCGCGAATGCTTGACACGTCAACTGTGGACCAGCCAGTCCGGCGCCCGCCGCCACGATCGCCGGCAAGCTCAAACCAATCGGCGGTTGGGCGGCGCAAGCCGGCACGCCCCTAGCGGCAAAACTGCGGGGCTTCCCCCGGCTTGCTCCGGCTTCGAGAGCGCCGGCCGCCCGGCTATGCTCCACCGCCATGAGCAAAAATCCTGAAGCCCGCCTTGCGCAGCATGCCCGGTCGATCGGTGCCGGCAACGCGGCCGATGTTTATGCCGCACGCGATGCCGAAGCGGCTGCCCTGGCGCTGGCCGGCGCCGACGACTGCCAGCGCCGCGAGTCCGATGCACGGCGCCTTGCCGATACCGAACTTCTCGGCGCGCTGCAGCGCAAGCTTGCCGCCGAAGAGCAGGCGATCCTGCAGGCGCAAAACCGCTCCCAGGCGGAAATGGCGGCGGAAACCGTCGCCGCCGAGCGGGCTCATGCCGAACGCCAGCTGGAAATCGCCAGCCGCAGCCGCATCGAGGCGGAGCAACGCGCCCTGGCCGACACCAAGCGACGCGAGTTTGCCGCGGCCGAATTGGCCAAGGCGATGCAGGCCCGCCTGACCCGCGAGCGCGAAGCCGAAGCCATTGCGCGCCAGCGGGCCGAATCGGAGCGCAATGCCGCCGATCTGGCCGAACAGACCATCCGTACCGAACGCGAGCTGGAAGCCCTGACGCTGGCCCGCACCACGGCCGAACGCGACGCCGCGCAGCAGGCGGCGCGGCGCAAGCTGCAGGACGACGAAGCCGCCGATGCCCTGCGCATGCGGCTGCGCGCCCAGCAGGACGAGCGGGAAAGCCAGGCCGTACACGAGTCGGCCAAGGCCCTGGCCGAGGCCGCGCTCCTGCAGCGCCTGAGCGTCGAATCGGAGCTCGCCGGGCAGCCGCGGACGCTAGCGCCCCTGGCCGCGGACCGGTCGAGCCCGGCCCCCTCGCGTCAACTGCTGCGGCTCGGACTCATGCTCTGCATAGGCGCCGCGCTGGGATACGCGCTCGGCAGCCCGGGGATGTTCGAGGGCAAAACCTGGTTCCAGGGCGAGTTGCCGGAATCCGGGAAACTCAAGCTCGACCGGAACCTCGCGCCGCAGGCCGGCGCGTCGAAACCCGGGTTTCCTGCGGCGCGCTGAATTAGCGCCGGGTCACACCGGGTTCGCGAATCGCCCGATGCGCGCCGGATCAGCTCTGCGCGCGCACCCAGGCCTCATAGCGTGCCCGGGTTTCCGCATTGGGCGGATAGAGTCCGGGCAGCGCAACACCGGCCGCGACCTGGGTCATGATCCAGCCTTCCAGGCGTTCCTGCTCCACCGCCTCGACGATCACCTCGGCCAGCAATGCGGCCGGGATCAGCACCGCGCCATCGGCGTCGGCCACCACGATGTCATTGGGAAACACCGCGACGCCGCCGCAGCCGATAGCCTCCTGCCAGGCGACGAAAGTCAGGCCCGCGACCGAGGCCGGCGCCGCGGTGCCCTGGCACCAGACCGGCAGTTGCGTGCCCATCACGCCTTCCACGTCGCGCACCACACCGTCGGTGATCAGCGCGGCGACGCCGCGCTTCTGCATGCGCGAGCAGAGGATGTCGCCGAATATGCCGGCGTCGGTCACGCCCATCGCATCGACCACGGCGATGCAGCCGGCCGGCATGGCCTCGATCGCGGCCCGCGTCGAGATCGGCGACGCCCAGGAGGCCGGCGTCGCGAGGTCTTCGCGCGCCGGCACGAAACGCAGCGTGAAGGCGCGCCCGACCAAGCGTCGCGGCTTGTCGTGCAGCGGCCGCGCGCGGCGGATCCAGACGTTGCGCAGCCCCTTCTTGAGCAACACCGTGGTCAATGTCGCAGTGGTCACGCCGGACAGGACGCGTATCGTCTCCTGATCCAGCGGCAGCGGATCGCTACCCATGCCCAGCCCTCCTGTCTTCGTTGCGCTCAACTGCCGAATGCCGCCGTCAGGGCGGCGATCATGTAGTCATGGTCGTGGGCGCCGGCGCTTTCGCGCGCGCTGTGCATCGCCCACATCGGCGAGCCGACATCGACGCTGGCTATCCCCAGGCGTGCGGCGACGATTGGGCCGATGGTACTGCCGCAGCCCAGGTCGCTGCGATGGGAATACTGCTGGCAGGGCACGCCGGCCTGCTCGCAGCAGCCCATGAAGCGCGCCGCCGTCTCGGCCTGGGTGGCGTAGCGCTGGCCGGCGTTGGTCTTGATCACCGGTCCGCCGTTCACCAGCACCTTGTGTTCCGGCTCGTAGGCCGCCGGGAAGTTCGGGTTGTAGGCATGCGCCATATCGGCGCTGATGAAGAAACTGCGCGCCAGGGCGCGGCGCCGGTCTTCGCCGTCGGCGCCCGCCTGCAGGCCGATGCGCGCCAGCACGTCGCCGACGAAGCTGCCGCCGGCGCCGACGGCGCTCTCGCTGCCGACCTCTTCGTGGTCGAACAGGGCCGCCACGCAAGTGGCGGTCGGCTGCTGCGCCGCCATCAGCGCGTCAATCGCCGCATGGCAGGAGGCCAGGTTGTCGAGCTGGCCGTCGGCGACGAATTCCCGGTCCGCGCCCCACAGGCAGCCCTTCTGCACGTCATAGACCGCCAGCTCCCAGCCCAGCAGGTCCGCCGCCTCGCTCTGGGCGGCCTCGGCCAGCAGCCGGCGCAGGCGCGCTGCGGCATCCTCCCCTTCGCCCAGCTGGCCCAGGATCAGCGGCAGCTCGGTCTGCTTGTTGAGTTTCAACCCCTGTTCATTGACCTCGCGGTTCATGTGTATCGCGAGATTGGGCAGGCGCAGCAGTGGCTGGTCGAAGCGCAGCAGCCTGGTCTGCGGCCCAGCCGACGTACGCAGCACGACGCGCCCGGCCAGGCTCAGGTCGCGGTCGGTGAAGCTGGCCAGGATCGGTCCGCCATAGACTTCCACGCCCAGGCGCAGCAGGCCGTCCGCGGCCATGGCCGGACGCGGCTTGAGCCGCAGCCCCGGCGAATCGGTATGGGCGCCGACGATGCGATAGCCGCTTTCCGCCAGCGACCGGCTGCCCACCACGAAGGCGATCAGCGAGGCGCCGCCGCGCACCGTGTAATAGCGTCCGCCGGCCGCGAGCTGCCAGCGCTCGCCTTCCTCCAGCCGCGCGAAGCCGCGCGCCAGCAAGCGCTGCTCGATGCTCGCCACGGCATGCCAGGGGCTGGGGCTGGCATCGATGAAGTCGATCAGTTCAAGGGCGGTCTGGCGGGCTTGGTCGGTCGGGGGCATGGCGATTTGGAAAGGAAACGCAACAGGCGAAGCATACAAGAGGTGCCGGGCGGCAAGCAGCGTCGGGAATATCCGCTCCAATGCGCGCCAGCGCACGGAAAACGACGACGCGCAGGGTCACCATGGGGCCGACACCATCCCAAGGAGCCCCTCATGAAACGTTCTTCGCTGTTCGCCATCGCCGCTTGCACGCTCGCATTCGCACCCGCGGCGTGGGCCGCTACGGTCACCACCATCACACCGCACGCAAACAGGGTTGTGCTGCAAAACGGCCAGGCCACGATACGATTTACCGTCGCGGGCCAGGGCAACGAGGCCACCGATTGCGGCCTCTGGATCGAATATGGCGACAACGGTTCGCCGGACACCCGGATCGTCGGCAGGGAAGAGGGCCTGCTGCCGCGCGCATTCGATCACAACTTCACCGCGCCGGGCCAGTACACGGTCACCGCCAAGGGGCAGCGCGTGAAGCAGACCTTTGGTTGCAGCGGAACGGCGACGACCGTCGTCACCGTGCTTGAGGAACGCCAGGAACGCCAGAACCGCCGCCAAGCCGCCGCCCAGGCCTGTCCGGACGGCTGGATGCTGCGCGAGGGCTCGTTCAAGCGCGACACCGGCGCTTTCACCTGCACACCCGCCTACCCCGCGCAACAGATGGACTGCGGCCCGGGCCTGCGCTATTTCGAGAGCGACAACATGATCGGCTGCCGCGCAACGGGCAGGGGACGCAACTAAGAGAACGCAGCTGTTCGACGAAACCGGCAGGCCCCGGCCTGCCGGCCCCGGGGCCGATGCCGGCGACCGGCGCGTTGACGGGTACTATCCGGCTTTATCCACCCAAGGAAGCCATCCCCGAATGCGAAAAGAAGTCAAAGAACAAGCCAGATACGCCGTCGTCGCCTCCGTGCAACTGCCGAACGTGAACGACGTGGAGTTCGAGGCCTCGCTGGCCGAACTGCGCGACCTGGCCAAGACCCTGGGTTACATCATCACCGCCACCTTCACCCAGAAGCGCGGGAGCTTCGATTCGACGGCTTACATGGGCACCGGCAAGCGGCAGGAGATACGTGAATTCGTCGACAGCGAACCCGCGCCCGGCGCCTTCGAAAAACCCCTGCACGCCGCCGCCGACCCCGAGGCCGGCAAGATCGAAGCGATTTTCGTCGACCATGAAATCTCGCCCTCGCAGGCGCGCAACCTGGAAAAGGAAGTGGGCTGCGAAGTCATGGATCGCACCATGGTCATCCTCGAAATCTTCCATCGCCACGCGACCTCCCGCGCCGCCCGTGCGCAGGTGGAAATCGCGCGGCTGGGCTACATGGCGCCGCGCCTGCGCGAGGCGGCCAAGCTGGCCGGGCCGCAAGGGCGGCAGCGCAGCGGCACCGGCGGGCGCGGCGCCGGTGAATCGCACACCGAACTGGACAAGCGCAAGATCCGCGACCGCATCGCCGAACTGCAGCAGGAAATCATCGCCATGGATGCCGAGCGCAAGACGCAGCGCGCACGGCGGCTGGAGCGCCAGGGGCTGGCCGGCGTCGCGCTGGTCGGCTACACCAATGCCGGAAAATCAACGCTGATGCGCGCCCTGACCGGCAGCGAGGTGCTGGTCGAAAACAAGCTGTTCGCCACGCTCGACACCACCGTGCGCGCGCTGCAGCCCGAGAGCAAGCCGCGCGTGCTGGTCAGCGACACGGTCGGCTTCATCAAGAACCTGCCGCACGGACTGGTCGCCTCCTTCAAGTCGACGCTCGAAGAGGCGCTCGACGCGGCGCTGCTGCTGCATGTGATCGACGCCAGCGATCCCGGCTACGAACGCCAGTTGGCGGTCACCGACAAGGTGCTGGCCGAGATCGGCGCCAGGGACGTGCCGCGCATCCGCGTCTTCAACAAGATCGATCACGTCGGCGACGCCGCGGCGCAAGCCGACCGCGAAGCGGCGCTGCGTGCTGCCTACCCGGACTGCATCGTCATGAGTGCGCGCCGTGCCGAGGACATCGCAACGCTGCGCGAGGCGATCGTCGGCTTCTTCCAGCAGGGACTGGTCGAAGCCGAGCTGTTCCTGCCCTGGTCGGCCCAGCAAAGACGCAATGAAATCTTCGCCAGCTGCGAAGTGCTGGAGGAACGCGCCGACGAGGCTGGCGCCTTCCTGCGCATACGCGGCGAGCGCGAGGCGGTAAAGGGGCTCAGCGAGCAGTTCGGCCAGACCTGAAGGAAGACCGCAACGCGCCGCTGTGGTTCCGCGTCGCGGCAGACTGAGCGGCCGTTCCGCCCCAGTGGGTAGGCAACAAGAAAAAAGCATTCACCACCAAGACACGAAGTTCACCAAGGGACACCAAGAACTTCTCGTTCTTCTATCGGCTTCTCTTGGCGCATCTTTGTGTCCTTGGTGTCTTGGTGGTGAGATTCTTCCATCAGATCGAGTTCGATTGACTACTTGTCTTTCGGCGGCGCCAGTTCCGGATATTCCTGCAGTATCGTCTCCCCGTCGCGGCGCCAGGCGTGGCAATGATTGACGAAGCCCAGCGTGCTCTTGTCGGGCCACTGGCGCGGATCGCTGGCCACGGCCATCTGCCGCGCGATGCGGTCGGGCCATGAAGCCTGCATGTAGGTGTTGGCGGCCTGCGCCACCAGTTCGGTGACGTGGGTGCAGCCCTCGACGCCGCCGAGCAGCGTCTTCACCTGCTGCGAAAAGCCGGGGCCGATGCGCAGGCCGATCAGCCTGCGGTAGGCGTCGTCGGTGCCGCCGCACATGGCCCAGGGCGCGATCAGCGTGCTGGCCCGCACATCCTGGATCAGGTAGTCGGCGTCGATGGTCAGCGTCAGCGCCATGCTGTGCATCTGGGCGCCCGGTTGCACCGGCGGCCGCGAGCGGAAGGCCACCGACTGGCCCTTTTCGTCGCTCAGGGTGGCTTCGATTTCCAGCCAGCCGTTCTTCAGGCGGAAGGCGCGGCAGGTGATCTGCCGCGTATGCACCAGTTCACGTTCTGTCTCAGAGGGCACCTTTGATTTCTCCATGATTTTCGGCGGCGTTCGCCGTAGCGCCAGCGCCAACTTTGCCGAGCGCCGCCTGCAGCGCGCGGAAGGGCAGCAGCACGCAGCGATGCCGGCTGGCGTAGGCGCGGGCCGGAATGAACATCGCCAGTTCGGGCCATGCCGCGGGGCCGGGCGCGGCGCCTTTCAGCATCGCATCGAGTTCGCCGGCGACGGCCTCGATCGCGGCGGCATCCTGACCCGGTGCGCGCGCCCCGAGCAGCGACGCGGCCGCTCGGCACAGCAGGCAGCCCTTGGTCTGATGGGCAACGGCGGCAATGCGCGCGCCCTCGAGCGCAACCTGCATGCGCACGCGATCGCCGCACAACGGGTTGTCGAGCCTGGCCTCGCCACTGGCGCTGTCCAGCTGGCCGTGGCCGTGGGCGGCCTGCGCCATCTGCTTGATCGCGTCCTGATAGAGAGCGTTGCTGTCGTTCATAGCAATGTCCGCCTCGCCTCGGCGAGGCCATCGAGCAATGCCTGGATGTCGGCCTCGTCGTTGTAGAGCGCGATGCTGGACCGCGTGCAGGCTTCGGCGCCGAGTGCCGCCAGCAGCGGCTGCGCGCAATGGTGGCCGCCGCGCAAGGCCAGCCCGTGGCCGTCGAGCACCTGGCAGATGTCGTGCGGATGCAGGCCGGGAATGTCGAAGGAAACGATGGGCGCGCGCGCGGCCGCGGCGACCGGCCCCAGCAGACGCAGTTGCGGAATGCGCTGCAGGCCCGCGATCAGTTGCCGGCATAGCGCGTCTTCGCGCTCGCGGATGGCGGCCCAGTCCAGCGTCATCATCCACTCCAGCGCGGCGGCGAGGCCGACCGCCTGGGCGATCGGCGGCGTGCCGGCCTCGAAGCGCTGCGGCGGCGCGGCCCAGGTGGTGAGCGCGGGCGTGACCTCGCCGATCATGCCGCCGCCGCCGAGGAAGGGCGGCATCGCCGCGAGCAGCTCCGCCCGGCCCCAGAGCACGCCGACGCCGCCCGGGCCGAAGCATTTGTGGCCGGAAAAGGCATAGAAATCCACGCCCAGCGCGCGCACATCCTGCGGCCCATGCTGCACCGCCTGCGCACCGTCGAGCAGCACCCTGGCCCCGGCCTGGCGCGCCGCGGCGACGATGGCGGCGACATCGGTCCAGGCGCCGGTGACGTTGGAGCACTGCGTGACGGCGACCAGGCGGCAGCGGCTGCCCATGAGTTCGAGAAGGCACGTCAGATCGAGTACGCCGTCGGCGCCGACCGGGATCAGCGCCAGTTCGATGCCGGTGCGCTCGCGCAGCATCTGCCAGGGCACGAAATTACTGTGATGCTCGGCGACCGAGATCAGCACGCGGTCGCCGGCCTGGAACGTATTGCCGAAGGCCTGCGCGACGAGATTCAGCGCGGCCGTGGCGCCCGCGGTGAATACGATCTCCTCGGCCGAGCCGGCATTGAGGAAGCGCGCGACGCTGTGCCGTGCCGCATCGAAGGCGCGATCCGCCGCCTCGGCAAGGGCGTAGGTGCCGCGCATGACATTGGCGCGACAGGTGGTTTCGTGCCTGATCACGGCATCGAGCGCCGCACCGTGAATCTGCGCCGTCGCCGCGCTGTCGAGATAATGCATCCCGGGCGCGGCGGCAAGCAGCGGGAACTGGCCGCGCAGGGCGGAAACGGCGGCGTTCATCGCAGCGGCAACTGTTCCAGCGCGGCCGGCGTGTCGACGTCGGCGAAGATAGCCTCGTCGTCGCAGGCGGCGGCATCGATGCGGTCGGCATGACGCTGCAGCAGTTCGCGCGCGCCGACGTCGCCCTGCACCTGCTGCATCTCGGCGAAGAATTCGCGCGGCCACAGGATGGGATTGCCGCGCCGGCCCTGCTTCATCGGCACCACGATGTTGCCGCGCTGCGGGTCGAAGGCGTCGACCAGCCGGTCGATGTGCCCGGCATCGATGCAGGGCATGTCGCCGAGCACCACCACCACCGCGTCGATGTCGCCCGGCAGCGCCTGCAGGCCGGCACGCAGCGAGGAAGCCATGCCCGATTCATGCGCGGCGTTGTGGGCGAATTCGAGTTCGAGTCCGGCGAGGCTCTGGCGCACCGCGGCGGCATCGTGGCCGGTGACGACGACAACGCCGACGCAGCGCGAGGCCAGCGCGGCGTTGGCCGCACGGCGCACCATCGGCACGCCGCCGACCGGGGCCAGCAGCTTGTTGCTGCCCGCCATGCGCCGGCTGCTGCCGGCGGCCAGCACCAGGGCCGCCACACGGCGGCCGGGCGCGATGCGCTGTGCCACGGGCTCCACGGCCTCGGGATCCTCCGCGGCCTCGGGCGCGCTGCGGATCAGGCCGCCGACGCCCATGGCCATGATTTCGGCCGCACCCACCGGCAATCCGGCCAGCATGCGCTGCAGCACCCAGTCGAGGCCGTTGCTGCGCCGCGAGCGCGCGCAGCCGGGCAGGATGATTACCGGCACCCCGCCGATACGCGCCAGCAGCAGCATGTTGCCCGGCTCGACCGGCATGCCGAAATGGAGTATCTCGCCGCCGGCGGCGACGATGGCGGATGGAATGGTGTCGGCGCGGTCCTTGGGCACGGTGGCGCCGGCGATCATCAGCAGATCGCAACCGGCCGCCAGGGTTTCGCGCAGGGCCAGCGCCACGGCATCGCGCTGGTGGGCGCAGCGCTGGACCAGACCGAGGTGGGAACCCAGGTCCTCGATGCGCCGCCTGCTGCTGGTGACGGCCGTGGCGTAGTGCTTCGCCGGGTCGCCGGGCTGCTCGGTGACGATTAGCCCGGCACGCTGCTGCCGGAACGGCAACAAACCCAGCGCCGCGCCCCGTCCGGCCTGTTCGGCGCAGCGGGCGATGAGCTCGCGGCCGACGGCCAAAGGAATGATCTTGACCGTGGCGACCACGGCGCCGGCCCGCACCGCAGTCAGCGGCGGCAGCGTGGCGACGGTGACCGACTCGTCGATGCGATTGATCTGGTCGATGATGTCGGCATCGATGGTGACCAGGCCGCGCTGCGTTGCGTGCAGGTTGCAGCGCCCGGTGTAAGCCCTGCGCGCGACGATGCCCGCGCCCGGCAGCAGCGCGGCGATGGTTGCCGCGGCGGCATCTTCGGCGAGATCGTCGGCGGCGAGCCGCGCGCCGTACACGCTGGAATGACCGGCGGCGGCCAGGGCCTGGATGTCGGCGCCGGTGAGACGGCGCCCCTTCTTCATGGCGCCGTCGGGCAGGCGCAGGCTGTGTGCCAGCAGCAGGCCTTCGCTCTCCGCCAGCGGAAATTCGCCGAAGATCATGCGCCTGTTGCCACGCGGTCGCCGCGGTAGCGGACCTGGATCACTTCGGCGAGGATGGACACGGCGATTTCGGCCGGCGCACGACCGCCGAGGTCGAGGCCGATCGGCGAATGGATGCGCCCGGTCAGTTCGCCCAGTCCGGCGGCGCGCAGGCGTTCCAGGCGCTTCTCATGGGTGCGCCGGCTGCCCAGGGCGCCGATATAGAACAGGGCGCTGGGCAGGGCCAGTTCCAGCGCGGGATCGTCGAGCTTTGGATCGTGCGACAACGCCACCAGCGCCGTCGCGTCGTCGAGACCCAGACGCGCCAGCGCTTCGTCGGGCCACTCGTCGCTGAGTTGCACGCCGGGAAAACGCTCGGCCGAGGCAAAGGCGCCGCGCGGATCGATCACCACCACCTCGAAGCCGGCGGCAGCCGCCATCGGCGCCAGGGCCTGGGCGATATGCACGGCGCCGACGATCAGCAGGCGCGGCGACGGCACGTAAGCTCGCGCGAAGAGTCCTGCGGCGCCGGCGAGGGATGAGCTGCGCCCGGAACCCAGGAGCCCGCGCGCCTCGGCGAGCTGCTCCGCCGACAGCGGCAGCTCGCCCTCGCAACCTGCGGCATCGAGCAGGCATTGCGCGCCGTCGCCCAGCCGCGTCACCAGCATCAGCGGCTGCCGCCGCTGTTCCGCCGCGGCGATCCGGGCCAGGGTCGTGCGCTTCATTCGACCGGCTCGACGAAGACCTGCACGCGGCCGCCGCAGGCCAGCCCGACCTGCCAGGCCTGCTCGTCGCTGACGCCGAACTCCAGCAATTGCGGCCTGCCGCTGGCCATGACCTGGGCCGCGGCATCGATCACGGCGCCTTCGATGCAACCGCCGGACACCGAGCCGAGGAAATGCCCGGCATCATCGACCGCCAGATGACTGCCCTCGGGTCGCGGCGAGGAGCCCCAGGTGCTGACCACCGTGGCCAGCGCCGCCGCCTTGCCCGCGGCACGCCATTGCAGTAGATGTGCAAACAGGGAATCGTCGTCTGTATTCACTATGGTTATCCGCATTTTCCTGCGTGGGGCCCGCAGAGCCAGGAAGCCGCCCGCTCTCTGGCGACTCGTTGCCCGGATGCCGCCGAAAAAATCACTTGTCACGGCAAGCAAGACACTACTCCTTTAGATTGCAAGAATCCTGCTTTGCCGCAACTCAAAAAAACCCTAGGAAACGGATTGACATTCCGCCATCCCTTTGCATACAGTGTACCGTATCCTGAATTGGACTTGCCAACCAAAGCGAAGGCCACAAGCCTTCGCGCCATCTCTGATCCAAGGTTGCAGTTGTAGCCCGAACCGACCAAAACAATTATCGAGGAGACTAGACATGCATCAGACCCGCGTCACACTGGAACAGAACGAGATTCCGACCCATTGGTACAACGTCGTCGCCGACATGCCGAATCCGCCGCTGCCGCCGCTGGCGCCGGACGGCAACCCGGTGGCGCCGGAACAGATGCTGGCCATCTTCCCCGGCAACCTGCTGGAGCAGGAAATGAGCGCCGAACGCTGGATTCCGATTCCCGAGGAAGTGCGCGAGGTTTATAGCATATGGCGTCCGACCCCGCTGATGCGGGCCTCCCGCCTGGAAAAGGTGCTGGGCACGCCGTGCAAGATATTCTTCAAGTACGAGGGCGTCAGCCCGTCGGGTTCGCACAAGACCAATACCTCGGTGCCGCAGGCCTATTACAACAAGCAGGCCGGCTTCTCCCGCCTGACCACCGAAACCGGCGCCGGCCAGTGGGGTTCCGCGCTGTCCTTCGCCGGCCAGATGTACGGCATCGACGTACGCATCTACATGGTCAAGATCAGCTACGAACAGAAGCCCTATCGCCGCTCGATGATGCAGACCTGGGGCGCCAACGTTTTCCCCAGCCCGACCGACATGACGAATGCCGGCCGCGATGCGCTGGCCAAGGATCCGAACAACCAGGGCAGCCTGGGCCTGGCGATTTCCGAAGCCGTCGAGGAAGCAGCGTCGCGTCCCGATACCAACTACGCGCTGGGTTCGGTGCTCAATCACGTACTGCTGCACCAGACCATCATTGGTCAGGAAGCCAAGACGCAGATGGCCAAGATCGGCGAGTATCCCGACATGGTCTTCGCCCCCTGCGGCGGCGGATCGAACTTCGCCGGCATCGCCTTCCCCTTCCTTGCCGACAAGGCGGCGGGCAAGAAGGTGCGCCTGGTCGGCGTCGAGCCGACCTCCTGCCCGTCGATGACCAAGGGCGTCTATGCCTACGACTACGGCGACGTCTCCGGCTACACGCCGCTGATGAAGATGTACACGCTGGGCCACAACTTCATGCCGCCGGGCATCCATGCCGGTGGCCTGCGCTATCACGGCGAGTCGCCGCTGGTATCCCAGCTCTATCACGAAAAAATCATCGAAGCGGTTGCCGTGCCGCAGGTCGCGACCTTCGCCGCCGGCGTCATGTTCGCCAAGGCCGAAGGCATCATCCCGGCGCCGGAATCCTGCCACGGCATCCGTGCCGTGATCGACGAGGCGCTGCGCTGCAAGGAAACCGGCGAGGCGAAGACCCTGCTGTTCTGTCTCTCGGGTCACGGCCATTTCGACATGGCATCCTACGACCGCTACCTGTCCGGCAAACTGGAAGACTTCGACTATCCGAAGGCGATGGTGGATGAGGCGCTCAAAGGTCTGCCGAACGTGGACTGGCCGCCGAAGGCTGCCTGATCTGCGAATACGCTGAATGAGAAAGGGAGCCGAGGCTCCCTTTCTTTTTCGCCGCGGCCCGCGGGAATCGGCGGCCATCCCGGACCGATATTGGCTCCGATCGTTTAGCCGGCGCCGTCTTCTCGCCCGCCCGTCCGGGCCGAGAATTCGACCAGCGCTCGTTGAAATTCCTCGATTGCGGCGGCGCTGATTTCCTCGCCACACTCGTAGCAGTGGGCGCCATTGGTACGATCGACCCAGCGGCAGCCGCAGTGATCGCAGGCCAGTTCCGGTGCGCCGCGCGGATTGATGAATATCACCGGCAGGCACCGAGAAAGGCCAGGCCAAGCGATTCGAGGAAATCCTCGTAGCCGGCATCCTGCAACTGGGCCTTGTTCTTGAACAGGAAGAACATGATGTTGCCGCGCCGGATCAGGCGCTTGATGGTCTTCAGCATGTCGCCGCCCAGTTCGGCCAGCATCGTGTCCATCGCCTCCTGGTCGGCCACCAGCAGAACGTCTACCCGGGTCGAGGAGATCCCGGCAAAACGTTCCATGCGCGCCGCCATGCCGCCGTTCTCGATTTCCCATGCCATCATCGGCACCTCGTTCACCACCCGCACGCCTTCGCTGCGCTTGCCGGGCAGGATGCCGGACGCCTCGCGCGAAACGAAGCCGAGCCGCGAACCGGCCTCCATCTCGACGAACAGTTCGCGCTGGCGATCGAGCATGGCCTGCCACAGGCTCATGTCGCCGAACATTTCACCGAGCATTGGATCAGTAGCGGTATTCATCAGTGTTTGGGCGTCGCCAGTTCAAGTGATTCGATGAAATCGAGCACGCCCGAGGCATCGAGCTCGTCGCGCGGGCGCAGGACGAAGGGCTTGATGTCGAGGCGCCGCACCAGGCGGGACATGATCGCCGTGCCGTCAGCGCCAACTCTCTCGATGGCCGTGTCGTTCATCACCAGCAACAGGCCCCAGTCGGCGGGATAGCGTCCATCGAAGGCCACCGGGCCGCTCGGCCGGGCGCGGCTGCCGGGCCACCAGAGCCAAGCCCGCCCACGCTTCGCGGCATGGTCATCGCCGCCGATGAAGGCGACCGCGAGCGGCGGCCCTGCGGCTTCCGTGACTTCAGGCATCCGCGCCAGCAGGCGCGACCATCGCTCATGGTCCATTCATGCGTCCGGAATGACGGCCGTCGCCTCGATTTCGACCTTCGCACCCTTCTCGACGAAACCGGCGACCTGCACCGCGGTCATCGCCGCGCCGTAGGTGCCGATGATTTCGCGGAAAACCTTGCCCAGTGCCTTTTGCGACACGTCGTACTCGTCCTTGTCGCCGAGGTACCAGGTCATGCGCACGATGTGCTCCGGGCGCGCACCGGCCTCGGCCAGGATGGCCACGATATTCCTCAGGGCCTGTGCCGCCTGCCCCACCAGATCGTCGCAATGAAACTGGCACTGCCCGTCCCAGCCGACCTGCCCGGCGACAAACACCATTTGTCCGCGCGGGGCGACCACGCCATGGCTGTAACCCTTTGCATCCATCCAGCCCGGCGGCAGCAGCTTCTTCATCGATTCTCTCCTTGATTGTTTTGACGCAGGCGAAAGCGTTGCAGCTTGCCTGTCTCGGTACGTGGCAGGGCAGCGGCGAATTCGACGCTGCGCGGATACTTGTAGGGGGCGATGGTCTGCTTGACGAAGTCCTGCAGTTCCTTGGCCGTTTCGGGCGTCGGATCGACGCCGGGCCGCAGCACCACGATGGCCTTGACGATCTGGCCGCGCTCCGCGTCGGCGATCCCGATGACCCCGCATTCGGCCACCTTGGGATGGCGCAGCAGGGCGTCCTCGACCTCCGGCCCGGCGATGTTGTAGCCCGCCGAGATGATCATGTCGTCGGTGCGCGAGTGGTAGTGAAAATACCCGTCGCCATCGAGCGCATAGGCGTCGCCCGTGTAGTTCCAGCCGTCGATCACGTATTTGGCCTGGCGCTCGTCGGCCAGGTAGCGGCAGCCGGTCGGGCCCTTGACCGCGAGCCTGCCGACCTGGCCGAGGGGCGCCGGCCTGCCCTCGTCGTCCATCACGCAGGCGACATAGCCGGGCACCACCTTGCCGGTGGCGCCGGGGCGCGCCTCATTCTCGTCGGCAGAGATGAAAATGTGCATCAGTTCCGTGGCGCCGATGCCGTCGATCATCTCGATGCCGGTCGCTTCCTTCCACAGCGCCCGTGTCGCCGCGGGCAAAGCCTCGCCGGCCGAAACGCACTTCTTCAGCGTGCTGCCGCGCAGCGGCCCGGCGATCGCGGCGATGGCGCGGTAGGAGGTCGGCGCGGTGAACAGGATGGTCGCCTGGTATTTGAGCACCGCATCGACCAGATCCTGCGGCCCGCCCTGCTCCAGCAATACCGTCGAGGCGCCGATGCTGAGTGGAAACAGCAGCAGGCCGCCGAGGCCGAAGGTGAAGGCCAGCGGCGGCGTGCCCATGAACACGTCGTCCGCCGTCGGCCGCAGCACATGGGGCGGCCAGCAGACGCAGGCGGCCATGACGTCGCGGTGGAAGTGCATGGTCGCCTTGGGCTGGCCGGTGGTGCCCGAGGTGAAGGCCAGCATGCAGGTGTCGTCGCGCGCCGTATCGACGTTGGCGAAAATCGGGGAATGCTTCGTCGTCGCCGCCTCGAGTCCATCGGCCGAAGCGTCGTTGAACCAGCGGATCTGCTTGAGTTCGGGCGACTCGGCGGCAGCCAGCTTGAGTTCCTCGGCCAGACGCAGGTCGCACAGCGCGTGCGTGACCCTGGCCTTGGCAAGGACATGCCTGAGTTCCTTGGCGCGCAGCAGCGGCATGGTGGCGACCGCGACGGCACCGGCCTTCATCACCGCGAACCAGCAGGCCGCCATCATCGGATTGTTGGGTGCGCGCAGCAGCACGCGGTTGCCCGGCACCACGCCGAGATCCTTCACCAGCACGTTGGCGATGCGGTTGGCCTGCGCCTGCAGGTCGGCGTAGGTCCAGCGCAGGCCGGGCGCCTGGATGCAGACTCGGTCGCCGCGCCCTTGCGCAACATGGTCGTCGAGCAGCGGATCGGCACAGTTCAAGCGCTCCGGAAACTTCAGCGCCGGCAGTTCGAAGAGGAACTCCGGCTGCTGCTCCGGCGGCGGCAGGTTGTCGCGGGTAAAGGTATCGATATGGGCGCTGTAGGGCATGCCATGTCTCCCTTGCTGACGCGATCCGCCTAGATCCTGACCCCGAGGCGATAGCCCTCCTGGATCGCCTGATCGAGGCCGCGCGGCACCGTGGCGTCGCCGCCGCCGTGCAGCTCGTCGACCATCCACTGGAACTCGTGGAACAGGTCGTGGTTGGCCTTGCGCGGGCTGGAGACGATCACGCTGTCGCAGGGAATGAACTGCTCGCCCTTGGGGGTCTTCACGGTGGCACCCTCCTTGGTCACCTTGACCAGGCTGGCCAGGGTCACGGTCTGGATGCCCAACTCGTCCACCCAGGCGGTATGCCGCCACTTGAAGGTCGGCATGATGTCGCCGCCGATGCGCTTCTCCTTCTCGACCACGGTGACTTCATGTCCGGCCTTGGCGAGGAATTCGGAAATGGTCAGGCCGATCATGCCGCCGCCGAGCATCACCACGCGCTTGCCCGGCTTGAAGCGGCCATGCGCGACTTCCAGCGCATCGACCAGCAGGTCGGCGCCTTCGAGGTACTGGAACACCGCCATGTCGGTGCGGGCGCCCGCCGCGACAATGCAGACGTCGTATTCGTGGAGCACGCTGCGCATGAACTTGGCGTTGGCTTCGGTATTCAGGCGCACTTCGACACCGAGCTTCTTGGCCATCACGCCGTAGTAGTCGATCACGCTTTGCAGGTCGGCCGGGCGTGCCAGGTCGTTGGCGGCATAGGCGCCGAGCGCACCGCCGATCCGGTCGGCCTTGTCGAACACGGTCACCGCGTGGCCGCGCCTGCGGGCCGTGATCGCGGCTTCCATGCCGGCCGGGCCGGCGCCGATGACCATGATGCGTTTCTTCTCGGTGGCCTCGGTGACGTGGTACTCGGGCTCGACCTCATGACCCAGCATCGGGTTCATGGTGCAGGTGTAGGGCAGGTCGCGGAACAGGCGCGACAGGCAGTTCAAGGAGCCGATGCAGGGACGCACTTCTTCCATGCGGTCCTCGGCGGCCTTGTGGATCATTTCGGGGTCGGCCAGCAGCGGGCGGCAGACCTCCCAGTAGTCGAACACGCCGTCCTTGACGCAGGCGTTGGCCATGGCCGGGTCGGGCAGGCGGTTGCCAAAGGCAACCAGCACATTGGGGAACATCTTCTTGGCCTTTTCCGAGAGGAAGTTCCAGTAGCCCGGTTCGACGTCGCGGCCGAAGGAGGATTCCGGCGCTTCCTGCCAGCCGACCGTGACCGAGATCATGTCCACGCCGCAATCGACGGCCTGTTGCATGAGCTCGAAGGATTCGTCCTGGGTGTTGCCGCCCCAGCGGTCCATCAGCTCGGCACCGTTGAGGCGGATCGACAGCGGATTGTCCGGGGTGGCCTGCTTGATCGCGTCGATCAGTTCGCGCATGAAGCGGCCGCGGTTCTCGACCGAGCCGCCGTATTCGTCGGTGCGCTGGTTGGTGAAGCGCGAATTGAAGTTGGCCAGCAGGTAGCCCATGAAGCTGGTGACCTCGGTGCCGTCGAAACCGGCGCGGATCGCGCGAGCGGCGGCGTCGGCGTGCTGCTTGACGACGACCTTGATCTGCTCCTTGGTCAGTTCGCGCGGCGGACGGAAATGCGGCAGGGTCTGCGGCACCACCGAAGGCTGCACGCAGTAGCCGAGGTCGATGCCGCCGTAGCGCCCGGCATGGAGGATCTGCTGCATCGCCATGGCGCCGGCGTCATGGATGTAGCGCGCGATCATCTCGAACTGCGGCAGGAACTTGTCGTCGTGGATCGCGACCTGGCGGAAGTAGGACTTGCCCTCGCCCAGCGGATCGGGATAGGCGCCCTGGTTGGTGATCAGGCCGCAGCCGGTGCCGGCGATGACCCGCACCCGCGCCAGTTCGCGCGGCGTGATGGTGCCGTCGCGGCCGTTGTAATTCGAAACGCAGCAGGCACCGTACTTGATGCGGTTCTTGACCTCGAACCTGCCGATCTTTCCCGGCTGGAACAGGTGATTGAGCTTTGCTTCGCCTGGTCGTGTCACTGTGATTTCTCCTTGAAACCCGGTCTTGGGCGGGCGTTGAATTTATCTTTGGATACTGTATACATTACGTGCAAACGATGGGTCAGTCAAGCAAAAGACGCCTTCCAGAACCCAGGCCCAATTGAAATTATCAGCCTCACAGTCGAGGCTGAGCCACGGATCGCGGCGCTGACCTTCGGCACAGTCCATGCGCTCGATACCGGTCATGAAGATGCCGGCTAAATCTACCGGCAACCTGACCATCCGTTGATTCATTTCCTCGTACCAGCGGATGCACACATTTACCGTGGGCACTCATGCGTCAACGGTCCGACCTTTTGGTGGCCAAAGTCGTTACCTATTGCTGAATTGCAACAATGGATCAATTCCCCGACCCAACCGCCCTCCTAGGCCGGATGCACGGTGTTCGTACGGCCTCAAGGTCGGTATTGATGCTACGATGCCAAATCCCTATTGCACCAAAGAAAACTGCGGTCATAAGCAGTACGCATTGGCCAGGACAAACATGAACATTCGTCTATTGATGACCGTGCCAGCGATGTTGTTGGTGATTCCTGCCGTCTTCGGAACGGATCGCTCGTTTGCGGAGGATGGACAGGTTTCCGTTATCGCGGCACCACGGCAGGTTCGTGCCGGACTGACGTTGGCATCCGAAGGAATTCGCATGATTCGCGACGGCGATTTTCGCAAGGCGTCGCAGATATTCAACGCCGCGCTCAAGTTCGAGCCGGAGAACGCGCATTTGCATTTCCTTAACGGCGTTGCCTACCATCTGCTGTTCAGCCAGGGACATCAAGCCAACCGGGACCTGGCCGAAACCGCATACTCCCTGGCATTGAAGCTGGCGCCGGATCATGCGCTATCGGCCTATTACCTTGGACTGCTGCATCTCGACAGTCGGAATTATGTGAAGGCACAGGCAGCGTTGGCGCATGTGCTCTTGCTGGAGCGCGACGAACCGGCGGCGCTCACGGCGCTGGCCGTGTCGTCCTACTATGCGCGCGACATCGGCATGGCGCTGTGGGCAATCGAACGAGTGGATCAGACGCAGGAAGCGAGCGCCGACGTGTTGCGGGCGTCGGCAATCATTCACGCCGCGGCGGGTCGCTTCGAGCGTGCGCTCGAACGCACCGATCAACTCAGGAAAACGGCCGACGCTGAATCGGGCGCCCACGTTGCCAAACGGGTCCGCCAGTGGCTGACCTTCCATGACTCGAACCGGGGAAAACTCTATCGCACGGCGAGCGAAACCATTCCGCTGTCGCCTCAGCAAGCGTCGCCCTCGCAAGTCACATCTCCCGCCCCATCGTCGGCGCCATCACCAGCCGCAGCGCAAGTTCCACCGCAGGTTCCATCGCCAGCGCCCGGAACCGCTTCGCCGGGCGGAGAAATCCTGAAGAACTGGAGCGACTGCCCCCAGGGTTCGGCGGTAGCCGCAAACAGTTCCAGCTATGGTTCCAGCGGCTCCGGGGTCTTTCAGGATGAAACCGCCCAGTTGCCGGCGCTGCCATCACCGTGCGACAGGAACGCCTTGCCACGCATGGCGCTGCTCGATACCGCCATCATCAGTACGGTCGAGAGTCTATCCACCAGCAAGGGGATCAATCTGCTGGACGGCCTGCGCATGATGCTCGGGGCATCGCTGAACGACGTGATTACCGACACGACCCAGCCATCCGCATCATCACGCGTCAGGGCATACACCCGAACGGCAAGCCTGGACAATCTCGGCGGTGCGGCCGGAGCGCTCGCCTACTCGCTCAATATCGCCAATGCCGGCAGCGACTGGAATCAGGTGCTTGCCCGCCCGACTTTGGTGGCCCTGGATCGCCAGCCTTCGACCTTCTTTTCCGGAACTTCGCTCAGTACCACGGTGGCCGGCAATATCAGCGGCGGCACACTGGTCGAGCATCCGGCGGGAATCAGCCTCTCGGTGACCCCAACGTTTGTCGACAGTGAAACCGTGTTGCTCTCGGTGCGCGTTGCCCGCTCCTTCTTTCCCACCGGAACGAACGACCTGCGCGCGAGTACCGTTGTCAAAACGCGCAATTCGGTATCCGCCAGCGTACTCATGAAGATCGGTGAAACCCTGATTATCAGCGGCCTGACTGAACGCCAGTTGAGCGAGTCGGAAAGCGGCGTTCCGCTGCTGAAGAACATCCCGCTGATCCAGTACCTGTTTTCCACCGAGACGACCACCGACAACACCCAGTCCGTCCTGGTCATGATCACGCCGCGACAACCGGCAACAGGGATGAATGCCTCCATGGCATATCGCGAGTCGGGAGCCGATCCCGTACAGCGGTCCAGCCTCAAGGAGTTGCGCCAGCAAGTCGCCCGCGGCCAGAATCCCGCCCCGAATCTCGACACCGTTTTTCAGGACATGGAAGACAATCTCCTGTTCCGCGAATTTCGCTCCGGCGACATCCGGGCCGAGGACTGGCGCCGCCCGCCGTTTATCGAACGCACCCTCAAGCAGATCGCCCAGTTCATTTACTACTGAACTGTGCCATCGCCGCGGTCGGGGCGGACACCGGAACTACTCGCCCAGACCGTTGTCCTTGATCGCCTTGTCGACCTCTAGCTCGGCGGCATCGTGCAGCGGCTTGTAGGCCTGGTTGAGCAGATGCACAACGGCCGGCGCGGCTTCCGGCATTGCCTCTATGGCCATCTTGGCCACCAGCAGCGCCAGCGGCTCAAACCGTTTCGCCGTGTAGGCAGGATCAGTTAGGCTGACGGTGAGACGGATGTGCTGCGGCTTTCCCGCCACCTCGAAATCCAGTCCGAGCACGACCGGCTTGCCGGCCACGGATTTCTGCAGGCTACCCTGCAGCGAACTGCCGGTCAGTCTGAAGATATCGGCGCGACTCAGCGCTGCGACGCCGGCATTCAGTTGCCCGATACCCAATTCGGCGCCCTTGGCCACATCCTTTGCCGCGTCCAGCACCTGATTGGCCACTACCAGACTGGCCTCGATCGCGATGACCTCGGGGTCGAGCGACGCGAGATCGACGCCCTGCTCTCCCTTGTGCAGCGCTGCGAGCACGCCCTCTGCGACCGTCTTGGCTTCCTCTGCCGATTTCTGCGCTGCACTGTCGGCCGCAATGACGCCGGCGTAACGCACATTGTCTGCTTCGCATTCGACGTCGCGGCCGGGATCCGGCACGTCCTTATGCTTGGTGCAGTGCCCCTTCCAGTTCCACCAGTAGCAAATGTTTCGCGTGTAATTGCAGCCGTGGATGTTGTTCTTGGCTGATTTGATGTCGTTATCCAGGTCTTTGACCTGCGCCGCGAGATCATTCACTTTCTTCTCCGCTTGCGCCACCTGCTGGTCCAGCGTCTTGGCGCCAGCCAGGGCCCGCTTGCGTGCCTTGTCGAGGCTGTCGTTCAGCGTGTTGACCTTGCCCTGCGCCGCCTTGATGTCGCGGACCATGTCGTCGAGCCCCTGGGTAACGGACTTGAAGGCCAGGGCAACCGCAGCTTTGCCGGCGCCGCGCAACCAGGCGCCGATATCCGACTTGAGGGCTGCATTGATGGCCATGTCCTGCGCGGCCAGCGCACCGGGGTCGAGGCCGGCGGCCGGCGTCGGGAAGCTGGCGTGCATGTCGACCTTGAGCAGATCGCCAAGATCGAGGTTGGCAGCGACTTCCGATTCCGTAAAGCCCAACGCGTATTCGCCGTCGACATGCTTGCCGAGTATCGTGGCGCCGCCTCGAATCGTAAAGTGGGGTAGCGGCAACGGCGCCGTCTGCGCCTGGACATCCAGCGTGTTGCCCTTCATCGCCACAGGCCCCAGTGTGAAGTCGCTGAGCGCACCATTCATGACCAGGCTGGTCTCCGAAACCTGGGACTTGAACTTGCCCAGGGCTTGCCCCTTCAGGAGGAACCAGAGTTCGCCGGCCAGTCGGCTGCCGCCATTGGGAAGATTCATTTCCGCGACATTGACACCCGGCGAGGCAAAGGCGACATCGACATTCTTGAGCACAGCCTCCGGGAAATCGACCTTCACCGGCTGTCCCCCGCCGGCTTGCACCGCGGCATCGAACAATGCAAGCAGATCGGCCATGGCGAGTTCGCTTACCTTGCCCTCGAAGGCACCCTTGTCGACCACGCCGCCCACGATGCTGGCACTGCCCGTGATATCCAGTTCCCGCGTGCCGATATGCGACTTGCCGACAAAGGTCAGCGTCGTCTCGGAGCTTGCAGTGGTCTTGACCTCGATTCGAGTACCGGCATCGAGCGTGAAGCCCTTGATGTCGAGTGCATTGCGCCATGGGTTCAGCGACTTGCCCTGCAGGTCGATGGCGACGCCCCCCATACTGTCGAATTCGAAAGCCACGGCCGAATCGAAGGCGAGGATCTGCTTGCCCATTTTCACATCGAGGATGGCGTCAACCTGGATACCGAAGCTCGCGCTGCTCTCGGCAATCTTGATGAAAAACTCGGTGCGGGCGTTGTTGGGAAGGCTGACAAAACTGAGCATCGCCGGCAGTCTGACGGCCGGAATCGAAGCCGCCAACGCGAGTGACGGACTGCCTGCGCCGATGACACCGCTGGCACCGCCCTGCAGCACCACGTTCTGCCCCGGTGGCAGGAAGCGGGCCAGGGCCGAGCCCAGAGGCGATGTGTCGATGACGGCGAGCAGGCCGACCCCGTCCGTAACGCTGATCATGCCCTCCGTCGAGCCGTAAATCGGCAGCAATGCGGTCTGGGCCGACGCTGACAAATCCGCCAGGCGTACCCTGACCCCCGACTGGCTGATCAAGAGCGCTGCTTTGCGCAACTGCAGCTTGCCCATCGACGACGGCACCATTCGGGGCGGCAGCAGGCGCGTCAGTTCGAGATCGTCGAACAACGCCGCCACGCTCCAGCGCCCGCCGTTTTCGAATGCCAGCGCCGCAACCTGGTGCACCAGCGGGAACTTGCCGCTCTTCAGTGTGCCACGCATGGCGCGCGGGGATACCAGAAGATCGCGCACGCTCAGATCTGCGGCATGTGGAATCGCGGACAGCACGGGAATGGCGCTGAGAGGTATGTCGGCACCCGTCAATTCGACCGCCAACTCGCTGCCGCCGGCTGGCTTGGCCGCGAGATCGATCGATACGTCGAGGTTCCTGACATTGCCCAGGTCGGTATTGCCGGTGATCGCCAATTTGCTGACCTGGCCAATCGAGCCGGCTATGCCGACATTGCGCAGGTTGAGCCAGTCCATGCCGAACGGGTGATTCAATGCTCCGGGATACCTGCCGGCAATGGCGACGGTATCCCCGCTCACCGCTTTGACCAGGCGCAGGGTGGCGTCGAACTTCAGGGGCTGTGCGGTGCCTTGCAGGTGAACTGCGAGCTCTCCGGTAATCGCCGTATCGATCCCCAGCTTGATGCCTTTGATGGTGAGCATGGCATTCTGGACAACGACCGACTTGTCGATGCCGGGCGGAACGAAATCCGGCAGCGGAATTTTCAGGTCGAGGGCATCAAGGAAGGCTTGCGCCAATGCCGCGCCGTCTACTCCCGACAGCAAGCTGGAATCGACCGTGCCGGACAGTGTCAGATCCGGCAGACTTATCCCCGCCCGCTCAAGCAGTTCGCGCACCTCGCCCACGGCGCGCCCCTGGGCGATGATATTAAGTCCGGCCTTGAGGTTCAGCGAGGAAACACCAAGCTGCGCCGAAACCGGCTGCGGAAACTTCGTCGCGACGTTGGCATTTTCCGGCGGCACCAGCACCAGGGCGAGCTTGCTCAAGTCGAAGTCGGCCAGCGGTGTACCCTTGAGTGCGCTCATCAGCGTCGGCAATGCAATCGAGCCTTCATGCAAAAATGCCACATCGGATTTCTGCTGCCTGTCATTCCCCTTGAAAACGACAACCGTCAGAACCACACCCCTGAGGGTGACATGTCCGAGCGCGTAGCCGTTGCCGAACACGATGTCGGTGAGCATCAGCTCGTTCAGTCCCGGCGCCGGCGGCCAGCCCAGCAAGTCGGCCAACCTGGTTTCGGTGTGCACCGTGACCACGTAACGGGCCGGCGACTCATTGAATAGTTCGGCGCTGAAATCTTTCGGCGCGGCATTGGCGATCACGTATTTTCCCGTCAGGCCAAACCTGTCGTTGGCGGCGAGCTTTTCGTCGATCAGTCCGTTGAAGCCGATTTGCCTGACGGACGCCCCCGGAATCGGCAGCGAAATCGAACCGCTACCCGGAGTGGCTACATCACCGAGCATGGTTATCTGACGAAGGTTCGGATCGCGCTTGATGGTCACCGGGGCGAAGCGCAAGCCACTGCCGACATTCACCGACAGGCTCGTCACGATGCCGGCGGCGATCTTGCCGCCAACGCCATTGAATATCAGTTCGCTGTTGCCAAAACCCAGGTAGGCCGGCTTGCGCGTCGGCGCCAGCGCCGGCAGCACGACCCTCAGATCGAGGGCATCGACGAAGGCTTGCGACACCGGCGCACGAAGCTCCGCCGCCAGCACGGCCGTGTCGAGCGATCCGGCAATTTTCAGCCCCGACGACGCCACACCGACGCCATTCAGCAGTGCACTGGTTTCGCCGAGAATTCGCCCGGTGGCAATCAGATTGAGTCCGGTTTTCAACAATGCCGATGGCATGCCGAGATGCCTGGCCACCGCTTCGGGGAAAGTGGTCACAGCGGTGGAGTTTTCCTTCGGTGCGAGCAGCAGTCCGAGCTGGCTGAGTTCCAGATCGCTCAGCGGCGTACCCCCCAACGCGCTCATCAGCGTCGGCAGCGTCGCGGTTCCGTCATGCAGGAATGCCGCATTGAATTTCTGTTGCCCTTCCCCCTTGAAGATGAAGACGTTGAAACCGACGCCCTTGATGGTGAGATCGCCGAGAATAAAGCCGTTGCCGAACTGGACATCCTGGAGTACCAGGGCATCCAGCCCAGGCACCGACCAGCCCAGCATTTGCCCCAGCGACATATCGGTTTGCACCGTAACCACATACTGGGCCGGCGACACCCCCGTCAGCACGGCGCTGAAGTCGCGCGGGGTGCTGCTGCCGACGACGTATTGACCCGTCAGCACAAAGTGGTCCTTGGCCGCCGTCTGTTCGTCTATGAGCCCGGTGAACAGCACCTGCGTGATGCCGGCTCCCGCCACCGGGAATGTGATGAAATTGCCGGCAGGCCTGATGCCGCTGCTGGTGATCGACAGGGTGCGATTGACGGGGTCGCGGTTGATGGTCACCGAGTCGAAGTTCAGACCGCTGCCGACATTGACCGACAGGCTGGTGGCAATGCCCGAGGCGATCTTGCCGCCCACCCCCTTGAACAGCAGCAGACTCTTGCCAAAGCTCAGGTAGGCCGGTTTGCGCGCCGGCGCCAACGCCGACAAGCCGATCTGCAAATTGATGGCATTGATCAAATCGGCCTGCGACGGCGCATTCTTCAGGCCCGCTCCGGCTAGCATGCGCGCATCGATGGTGCCGACCAGACTGAGATTGCGTGGCGACAGGCCAACCGCCTGGAGCAGCGCGGCCGTCGCGCCGAGGGCGTTGGCGCCGGCAACAAGCTGCGCGCCTGCAACCAGTTTGACCGTCGTACCGCCGATGCCCGGCAACGAAACCTGACCGATCCGGGTCGGCAGTTGCACACTGGTGCCTGCATATGCCGGCGGCGACACCAGGACCATCAGACCGGACAACTCGAGTTCGGCAATCGCCGTATCCTTCAGTAGCGGCAGCAGCGGGGTCAGGCTCTTGCCCGAATAGACCAGAGCCAGGTTGTACAGGCTTTGGCCCGGCTGTTTGAATCCGATGACATTCGGAATCAGGTCGGAAGGAACACCTTCCAGCAGCAGTCGGCCGGAAAAAGCGTTGTCGGTCTTGTCGAAACCGGCAAGGGCGACACCCCCCAGCCCCGCGACGTCCCACCCGGCAATCTCCTGCAACTTCTGCGTGGGAAGCGGTGACACCACGGGCGCGGCAGCGATCGCACAACCGCTTGAGAACAGCCAGAACAGGCAAGTTCCCGCCGACAGCAAGCGCACAATATACAGGCAGGCAGAAGAAACGGACCTCAACATATGAGCCTCGCAAAAGACCGAAGGACTTTCCGGGAACCGGACCGTATGGATGCAAGCAACAAGGCATTGCGCCCGACTCGTATCCAGGGTGATCGCGAGCTAACCGACCCACGATCTTTGGCCATTCGAAGCTTTCGGCCAGTGATGTGTGTTGATGCACGTCAACCGTATGCCATATTGACGCTGATCGAACGCAACGCGCAACCCAGGAGCGTCCATGCCGCCATGCTAGGCGGATGACGTATTCGGGTCCGTCGGATCAAATAGTCGGCGCTGGCGCTACGGCGATATCGAGGTCGTCGGCGAAGCGGCCTATCGCCTCGATCACGGCGACGGGCTGGTCCTTGTGCGCGGAATGCCGGCAGTCGGCGAGCTTGAGCAGTTCGATGCCGGCCGATGCCGTGGCGCCGGATGCGATGGCCTCGATCTGCGCCATGGTGCCGTATTCGTCGTCTTCGCCCTGGATCGCCAGGATCGGGCAGCGGATATGCGGCAGGCAATCCTCGATGTTCCAGGCGCGAAAATCCGGGTTCAGCCATATGTCATTCCAGCCGTAGAAGGTGCGCCTGACGTCGCGGTGATACCTGCCGAGCTTGGCCGGCAGGTCGGTGGTTTCGAAGGCGAGCTTGGCCGCCTCGATGCTGCGGATGGAGATGTCCTCGACGAAGCAGTGCGGCGCCATGACCACCAGTCCGGCCACCTCGAAGCGAGGGTCGCCGGCGTGCAGCAGGGCGATCGAGGCGCCATCGGAATGGCCGACCAGAAGCGGACGCTCGATGCCCAGCGTCGCCAGCAGCTCGGGCAGCGCCTCGCGCCCTTCGCGGTGCATGAAGCCGGTGCCGAAGGATTCTGCGAGCACGTCGGACTGGCCATAGCCGTAGCGCGAATAGACCAGGGTGCGGCAGCCTGTGGCGGCGGCGAGACGGGTCGGAAAGTCGCGCCACATCGCCACCGAACCGAGGCCTTCATGCAGCAGCACCAAAGTCGGCCGGTTGATCTGGTGCGCGGGAATCAGCTGGTATTCGAGATTGTGGCCGCAAGCCCTGACGAAACCGCTGTGCACCGCTTCAGACTCCGAGGAAACGGTGCATCAGGTCGGAATTGTCGGAAAGTTCGCTGGATTCGCCGGAAAACACCACCCTGCCCTTCACCAGCACCACGCTGCGATCCGCCAGCGCCATCACGGCCGCGTAATTCTTGTCCACGATCACCGTGGCGATGCCCGAGGCGCGGATGGTCTTGATGATGCTCCAGATTTCCCGGGCGATCAGCGGCGCCAGGCCTTCGGTGGCTTCGTCGAGTATCAGCAGGTCGGGATTGGTCATCAGTGCGCGGCCGATGGTCAGCATCTGCTGTTCGCCGCCGGACAGTTGCGCGCCGCCGTTGGAAAGACGCTCGCCGAGGCGCGGAAAGGTATGGATGACGCGGTCGAAATCCCACTCGCGGCGGCCGTCGACACCTGCGCGCGCGGCCATTACCAGGTTTTCGCGTACCGACAGGTTGGGGAAGATGCCGCGCCCTTCCGGCACGTAGGCGATGCCGCGACGGGCGATGGCATGCGTCGGCGCCTGTGTCATGTCGACGCCGCGCACCCTGACCTGCCCTTCACGCGGCCGCACCAGGCCGAGCATGGTCTTGATCAGCGTGGTCTTGCCCATGCCGTTGCGACCCATGAGGCCGATGGTCTCGCCGCGCCGCACGGCGAAATCGACCCCGTGCAGGATGTGGCTGACGCCGTAGAAGGTGTGCAGGCCGCTGCCTTCGAGCAGCGTGTCGGCCGCCGAGGCCGGCGCCGCGGATCGGTCGATGGTCTCAGTCATGCAACAGTTCCTCGCCGCCGAGATAGGCCAGTTGCACCGCCGGGCTGGAGCGCACCTGATCCGGTGTGCCCGATTCCAGCACCTCGCCGTTCACCATCACCGTCAGGCGATGCGCCAGCGCGAACACGGCGTCCATGTCGTGCTCGATCAGCATGATGGCATGGCCGGCGCTGAGCATCTTGATCAGCTCGACCATGCGCTGCGACTCGTGCGGTCCCATGCCGGCGAGGGGCTCGTCGAGCAACAGCACGCGCGGCTGCGTCGCCAGGCACATGGCGATCTCCAGCTGGCGCTGCTCGCCGTGCGAGAGGGTGGCGGCGACACGTCGGGCGCGATGGTCGAGGCCCGCCGAGGTCATCGCCTCCTCTGCCAGGCGATTGACTTCGCCGTAGCCCTCGGCGCGGTGAAACACCCGCAAGGCGTGCGGCGTGCGCGATTGCGCGGCGAGGCGGCAATTCTCGAACACCGTGAAGGGCAGGAAGATATTGGTCTTCTGGTAACTGCGACCGATACCCATGCGCGAGATCTGGTCCGAACTGCAGCCGGCAATGTTCCTGCCCTCGAACAAGACCTCGCCCGTTGTCGGCGGCAAATCGCCCGACAGCAGATTGGTCAGCGTCGACTTGCCGGCGCCGTTGGGACCGATCACGACATGAATCTCGCCGACATGCAGGTCGAGCGAGACATCGCTGACCGCGACCAGACCGCCGAAACGCTTGGTCAGCCCGCGCGTACTCAGGATGGGGGCGCCGGTCACTACCTGCGAGCCAGGCGAGCCGACGTCACCCCCTTCCGCGGGAAGGGGGCTGGGGGGCAGGCTCTTGTCACTCATCGGCGGCCTCCGTTACGGGCTTCCTGCCGAACCTCTGCATCAGGCCGGCCAATCCCTGCGGCAAATACAGCGCCACCAGCATGATCAGTATGCCCATCGCCAGTTGCCAATGCTTCGCCCAGGCGCCGAACCAGGCCTGGTTGGACAGCGCCTCCTGCAGCAATATGAAGGCGAACGAGCCGATCACCGCCCCGTACAGCGAGCCCATGCCGCCGAGGATGACCATCATCAGCACCGCGCCCGACTGGTGCCAGGACAGGATTTCGGGATTGACGAAGCCGTATTGCACGGCCGCCAGGTAGCCGGCGATGCCAGCCAGCGCACCGGAAAGCGTGAAGCTCGCCAACTGATAGCGGAACACCGGGAAACCCAGCGCACGCATGCGATGCTCATTGACCTTGATGCCCTGCAAGGCGCGGCCGAAACTGGAACCGAGTACGCGGTGCAGCAGCAGGTAGGTCGCCGCCATCGACAGCAATGCCAGCCAGTAGAAGTTTTCCAGCTTCTCCAGATTCACCAGTTCCATCTCACCCAGCTTCATGGTCGGCTTGGCATAGATATAGATGCCGTCCGATCCGCCACCTATCTTGGTGTCGTGAAAGATGAAGAACAGCATCTGGGCGAAGGCCAGGGTGACCATGATGAAATAGATGCCGCGCGTGCGCAGCACCAGCATCCCGGTGATCAATGCGAACAGGGCGCAGACGGCGATCGACGCGGGAAAGGACCACCACAGGCTGACCGTCTCGTACTTCGGCGCCATCAGCGCCAGCGCATAGCCGGCCAGGCCGAAATAGGCCGCGTGGCCGAAGCTGACGAGGCCCGTATAGCCGACCAGCAGATCGAGGCTCATGGCGAAAATAGCCATGATCAGTACCTTGGTCAGCAGCTGCATGTAGAAGGTGCTCCCGACCAGCGGAAACAGCGCGAGCAGGCCGACCGCCAGCCAGGGCAGGAACTTGATCAGGCGCGCAGTCATCTCAGGTCCGCCCGAACAGGCCTTCCGGCCGCCACACCAGCACGATGGCCATCAGCACATAGACGATCATGCCCGCCACCTCCGGCACCAGCACCTGACCGAAGGTCTCGGCCAGGCCGATCATCAGCGAGGCCGCCATGGCGCCCTTGACCGAGCCGATGCCGCCGATGACGACGACGACGAAGCAGATGATCAGCACCTGGCTGCCCATGTTTGGGGTGACCGAGGACAGCGGCGCGTTGATCATGCCGGCGAAGGCCGCCAGCGCAACGCCCAGGGCGAAGACCAGGGTGTAGATCAGCTTGATGTCGATGCCGAGCGACTGCACCATGTCGCGATTGCTGGCGCCGGCGCGGATCATCATGCCCAGCCGGGTCTTCTGGATCAGGAAATAGAGTGCGGCGGCAAGCAGCAGGCAGACGCCGGAAATGGCCAGGCGATAGACCGGGTAGGACAGGTTTTCGGTCAGCGGGATCGAGGCATTGAGCAATGCAGGTACGGCGACGCCGTGCACGTCGTCGCCCCAGATGATGCTGCGCAGTTCCTCGAAGACCAGGATCAGGCCGTAGGTCAGCAGCACCTGGTAGAGGTGGTCGCGCTGGTACAGATGGCGGAACAGCAGGCGTTCCAGCCCCATGCCGAGTATCACGGTCAGCGGTACGGCGAGCAGGATGGCGGCGGTCAGGCTGCCGGTCATGGAGGACAGCGACCAGGCCAGATAGGCGCCGACCATGTAGAAACTGCCGTGCGCCAGATTGATGATGCCCATGATGCCGAACACCAGCGTCAGGCCGCTGGCGACCAGGAACAGCAACAGGCCGTATTGCAGGCCGTTGAGCAACTGGATCAGGAAAAAGGCGAAATCCATCGGGCAGAATTTTCAAGAGTTGGCGCTGGCGGTACGGTGATCTGTACCGCACGCACGCCGGCTGCAATCCCATCGGGATACCGTCCCCGGCAGGAGCCGGGGACTCGAAAACGCGGCAGACGCCTGCCGCCGGGCTGAAACGATTAAGCCTTGCAGCCGCGCGCCGGATCGGCCAGCGCCTTCCAGGCCACGCCCTGCACCTTGTTTTCCTTGCCGACGACCTTGCGCAGATACATGTCCTGCACCGGGTTGTGCGCCTTGGACAGCGTCCATGCACCGCGCGGACTGTCGATCTTGGCTGCTTCCATGGCCTTGATCACGCCCACCTTGTTGCCGACATTGCCCTTGACGCCGTCGAGGCCGGCGGCCAGCAACTGGCCGGCGTCATAGCCCTGCACCGCATAGACGTCGGGCTGCAGCTTGAAGGTCTTGGCATAGGCCAGGCGGAAGGCCTTGTCCTTCTTGGTGTCGAGGCCATCGGCATAGTGCAGCGTGGTTTCCACGCCTTCGCCGGCATCGCCCACGGCTTCGAGCACGCCGTCGGTGAGGAAGCCCGAACCATACAGCGGAATCTTGCCCTTGAGGCCGGCGGCCTGGTAATCCTTGAGGAACTTGGCCGCACCGCCGCCGGCAAAGAAGGCCACCACGGCGTCGGGCTTGATGCTGGCGATCTCGGTCAGCAGGGCCTGGAACTCGACCTGCGGGAAGGGCACGTAGAGCTCCTTGGTCAGCTTGCCGCCTTCTTTCTCGAAGCCTTCCTTGAAGCCTTCCATCATCTCCTCGCCCGCCGCATATTTCCAGGTGATGAACACGGCATTCTTGTGGCCCTTGGCCTTGAGCACCTTGCCCAGCGCGTGCGTGGTCTGCCAGTTGGAAAATGAAGTGCGGAAAAAGTTGGGTGCGCAGGCGGCTCCAGTCATGGCGCCGGCGCCGCCATTGGGATTGATCCACAGCGTGCCGGACTCCTTGAGTACCTTGGCCATGCCCATCACCACGCCCGAATGCACGGTGCCGATGACCACATCGACCTTGTCGCGCTGCACCAGCTTGTTGACGTTCTCCGGCGCCTTGGCCGGATTCGATTCGTCATCCACCGTGAAATATTCGATCTCGCGACCGCCGAGCTTGCCGCCGCGCTCTTCCACCGCCAGCTTGAAGCCGTTGGTGATGGCGACGCCGAGCTGCGCGAAGGTGCCGGTATAGGGCAGCATCAGGCCGACTTTCAGCTTGCCCTGCTGGGCCAGCGCGGCGCCGGTCGGCAACAGCGTACCGGCGGCCGTTGCGCCGACGATGGCTGTGCTGCCGAGCAGAAATCCGCGGCGATCATAGGTCGATTTTTTTTGCATTGTGTTTCTCCTCACTCAACGGTTTTTGAAGGACGCAAAGGCATTCGCGCCCCATGCGGTTCTCGGCCTGTAATCACAACACTTCCCTGCTGACGCGTCAAGCCAGTTGACATGTCAAGCTTCGATTCCGCTGTCTTAGCGCAGCTTGAAGCGTTGTATCTTCCCGGTTGCCGTCTTCGGCAATTCGGCGACGAACTCTATCCAGCGCGGATATTTGTAGGGCGCCAGTTGTTCCTTGACGTGCAGCTTCAGCGCATCGCGCAGCGCGTCCGACGGCTCCACGCCCGCCTTGAGCACGATGTAGGCCTTGGGCTTGATCAGTTCGTCGGTGTCGGCATGCGCCACCACGGCGGCTTCGAGAATCGCCTCGTGGGTCATCAGCGCGCCTTCGACCTCGAAGGGCGAGACGTAGATGCCGGAGACTTTCAGCATGTCGTCGGAACGTCCGCAATACTGGAAGTAGCCGTCGGCGGATTCGATGTACTTGTCGCCGCTGCGCGTCCAGTCGCCCATGAAGGTATGACGCGACTTCTCGCGGCTGTTCCAATACATGACCGCCGAACTCGGACCGTTGATCTGCAGTTCGCCGATCTCGCCGGGCGACACCGGGTTGCCGTCTTCACCGATCAGGCGCACGGCATAACCGGGAACCGGCTTGCCGGTGGTGCCGTAACGCACTTCGCCGGCACGGTTGGAGAGGAAAATATGCAGCATCTCGGTGGAGCCGATGCCGTCGAGTATCTCGACACCGAGCTGTTCGGTCCAGCGCCGGCCGATGTCGGCAGGCAGCGCTTCGCCGGCTGAAGTACAGGCGCGCAGGCGCGGCACTTCGGTGCGCGTGAGCATGTCCGGGCTGGCCAGCAGGGCGCCATAGAGCGTCGGCACACCGTAGAAAATCGACGGCTGATGCTGGCGCAAACGCTGAAACACCGCCTGTGGCGTGGGACGCTCGGCCATGAGTACGGCAGTCGCCCCGACCGACATCGGAAAGGTCAGTCCGTTGCCCAGGCCATAGGCGAAGAACAGCTTGGCCGCGGAAAACACCAGGTCGGTCTCGCGTATCCCCAGCACCGCCTTGCCATACAGTTCGGCGGTCTGGATCAGGTGCGAATGCAGATGCACGGTGCCCTTCGGCGTCCCGGTCGAACCCGAGGAATAAAGCCAGAAACAGAAGTCGTCGCAGGTGGTCGGCGCCGGTGTGAAGTTCGTGCCGGCACCCTTCATCAAATCGTCCAGACACTTGTGGCCCTTGCCGTCCTTGCCGGAGACCACGACCTGCCTGAGCGTCGGATGCCTGGCGACGATGGGCGCAAACTGCGGCCACAGGGCTTCCGAAACCACCAGGGCCTTGGCCCGCGAATCGCCGAGCATGAAGTCGTAGTCGGCCGTGGTCAGCAGGGTGTTGGCGGCGATCGGTACGATGCCGGCCTGGATGCTGCCGAGAAAGGCCGTGGGAAAGTCGATGGTGTCGAGCAGGCACAGCATCACGCGGTCCTCGGCCTGCAGACCGATGCCGGTCAGCACGTTGCCGAAGCGGTTGACCCGCTCGGCCAGTTCGCCGTAGGTATAGCTGCCCTGATCGTCGATGAAGGCGGTCTTGCCGGCCCGGCCGGCGCGCAGATTCCTTTCGATCAGATCGTAGGCGGCGTTGTACTCGCGCGGAATGCTGACCCGCGGCGGCGATGTGCCGTGATCGGCAGTGCTCAGTTCTGGCATGACAGTCTCCTCCTTGGCTCTGTGGCGGGTATTGGTCTCACTTGCTCGACATTCTGCTATAGATGCCGCCCCAGCAGCGGCCGGGCGACCACATGAAACGACAGCTCCCTCCCCTTGCACGGAAGGGAGTCGGCGCATTCATGCGATTGCCCCGCCCCATCAGCTGAATGCCTGTATTCCCGTCTGCGCCCGGCCCAGGATCAGCGCATGAATGTCGTGCGTGCCTTCGTAGGTGTTGACCACTTCGAGGTTGACCACATGGCGGATCACGCCGAACTCGTCGGAGATGCCGTTGCCGCCCAGCATGTCCCTCGCCACGCGTGCGATGTCGAGCGACTTGCCGCAGGAATTGCGCTTCATGATCGAGGTGATCTCGACCGCCGCCGTGCCCTCGTCCTTCATCCGGCCCAGGCGCAGGCAGCCTTGCAGCGCCATGGTGATCTCGGTCTGCATGTTGGCCAGCTTGAGCTGGATCAGCTGGTTGGCCGCCAGCGGCCGGCCGAACTGCTTGCGATCCAGCGTGTATTGGCGCGCCGCATGCCAGCAGTACTCTGCCGCACCGAGTGCGCCCCAGGCGATGCCGTAGCGCGCCGAGTTGAGGCAGGTGAAGGGGCCCTTGAGGCCGCGCACGTCGGGGAAGGCGTTCTCCTCGGGGCAGAAGACTTCGTCCATGACGATCTCGCCGGTGATCGAGGCGCGCAGGCCGACCTTGCCGTGGATGGCCGGGGCGGAAAGCCCCTTCCAGCCCTTCTCCAGCACGAAGCCGCGGATCTGGCCGCCGTCGTCCTTGGCCCAGACGACGAAGACGTCGGCGATCGGGCTGTTGGTGATCCACATTTTCGAACCCGAGATGCTGTAGCCGCCATCGACGGCGCGGGCGCGCGTGATCATGCTGCCGGGGTCGGAGCCGTGGTTGGGCTCGGTCAGGCCGAAGCAGCCGATCAGTTCGCCGGTGGCGAGCTTCGGCAGGTACTTCTTGCGCGTGGCCTCGTTGCCGAACTCGTAGATCGGCACCATGACCAGCGAGCTTTGCACGCTCATCATCGAGCGGTAGCCCGAATCGACGCGCTCGACTTCGCGCGCGGCCAGGCCGTAGCAGACGTAGTTCATGCCGGCGCCGCCGTACTCCTCGGGGATGGTCGTGCCGAGCAGGCCAAGTTCGCCCATCTCGCGGAAGATCGCCGGGTCGGTTTTCTCGTTGCGGAAGGCTTCGAGCACGCGCGGCGCCAGCTTGTCCTGCGAATACGCGGCCGCGGTGTCGCGCACCATGCGTTCGTCGTCGGTCAGCTGCTGGTCCAGCAGCAGGGGGTCTTCCCAGTTGAAACGCGGTTGGCTGCTCATGTGTTTCCCTTCAATCAGTGTATTGTCATGCCGCCGTCGGCGGCGAGTATCTGGCCGGTCACGTAGGCCGAGGCATCCGAAGCGAAAAAGATGAACACCGGCGCGATTTCCTCCGGCTCGGCCCAGCGACCCAGGGGAATGCGGTCGAGGTACTTCTCCTTGAAACGATCATCGGTACGAATCACTTCCGTCATCGGCGTCGCGGCACCTGGTGCGATGGCATTGGCGGTGATGTTGTAGCGGGCCAACTCCTTCGCCGTGCTCTTGGTCATGCCGAGAATTCCTGCTTTCGCCGCGCTGTAGTTGATCTGGCCTATGGTGCCCAGCACCCCGGCGGCGGACGTCACGTAAATTATACGGCCGTACTGGCGCTCGATCATGCCGCCGACCACGGCCTGCAGGCAGTTGAAGGCGCCGGTCAGATGCACGCCTATGACCTGGTTCCACTGCTCGATGCTCATCTTGTTGAGCATCGCGGTGCGGGTGATGCCGGCGTTGTTCACCAGGATGTCGATGCGGCCCCAGGCGGCGTTGACCTTGGCCGCAGCCGCCTCGACCTGGGCGCGATCGGCGACGTCGCAGGCAAGGCCGAGCGCCGTGCCGCCAGCGCCAACTATCTCGGCCGCGACCTTCTCGGCCGCCGCGCCGTTCATGTCGATCACCGCGACCCTGGCGCCCTCGCGGGCGTAGGCCTTGGCCACGGAGGCGCCGATGCCCTGCCCGGCGCCGGTGACGAAGGCGACTCTATCTTTTAGCTGCATGTGCTGGTCCCGATTGAGAATGATGATTCAGCCAACAAGCAAGATCAAATGCCTTTTAGCCTCAGCCCTTTGGCTTGGCCAGCACCTGCTCGGCGAACTTGTCGTCGAACAGCGCGCCTTCGGCCACCAGCTGGCGGAACTTGATGAAGTCGATGACGTCCTTGCCGGTCGGCTTCTTCGCATCGAAGGCATTGAAACCGAGCCAGGCTTCGTGGTTCATGTTGGCGGCGAGCCAATGGCGGTTCGGCAGCTTCATCTGGTCCCAGAAGAATTTCTTCTTGCCGCGGATGCCGTCGATCGAATTGATCAGGCAGTTGGGGAACAGGTTGGCGAACTTCCACACCAGGCGATTGACTTCGGCGTCGAGCAGTTCGAAATCGGTCTTGCACTCGGCCATCAGGGCCTTGGCGGCGGCGATCTGGTCGCCGGCCACGGGCTCGCCATAGACGATCTCGCCGTCGTCGACATAGGTGTCGGTGCGCACCAGCGGGTTCCTGACCCATTCGCCGTCCTTCTTCAGCACCGGCACCACCTTGGTGACGAGGCCCTTGGATTTCATCTTGTAGGCGCTCCAGGTCTCGCAGGAGATGCAGTTGTACATCGCATCTTCCATCGACAGGAACCAGGGCAGGAAGTCGGTCGAGCCGCCGACCGGCGCCGAGCCGTGCTTCGGCCCGGCCTGGCCGTAGATCGCCAGGTCGGAGGAGACCGTGATGTCGGTGGCCATGCCGATTTCCTGGCCGCCGGCGACGCGCATGCCATTGACGCGGCAGATCACCGGTTTCTTGCAGTTGAGGATGCCGTCCACCATGGCGTTGAACAGGTCCATGTACTCGCCGTACTCGTTGGGCCGCTTGGAGTAGTAGGAGGCGTACTCGGCGGTGTTGCCGCCGGTGCAGAAGGCCTTGTCGCCGACCGCGGTGAACACCGCGGCGACGATCTTGCGGTCGGAGGACGCGCGCTGCATGCCGGCGATGACGCCCTTGACCATGTCCGTCGTGTAGGAGTTGTACTGGCTCGGGTTGTTGAGCCAGATCCAGGCCGAGAACAGGCCGGGCACTACGGCGCCCTTGTCGTCCAGCACCGGACGCTCTTCGTAGATCACCGTCGGCGCATCGCTGGGCGATGCGGTGCCGAAGTGGCTGTTATCGATGAGCTGGTGATCCTTGAGATCGTTTTCCCTGCGTAGCCATTCCAGTGCCATGTTGTTTCTCCTCTGTGAATTCGTAAATGTTTCGCTATCAAAAATCGGGGGTCAGGATCACGCGCCGCTTCAGCTTGCCGTGGTGCGCCTCGTCGAAGACCTGCTCGATCTGGCTCATGGGCCGCGTCTCGACGAAAGGTTCGAGCACGATGCGGCCATCCACGCACATCTCCAGCACTTTCGGGTAGTACTCGGGCAGACAGCCCCAGGTGCCGATCAGTTCGGCGTCGAAGGCCATCAGCTTGGACAGCACGTAGGACGTCTCGTCGCTGCCGTAGCCAACCACGATCAGCGTACCGGTGAAGGACAGCAGCGACAGCGCCAGTTCCTGCCCCGGCTTGCTGCCGGTGACTTCGAAGATCTTCCAGCCGTAGTTGGCCGGCAGGCCCTGCTCCTTGCAGTAGCCCTTGAACAGCTCCTTGACCTCCTTGGCGCTCTTGCCCTTCGGGTTGATCGTGAAGTCGGCGCCGTAGCCCTTCATGAACTCGAGCTTCTCCTCGTTGATGTCGATGCCGATCACCGCGGCGGCGCCCATGCCCTTGGCTACCTGGGTCATGAAGCTGCCGACGCCGCCGGCGGCGCCGATGATGATGACGCGATCGCCGGCCTGCAAACGGGCGCGCTTGGCGGCCTGGTAGGGCGTGGTCACCGCGTCGGCGATCACCGACAGGTGTTCCAGCGGAATCTTGCCGCGATTGCCGACGATGCACAGATCGGCGGCCGGCACCGGAATGTGGCTGGAGTAGCCGCCGTAGATGCCCATCGAATTGCCGGGCATTTTCTGCGCCAGGCAGCGGTTGCCGCGGCCGGTCTTGCACAGCTCGCACTTGTTGCAGGGCAGTACCGCCGGGATGATGACTTCCTTGCCCAGCACCCGCGCATCGCCGGCGACGACCACGCCGGAAATCTCGTGGCCCAGCGACAGCGGACCCTTATGCACGGTCGGTACGCCCATGTAGAAATAGGACAGGTCGGTGTGGCAGACGCCGCAACCGCGGATCTCGACCAGGGCCTCGCCGGCCTGCAGTTCGGGCATCGGAATTTCGGTACGCAGCAGCTTGCCCGGTTCGGTCATCTGCCACGTCTGGATGGTGCTCGGAATCATGCTTTTCCCCTGAAGTTAACTACTTGTTCTTCCAGACCGGCTTGCGCTTTTCTATGAAGGAGTTCAAGCCTTCCTTGGCATCTTCCGTTGCCATCAGGTCCTTGAGGTAATGCTGTTCGATATGGAACAGCGCCTCGTAGAAGGGCCGCGTCGCCGCTTCCTTGACCGCCTTCTTGGTATGGATCAGTGCCACGCGCGAGAGCGAGGTGAACTGTTCGAGAAACTTCGCCGTGTCGGCCGCGAAAGTCTCTTTCGGAAACACGGTGTTCACCAGGCCGAGGCGATGAGCTTCCTTCGCATCGATGATGCCGCCGCCGAGCAGCAGTTCCATGACCTTGGTCATCGGAATCTGGCGCGGCAACAGGATCGCGGCGATCGGCGGGAACACGCCGAGCTTGATTTCGGGCTGGCCGAGCTTGGCGTTGTCCGAAGCCACCACCATGTCGCAGGCGATCGCCAGTTCGCAGCCGCCGCCCAGCGCCGCGCCGTTGACGGCAGCCACGGTGGGTATCGAGACCTGCATCAGGCGCTTCAGGATGCCGTGGAACACCTCGATCATCTTCACCACCTTGTCCGGCGTGTGGTCGACCACGTCGACGCCGGAAGAGAAGGTCTTGTCGCCGTTGCCGGTGATGACCAGGACCTTGGCCGTGGTGTTTTCCATCGCCAGGTCGAGCGCGGCATTCATCTCTTCCATGGTGGCGATGTCGAGCACGTTGTAGGGCGGCCGGTTGATGGCCAGGCGCAGCGTTTCGCCCTGATCCTCGTAGGAGATGAACTTGAAATCTGCCATGTATGTTTTCCTTTTCTTGTTAGCCGCGATCTAGAACAGATCGTCCATTTCGTCGGCGCCGACGCCCGGCGGCATGCCGCCGTATTGCTGCATGTAGGCCTGCACCAGCTGGTTCTCGCGCTGGCTGAAGAAGGGCGCGTCCTCCCAGACGAAGTACTTGGCGATGTCGGCCTTGTCGAGCATTTCTTCGAGGCCTTCGCGCAAATTCTCGACGCCCTTGATCAGCAGCACCTTCTTGTCGGCATCGAGCAGCTGATACACGCCGGACTCGGTCTGCACGCCGGCCACGTTCCCGGCATTCAGTTCCAGCCAGGCTTCCGGCGGCAGCACCATGTCCTCGATCTTCGCCGCCAGATTGCACTTGAGGCAACGCAGGGCCTCGGCACGGGCCGTGGCTTCATCGAAGCCGAGCTCGACCTCGTTCCAGTTGTCGCGCTGCTCCGGATCGATGAAGATCGGGTGCAGGCGCTTCCTGGTATTGAAGCCTTCCTCGCGGCCGATATGCGGATCGGTATCCCAGTCCGGCAGCAGCGTTTCCTCGATGTTGCCGTCGCCGCCGAGATAGGCATCCATCGCCGCGGCGGCCTTGCGGCCCTGGGCCACCGACTCGATCAGCGACGAGGGGCCGAGCACGCAGTCGCCGCCGGCATAGACGCCGGGACGGCTGGTCAGCATGCTGTCCTCGCGCACCTGCACGCGGCCGTTTTTCGATACCTGCACGGCGTAGGCGGGAAACTCCTCGGGCCGCTGGCCGATGGCGCCGATCACCAGGTCGACGTCCTCGGTGAATTCGCTGCCGGCAATCTCCAGCGGACGGCGACGCCCCGAGGCATCGGGCTCGCCGAGCTCCATCCTGACGTAGGTGATCTTGAGGCGCGAGCTGCCGCCGTCGTTGAGTTCGATTTTCTTCGGCGCCAGCAGGAAACGCAGATTGACCTTTTCGTCGATGCAACCCTGGACCTCGTCGTCGCGCGCCGGCATTTCCTCGCGGGTGCGGCGATACACCATATCCACCACTTCGGCGCCCAGGCGCCGCGCGGAACGCGCATTGTCGGTGGCGACGTTGCCGCCGCCGATCACCGCGACGCGCTTGCCGATCACGATCGCCGCATCGCCAGCGCCAACTTTGCCGACCTTGCCCGTGGTCACGGCGCGCAGGAAGGTCGGGCTGTCGATCACATTGGGCAGCGTGTCGCCGGGGATGCCGAGCGCATCGCCGTTCTGCGCACCGATGCCGAGGAAGACGCTATCGAAGCCCTGCGCCAACAGTTCGTCGATGTTCTCGATGCGGGTGTTGAAGCGGAATTCGACGCCGAGCTTTTCGACTTCGGCCACTTCCTGATCGATCACGTCCAGCGGCACGCGATACGACGGAATGCCGTAGCGGACCATGCCACCGGCGGCCGGCAAGGCGTCGAACACCGTGACGGCGTGACCCTTCTTGGCCAGGTAATAGGCAGCCGTGAGTCCGCCGGGGCCGGCGCCGACCACCGCGGCCTTCTTGCCCGAAGGCGGCAGTTGGATCGAATGCTCGCGCCACAAGCCGGTATCGTTGTCGGCCGCAATGCGCTTGAGGCTGCGGATCGACAGCGGATCGTCGAGGTCCTTGCGCCGGCAGGCGGTTTCACAGGGGCTGAAACAGGCGCGGCCGAGTATGCCCGGGAAGGGCAGTTTTTCGCGCACCACCGCGACGGCCTCGCCGTACCTGCCGAGGCCTACCAGCTGCACGTAGCGCGGCACGTCGATGCCGGCCGGACAGGTCGCCTTGCAGGGCACCTGCGTCTCTTCCACGCGCGCGACGTCCAGCGTGCGATCCATCAGCGCGCCGGTCGGGCACACGGTGACGCAGGCGCTGCAGAACTTGCAGCCGGATTCGAGCAGCGTGTCGGCGATGGTGCCGACCCAGGTGCGGCCGTCGGTGTTCTTGACTTCGAGGCAGCCGACGCCGCGCACGTCGTTGCAGGCCACCAGGCAGCGCCGGCAGTCGATGCAGAGGTTGTAGTCGCGGTCGTAGAAGGGTTCGTTCTTGATCACCGGCAGCTGGACGTGCTTGTAGTTCGGCGTCGTCGGCGGAATGCCGATGTGGTCGGCCACCTTGCGCAATTCGCAGCTGTTGAAGATGGAGCAGCAACGCTGCTCGACGGGATTGCCGAAGGAACAGGTGGTGCGGCTGCAACCGTCGCGCTGCGGACAGGTCAGGCAGACGTGGGGATGCGTGCCGAGGGTCCTGGCGATGCCGTCCTTGCGCAGCTTGTCGATGGCCGGCGAAGTCGTGGTGACGACCATGCCGGCCGCGACCGCGATCGAGCAGGAGGTGCGCATGCCGCTCATGCCGGCGATCTCGACCACGCAGAGGTTGCAGCCGGAATCGCCGCCGCGCTGCGAGCTGGGCGGCAGATCGGGGTGGGCGCAGAGGGCCGGAATATAGATGCCGGCTGCGCTCGCGGCGGACAGCAGCGACACGCCCTCGGGCGCCTCGACCGCCTTGCCGTCTATGGTGAGACTGACCATCGCTCCGTTGTCGGCGGCGGAAGCGCCGGCAGCGGGCGCCTTGCGGGTCTTGTACCACCTGATCTCGGACGTCTGTACGGCCTGCATGTCTTCCTCCTCGATGCGTCTTTCGACTGGCTCGCGCGGCCACCACGGGCCCCGCGCCTACATTTCAAACTGCTGCGCTCAGGCCGCCCGGTAGGGCTGGTAGTAGGCGCCACGACAGGCGCCCGCCTTTACCGCGGCGACAAAACTCGCCATATCCGTTACCGGCTGCGAAAACTCCGTCGCACAACGCCCCACCGCCGCCACCTTGTGGCAATCGCTGCCGCCCAGCGTCGGCAGGCCCAGATGTGCGCTGGCCCGGATCGCCAGGTCGTTGTCGCTTTCGGCATTGACGCCGTTGTGCGATTCCACCGCAGCGATATCCCTCAAGTCCAGCAGCCCTTCCAGCAGGCTCGAAAGCCCGACATTGCGAAACGGATGCGCCGGCGCACAAATGCCGCCGAGGTCGTTGATGTGTGCTATCACTTCCTCGAGCGGCAGATAGCTGTCGCGATTCCAGATGTTCCAGCCGTCATCGACAACGCCGTAGGCCAGCAGGTGGCCCCGGTCGGTGGCGATTTCCACGCCGCGCAGGACCAGCAGGCCCTCCTCGCGGCCGATCCGTTCGACCGGCTCCGAGGCCTCGTAGGAATAGTGCTCGGTGATGCACACGCCATCGAGCCCGAGTGCCTTGGCGCGCCGGATCAGGTCAAGCGGTTCAAGCCAGTTGTCATAGGAATGCTTGGTATGACAATGGGTATCGATCCACATGACCCGTCGGAGTGCCGTCAGGCTCTCAGGGAAGCACGCACTCGAGATTGATGCGCTTCGACGGCACGAACTTGTTGGCCGAGAAGAATTTTTCGAGGGCGAAATCGTCCCAGTTCACCAGCGTATAGACCTTCTTCACCCCGGCCGCCTTCATGTTCATCATGAAGGTGTCGAGCATCTCGGCGGCGACGCCGTGCTTGCGGAAATCCGGATGCACGCCCAGGGTATCGATGGTCGCGGTCGCATCGGCAATGCCGAATTCGCCGAAAAAGACATAGCCCATGACGAAGCCGACCACCTTGCCGTCGATTTCGCAGACGATCGAGGTGTTGACGTTGGCGTTCTTGTTCAGGATGCCGGCAATCTTGCGCTCGTAGTATTCCTGGCGCGGTTCCTTCGAAGCGAATGCGTCGATGGCGACGATGGCATCCAGATCCCCTTGGCGCAACACCCGCATGATTCGTTTCTGATCAGCCATTTGTTTCCTCCTTATGTAGTCGGCGGCGCCTCGGGCGCCAATTCTTAAAACAATTCGTCTTCGCCTGCCGGTTCGCTGCGCTTGCGCACATAGACCGTGCCATACATGAAGCCCATGCCCTGACCCGCATCGAAGCAGGTGTTGCAGCCGCTTTCGCCCTCGGTCTTGAACTCCTCGACATGGACCTCGAAGCCCATCGCCTTGTAGTTCTGCACGATCTCGGACAAGCGCGGCTCGCCGATGACGGTCTGGCGCACCCAGCCGTCCCTGAGCAAGGCATCCTCGGGGTTGACCGCCTTGGTCTGCGCGATGGGAATCACACGCCGTGTTGGTTCAGCCATGGGAATCACCTCGCTCACCACGAATGCTTGATCGCACCCGGCGTGCAGGCCGTGATGCAGGGCAGGCTGGTGTAGCCGCCCGAGGGCTTGCAATCGGCGCAGTCATAGGCCAGGGTGCGGCAGTTGGGCTTCTTGATCCAGGCCACCTCGTCGTCGTAGTCGTCGGTGATGATTTCGAACATCTGCTTCGGACAGGCCGTCAGGCAGGCGCGCGCGGCGGTACAGCCGATGCACTTGTCGGTGTCGATGCTGATGTAGTACTCACCGGAGCCATCCTTGTAACCGTAATTGGCGATCATGTCTCTTCCTCCAGGTCAGGTCCCGCCCGCAGCCGGCACGGTGCCGGCTGCCGCAGGCAGGCTCTCAGGCGGCAGCCTTCTTCGCCATCAGCGTGTAGCCGAACAGCGCGGCGCCGAGGGCGCCGGCGATCTGGCTGTCGATCTTGGTGTCCATCGCCTTGATGCCGAGCAGCTTCTCGATGCGTTTGACGACGCCGGGATTCTTGGCGATGCCGCCGGTGATGAAGAAGCCTTCCTCGACGCCAATGCGCTCCAGCAGCGACACTACGCGCTCGGCCATCGCCTGGCAATACGCCGCGATCACCTTGTTCTTGGTGTAGCCGGCCTTGAGCAGGCCCAGCGCCTCGGACTTGGCGAACACCACGCAGACCGATGATACGGCGGCCGGTTCGACATCGACGTCGAAGGAACGCGGACCGAGTTCGGCGATCGGGATCTGCATCAGGTCGGAGATGACTTCCATGCCGCGCCCGGTGCCGGCAGCGCACTTGTCGTTCATCAGGAAGTTGGTGACCTTGCCTTTCTCGTCGCAGTGGATGGCCTTGCAGTCCTGGCCGCCCATGTCGAGAATGGTGCGCACGCCGTTGCCGCCCATGTAGTTGGCACCGCGGGCATGGCAGGCGATCTCGGTGATCGCCTTGTGGGCGAAGGGGACATTGACCCGGCCGTAGCCGGTGCCGACCACGTAGTGGATGTCTTCCAGCTTCATGCCGCACTTGTCCATCACGCCTTGCAGCGCGTTGGTGGCGGAATCCGGCGAGTTGTTGCCGGTGCGCATGCTGTTGAAGCCGTAGAGTTCGCCGTCGACCACCAGCACCGCCTGCGACGACACCGAGCCGACGTCGATACCACAGGTGATGATCTTGGCCGTCTTCCAGTCCTTGGTCTCATCGACCCAGGTATTTTCCTGCCAGCGCCAGAATTCCTTCTTCTCGGGGGCGGTCGGGGCTATCACTTCTGCATTCATCTTTTCGCTCCTTTAAGTTTCAGTGCTGACGATCGGCAGCAATCAGGGCGCAACCCAGCGCACTGATGTACTCCGGCATGTCGGGCAGGGAAATCGCATCGACGCCCATCGCCACCTTCAGCGACTGGACGAAACCGGCGTTATGCACCATGCCGCCGATCAGTACCACTTCACCTTCGATGCCGACGCGACGCACCATGGCGCAGACGCGGCTGGCGACGGCATCGAGCACGGCCTTGGCGATGTCGTTCTTCGGCGTCGAGGAATGGATCAGCGACACCACTTCGGACTCGGCGAACACCGTGCATTGGGCGTTCATCGGAATCGACTTGTCGGACTTGAGGCTGGCCTCGCCGAACTCCTTGAGCGTCATCTGCAGGGCACGGCTCATGGCTTCGGCGAAAGAACCGGCGCCGGCCGCGCATTTCTCGTTGCCGGCAAAGTCGATCGCGCGACCTTCGCCGTCTGTCTTCATGCCGCGGCCTTCCTCGGCGCCGACATCGACCACGGTACGCGCCTGCGGATACATGAATACCGCACCCTTGGCACCGGCGGTCATTTCCGTGATGCCTTCGGTGGCGAAACCCACCTGCTTGCGCCCGGCGCCGGTGGCGAACACCACCTTGACGTCGTCGCGCTTGAGCCCGGCAGCAGCCAGGGCCTCGTCGTAGGCCTTGTCGGCCGCCACGTCCTGGTCCAGGTCGCCCGGCATCATGATGTGCGCCTTCTTCACGCCGTACTTGAGTTGCGGCGCACCGTCCACCTTGAGTTCCTCCAGCAGCACCACCTTGATGCTGCGCGAGCCCATATCGATTCCAGCGGTAATCATCGTAATTCCTCCTTTTTGCTCTCGATTAGATCAGGCAGCCTGGCGACGCAGGCCGAGCTGTTCCATGAAGGCGTCGACCCGTGCCTGCGTGCGCACTTCGTCGAACTCGCGCTCGTCGCCCATGTTGCCTTCGAAGGTCATGATCGGCACGCCGGCCTTGGCGATGCCGCCGCGGTTTTCCATGATGCCGAGGCTGAGGCCTTCGCAGCCGCGGTTCAGGTGCAGCATGACGCCGTCGACCTGCCATTCCTTGACGATGCGCAGCATCATTTCGGTCTTCAGGCGCGGATCGAAGAAGTGCTGCCACTGCGGCTTGGAAAGATTCCAGTCGGCGTAGAGGCGCAGGATCTGGTCGCGGGTGTTCATCTCGATGCCCTTCTCCCAGGGCAGGGACCTGCCGCCCCAGCTGCCGTCCGGCTTGTCTTCCCAGATGCCTTCGAGGGCGAAGGTGTAGAGCGAACCGATGGACACCGCACCGTAGGTTTCGAGGTAGCGGAAGATCTTGAGGAAGGACCAGGGCGGCTGCGTGTCCGACATCATGCGGCACTTCTCGTTCGGCACGGCGGCGATGCCGCGCGCGACGCGATCCTTGACCTCGTCGTAGAGCTCGTCGTAGAAGTCGGCACACCACTGCGAGGACTTCGACAGCGTCGCCAATACGTACAGCGAGTACATGGTCTTCTCGTCGAGCGGCGCCGGCTTGACCTTGTTCAGGGCGCAAATGTCGGCCCAGCGGCTGGTCGAGCGCATTTCGTTCTTCACCGCCTTGAGCAACTTCTCGTCGTCGAAGGTGCGGCCCGTGGCCTTCTCCATGAACTCGATGCTGTCGTGCAGCTGGTTGGTGACGTAGTCGAGGCGCGCCGCATTCATGTCCTTGTAGGGACCGACGCCGACATCGACGTAGAACTGCGGCACTTTCTCTTCCTTGGCGACGTGCTGGTACCACTTGGAGTGGGAGCAGCAGATCTGCGTCTGGAAAATGAAGTCGGGCTTGGGGAACTTGCCGCCGTAAAGATACTTGTCGAGGTGCATGCCGCCCCAGTAGATGCGCATGTAGGAGCACAGGTCGCGGGCAAAGCCCACCGACTCCGCGGCATCCATGCATTCCTTGGCGAACTTCTTGTCGTGCGCGACGGCCGCCGCGTAGGGCTCGCCGGTCAGCGAATAGACGTCGTCGCCGAGGCCGGCCGGCAGGGCATCCAGCGCCCAGGCCGAACCCGACCAGCGCAGGCCGCCGTTGTCCTTGGCGCGCGCGTAGTTCTGGTAGTACTGCTCGCGCAGTTGTTTGGCCTTGCCCCACAGCTTGAGGGATTCGGTCGGATACTTGTTCGGTGCGTTCATCTGCTTCCCCCTTGGTCTAGAACAGCTCTTCGTCGCTCATCGTCTCGAGGAATGCCTCGATACGAATGCGGAAGGGGCCGATCGGATTGGTGATGTCGAATTCCAGGAACAGCGTCGGGATACCGTTGCTCTCAAGGTGCGCCTTGAGGTCGGGATAGTCGCCCTCATGCGGATCGCAGAACTTCTGCTGCAGGAAGATCGCGGCGCGCGCGTTGAACTCCTTGGCCAGGCCCAGCACATGGTCAAAGCGCGTGTGGGCCGGGTAATCCTTGGTCGGGCAGGCCGGACGGTCGCAGTAGCGATCGGCGATCGCCTTGATCACGTCGTCCTCGGGCTTCGATTCGTTCCAGAAGTAGCGGGTGCCGGAACACTGGTCGTCGATGACGATGGTCGATCCGACCGACTCGACCATGTTCATGAACGCGAGGTCGTCATTTTCCGAACCGATGGTCATGAAGCGCACGCCTTCCTTGCGATTCAACTGGCGCGTGGGCATCGCGGCAAGCACCTTCTTCAACATCTCGTTGTGCTCGCGCTTGTCCACAAACTGCGCGGTAATCGAGGCGTAGAGCGCTTCGCATCCCGTGATCTGCGGATTGGCGACCTTGCGGTACTCGAACAACTCGCGCAACAGGCGGCGGTTCTCATCGACCACGGCCAGCGCCTCCCTGAGCATGTCGTCGGTCAACTCCTTGCCGGTCAGGGCCTGGAGGAAGGTGCGGAAGGACTGGAGTTCGTTGTAGTGCGCCTTGCGGGCATGCGCCGACTGAACTTCGTTGGGCATCGCCACGTAGTAGTCCCATTCCACGGTCGGCACGTTGCTGCGCCAGGAACTGAAGGTCTGCCGATACTGGATGCAGGACTGCGTCAGCGTAACGCCCTGGCAGTAATCGTAGCGACCGAGCAGGCCCTGGGCCAGCGAATCGCGGCAGAAGGGACAGAACATGCCGAAGATGTGCGGCTCGGTCACGTTCTGCGGTTCGTGGGCGCCGAGCACGCGCACCGGCAGCATGCCGCAAGCGATCAGCAACTCCTCCGCGGTATAGGTACACATCGTAGCCACAACCTGCCCGCCGGTGCGCTGCTTCCAGTCGCGTGCATAGTCGTGGCGATTCTCATACCAGCTCTTGAACTGGTCGAACAAACCATCAGCCATTGGTGCCTCCTTTTTGGCTATCCATCACAAGTCGTGTTCCGGACGCGCCGTTCTATTAGTGGATTTGGAACTATTGTTCCATCACTGAACCATACTGCACATTCTGGAGCGGAGTATGAAATAAAAAAACCCTCTAGTCAATAGCCCCATGCAATATTTTTCCTACTCCTGAGGACACTGTCAATGTCCTTATTTTTCAAAATATTGAATGCGTTTACTAGCTGCTTTTAGATTAGGTTTAAAAAATTATTTTTACATTTCCCTAGAGTATGTACTATAGTGCACCTACTTGAACGTTGTTCTAGTTGCTGCCTCTGCGTTCAACGCCGATGAAGCAGGCGTTTGCTTCCAGCGGGATTCCGTTATGCGTTCTCCAGACCGAAATCACTGGGCTGACTAAGATGCAATCGACCGACAAGACCGAAATACTTGGTGCCATGCGCTTCTTTGATGAGGCGGCGGACACAGAGTTCATTCAATCGCTGGGAATCCGCGTGCGCGAGTCGCGCGCGCGGCGCGGCATGTCGCGCAAGTCGCTGGCGCAGAGCTCCAACGTTTCGGAACGCTATCTGGCGCAGGTGGAGAGCGGCGAAACCAACCCCTCGATCATGGTCCTGCGCCATGTCGCCCATGCTCTTGGTATATCCCTGGTCGAGCTGCTGGAGCCGCAGCAGAGCTCGCCGGAGTACAGGCTGATTTCGCGCTTCCTCGAACAACTCTCGCCCAACCGCCTCGAAGAGGCCTTGCTGCGCCTGATGCGCGATTTCGGCAACGAGGACGCCTCGCGCCGCAAGCGCATCGCCCTGGTAGGTCTGCGCGGCGCCGGCAAGTCGACGCTTGGCCGTGCGCTCGCCAGCGAACTTGACCTGCCCTTCGTCGAACTCAACAGCGCCATCGAAGCCGAGGCCGGCATGAGTCTCAATGAGGTGTTCATGCTCTACGGCCAGCCCGGGTTTCGCCGCCTGGAACGGCGCTGCCTGGAAAGTTTCATCGCCCAGCACGAAAGCGCCGTCATCACCGTCGGCGGCGGCATCGTTTCCGAAGCGGAAACCTTCAATCTGCTGCTGATGAACTGCTTCACCGTCTGGGTGAAAGCCACCCCGGAAGAACACATGTCGCGCGTTGTCGCCCAGGGCGATTTCCGTCCCATGGAAGGCAATACCGAGGCCATGGAAGACATGCGCCGCATCCTCGTCGCGCGCGAGCCGCTGTATTCCAAAGCCGATTTCACACTCGATACCACCGGTCGGAGGCCGGAAGACTGTCTCGTCCAGTTGCACCAAGCCATAACCACCTGAACCAGCTGAAACAGCAACCTAAAATCAAGGAGAAGCGAATGACTTATCCGGAAGCCCCCCCGCAGACCATCACCTACGACACCCATCCCGACCAATACAAGCATTGGCGCCTGTCCTGCAGCGGACAGATCGCCACGCTCCATCTCGATATCAACGAGGATGCAGGCATCAAGCCCGGCTACAAGCTGAAGCTGAATTCCTACGATCTCGGCGTCGATATCGAACTGTACGACGCCCTGCAACGCATCCGTTTCGAGCATCCCGAAGTCCGCACCGTGGTCGTCACCAGTGCCAAGGAGCGCATCTTCTGTTCCGGCGCCAATATCTTCATGCTGGGTCTGTCGACCCACGCCTGGAAAGTGAACTTCTGCAAATTCACCAACGAGACGCGCAACGGCATCGAGGATTCCAGCCGCCACTCCGGCCTCAAATTCCTCGCCGCCTGCAATGGCACCACCGCCGGCGGCGGCTACGAGCTGGCGCTGGCCTGCGACGAAATCATCCTCATCGACGACCGCTCGTCCGCGGTCAGCCTGCCCGAGGTGCCGCTGCTCGGTGTCCTGCCCGGCACCGGCGGCCTGACCCGCGTCACCGACAAGCGCCGCGTCCGGCGCGACCACGCCGACATCTTCTGCACCCTGACCGAGGGCGTCCGCGCCCAGCGCGCCAAGGAATGGCGCCTGATCGACGATTACGCCAAGCCGCAGGCTTTCGCCGAGAAGGTGCAACAGCGCGCGATGGAACTCGCGGCACAGAGCGACCGCCCCGCCGCTGCCAAGGGCGTCTCCCTGCCCCCGCTCAAGCGCCGCATCGACGAAACCGGCTATCACTACGAGACCGTCGATGTCGTCATCGACCGCAAGTCGCGCCGCGCAACGCTTACGGTTGCGGCGCCGTCGGCGCGGCCGGCAGACGGCATCGAGGAGATCCTGGCCGCAGGCGCCGCCTGGTGGCCGCTGCTGATGGCGCGTGAACTCGACGACGCGATCCTGATGCTGCGCACCAACGATCTCGAAATCGGCACCTGGGTGCTGAAGACCCGCGGCGAGGCGCAGCACGTGCTCGCCGCCGACGCCGCGCTGGCCCGTCATCGGCAGCACTGGTTCGTGCGCGAAGTCGTCGGCATGCTGCGGCGCACCCTGGCGCGCCTCGACGTCACCTCGCGCACGCTGATTGCCATCGCCGAGCGCGATGCCTGTTTCGCCGGCACCCTGGCCGAACTGCTGCTGGCCGCCGACCGCAGCTACATGCTGGCCTTGCCCAACGACCCGCAGCAGGAAGCCAAGCTGACGCTGTCGGCAATGAATTTCGACAGCTACCCGATGGTCAACGGCCAGTACCGCATCGCTGCGCGCTTCTATGGCGAGGAAGGCCCGATCGCGGCCGCCAGGGCCGCGATCGGCAAGCCGCTGGGCGCCGCCGCTGCCGCCGAACTCGGCCTGGTCACCGCCACGCCGGACGATCTCGACTGGGAAGACGAGATCCGCATCGTGCTCGAAGAGCGCGCCAGCCTGTCGCCCGATGCGCTCACCGCGATGGAAGCCAACCTGCGCTTCGGCCCCGGCGAAACCATGGAGACCCGCGTCTTCGGCCGCCTCTCGGCCTGGCAGAACTGGATCTTCATTCGCCCCAACGCGGTCGGCGAAGCCGGCGCCTTGAAGGTCTTCGGCAGCGGCAACAAAGCCAAGTTCAACTGGGAACGTGTCTGACGCAAACCAACGCCCATGGCTTCGACAATCACCCGCAAATCATGAAACGCTTGCACCCTCATCGTGCCATGGGCTGGCAAGTTCGGCCCGCCCCCCTTCCCGCTACGCGGCCCACGGCTGGCTTTGCACAGCCAGCCGGCTGCGGCGGCGCGACGCATGCGTCGCGAATTCCCGCCTCGCCCCCTCGCGGGGGGTAACTAAATGGCTCGCTTCGCTCAATATCTCCAGCGACCCAGACACTCGTTTCACGCTAACAACGACACCCCAACCCCAATCAGGAGAATGCCATGAGCATCGATTATTCACAGAAAATTCCCAACAACGTCAACCTCAACGAGAACAAGACGCTGCAGCGCGCCCTGGAGCACTGGCAGCCGGAATTCATCAACTGGTGGCAGGACATGGGCCCGGACGAATCGCAGGGCTTCGACGTCTACCTGCGCACCGCGGTCAGCGTCGATCCCGGCGGCTGGGCGCACTTCGACTACGTCAAGATGCCCGACTACCGCTGGGGCATCTTCCTCAATCCGGCCGAGGAAGGCCGCAAGGTGAATTTCGGCGCGCACAAGGGCGAAGCCGCCTGGCAGGAAGTCCCGGGCGAATACCGCAGCAACCTGCGCCGCCTGATCGTGACGCAGGGCGACACCGAGCCGGCCTCGGTCGAGCAGCAGCGCCACCTCGGCCTGACCTGCCCCTCGCTCTATGACATGCGCAACCTGTTCCAGGTCAACGTCGAGGAAGGCCGCCACCTCTGGGCCATGGTCTACCTGCTGCACGCCTACTTCGGCCGCGACGGCCGCGAGGAAGCCGAAGCCCTGCTCGAGCGCCGCTCGGGCGATGCCGACAATCCGCGCATCCTCGGCGCCTTCAATGAGAGCACGCCGGACTGGCTGTCCTTCTTCATGTTCACCTACTTCACCGACCGCGACGGCAAGTACCAGCTCTGCTCGCTGGCCGAATCCGGCTTCGACCCGCTGGCGCGCACCTGCAAGTTCATGCTGACCGAGGAAGCCCACCACATGTTCGTCGGCGAGTCCGGCGTCGGCCGCGTGATCCAGCGCACCTGCGAAGTCATGAACCAGCTCAAGACCGACGACGTGGCGAAGATCCGCGCCGCCGGCGTGATCGACCTGCCGACCATCCAGCGCTACCTGAACTTCCATTTCAGCGTGACCATGGACCTGTTCGGCGCCGACGTCTCGTCGAACGCCGCGACCTTCTACAACACCGGTCTCAAGGGCCGCTACGAGGAAACCAAGCAGGACGACGACCACAAACTCAGCGATGCGGCCTATCCCGTGCTCGAAATCGGCGATGGACAGCTGCTCACGGTCCAGGCCCCCTACCTCAATGCACTCAACGAGAAGCTGCGCGACGACTACGTCACCGACGCCAAGGGCGGCATCGAGCGCTGGAACAAGATCATCCAGAAGGCCGGCATCCCCTTCGTCCTCAGCGCCCCGCACAAGGCCTTCAACCGCAAGATCGGGCCGCTGTCCGCGGCCAAGATCTCCCCGGCCGGCAAGCTGCTCTCCGAAGCGGAGTGGACGCACCATCACCTGGCCTGGCTGCCTTCGATCGAGGACCGCGCCTTCGTCAGCTCGCTCATGGGTCGCGTCGTGGAACCGGGCAAGTTCGCCAACTGGATTGCGCCGCCGGCACGCGGCATCAACAACCAGCCGGTGGACTTCGCCTACGTCCGCTTCAACTGATCGATTTGCGCTAATCTTTCGCGTGCGGGCCGCAGCGGCATGCGGTCCGCACGCGACGGTTCTCCGTCGAATGACGAGGCGGACTGAACGAAGGGAATCCCTATGAGCAACGCTTCGACAACGCCGGTGACGATCATGCGCCAGCACCTGATCGATCCGGAGATCTGCATACGCTGCAACACCTGCGAAGAAACCTGCCCGGTCGATGCGATCAGCCACGACTCGCGCAACTACGTGGTCGACGCCGCGAAGTGCAATTACTGCTACGACTGCATCTCGCCCTGCCCGACCGGCGCCATCGACAGCTGGCGCAACATGCGCGCCGACCTGGCCTACCCGATTGCCGAGCAGCTGCTGTGGGACACCCTGCCCGCCCAGGTGGCGCTTGACGAGGGCGCAGGAGTTGGCGCTGGCGACACGGCGCCGGCGCTGCCCGACGACGTGGCGAAGATCGCCGCGGCGGCGACGTCCGGCCAGGGCGGCATCGCCCCGCCGCCGTGGTCGGCCGCCCACCCCTACGTCAATCTCTACTCGATCCAGAAGCCGGCGGTGGCCACGGTCAGCGGCAACTTCCGACTGACGGCCGAGGACGCGTCGAGCGACATCCGCCACATCGTGCTCGACTTCGGCAATGCCTCGTTTCCGGTGCTCGAGGGCCAGACCATCGGCATCCTGGCGCCGGGGCTCGATGCCGCCGGCCGGCCGCATCACGTGCGCCTTTACTCCGTGGCCAGCCCGCGCGACGGCGAACGGCCGCACTACAACAACCTGTCGCTGACGGTGAAGCGGGTCACCGCCGACCACGAAGGCGCCGCGGTACGCGGCGTGGCATCGAATTTTCTCTGCGACCTGAAGAAGGGCGACCAGGTCAATGTCGTCGGGCCTTACGGCACCAGCTTCCTGATGCCGAATCACCCGGGCAGCAACCTGCTGATGATCTGCACCGGCACCGGTTCTGCGCCGATGCGCGCAATGACCGAACGCCGGCGACGGAAATCGGTCCCGACCGAGGACGGCAAGCTGATGCTGTTCTTCGGCGCCCGCACGCCCGCCGAACTGCCCTACTTCGGTCCGCTGACGCGGCTGCCGAAGGACTTCATCGACATCAACCTGGCTTTCTCGCGCGTCCCCGACCAGCCCCGGCAGTACGTCCAGGACCTGATTCGCGCCCGCGCCGACGAGGTCGTGCGTCTGCTGCAGGACGAGAACACCTACCTGTATCTGTGCGGCCTCAAGGGCATGGAGCAAGGCGTCGATGCCGCCATCAGCGAAGTCTGCGGCAGCCACGGACTAGACTGGAAAACCCTGCAGGCGGCGCTGTTGCAGCAGGGCCGCTACCACGTCGAAACCTATTGAGCGCTCCGCGCGGCCGGCGGCAAACCGCGCCGGCCGCCGTGCCTGAACCGCCTGGCAGCGGTTCGGCCGGTTTCCTCGCGACGGATCAGGAGAGCCGGAAGCGGCTGACCATGGCACTGAGCTGGCCGGCGAGATTGTCCAGCTGACCGGCGGTGGCGGTGGCCTCATTGACCACCATGGAATTCTCGCCGGCACGCTGGGCGATGAGTTCGACGTTGCGGGCGATCTCCTGGCTGGCGCTGTCCTGTTCGTTCATGGCCAGGGAAATCTCGTTGATGCGCTGGGCCACGCGCGTGGCGCCTTCCTGGATCCGCGCCATGGTCTGACCGGCCTCGCGCGTCAACTCGACCCCGTGCTGGACGCGCTTGACGCCGGACTCCATGCGTTCCACGGCTCCCTGGGTTCCGCTCTGGATGGCGCTGACCATGGTGGCAATTTCCTGGGTCGAGTTGGCGGTCCGCTCGGCGAGCTTGCGCACTTCGTCGGCGACCACGGCGAAACCGCGGCCGCTGTCGCCCGCCCGCGCCGCCTCGATGGCCGCATTCAGCGCCAGCAGATTGGTCTGGTCGGCGATCTCGCGTATGACCTGGACGATGCCCGTGATTCTCGACGACAGTTGCCCGAGTTCGTCGACCGCCTGCGCCGAGCTGGTTACCGCGCCGGAAATGGCTTCGATCTCGACCACGGTCTGCGATATCACCTCGCCGCCGCGAACCGACAATTTCCCCGAATCGGCCGACACGGCGAGCGCCTCGCGGGTACCGCGGCTGATCTCGGCGATGCTGGTGGTGGTTTCTTCCATGGTTGCGGCCATGCTGGCAGTGGCATCGTTCTGTTCGCCGGTCGCCGTGGCCAGATGCTGCGAGGCGGCAAGCAGCGCCTGCGCCGACTGCTTGACGCGGTCCGCCGTGTCCTTGATGCCGTGGATCAGCTCGCGCATCTGCGAAATCATCTTGTTGACGCTGACCGCCACGGCCGCCAGTTCGTCCCGGGACTCCAGGCTTGCGCTGCCGCTCAGATCGCCTTCGCCGATGCGCAGCACCGTCGCCGACAATGAACGCACGCCCCCCATCACCGCGAGATAGGCACCCACGCTGAGATAGATGAACAGCAGCACGGCGACGGCAACCACGCTCATGCTGAGGTAGATGCCGATGCGCAGATTGGCCAGGCGCTTTTCCACCAGGCGTTCGGCCAGCGGCAGCATGGTCTTGGTCAGTTCGGTGAACAGCCCGCCGGTGGCTTCCTGCCCCGATTCGGACAGGGCATCGCCCGTGACATAAGGATCGGCAAGCAGATTGCCCTCGGCCATGGCCGTGATGATGCCGAAGTTCTTGTCGACATTGGCCTCGACCCCTTTCAGTTCCTGGACGATGTCCGGGTTGTTCTGCGCCGCCCGCTTCAGGCTGATGAGGACGCTGTTGCGGGTCTCCTCCACGGCGCCCATCCATTTCGAGAACTGGGCGCGCTCGCCATCGTTGGGCTTGCCGCGCAACAAGACTTCGGTGCCGACGTCGCGGATGCGCGAAAGCTGGTCGAGCATGGCCGGCAGCTGCACCACCGATGCCGACACGATGTACAGCGTATCGAGCGAGGAATCCGCCACCAACTGGCTTTCGTCCGCGGCGTCGCGTATCAGCTGGTTGATCGCAGCAAGCGCCGCGCCGTGGGTATTCAGGTTCAGCGTGGGCGGCTTGTCTTTCCAGTTCGGGCCGGCTGCCGCCGCCCAGCTGGCCTTGACCTGTTCCAGTGCCTTGTCGAGTTTCAGCTTGCTCGCCTCGCCGGCGACCAGGACCTCCAGGGTCTTCAGCTTGTCCGCAACCTCGGCTTCGGTCGCCACGGCCTTCTTCGCCGACGCCTCGGCCGACTCCTTGCTGGCCAGCGCCAGGGTGGTCAGCGCGCGATGCTGCTCGATGAGCTGCTTGGCTTCCAGTGCCGGCTTCAGCAGTTTCAGTCCGGTCAGCTCATTGGTCGCCTGGCCGATGGTGGCATTGGTCATGGTCACCAGGCGCACCAGCAGGAGGGCTATCGCAATCGCGCTGAGGCCGCCCATCAGGGCGAACTTCTGCTTGTACGGCAGGCGATCCATGATCGCCTTGGCGGGTCCAAATATCAGCATGTGTTCACCTCACATTTATCTCGTTGGCCCGCCGGGCACACCCCGGCAGACTGAAGCGCCGCAAAGCCCGCCGCGACATGGCGCCGTGCCGGCCCGCAAACCGCAACGCCCATGATGCACTACGGCGCCTGCAAGCCGTGCAGACGCCGTGTCGCCAGCGCCAACTCTCTAGAACTTCAGCGCAATCAACGCGACCGCCGGCACGAAGACCAGCAACGCGATTCGCAGCAGATCGGACAACAGGAAGGGCACGATACCCTTGAAAGTCTCTTTCATCGACGTGTCCTTGGCCATGCTGCTGATGATGAACACGTTGAGGCCCACCGGCGGGGTGATCATGCCGATTTCGACCGCCATCAGGGAAAGGATGCCGAACCAGATCGCCTTGGATTCCATATCCATGCCCCAGTAATCCAGCCCCATGATGATGGGAAAGAAGATCGGCACGGTGAGCAGGATCATCGACAGGCTGTCCATGATGCAGCCGAGCAGAATATAGATGCAGATGATGACCAGCAGGATCAGCAACGGCGAGAAACCGAGACCCACGACCCACTTCGACAGTTCGGCCGGCATTTGCGTCAGCGCCAGGAACACGTTCATGATGTCGGCGCCGAGCAGGATCAGGAAAATCATGGCGGTCGCCTGCGCGGTCCCATAAACACATTCGACGAATCCGTGCTTGCGCAAGCCGCCGGATTTCCAGGCCACATAACCGGTGGCGAGGGAGCCGATCGACGCCGCTTCGGTGGGCGTGAAAAAGCCGCCGTAGATGCCGCCGATAACGGCAGCGAAGATCAGGAGCACCGGCCAGGTCTCGATCAGCGCGACCAGTCTTTCCGACCAGGTGGACCGCTCCCCCGCGGGCGCGGCGGTCGGATCCACTCGCGCCGAAATCGCGATGACCAGCATGTAGCCGCCCATTGCGATAAGGCCGGGAATCACGGCGGCGACGAAAAGCTTGGCGATATTCTGTTCGGTAAGGATCGCGTAGATGACCAGCGGCACCGAAGGCGGGATCAGGATGCCCAGCGTGCCGCCGGCGGCCAGGGCTGCCGTCGCCAGTCGTCCCGAGTACTTGTGATTGCGCAGTTCGGGCAGCGCCACCTGGCCCATGGTCGCGGCGGTCGCCAGCGAGGAACCGCAGATGGCGCCGAAACCGGCACAGGCCCCTACCGCTGCCATGGCCATGCCGCCGCGCCAGTGGCCGATAAAGGCGTTGCCGGCGCGAAACAGGGCCTTGGAAAGCCCGCCGTGGGTGGCAAACTGCCCCATCAGCAGGAACAGCGGCACCACCGAAAGATCGTAGATCGAGTAACGGGCCCAGGCCGCCGTCTTCATGTAGTTCAGCAGGGTTGCCGGGCCGGCGATCCACATGTAACCGACGGAACCCGCCAGCAGCATGGCCATCGCGATGTGCACGCGCAAGGCCATCAACAGCAGCATCAGGCCACCGATCACCATTCCCTGTTCAATGCCGGTCATGCACGCGCCCCCGTCAGATCGATCCAGGCCGTGTACAGTGCGGCGCAGCCGAGCAGGAAGAAGGACGGCACCATCGGCGCGTAACCCCACCAGGTCGGCAGATTCAACAACATCGAAGCATCGCCGTTTTCGCGCAGTTCGAGCATGCCCAGGCTGATGCGCCAGGCAAAGACAAATGCGGCAACGGCCAATATCACGGAAGCAATCACGTCGAATACCCTATTGACCTTGGCCGGCAGGCTGGCGGTGAAGAAATCGACAATGATGTGACCGCGGATCATTTGGCAAAAGGGCAATGACATCGTCACGGCAACGGCCGACATCATCTGCACCAGCTCGTAGTCGCCGAGGATGGGCTTGTCGAACAGCGAGCGGCCGACGATGCTGGTCAGCGACATCAGCGCCATCAGAATCAGCATGATGCCGGCGCAGATCGCAAAGAAGCGACAGCACGCATTCAAAACCCTGCCGACAAGGGCCTTGGGGCGCGCATCGGAGTCAACAAAAATGGCGTCTGCCATTACTATCTCCTGGTTTGGGAAAACCTCACCAGCGATGCAAATCCGCTGGCGAGAATGCCGGGCGCCGACACAGGTCGGCACCCGGCAGGACCGCGTCTAGCTTTACTTGGTGTACTTCTTGATCAGGTCGCGGGCGGCCTGCAGCGTCTTCGGACCGTCGTGACCCAGCTTAGTGATGTTGGCGGCCCATTCGTCGTCAAGGCTGTCGGTCGCCTTCTTCCACTTGTCGAGTTCCGCGGCGGGGATCACGTTGATCGTGACGCCGGAGGCCTTGACCTTTTCGCGGCCCGGACCGTCGTCGGCTTCCTGCACGCGACCAGCCATGGCCGAGAACTCCTGACCCGAATTGTTGTCGATGACCTTCTTCAGGTCGGCCGGCAAGGAGTCGTACTTGGCCTTGTTCATGGCGATGGTGAACACCGTCGTGTAGAGCGCGTTGTACTTCGGATCCGTTTCGGCCGCGAACTTGGCCAGCTCGTTGACCTTGATGCTGGGCACGACCTGGTAAGGAATCACGGCGCCTTCGATCACGCCCTTGGAAAGCGCCTCGGGAACCGCCGGCACCGGCATGCCGACCGGCGTGGCACCCAGCATGGCGAGCATCTTGTTGGTCAGGCGCGTCGGTGCACGGAACTTCATGCCCTTGAAATCGCCCATGACCTTCATTTGCTTCTTGGTGGTGAACAAATAGCCGGGACCATGGACGTGCACGGCGAGAACATGGACGTCCTTGAACTCATGCTTGGCGTACTGCTGGGTGAAGTCCCATGCAGCGCGGCTGGTAGCTTCGGCATTGGTCATCATGAAGGGCAGTTCGAACACTTCCGACATCGGGAAGCGGTTGGCCGAGTAGCCGAGCACGGTCCACACCACGTCAGCGACGCCATCCTTGGCCTGGTCGAAGAGTTGCGGCGGGGTGCCGCCGAGCTGCATCGCCGGGTAGATCTGGCACTTGATTCGGTTATTGGATTCCTTGGCCAACTTTGCGCACCAGGGCTCGAACACGCCTACCTGGATAAAGGTCGTCGGCGAAAGAAAGTGATGCACCTTCAGTGTGACTTCCTGGGCCTGGACTGCCAGCGCGGTGCCGGCAATCGATACGGCGGCCAGGGTTTTTGCCAGTAGCTTCTTCATCTGCATCTCCTCTTTGGTTGGCTGATAAAACGCCTTATTGAAATAACATGGGTGCTACAAGAAAACCCAACATCCCTTGTGCCGAATGCTGCCGAAGCCTATCGATCTCCCCTATCGAGAAATAAGCTTCATGTATCCACTTGGCACAAATACGCACTATAGTGCATCGCTGACCCAGTGCGTCGCGAAGAATAATACATCAATTGCGTGGGAGATAATAGACCGAAAGCGCTATTTGGGCCGCCGGTCGATCACCCGGCGGGCCTTGCCTACCAGGGTTCTTTCAACCTTGTCGGTTTCCACGACATGAACGTCCGCGGAGACGCCGACCAGCGCCTTGATATGGTGTCTCACGTCGGCGCCGATTTCCCGGCGCCTGGCCTCGCCGATCGAGTCGGAGAGGTCGGCACGGACTTCGACATAGACGTCCAGCTGGTCGAGGTGGCCTTCGCGCGACACCTGCAGCTGATATTGGGCGCAAAGATTGGGGTTCTTGAGCAGGATTTCCTCGATCTGGGTCGGGAACACATTCACGCCGCGGATGATCAGCATGTCGTCGCTGCGGCCGGTGATCTTCTCCATGCGGCGCATGGTGCGGGCGGTGCCCGGCAGCAGCCGGGTCAGGTCGCGCGTGCGATAACGCAGGATGGGCAGGGCCTGCTTCGAGAGGGAGGTGAACACCAGCTCGCCCATCTCGCCGTCGGGCAGCACCTCGCCGGTTTCCGGATTGATGATTTCGGGATAGAAATGGTCTTCCCATATTGTCGGGCCGTCCTTGGTTTCGGCACACTCGCAGGCCACGCCCGGACCCATGACTTCCGACAGGCCGTAGATGTCGATGGCCTGGATGTTGAGGCGCTCCTCGATCTCGCGCCGCATTTCGTTGGTCCACGGCTCGGCGCCGAAGACGCCGACGCGCAGGCTGGTTTCCCTGGGATTGAGTCCCTGCTTGATCATCTCGTCGGCGATCGTCAGCACGTAGGAGGGCGTCGCCATGATCACCGTGGGCTTGAAATCCTGGATCAGCTGCACCTGCTTTTCCGTCTGCCCGCCGGACATCGGGATCACCGTCGCACCCAGGCACTCGCCGCCATAATGGGCGCCGAGGCCGCCGGTGAACAGCCCGTAGCCATAGGAGTTGAGGATGATGTCGTCGGCCGAACAGCCGGCGGCGCGCAGCGAACGCGCCATGAGCTGCGCCCACATCGCGATGTCCTGCGCGGTATAGCCGACCACCGTCGGCTTGCCGGTGGTGCCCGAGGATGCGTGCACGCGCACCACCTCGCGCATCGGCGTCGCGAACATGCCGTAGGGATAGGTGTCGCGCAGGTCGAGCTTGGTCGTGAAGGGAAACTTCGCGAGGTCCGACAGTTGCTTGAGGTCGTTCGGATGTACCCCGGCGGCGTCGTACTTCTTGCGGTAGTGCGGCACGTTGTCGTAGGCATGCTTGAGCGACCACTGCATACGCTGCAACTGCAGTGACTGCAGTTCGTCCCGGCTTGCTTTCTCTATCGGTTCCAGGCCGCTGCCCGGCAAATCCTGCTTGCTCATTGTCTTCCCCTATGCGCTCTGTCGATGAGCCATCTGTTGCACGAATGCGAGATTTTCCACGACCTTGGACTGAATGTGTGAAATCTGATCGGGACTCAGGTGACGGAAGCGCCCCATCGCCCGCAGATACTCGGTCACCGGCAGCGGATCATCGACCGGTCGGGTGAAACGCAGGCCGTCGGTCCGGTTGTACTCCCACAACATCACGAAATTGGTTTCGACCGCCTTGCGCGCGACTTCCATGTTCTGGTCGGTCGGGAAACGCCAGCCCGTGGTGCAGGGCGAATAGACGTGGAGGTAGGCAAAGCCGCGCTTGGAGGCCTGGATCGCCTTGTCCAGCTTGTCGTAGAGGTCTTCCATATAGGCCGTGGACGCCGTCGCGACATACTCGCAGCGGTGATTGACCATGATCAGCGGCAGGTTTTTGGCGTCCTGCGTCTTGCCCTGCGAGGGCATGCCGCCCGAGCCCTTGCCGATCGGCGTGGTCGAGGTCCAGGCGCCGTAGGGCGTGCAGCTCGAACGCTGCATGCCGGTGTTCATGTAGCCCTCGTTGTCGACCACCATGAACAGGATCTGCTCGTTGCGCTCGGCCGCCCCCGACAGCGACTGGAAGCCGACGTCCGAGGCGCCGCCGTCGCCGGCGATGGCCAGCGCATTGACCTCGCGGCCGACGCGCTTGTACTGGCGCTTGATGCCGGCCAGCATGGCCGCGGTATTGGTCAGCAGCGGATGGAAGACCGGGACCTTGGTGCCGGTGCTGCCGTTGAAGCCGACCGAGCCCATGCCCGGCACGCAACCGGGCGGCGTCGCCAGCACGGTCTCCGGCCCCACCCGGCGCAAGGTATGGCGCATCAGCAACTCGGTGTTGCAGCCCTGGCAGCCGGCCAGCCCCGGGGCGAACAGGTCCTCCCAGTCGCCGACTTCGTTGTAGATGCGCGAGGTGGTGACATAGGTCAGCGCGTCATGCGGGCAGGCCGGCACGCAGGCCGGCGCGCCATCGCAGGTGTCGCACTTGGCGACGTGGCCGCTGCCCGCATCGAGGGCGATGCCGGCATAGCTGCAGCCGACGGTGCACAGCAGGCAATCGACGCATTTCGCATCGTTCCACTCGATGACCCCGGTATCGAAATTCTTGGTCAAGGCCCCCGCCGGGCAAACCATGACGCACTTCGGGTCGCCGCACTGGCGGCACAGCGCCAGTTCGAAGCCGTCGTCGGCGCTGCCGACGATCTGGATCCGCGAGCGCGCCGTGTCGCCAACGCCAACTTTCGCCGTGGCGCAGGCCGTCATGCAGTCGCCGCAGCCGTCGCACTTGTTGGCGTCGAAGGCGATGGTGTTATAACTTTTTCCCATGATCGCCTCCTAGCGCCAGGTCTTGGACATCAGTTCGCGGCCGACCGCCAGCGGGTTCGCCACGAAGCGCTCCCTGATCGCCGACAGGTCGATCCGCCGCAGGATCAACTGGCACATCACGCCGCCGTCGAAGAATTCATTGACGCCATAGATGCCGGTGAGCCGGTTGTCGGCACTGAAGATCGCCTTCAGGTAGCGGCCGCTGGCTTCATCGAAGCGCGTCACGACTTCGCCGCCTTCCGGCACACGGCTCGAACCGACCGAAATAGCGTGGCGGCCGAAGAAGTGGTAGGTGTTGAGCGGCACGCCGCCCGGATACTGCTTGAGGCCGGGGTCACCGGCCATCGCCATGCCGGCGATGCGTCCCTGTTCGGTCGCGTCGGGCAGGATCGCGTTCATCACCTTGTCGTCGGTGAAGAAACCCTTGGCCTGGGCGCAGTCGCCGGCGGACCAGACATTGGCGACGCTGGTCTGCATGGAGTCGCTGACCAGGATGCCCTTGTCGTGTTCGACCGGGCTGCCGGCCAGGTAGTCCATGTTCGGCCGCACGCCGGTGGCGACCAGCAGCAGGTCGGCTTCCAGCGTACTGCCGTTTTCCAGGGTCAGCGTGGCACCGATTGTCGAGGGCGCAAGCTTGACCACCCGGCTGCCGGTAAGAATCGTGGCGCCGTTGTCGGTGAAGGCCTTTTCGATCAACCCGGCCGCGATCGCGTCGAAGTAGCCGTCGGTCAGCTGCTTGGCCATCTCGACGATGGTCACCTTGGCGCCGGCCTTGACCAGATTTTCGGCGGCATGCATGCCGACCAGTCCGGCACCGAGCACCACGGCCTGTTTCGAGCTCTTGATCGCCGCATTGAGTTTCGTCGCGTCGTCCAGAGTGCGCAGCACGTGATACGAGACCTGGTCGAGGCCGGGAATCGGCGGGATGGCCGGCGAGGCGCCGGTGGCGAGCAGTATCTTGTCGTAGGCGAGTTCGCTGCCGTCGGCCAGTTCAGCCGCGTTGCGCTCGGCATGCAGCGCCTTCAGCGCGTTGCCGCGCTTCAGCGTGACGCGGTGGTCGGCGAAGAATTTCTCGTCGCGCAGGAAGATGCCGTCGGGAGCCGAGCGGCCCGATACGACGTAGGGCAACACGGTCGGCGAGTAAGGCAGATGCGGATCGCGCGTCAGCAGCGTCAGGCTGCCTTCCGCATCGTGCATGCGGATCGCCGTCACGGCTTCGAGTGCGGCGTGACTGCTGCCGACCACAAGGTATTTGGTATGTTCCGTCACTTGGTCCCTCAGTCTTTCTCGTTGAGCCAGACCGGCTCGATCGGTGCGGGAGCGCTCAGCAGTTTTTCCGTCGCCTCGATGACGCGATGGAAATGCCCGACCGTGATGTCGGCACCGGCCAGGCCGCCGATGAAGCTCATCGACGGTACATGCCTTCCCAGGCGATACAGCACGCCCATGGTTTCCTGATACATCGGCCCGCAGTTCCAGCGGAAGCCGACCGAACGGTCGACCACGCCGACCGCCTGCACCTTGCCCAGCGACTTCATCAGCGCTTCCACCGGGAAGGGGCTGAAGGTCTTGATCTTGATCAGGCCGACGCGTCGGCCCGCGTCGCGTGCCTCATCGATCGCGTCCTTGGCCGCGCCGGTCATGCTGCCCAGGGTCATGATCGCGTAGTCGGCGCCGTCGAGCCGGTACTCCTCGACCAGCGGCGCGAAGCTGCGGCCGAAGCGCTGCGCCCATTCCTCGTGCACCTCCTCGATCACCCGCAGCGAGTTCTGCATGCCGCGGCACTGGCCCTTGCGGTAGCGGACGAAGGTCGATGGGCCCTTGCCACCCGAGCCGCCGGTCAGCGGATCGACTGCCATCGGCCGGTGCGGATCGAGGGCGACGTGCCAGTTCACATCCTTGACGCCCATGAAGGCATCGACCTCGGCCTGGTCCGGCAGTTCGACGCGCGAGGTGCCGTAGGACAGGTAGTTGCCGTCGAGGCAGACATTCACCGGCAGCATGACGTCGTGATGCTCGGCGATCTTGAAGGCCATGATGGTGGTGTCGAGAACCTCCTGCACCGTCTCGCAATACACCTGCACCCAGCCCACCTCGCGCACCGTCATCGCATCCTGGTGGCCGCCCCACACCGACTGCGGCGTGATGCCGTCGCGCGTGACGATGGACATGACGATAGGCAGGCGCATGCCCGAGGTGCGAAAGTAAGGCTCGAACATGAAGGCCAGGCCGGGACCGCAGGTCGCGGTATAGGTCCGCGCACCGGCCAGCGCGCCGCCCTGCAGCACGGACAGCACCGAATGCTCTCCCTCGGCGTCGACGATGTCGGCATCCATCTTGCCGTCGGCGATCAGTTTGGCGACGTGCTCCACCAGCGAGGACTGCGGCGTGATCGGATACACGGCGACCATGTCGGGACGCGCCAGGGCGACGCCCAGCGCGGCGGCCTCGTTGCCTTCGCAGAGGATGACCTTCTGCTTGGCCGGCTTCGCCTGCGCCGGCGTTTCGAGAGTGGCGGTAGTCATGCGGCCTCCGGAATCTGGGTGCTGCGGCAAGAGTTGGTGCTGGCGATACGGTGGCGCGTGCTCATGTCGCCTCCGGAATCATGGTGATCGCGCGCTGCGGGCATTCGTTGGCGCAGATGCCGCAGCCCTTGCAGGTTTTCAGGTTGAAATCGAACCAGGCGGCCTTTTCCTCGACGCACTGCACCGGGCAATACAGCCAGCACACGGCGCACTTGACGCACTTGTCGCGGTTGACCACGGGCCGCATGCTGCGCCAGTCGCCGGGCAGCATCGGGCTGACCTCGGTGGCCACCGGGCACAGGTCGTCCGGCACCTTGGCCTGTTTCATGTCGAACAGCGGATAGCTGTCATGCCGGCTCATGCTGCAACCCTCCGCTCTATGGTGTAGACGGTCGTCTCGTTATAGCCGCGTTCCAGCGCGACCATGTTCTGCTTGAGGCCGGCATCGCGGAAGTCGGAATCCTCCAGCGAGCGCTGCAAGGCGGCCAGCGAAACGATGCCGGTCGTCTTGGCGAAGGCGCCGAGCATCAGCGTGTTGGTGATCGGGCGCTTGAACACCTCGAGGGCGATGCCTATCGCGTCGCAGAGGCCGACCACACCCACCGTGTCGGCCAGGACCACCTCCGCCAGCGGCTTGTGCGTGGCCTGCACCAGCGTGCCGCCGGGCTTGAGTCCGCCGAAGATATCCACGGTCCTGGCCAGCGTCGGATCGACGCAGATCAGGCAGTCGGGCGTGTAGATATTGGTCAGCTGGCGGATCTCGCGATCGCTGCAGCGCAGGAAGGAAACCACCGGGGCGCCGCGCCGCTCGAAACCGAAGGACGGAATCGACACCGCGTACTTCCCCTCCTCCAGCAATGCCGCCGCGAGCATCGAGGCTGCCGTGACGGCACCCTGACCGCCGCGGCCATGAAAGCGTACTTCGTACATCACGTCTCCTCCAGTACGACGGGACTCGTGGGCCCCGTCTCCTTGTTTGCCGCCAGGAACAGCTTAAACCTTGTTTGCTTGCCCAATTGTCTTCCAGCCGGGTTTCGCGACCGGACCAGCCGGACCATTGCCGCGCACGGGCAGGCGCAGCAGGGACAGACCCTGGGTGTATGCCGCGCGCCGCACCAGCGTGTATTTGAGCAGCCAGCCGCCCCCGACCGTCAGGATGCCGGCCGCCAGTACCAGCGCAGCCCGCCCTGGCATGCCCGCCAGCGCCGCGATGACGGCAAGCGCCGGCAGCGCATGGCCGATCAGCAGCAGGCGCGGGCTCAACGTGTCGAGGACACGCAAGGCGGCGTCGGGTGCTCCGTCCGCGATCAATCCGTTCAGATAGCTTTTCCAGAACCAGGCGCGCCCAGCGATGAGCACCAGCAGGGCGAGCAGAACCGCCGAACCGGATCCCGTCGCCGTGACGGACGTTATGCCGGCGAGGAAGCCGGCGCCTTCGGCAAGCCCGGTCACCACCATCAGGGGAATGCTGGCCGGATGGCGCCAGGCCGGGATGCCCTTGTTGGCCGCCAGAATCCGCGCCTGGCTGTAGAGGAAGGCCAGGCCCAGAAGACCGGCGAGGACCACCAGCATGGATGCGCCGGTGAGCAATGCCAGTCCGCCCGTGGCAAACACGGTCAGCGCCACCACCGCCTCGCGCGTCATCCACGAAGTGGAGAAATGCCGATAGACGTTCAATGCACGCCACGGCCGCCCGATCTCGAACCAGACGCAGGTCAGGCCGCCGCCGATCAGCATCAGGCCGAGCAGGATTGCGCTGCGGGTGACCTCAGGCGCGGGGCCGGCGAGCGAGACAGCGAGCGAAGTGAGCAGCAGCAGACCGCCGCCGGCACCGCCGGCGATGAAATTGCACGCCGCACGCCAGTCCCAGTTGCGCTGCTGTTTGGGTGACGCCAGATTGGCGGCGCGAAGGATAGGATTTTTCATGACTGATCCCAAATGTAGTACACGCTCGGCTCGGTGCCCAGTTCCTCGTGCATGCGGTAGTGCTGCGTCTCTTGCAGCAGGCGGCTGACGCTGCTTTGCGGATCCTCGATGTCGCCGAACTGCATCGCGCCCGAAATGCAGGAATTGACGCAGGCCGGCGTCACCTCGGGATCGACGCCCGGGATCTGCCCGGTGATCGCGGCCAGATCGATGCGATCGACGCAGAAGGTGCATTTCATCGAGACGCCGATCCGGTCCGGATCGAAACGCTTGGCCTCCGAGGCCATCGGCGTGTCGCCGTAGGCGAAGTGCGATTCATGGACGATGGAGCGGGCATCGTAGGGGCAGGCCATGACGCAGTTGGCGCAGCCGATGCAGAGATCGTAGTCGATCGCCACCAGGCCGTCGGCGCGCTTGGTCGTGGCCCGGGTCGGACACACCGCCTCGCAGGGCGGGTTGGCGCAGTGCATGCAGGCGACCGGCAGGAAGGTGCGGCGCACGTCGGGGAACTCGCCGGTCTCGATGTCGAGCACGCGCCGCCACTGGATGCCGGGCGGCGTCGCGTTGGCGCCCTTGCAGGCCGCGGTGCAGGTCTGGCAGCCGACGCAGCGGCGCAGGTCGATGCTCATCACATAG
>JAMPYF010000023.1 GCA_023700805.1 Sulfuritalea sp.
GCCGCCTTGATTCAATCCCCATAGCGTCACCGCCTGCGCGGCGGTTCAGTCCAACAGGATTTTTAGCCTACCGGTCGCGGTGGTGGCGCCGCGCCGCTCACCGAACTCTGCACGCCGCGTCCGCCAGGCTAAAAACCCTCTGCCTTATGGAAAGCTTTGCATAAGGCCGCACCTGCCTCATGCCGACCGCATCAGGCAACAACTCGGCCTTTGCTGACATACTCTTATTACTCACCGGGTGCCCAGATTGCTGCCCTAAGCGACCGAACTAAGCTCTCAGTTGAAAGAGGGGGGACCTCTATTGCCGTCGTCCCCTGATGAGCATAAAATAAGTAGCAATTCACAAAATATTTTATATGGCCTCTGCTAACACCGAACGTGATCTGTTTGCATGGATCGGCCGCACCGACCTAAAGGCTGCCGCCGGAGATCCCGATGCTGGCAGTGGGCCGATTGCGCAGGCGGTGCTGGCAGAGCCTTACCAGGCCATCCACCTGCTCAGCGACTTTTCGGCCGAAGAAACCAAGGGATATGTAAAGTGGCTCAGCGACCAAACAAATGCGAAGGTTCAGCCCTATCCCTCCAAACTGTCATCGCCTACCAATTTTGGGGAAATTTACGAAGCGGTGACGACGGTCCTTGATCGGCTACAGGCAATCAAGAACCAGCTGACGTTTCACTTGAGCCCCGGCACACCTGCTATGGCCGCTGTCTGGATCCTTCTTGCAAAAACCACATGGCCCGCCCGCCTCATCCAGACCTCGTCACAGGCTGGGGTACAAGTGGCCGACGTCCCCTTTGATATTGCGGCCGAATTCATCCCTAAACTCCTTCAGCAGTCCGATGCACGTCTCGCTTCCATGGCTCAGGGCGCACCGGATGAAACAGCTGAATTCAGCAGCATCATTCATCGCAGTCCCGTCATGGCCCGCGTCATTGCGCAGGCAAAGCGCATTGCCATTCGCTCGATCCCGGTATTGATCGAAGGCGAAAGTGGTACCGGCAAGGAACTGATGGCTCGGGCCATACACAAGGCTAGCCCTCGCGCGGCAAAGGCATTCATTTCGGTCAATTGCGGCGCCATCCCGCCTGAACTGGTCGAATCCGAATTCTTCGGCCACAAGAAAGGCTCCTTTACTGGCGCCGTCTCTGACCGCAAGGGGCATTTCGAGCGCGCGGATGGGGGCAGCATCTTCCTCGACGAAATCGGCGAACTCCCCAAGGCGATCCAGGTCAAGCTGTTGCGCACCCTGCAAGAGGGCGAGGTGACACCGGTCGGTTCCAGCGAGCCACGGAAAATTGATGTCCGGGTCATTGCCGCGACGAACCGCACATTAATCGAGGAAGTCGCCGCGGGCCATTTTCGCGAAGACCTGTTCTATCGCCTCGCCGTGGCAATTATCAAACTGCCTCCACTGCGAGCTCGCTCAGGCGATATTTCCCTGCTAATCGAGAAACTCCTGCAGCAGGTCAATGATGCCGCCACGGATCTCGGCATCAAGCACAAGAAAATCTCTGCTAGCGCAAAGAATCTTATGCTCCAGCACGCCTGGCCAGGAAATATTCGGGAGTTGCTCAACACCTTGCAGCGGGCAGCCGTATGGTCTGACGACGAGGTGATTGGGGTGGACGCAATCAAGGACGCAATCCAGCTGTCCCCACGTACTGCACCGGGTGCGGACAATATTCTGAATCGCCCCGTGGAAGCAGGGATAGAGCTGGAATCGCTCATGGCTCAAGTGGCGCGGCACTACATCGAACGCGCGCTGGAGAACACTCGCAACAACAAGACGCAAGCCGCGAAATTACTGGGTTTCGGCAACTACCAGACCTTCACCAACTGGATGAATCGCTACGGAGTATCCGGGTGATGCATGTCGAATTTAATGGGCTGGCACACCGCTTGCTGATAGGGGTACATCCTTCAACAAAATGTGCTGCCAATAAAGACCATGGACTCCCCCGTTACCAATCCACTGACGCAATCGGCCTCCCCGGTCGAAGGGGGTGTCGTGCAATCTAAGAACTTCGAATTCCTGCGCAATGCGCGCGGCGACCTTGCAGCGCTGGGCGGTTTCGCCGAGCACTATGCCTTCAATGATCCTGCAAGCGCACTGGCCAAGTTGCGGCTGTTCGCCGAGCGTGTCGTGGATCTGGTCTATGACACGTTCCGCCTTCCCAAGCCCTACCAGCCCAATCTGAATGACCTCCTGAATGAGGATGCCTTCCGCAGTCGTGTACCGACGGTTGTCCTGACCAAATTGCATGGACTGCGTATGCACGGCAACAAGGCCGTCCACGCCAACCAGGGCACAACGCCGACCGCATTGGCCATGGTGCGGGAAGCATTCGACATCGCGCGTTGGGTTTTTGTGACGTTCGATAATGGCCAAGTGGCGGGCATCCCTGCCTATACCCAGCCAACGCCGCCAGCCGATGCGAAGAAACTGGAGAAGGATCGCCAGCGCCTTCTCGCCCAGATCGCCGAGCAAGAGCAGCAAATGCAAGCGGTGCTCGAACAACTGGAAGCTACCAAAGCACAACAAGCCGCCGTTGAGCGCACCGCCGAAGAGCTGGCGCAGTTGGTCGCCAACGGCAATGCGGCCGTCAATCAACTCGCTTTCGACGAAGCCACGACCCGTCAACGCCTCATCGATGCCATGCTGGTATCGGCACGTTGGAAAGTTGGTCAGGCAGGCGCGTCGACTGAAGAAGTCGGTCAGGAAGTCGAGATCCCGCAGCCGCAGAACAAAACCGGCATCGGCTACGCCGACTATGTCCTGTGGGACGACAACGGCAAACCGCTGGCTGTTATCGAAGCCAAGCGAACCGCCAAGGATGCGGAAGCCGGTCGAACCCAGGCCAAGCTTTACGCCGACGGCCTGGAACAGAAACACGGCCAGCGGCCGGTCATTTTCTATACCAACGGCTTCGATATCTATATCTGGGACGACGTACAGAAACAAACGCCCCGCCGCCTGTTCGGTTTCTATTCCAAGGAAAGCCTCCAGTACCTGATCTTCCAGCGCAACGAGAAGCTGAGCCTGGATGCCATCAACCCGAAGGCCGAGATCGCTAGCCGGATGTATCAGATCGAGACCATCAAGCGCATCTGCGACCGCTTCAGCCAGGGTTACCGCAAATCCCTGGTGGTTCTGGCTACAGGTACCGGCAAGACCCGTGTCGCCGTCTCTCTCTGCGATGTTCTATCACGGGCACGCTGGGCAAAACGCATTCTTTTCCTCTGCGACCGTCGCGAACTGCGCAAGCAGGCCGATGATGTGTTCAAGGAGTTTCTGCCGGGTGAACCGCGCATCCACATCAATGCCAATACCGCTGGCGATGTCACCAACCGCATCTATCTGGCCACCTATCCGGCGATGATGCAGTGTTACGAAATGTTCGATGTCGGCTATTTCGACCTCATCATTGCCGACGAGTCGCACCGCAGCATCTATAACCGCTACCGTGATTTGTTTGTCTATTTTGATGCGCTGCAGGTCGGTCTGACCGCAACGCCGGTCAAGTTCATCACGCGCAATACCTTCAAGCTGTTCTCCTGCGAGGATGGTGATCCGACGTCCTATTTTGGCTACCAGGAAGCGATCAGCCACACGCCGCCATATCTCGTCCCCTTCGAGGTTTACACCCACACCACTGAATTCCTGCGTCGTGGCATCAAGTACAACCAACTCTCCGCAGAGCAGCGCGAGCAGCTTGAAAACGACGAGCCCGATGCCCAGACGATCGCCTACGATGACACCGAGGTTGACCGGGCCGTATTCAACAAGGACACCAACCGCGCCATTCTGCGCAACCTGATGGAGAACGGCATCAAGGATGTCAACGGCGCCCATCCGGGCAAAACCATCATTTTTGCCCGCAACCACAATCACGCCGTGTTGCTGCAGGAACTGTTCGACGATATGTACCCGCAGTACGGCGGGGAGTTCTGCCGGGTGATCGACAACTACGATACCCGCGCCGAGCAACTGATCGACGATTTCAAAGACCCCAAGAACACGCTCACCATCGCCATATCGGTCGACATGCTGGACACAGGCATTGATGTTCCCGAAGTCGTCAATCTGGTCTTCGCCAAACCGGTCAAGTCCTACGTCAAGTTCTGGCAGATGATCGGGCGTGGAACACGCCTGTGCCAGAACCTCAATGGCCCGGGCCAGGACAAGACCAAGTTCAGCATCTTCGATCACTGGGGTAATTTCGCCTATTTCGAAGAAAGCTACCGCGAGGCCAATCCCACAATCAGCAAGTCGCTGCTGCAAAAATTGTTTGAGGCACGCCTGCAGTTGGCCGACGCAGCACTGTCTGCCGCCAACCCCGGTGCGTTCGATCTTGCCATCAAACTGATGCAGGCGGATATCGCAGCCTTGCCCGAATCCACCATTGCCGTCCGCGAAAAGTGGCGCGAAGTACGTGAAATTCAGCGGCCAGGCGTATTGCCGGCACTCAGTGCAGCTACTCGTTCGTCCTTGCTCAAGGACATAGCGCCCCTGATGCAATGGCGCGATACCCGCAACTGGGATGATGCCTACCAGCTCGATCTGCTCGTATCCCGCATGCAGATCGAACTGCTCAAGAAGTCTGCCGTGTTCAATGATCTTCGGGATGATCTGATCGGTTTGGTAGCCCAGTTGCCGATCAACGTTAATGCCGTGCGCGACAAGCTGGAAACGATTGAGAAAGTCCGCAGTGGTGATTTCTGGAAGACCATGGTCGACCAAACCGATATCGCCGGCCTGGAAACGGTGCGTGAGGAACTACGCGGCATCATGCGGCATCGCGTTGTGGGGCCGACCGTTGGTGGCAAGCCGCGAGTCCTCGATATCACCGAAGACGCCTCGAAGATCGAGTTCGCACGCCATATCCCGAAACTGGAAGGCACGGAGCTGGTCGCTTACCGGCAGCGCGTCGAGCAGGTACTCACGGCGCTGTTCGATGCCAATCCGACCTTGCGCAAGATTCGGCGCGGTGAAGCCGTTGGCGAAGCCGACCTTAACACTCTGGTCAGCCTGGTACTCACCCAGCACCCGGACGTCAATCTGGCTTGGCTGACTGAGTTCTACCCGGACACCGCTGGCGATCTGGCCACGGCGATTCGTACCATCGTTGGCATGGAGCCAGAAGTGGTTGCCGAACGTTTCGCGAACTTTTTCACGCGCCATCCGCAAATGTCAGCCAAGCAGCAGCGCTTTATGGCGCTGTTGCAGAACCACATCGCCAAGTTTGGCGTCGTGACGCTCGACAAACTTTATGAGTCGCCCTTTACCCAGGTCAGCGAAGAAGGTCCGGATGGCATTTTCGATAATGCCGCCGTCGAAGACCTGATCGCCGTGATCGACGGTTTTGGCCCGGCAAGCGAGCCACGCGCCAACCAATAACAAGAACAGGACAAGCTCATGGACAGCCAACTTCTCACCCTCATTGCTGCCGGCATCGGTCTCGCCATCGGCGCAGCTGTCACTTGGCTGCTGACCCGGGGTCGGATTGCGGCTGCCATTCAACAAGGTCGTGCCGAACTCGCCGTTGATCTGGCCACCGCCACCGAGCGCGCTCGCGCCAACGATGCAGAACTGGCCAAACTCAATACCGCTCACGAGACCCTGAAGACCCAGACTAGCGAATTTCGCGACGCGCTCGATCAGGCACGGGATGACCTTGCCAAGCTGACCGAACGCGCCAGCCGTATTCCCGGCCTCGAAGCCACGCTTAACGAGGCCGAGCAAACCCTGAACACTACGCGGCAACAAGCGGCGGATCTGCGCGAAGCATCCGGGCGCCTCACCGCCGAGCTGAAAGCAGAGCGCGATTTGCTGACGCAAATGCGCAGCGACTGGCAAACTGAAAAATCATTGCGCGAGCAAGCCGAATCCAAACTCGGCGAACTAACCACCGAACTCGCCGAATTGACTACCCGGCTCGATGCCGAACGCAGCCAGGCCGCAGAAAAGCTGGCCCTTCTGCTCGAAGCCAAGGAAGCCTTGTCTAATCAGTTCAAGAGCCTGGCCAACGACATCCTTGAAGAAAAATCGAAACGCTTCACCGAACAAAACCAGACCAACATCGGCCAGCTGCTCAATCCGCTCAAGGAACGAATGACCGAGTTCAAGGCCAAGGTGGAAGAGATCCACACAAAGGACACCGAGCAGCAAGCCACGCTCAAGGCCGAGCTGTCACAACTCAAAGACCTGAACCGTCAAATGACCGAAGAGGCCCACGGTCTGGCGACCGCCCTCAAGGGGCAGGCCAAGAAGCAGGGCAACTGGGGCGAACTGGTGCTCGGCAATGTGCTCGATCGTTCCGGCCTGCGTGAAGGCAAAGATTTCAAGCGCGAAGTAAGCTTCAACACCGAAGACGGGCGCAAGCGTCCTGACGTGGTGATCTACCTGCCGCAGGCGAAGCATCTCGTCATCGACGCTAAGGTTTCGCTGAATGCCTATACCCGCTATGTCAATGCCGAGGACGATCTGGATCGCCAGCAGGCCCTGCATGAGCATGTCAATGCCGTGGCTAGCCGTATTCAGGAACTCTCGAATCGCGCTTACTTTGAACTTCCCGGTCTCAACACGCCCGAGATGGTCTTCATGTTCATCCCCATCGAATCGGCATTCGTCGAAGCCCTGCGTGCCGACGAGAGCTTGTTCCAGAAAGCCATCGAGCAGAACGTGCTGGTTGCAACACCGACCACATTGCTCACCAGCCTGAACATCGTGCGCCAGCTCTGGCGCTTCGAGGAACAGAACGCCCACACTGCCGAACTCGCCGATCGCGCAAGCAAGGTCTACAAGAAGCTCGTCAGTTTCCTTGGCAGCATGGAAGCCGTCGGCAAGCAGCTCGACAAGGCCAAAGAGTCCTTCGGCACAGCCATGGGACAACTCTATACCGGCAAGGGCAATCTGATTGGCCAAGCCAAGGAATTTGAAAAGCTGGGCGTGTCGGTGCAAACACCCTTGCCCGACCATCTGGTGGCCAAGGCCGCCCTCGAACTTGAACACCTGCCCGAGATCGCCGACGGCACGGAACTGGAAACTACGCAATCATGATCACCAATCAACTCAAGAATGATATCGACAAGCTCTGGGATGAATTCTGGACCGGTGGCATCACCAACCCGCTCACCGTCATCGAACAGATTTCCTTTCTGATGTTCGCGCGCCTGCTCGACATCGACGAAACCCGTCACGAAAAGCTGGCGGGCCGTACCGGCAAATCACCGCACAAGAATTTCGGCCCCGACCAGCAAAGCTTGCGCTGGAAAAACTGGAGCAACTACGGCAACGAAGAAATGTTGCGTCATGTGCGCGACCAGGTATTCCCTCACCTTCGTGATCTCGGCGGCAAGAACACCACCTTTGGCGAGTACATGAAGGACGCCACTTGCCTGATTCAGAAAGCCAACCTTCTAGTTTCCGCCGTTACTCAGATAACCCTGCTGCCACTGGGCAACAGTGACATAAAGGGCGATCTATACGAGCACATGCTGAAAAGGCTAAGTACAGCTGGTATCAACGGCCAGTTTCGCACCCCTCGGCACATCATCAGGCTCATGGTCGAAATGCTCGACCCAAAACCCACTGAAGTGGTGGGCGATCCAGCTTGCGGTACGGCAGGCTTCCTCGTTGGCACCATGGAATACCTTCGCCAGAGATATTCGTCGCCCGAACTGGTGGAAACCTTCGAGGACGGCAGCAAGGGTTATCCCGGCGACCGGTTGGAGCCCTACCGCGAGCACATCCAGAACGGCTTGTTCCACGGCTTCGACTTCGACGTGACCATGCTCCGCATCGCTGCCATGAACCTGATGCTGCACGGCGTCGAGAACCCGGACATTCATTACCAGGACACACTCTCCAAGAACTTTCCGGAAAAATTCCGCCAGCAAGCCGAGTCTGGTTTCGATGTCATCCTGGCCAATCCGCCATTCAAGGGCAGCCTGGACGAGGAAGATGTCCATCCCTCCCTGCTGAAGAAGGTTAAGACCAAGAAGACCGAATTGCTGTTCGTCGCACTCATCATGCGCATGCTCAAGAACGGTGGCCGCTCGGCCACCATCGTCCCGGATGGCGTGCTGTTCGGTTCCAGCAAGGCACACGTTGCCTTGCGCCAGCATCTGATCGACGAAAACCAACTGGAGGCTGTCATTTCACTGCCCTCTGGAGTGTTCAAACCCTACGCGGGCGTCTCTACGGCCATTCTGATCTTCACCAAGGGCGGGCAGACTGGAGATGTCCTGTTCTATGACGTGCAGGCCGATGGCTACTCGCTCGATGACAAGAGGCAGGAGATTGCGGAGAGCGATCTGCCCGATGTACTGGAAAAGTTCCAACAGCGCCGTCTCGCCAGCGCCGACTTTTCGGATAGAACAGCCAAAGCCTTTTCTATTTCTGTTGGCGATATTCGAAATCAGAAATATGACCTGTCGCTCAATAGGTATAAAGAGTCCGTGCAGGGGGAAATAGTCTTTGACTCTCCCCAAGAAATACTAGATCGGATGCAAGTACTTGAAAGTGAGATCCAAGCGGAGATTCTCACTCTGAAGGGGATGGCATGACTTTTCGTAAGCGGCTACGTATTGGAGAGATATGCAAAATTCACGGCGGCAAGCCTGCTCCGTCGGATGACGGGGCCTTTGATCCATCGGGAATTCCTTTTGTCAGGATGAAAGACCTCGGTAGATATCACCACACTACGAATCTAACAAAAACCGATGATTGCATATCTGGCTTTTGGGCTTCAAAGAATGGCTACCGCCCGATTCCAACGGGCTGCATCCTGTTGCCCAGGAGTGGATCGGTAGGGTTAAATCATCGGGCGATCCTAGGGGTTGATGCCATCATTGTTAGCCATTTATGTGCGCTTGAAGTTATCGACAAATCAATAATTGACGTCCAATTTCTGTACCGCTATTTATGCTCAATAAATTTTGACAGGATTACAAAGAAAACCACGGGGCTTGATGCGATTAACTTCTCAGATCTTGCTGAAGTTGAGATTCCACTGCCTTCTATTGACGAGCAACGCCGCATCGCTCTAGCCCTTGATAGAGCAGACTCAATCTGCAATAAGCGTCGTGAGGCAATTCATCTCACTGATGAGTTCTTGCGCTCGGCTTACCTGACTACAGTCAAGGTCGCTCTGGGTGTTGGCGCTCCGCCCGTTTCACTCTTGGATATTTGCAACATCACTACCGGTAAGCTTGATTCAAACGCAGCAGAGGATGACGGGAAATACCCATTTTTCACTTGCGCTCAGGAGACATCGAAAATCAACAGTTATGCTTTTGATTGCGAGGCACTTCTTCTTGCCGGTAACAATGCTAGTGGCGATTACTCAATCAAACACTACAAGGGTAAGTTCAATGCGTACCAACGTACTTATGTGTTATCGCTAAAAAATCAGGGCTACTCCTACGGCTTTTTTCGATATGCAATTCAAAGTAAGTTGCGCGATTTGAAGAGAATGTCCAAGGGAACAAATACGAAATATCTGACACTGGGAATACTTGCCGAGCAGATGCTTGTTGTTCCTGATCAGACATCCCAGCAAAAATTTGCAGATGTCTATTTGAAGGTTGAACGCCACAAGCTACAAATGGAGCGCCACCTGAAAATGTCTGGCGAGTTGTATTCGTCGCTTGCAACACGTGCATTTAGCGGGCAGCTATAAGGAGCGAGCAGTGGATGCCAATTCGATCAGGGAAGCTTTCACCGCACGGCGCTATAAGCGCACCCGCGAGACCAAGGTATATGACGAGTACCTTGCTCCGACGACTGGACAATTTATCTACCTGCGGAAAAATGACGAGCAAGCGGTCGCCACACTGGTCGTTATTCATCCTGATCTGAAGCTGGAAGCTTTTGCGTCACTCGATGGCGTCCGTTTCGGTGCCGCCGACAAGCTGATCAAAGATCCTCGTTTTCGTCGCTTCCCGGAATGGGGTGGAACGACACTGATTCAGCACAGCGGTCGGCCGATCACAATCGACTCTTTGGAGGCGCTTGGTCGCTTCCTCCAGTTGCTAGACACCCCGGCGGGCAGCGAGCGCGTGGGTGCTGACTTGCCACCCCGCCTGATGGCTATTGAGTTGGAAAACTTCAAAGGGGTAGGCAGCCGGGTTCGCATCGACCTCGCGCCCATCACGCTGCTTTTCGGCGCCAATAGTGCGGGTAAGAGCACCATTCTTCAGGCTCTGCAATACGTTCGCGAGGTGCTGGAGCGTCGTAACGCCAATCCTGATCGGACGCTTTATGGCGGCGACTTCGTCGACCTGGGTGGCTTTCACAACCTCGTTCATCAGCATGATGAAGGCAAGACGATTGCCATCAAGCTCGAACTCCAGCTCAACAAGGCTGAGCTGCCTGAGCTGACCCCGGAAGCCTTCGACGAGTGGCTGAACGTCGATGCGGAAGTCTGGGATCTCTATCAACTGCTCCAGGAAACCCGGAATCGCGCGGAGACTGTTAGCGTTGAACTGAAGATTGGCTGGAGCTCGAACCGGCAGGCCGCCATCGTTCGCGGCTACGAGGTCGGGCTGAACGGCGCACTGCTGGCGAAAATCGAAAGCCAGGCAGACGGCAAGGATGCCTCAATCCAGATCAACCCGAAGAATCCTGTGTTCACCCGTTATCGCACTCAGGAAGAAATCGACAGTGCCAAGGAACTACTTGCTGCCTTGGATGATGACGTAGCAACCGCAACTGACGATACCGCTTCAGAGGCGGACGATGCGGATAACCAGGGATATTCAATCTGGCCACAGATTACCGGCACGCTGGCGGATGCCGATATCGAGCGGCCGGGCCAGGGATTCCGCCAGTGGCTGAGCAACGTTGACGGAGCACTGCCTGCGCTTGCTCCTTTGCTGTACGTGCCGGCCGGAGATGCCAAGGGTGCCACGGCGGTCTATTTGGCGCGGGAGCTGACAGCCTTCTTGACCACGGTAATCGTCGGCCCCGGCGTATTGATTCGTGACCAGCTGCGCAAACTGCGCTATCTCGGCCCGATTCGCAACGTGCCCGAACGCGATTTCGAGGCAGCACTGACACCCGACGAAGCCCGCTGGGCCGATGGCACTGCCGCTTGGGAAGCTCTCTTAATACGCGAGGAGTCGCTAATTGAGGAGGTTTCCACATGGATGGAGGACAAAGATAAGCTAGCAACTGGTTACGCAGTTGAGCGATATCCAGCCATAGAGGTTGAGGTTGCAATGCTAAATCTGCTAATCCGTGCTGCTGATCCTGATTCTGGATTTCGGGTCACACCCCAAGATATTCAACGCCTCAAATCGAAGCCAGAGAAACAGCGTTTGTACTTGAGAGACACTGAAACCGATGGAGAATTCCAACCGCGTGATGTAGGTATCGGTATTTCTCAGGTGTTGCCAGTGGTAGTCGCATCTCTGGAGCCATCGGCAGCTTTGGTGGCCATCGAACAGCCTGAGCTCCATATTCATCCAGCTATTCAGGTGGGATTGGGTGACCTGTTCATTAAGGGTGCCAAGGAGCATGGCATCAACTTCCTGGTCGAGACGCACAGCGAATACCTGATTCTGCGTTTGCTGCGACGGATTCGTGAAACCACAGAAAATGAAGTGCCGCCAGGGGCCATCGGCATCGAGCCGGCGGACGTGGCTGTGATCTATGTCCAATCGACTGAATCTGGCGTTGAGCTTGTGCCACTGCCGATCGACGCAACCGGCGAGTTCACGACCCGCTGGCCCAAGGGATTCTTCGACGAGCGCGCGGAGGAACTGTTCTGATGATCAAGGAGTTCGCGCTTGAGCCGGATGTTCTTGCATCGTCTTTCCGTGATTTCACATACTTCACTGAGAAATTTGGGGTTGCTCAAGGGAGGGTGATTTCCCGTTTCCCGAAGGATTGGAAGCGGCTTGTCTATGCTGCTGCGCAGGCTCGACTTAAAGGCACCAAGGAGCTCGCCCTAATCGAAGTTCGTTTAAGGGATCTGGCGGATGACGTGTTAGTGGCATTTGGACGGCCAGGGGGCGACTCCTCAAAGCAATGGCTCGAACGAGCAATTGTTGAACATGCCCGCCAGGCTTTTTCGGCGATCATCGCTACCAGTAATGCTCAATCGCATGGCGATGTGCTGACGTCGGATGACCTTGATGAAACTGACCCACGTTTTGCCGCCAAAGGCCAGGCGCACATCAACCGAACAGCAGCAGAAATTGTCGGATGGGTTAAGCCGCTGGTAATTAATGCTAGGAAGGTAAAACTTATCGATCCGCACTTCGATCCGACGGCGTCCCGTTGGAGGCGGATGCTCAAGTTGTTGCTCAGTACGATGGCACCTGTCGCGCAAGCGGGTACGACAATTGAGATTTACCGCTCAGATCGAATTCCATCTCAGCATCTCAATCACTGCTTTACTTCGGCAATTCCGCCATTGCTTGTTGGAGGGATTCGTATTCTTGTGTTCATCCGTCCTGACGCAGAAATGCACAATCGCTTTATTCTTATTGATACAGGTGGGGCATCCTACCAAACGGGCCTAGATGACAATGAAGACGGCGGTTCGACACCTCAAGACGTTGCAACCTGGCTTGCCACAGATGTGCATCGCAACGAATGGCAGACCTATAGCGGCGGTACACCTTTCCTTAGTTTTGGATAGGCCGGCATGGATCATAACCTTGCGTTAAGGATTTCTCGGCTAGCTAACTGGGATGACATCGCGAGCCTCGAAATAAATGCTCGGGAGAGAGGCCGCTTAACGACCGAGGTGGCTGATGCGCTCCGCCAACGCTCAATAGAGTTGGCGAAATCGTTTATTGCAGAGAAGACCGGCATTGATCTAACGAGTCTCTCCCCTGCCGAAGAAAAGATTGTCCGCGCTGTAGGCGAATACGTCGCTATCAAGAAGCGCGAGGGAAAGTATCCAGGTCGAACGCTTGAGCAGATCAAGAATAGAGGCCTGCTCGGGGCTGCTGAAAACGCGGTGTGCCGAGCAACACCAACGCAGGGTTACCAAAGCCTGGTTGATGCGTCGCTCGAAGAGCTTTCTTATGAGCAAATCGTTATTGAGCATCCAGACGAATTTTCCCCGAGAGCGGTTTGGTTTTCCCGACGCACCTTAGGCTTGCCAAACACCAGCGACGCTGCCCCAGCAGATACTGGTGGCGACACCCAGACGAGAACAGTGACCGTTCTTCAATGGCAGAAGCAGGTAGCTAAAGAGAACGATGGGGTGCTTCCGGCGTTCACGAATGTGAATACTGCCGCGATCCTGGGAATGGATGATCTTCAACGGTACGGTCGGGTACTCGGAAACATCCAGTCGCGTATCGACTTTGCCTGTTATCGCTGTGGCTTACCCCCCCTTGGATTGGCGGCCGATTCTCCATTCGAGCGTGCTTGGGCACAAGAAGGACGAGATTGGAAATTTCCAGTTGATACCATGCAAGCGGCTGCTCAAGCTCGGGTATGGGCCGATACAGACTTTGACCAGGTACTACGGGTAACGGAAGAGCTTCCCGGACAAGCTCACATCTTTTGGACAGAAGAGCTGTCAACCAATGAAGCACAAGTTAAGGCCTGGGCCTACGGGCCAGCATCCAAACTAAGCGATAGCGCACCTCGCAATGATCAAGAGCCCGGAGTACGTCGCAACCCTCCCTGGTCAAGAGATGAATTGATCCTGGCACTGGACCTGTACCTTCGCCATAGAGAGTCTCCCCCTGGGAAAGACAGCAAGGAAGTAACAGAGCTTTCGAACTTTCTAAATCATATGGGAGAGGTGCTCGGGCTGGGTGAAGCAGACTCGTATCGGAATACCAATGGCGTTTACATGAAGATGATGAACTTCAGACACCATGACCCCGAGTACGTCAAAGACGGAAGGGTTGGCCTGGCTCGAGGGAACAAGGATGAGGTCGTGGTATGGCATGAATTTTCTGGCGATCCGGTACGGCTTGTACAGGTTGTGGCAGCAATACGAGCAACCGTTGAAACTCACACCAGCGATCGAGAATTAGAGGGAGCAGATGATCCAGACATTGTCGAGGCAGAGGAAGGCAGGGTATTGACCCGCCTCCATCGAGTCCGAGAGCGCAATCGAAAACTTGTTGAAGCGAAAAAGAAGCAGGCACTCAAGGAGGCAGGCAAGTTGATTTGTGAGGCATGTGGGTTTGACTTCGTTAGCAAATATGGGCCAACGGCCGAAGGTATCATTGATGTACATCACACTAAGCCAGTCCATACTCTGATGCCTGGCGATACAACCAAATTAGACGACTTGGCGCTTCTATGTGCTAATTGCCATCGTATCGTGCATTCAGCTAAGAAATGGCTGACGATCGAGCAGGTCAAAGCATTGGTTTAGAGGTGTGCCTCATATGATTGAGGCCGTTCTTGACCTTTTTCGAAGAGCTAAGATTGCAACTAATATGCTTATCGATGGACCAACGCTTTACCACGGATCGACAGTAGGTTGGTTGCACCTTTCAGGTTTCGGAAAAGCCGACTTCGCCTTTGGCGAATTTGCCGCGGCGAACCCGTTTATTTATCTATGTACCCAGCGCGAAGGCGGCGACAGCGCCGCCTGCAAAGCATTCGTCCAGGTATATAAACGTCACATTAATAAGCCGCCCTTGGCTGAATATTGTTTTAGGGGTACGCCATTTGCAATTGATCGTTACGTCTATCACGTCACGTGCAAAGCCCAGGTCAATGTGCTTGACTTGCATGCCGAGTCATTGGATGAGGTAGATATGAAGCGTGTCAAACAGGTCATCGCCAACGCAAGTAAGTCAAGATTAAAGTCCATTTCGACATCCTTTGACCTATGCCTAAAGCCTATAACTTGGCGCAATCATCTTGAAGCTGCCTTTGTAAACCAACGAGACGAGATGGTGCATGCGCTGGGTCGGGTCGGTTTTCAGTTGATCCGCAATTTCGAGCGAGATGGTGATGGTCAGGAATACGGCGAAGTCTGGGCATTGCCAATGAATCAGGTTGCTTGTGTAACCCTGCAACCACCGGCTATCTACAAGATCGCTTAACTTAGATCCTTGCCCTATAGTGCTTTCCGATTCTTAGGTGCCTGAAATGGTCTTGACGCATATAAAGTGGGGATAAGTCCAGTTACCCGTGGGGACGCCAGCACTGGCAAGACGCCCGATTCCGCAAGGAATCGGGCGTTTTTCTTTCATGTCCCGACCGGAGCCACCGGCGGTATCCGGAGGACGGCTAGAATCGCCACACCTACTGCGTTTCCGACATCGCCATGGCCCGCATCAAGCTCCAGTTTTCCGACGACCAGTTCTGCTATTCGACCGATCTCACGGTGCGCATCACCGACATCAACGGCGCCAACCATCTCGGCAACGACTCGATGATCTCGATGATCTCGGAGGCGCGGGCGCGCTTCCTGTTCGACTTCGGCGTCGAGGAAACCACCGACGACCAGATCATCGTCACCGACCTGGCCACCACCTACCTGGCCGAGGCCTATACGCGCGACGAGCTGCGCTTCGAGGTCGGCGTCACGGACTTCAACAAGTACGGCGGCGACATCATATTCCGCGTCACGCGGCCGGCCGATGCGACGCTGATCGCCATGGCCAAGTCCGGCTTCGTCTTTTTCGACTACCGGGTGAAGAAAGTGGTGCCCATGCCCGAGTTCTTCGCCGCCAAGTTTCCCCGGGTCAATCGGCTCTAGGCGGCCGGCCCGGCGCTGCTGAAAAACATGGACTCGCAGACACTCGATCACTTGCGCTCCTGGGTCGGCCGCCGGGAACAGGTCGACGACCTGATCGCGCCTTCCAGGGTGGCCGCGCTGGCGGCGACGCTGGACCGCGACGATCCTGCGCCGCTGCCGGGCGATGCGCTGCCGCCGCCCTGGCACTGGACGCTGTGCGTGGCCGCGGCGCGCCAGTCGGCGCTCGGCCCCGACGGCCATCCGGCGCGCGGCGGCTTCCTGCCGCCGGTGCCGCTGCCGCGCCGCATGTGGGCCGGCGGCCGGCTGGGCTTCCCGCAGCCGCTGCGCGTTGGCGAAGCCGTGCAGCGCCGCTCGCAGGTGATCTCGGTCGAGCACAAGAGCGGGCGCTCCGGCGAACTGGTCTTCGTCCTGGTGCGCCATGAATTCCACGGTGCGAACGGACTCGCGATCACCGAAGAGCACGACATCGTCTACCGTGAGCTGCCGAGCGCCGTGGGCTCCGCCCCCACGGCCGGCTTTGCACAGCCGGCCGGTTCCGCGGGCGCGGAGCAGTGCTCCGCGAAACCCCCGCGACACCCAGCGCCAACTCTTGCTGCGGCGCCCGCAAGCTGTGCCTGGCAGCGCGAGATCGTGCCCGACGACGTGCTGCTGTTCCGCTATTCGGCGCTGAGCTTCAACGGCCATCGCATCCACTACGACCGCCGCTATGTGACCGAGGTCGAGGGCTATCCCGGCCTCGTCGTGCATGGACCGCTGATCGCCACGCTGCTGCTCGACCTGCTGCGGCGGAATCTGCCCACTGCTGCCATCGCGGCGTTCGAGTTCAAGGCGCTGAAGCCGCTGTTCGACATCGCGCCGTTTTCCGTCCATGGCCAGCCCGAGGGCGACGGCAGGACCGTCAGGCTCTGGGCGACGGATGCCGAGGGCTGGCTGGCGATGAGCGCCAGCGCCAGCCTGGCCTGAATCCCGCCGGCATCAGGCGCGGCCGCCTGCCGCGGCGGCATCCGGGTCGGCGAGCGTGACGCGGACCACGCTTTCATAGTCGAAGCTGAGCGCCATCCAGCGCCGCGCCGGCAGACCCTGCGCCTGACCGACGATGACTTTCATCACGCCCGCATGGGTCACCAGCACGGCGCTTTCCAGGCCCTGCCGGCGGACGTCGGCAAGGAAGTCGTGAACCCGGCGCTGCAGTTCGCCGACCGATTCGCCCTGCGGCGGCCGATAGCCGAGCGGATCGGCGGCCCAGCCGTCCAGCGCCGCGCGCTGGATCCGCTCCCAGGGGCTCATTTCCCAGGCGCCGAAATGCATTTCCTGCAGCCGCGCATCGCTTTGCGGGGCCGCATGCAGGGCCTGCGCCAGTTGCGCGCAGCGCTGCAGCGGGCTGGTGTAGAGCGGTAACTGCGGCGGCAGTTGCACGGCGATGCGCGCCGCGGCGGCGGCCACGTCTTCCGCCAGCGCCAGGTCGGTGCGGCCGTAGCAGACGCCGGCGGCGACCTGCGGCGCGGGGTGGCGGATCAGGTAAAGCTGCACAGCAGCCCCAGGTAGAAGGCCACTTCGCCGAGTTGTTGCGCGGCGCCGAGGCAGTCGCCGGTGTAGCCGCCGATGCGGCGCAGGAAGTAGCGTGCGGCGAGCAGCGTGCTTAGAACCACGGCCGCCAGCGCCGCCAGCACCTCGGCGAGCGGCAGCAGCAGGCAGGGCGCGAGGCCGCACAGCGCCGCGACGGCGAGTTCCCCCGGCGCCATGCGCTGCGCCAGCGGCTTGGACTTCGAGCTGTCGTCGTCGCGCACGTAGTCGAGGAAATAGATCAGCACGGTCGAGGCCAGGCGCGATACGGCATGGCCGGCGACCAGCGCGATGGCGAGAAAGGGCGGGCCGAGGCCGGCGTCGAGCTCGGTCAGCGCGCTCCACTTGGTGAGCAGGATCAGGCCGACGCCGAGCGCCGCATAGCTGCCGATGCGCGAGTCCTTCATGATCGCCAGCACCTGCGCCTTGTCCCAGCCGCCGCCGAAGCCGTCGCAGGAATCGGCGAAGCCGTCCTCGTGGAAGGCGCCGGTGGCCAGGATGGTCGCCGCCATGCCGAGCAGCACGGCGACGCCGATCGGCAGCGCCAGCGCCACGAGTTCCGTGACGCCGGCGCCGATGATGCCCACCAGGATGCCGATCAGCGGGAAGTAGCGCGCCGCATGATTGAGCTGGTCCTGTCCATGGCCGACCCAGGCCGGCACCGGCAGGCGCGTGAAAAAGCGCAGCGCGGCGAAGAAATATTCCAGCTCGCGCTTCATCAGCTTTTCTCGCTGACTCCGGCCGACTCGAAACTCGCCATCTCGTTCATGAAGGCGCAGGCGGCGTTCAGCAGCGGCAGCGCCAGCGCCGCGCCGGTGCCTTCGCCCAGGCGCAGGCCGAGGTCGAGCAGCGGCTGGCCCTGGAGCCAGCCGAGCTGCAGGCGGTGGCCGGCCTCGTTCGAGCAGTGCGCGAAGACGCAATAGTCGAGGATCGCCGGCGACACCCGGGTGGCGACCAGCAGCGCGCTGGTGACGATGAAGCCGTCGATCAGCAGCGTCATCCGCGCTTCGGCGGCGGCCAGCATGGCGCCGGCCAGCATCGCGATTTCGAAGCCACCGAAGCGGGCGAGGATGCGCAACGCATCGTCTGGGGCAACGCTGCCGGCGGCGGGCCGTTCCGGCCAGATGGACAACGCCTGCGCCAGCAGCGCGCGCTTGCGTTCCAGTCCGGCGTCGTCGAGCCCGGTGCCGCGCCCGACGCAGTCGGCCAGCGGCAGGCCGCTGATGCAGTGGGTGATCAGCGAGGCGGCGGCGGTGTTGCCGATGCCCATTTCGCCGAAGCCCAGCGCATTGCAGCCGGCGGCGGCGAATTCGCGCGCCAGACGGGCGCCATGATGCATCGCCGTGACGCACTCGGTCTCGCTCATGGCCGCGCCGTCGAGATAATTCGCCGTGCCGCCAGCGCCAACTTTCGCATCGACCAGCCCCTCGCGCGGGCCGAATTCATGCGCCACGCCGGCATCGGCCACCACCAGCGTCATGCCGGCTTGGCGCGCCAGCACGTTGATTGCGGCGCCGCCGGCAAGAAAGTTTTCCACCATCTGCCAGGTGACTTCCTGCGGAAAGGCCGAGACGCCGGCTTTCGCCGCGCCGTGATCGCCGGCGCAGACCAGCACGTGCGGGCGGGCGATGCGCGGCGCCAGGCTTTGCTGGATCAGGCCGAGTTGCAGGGCCAGGCTTTCGAGGCGGCCGAGCGCGCCCAGGGGTTTGGTCTTCTGGTCGATCTTGTGCTGCAAGTCGGCGCTCAGGGCGCGATCCAGCGGGGCAATCTCAAAGCGGGGAAATACTTGCGGGGAACGCATCCGATTCATCCTTTTCACAAGCGGCGCGGCCTTGCACCGCGCGTCCAAACGCGGCACAAAGCCCGCGCCACGGGCATATGAAAATCATCGGTCGGTCTTCTGGCTCCCGGATCGTCCTTGGCTTGCGCCTTCCCGGATTTTCATCCAGTGGCATATCGCAAGCTTCGTCCCCGGTCACAGCGGCGGGCCCGCCACGGAATGAGGTAGCAACCTGTCACCGTGTTCCCAGGAGGCTTCATGGAATATGAGGCCTCCACCGAATCGCGGCGAATTATGCGGCCTGGCGGCCGCTTCTGCAATAATCCGGCCATGATCGAACTCATACTTGGCGGCGCCCGTTCGGGCAAGAGCGCACTGGCCGAGCAGCGCGCGGCGGAGTCCGGCCTGGCCGTGAGCTACATCGCCACGGCGCAGGCCGGCGACGAGGAAATGGCGCGGCGCATCGCCCATCATCAGGCGCGCCGGGCGCAGCACTGGGCGTTGGTGGAGGAACCGCTGCATCTCGCCGCGGCGCTGAACGACCACGCCGCGGCCGACCGCTGCCTGCTGGTGGATTGCCTGACCCTGTGGCTGACCAACCTGCTTTACGCCGGCTCCGCCGCGCAGCAGGCCGAGGCCGGTGCAGCCGTGAATTGCCCGCTGCTGGCTTTCGAGACCGCGGCACTGCTCGATTGCCTGCCGAATCTGCCCGGCCGCGTGATCCTGGTCAGCAACGAGGTCGGCCTCGGCATCGTGCCGCTGGGCGCCGTGACGCGCCTGTATGTCGACGATGCCGGCCGCATGAACCAGACGATCGCCCGCATCGCCCAGCGCGTGACCTTCGTCGCGGCCGGCCTGCCGCTGGAACTCAAGGGCGGCTGATGCCGTTCATGCCGTCCGATTTTTTAACGTCCTGAAGGAGAAGCAAATGCTTGGAAGCGCATGCAAGCATATGGCATGGGTTCTCGCCATGGTCGTCGCCGGCATCGTCCAGCCGGCTGCCGCCCAGTCGCCGGGCATCGGCATCGTCATCATGCATGGCAAGGGCGGCTCGCCGACCAAGCACGTGGCGGATCTGGCTGCATCTCTCGAAAGCAAGGGATACCTGGTCGCCAACCTCGACATGCCCTGGTCCGAGCAGCGCGATTACGACGCGAATGTCGCGGCGGCGGAAAAGCAGGTGGAAGCAGCGCTCGACAGCCTGCGCGCCAAGGGCGCGGCGAAACTGTTCGTCGCCGGGCACAGCCAGGGCGGGCTATTCGCGCTTTATTTCGGCGGCAGACATCCGGTCGATGGCATCGTCGCGATGGCGCCGGGCGGCAGCGTCGGCAGCACCGTCTTCCGCGAGAAACTCGGCGCCGCGGTGAGCCAGGCCCGCCAGCTGGTCGCCGAGGGCAAGGGCGATGAGAAAGCCCGCTTACTCGACTTCGAAAGTTCCCGCGGCACCTACCCGATCGTCGCCACGCCGGCCAATTACCTTGCCTGGTTCGATCCCGACGGCGCAATGAACCAGACGATCGCCATGAAGAACATGAATCCGAAAGTTCCGGTCCTGTTCATTGCGCCGAAGGGCGACTATCCCGGTCTGCAGAAAATCAAGCAGTCCATGTTCGACGCCTTGCCGCGGCATCCGCTGACCAAACTCTACGAGCCCGACGCGACGCACCTCGGGGCGCCGTCCGCGTCGCTCGACGAAATCCTGCGCTGGACCCGCGAAGCGGCGCGCTGATCACTCCGGATAGCTTGCGTCCGGATTGGCGAACAGCTCCCGCATCAGCGCCGTCTCCCGCGCGCCGACGATGGCGAGGAATTCGTCGGCGCCCTTCATGCGGCTGAAGGCGTCGTAGCCGCCCTGCAGAAAGCCGTGCAGCGCGTCCAGCCCGGCCAGATGCGCGGGGCCGCTCATGAGTTTGAGCGAGTAGCGGATCAGGGGCATGCGCGTCAGGCGATCGAGGGTCTTGCCGATCTGGTCCACCAGGGCGATCTGCAGTTCGCGATCCTTGCGCCGCCCGCAACTGCGGTAGGCCGCGACATAGGCGGGCCAGTCGATGGCGCGGCTGCGCCCGGCCTTGCGCAGGGCCAGCACCATCGCCGTGTCGAGCGATTCGGACAGCGTATCCATCTTCACGGCTTCGAGCAGCGTGGCCAGGGCACGCGCCGGCAGCAGATGGACCATGAGCGGCACGACGCGCGCCAGCTCCTCGTCGCGCGTGCGGAAATCCTTGGGGCCGTAGAGATCGCTGAGGAAGAACTCGGCTGCCGGCTTGTAGCGCGCGCTGGCCAGCAGGTCGGCATAACTGTGGGCGAGGCGGGCCGCCTGGTATTCCTTGAGTCGCGGATAATCCTCGGCGCGCGGGTCGTCGGCGCGCGCCGCGCGCAACTCGCGCGCCTCGGCGATGCAGGTCGCCAGTTCGCGGCCGATCGCGTCCTTGTCGAGGTTTTCATCCATGGCGGCATTATCGGCGCAGGGCGGCGCGCTCCGTTAGAGTGGCCTGCCTAAACCAGGCCGGTGCGGGCGATTAGACTGCGCCGATAATGCCCAGACCATCGAGGAGAGTGTGATGAACGCCGTTGAGTCCGCAGCACAGGCCCCCCAGACAGCATTCGGGCAGGTGTTCCAGCGCATGCACGCCGCGACCCGGCGCAGTTCGAGCGTCGAGCGCAGTCTGCGCGAGGCGCGCCTCGACGCGCTGGCCGCCCTGGTGCATGACAACGCCGAGCGCTTCGTCGACGCGATCTCGGCCGACTTCGGCCATCGCTCGTCGCACGAAACCCGGCTGCTGGAACTCTTCCCCAGCCTCGAATCGATACGCCACAACCGCTCCCACCTCGGCGCCTGGATGAAGCCGCAGCGCAAGGCGGCGTCGATCTGGTTCCGCCCGGGGCGGGCGCAGGTCATCCCGCAGCCGCTGGGCGTGGTCGGCATCATCGTGCCCTGGAACTACCCGCTGTTCCTCGCCGTGTCGCCCCTGGCGGCGGCCCTGGCGGCGGGCAACCGCGTCATGGTCAAGATGTCGGAATTCACCCCGCGCAGCGGCGAACTGCTGGCCGAACTGGCGGCGAAGTATTTCGCCGCCGACGATGTCGCGGTGGTGCTGGGCGATGCGGCGGTCGGCGCCGATTTCGCCCGCCTGCCCTTCGACCATCTGCTGTTCACCGGCTCGACCAAGGTCGGCCATGACATCATGCGCATGGCGGCCGACAACCTGACGCCGGTCACGCTGGAACTCGGCGGCAAGTCGCCGGTGATCCTCGGCCCCGACTATCCCCTGCAGAAAGCCGCCGAGCGCATCATGGTCGGCAAGCTGCTCAACGCCGGCCAGACCTGCATCGCGCCCGACTACGTGCTGGTGCCGGCCGGACGCGAGCAGGCCTTTGTGGACGCCGCGCGCGCGGTCGTGGCCAAATGCTTCCCGGCCCTGGCCACCACGCCGGACTACACCGCGATCGTCAACGACCGCCACTACCAGCGCCTGCAGGCCTATGTCGAGGATGCGCAGGCGCGCGGCGCGCGCATCGAGCCGCTGTCGACGGCGGCGGCCGACAGCGCCCGACGCAAGCTGCCGCCGCTGGCGCTGCTGAATGTCGATGACAACATGCGCGTGATGCAGGACGAGATCTTCGGTCCGCTGCTGCCGGTGCTGCCCTACGCCGACCTCGACGCCGCCATCGACTATGTCAACCGGCATCCGCGCCCGCTGGCGCTGTATTGCTTCGAGAACGACGCCGGGCGCCGCGACCGCGTGCTCAACGAGACCATCGCGGGCGGCGTCACGGTCAATGACACCATTCTGCACATCGCGCAGGAGAACCTGCCCTTCGGCGGCGTCGGCCCCAGCGGCATGGGCCATTACCACGGCAGCGAAGGCTTCAAGACCTTCTCCAAGCAGAAGGCGGTGTTCTACCAGTCGGGGCTCAACGGCATGTCGCTGTTCAATCCGCCCTATGGCGCGTTGTTTGAGCGCCTGACCCGCTTCCTGATGCGCTGATCGGCATATAGGCGCGGGTCGCCAACGACCGCACGATTTGAATGAATCGCTCGAAGCATCGGTTTGAACTTGGATGATCAGGAACCCATGAAGGAATTCGATTACATCGTGATAGGCGGCGGCTCCGGGGGCTGTGCCGTGGCAGGGCGGCTTGCGCAGGATCCGGCGCTCAGCGTATGCGTTCTGGAAGCCGGGAAGGGCGACGATCAGACCATGATCAAGGTGCCTTTCTGCACCGCGCTGATGCTGCCGACCTCGCTCAACAACTGGGCCTTCGAAACCGTGCCGCAGCCCGGCCTCAACGGCAGGCGCGGCTATGTTCCGCGCGGCAGGGCGCTGGGCGGATCGAGCTCGATCAACGCGATGATCTACACCCGCGGCCACCCCTGGGACTACGACCACTGGGCGGCGCTGGGCAACGACGGCTGGTCTTGGCGCGACGTGTTGCCCTATTTCAGGAAATCGGAACACAACGAGAATTTCGGCGGCGAATACCACGGACAGGACGGGCCGCTCAACGTCGCGAATCTGCGATCGATGAATCCCTTTCAGGAAATTTTCCTGGAGGCCGCCCGCCAGACCGGATTCAAGTTGATCGAGGACTTCAACGGTGCCGACCAGGAAGGCATCGGCATCTATCAGGTCACCCAGAAAAATGGCGAACGCTGGAACGCGGCTCGCGCCTATCTGGCCAGCCGTCCTAACCTGACCGTGATCACGCAGGCGCGGGCGCGCCGCATCCTGTTCGACGGCAAACGCGCCGTTGGCGTGGAATTCCTGCGCGGCGGCGAGATTCAGACCTTCAAGGCGCGGCGCGAACTGATCCTTGGCGCCGGCGCGGTGCAATCGCCCCAACTGTTAATGCTTTCGGGAATTGGCGCCGGCAACGAATTGAGGAAATTCGGCATACCCGTGATCCACGATCTGCCCGGCGTCGGCAAGAACCTCCAGGACCATCCCGACTACATTTTCAACTACCGGGCGAAGTCCCTCGATCTGCTCGGCATCTCCATGGCAGGCTCATTGCGCCTGATCAATGAAATCGGGCGGTATCGGAGGGAACGCACCGGCATGATGACCTCGAACGGCGCCGAGGCCGGCGGCTTTCTGCGGCGCTTCGCGGACTCGCCGGTACCGGATTTCCAGTTGCATTTCGTCGTCGGCATGATCGACAACCACGCGCGAAAATTGCACATGGGGCACGGCTATTCCTGCCATGTCTGCCTGCTGCGGCCGAAGAGCATCGGCAGCCTGAGCCTCGCCAGCGCCGATCCGGCGGCGGCCCCCGCCATCGACCCGAAGTTCTTCGAACATCCGGACGATCTCGACGCCATGGTCGATGGCTTCAAGCTCGCCCGGAAAATCATGGATGCGCCCGCCCTGGCCAGGCTCCGCAGCGGCGAGGTTTACACCGCGGGGGTTCATACCGACGACGAAATACGTGAAGAACTGAAGAACCGTTCGGACACCATCTATCACCCGGTCGGTACCTGCAAGATGGGTAGCGACACGATGGCCGTGGTCGATTCCCGCCTGCGCGTGCATGGCCTCGAAGGCCTGCGCGTGGTGGATGCCTCGATCATGCCGACGCTGATCGGCGGCAATACCAATGCGCCGACCATGATGATCGGCGAAAAGGCCGCCGACATGATGCGCATGGATGGCGGACTCGCGGCATGATTCGGGATATGGAACCTGGCCACTTCGATTGCCTGAGCGATTCGCTGACCGGCAAGCCGGCAGCAGCGCCGGCCTGAGAGTTGGCGATGGCGGCACGGCAACTGCGCTGGCTGCTGGGTGGCGAACTGCTGTTCTACGCGCTGCTGGGCAGTTGGCTGGCGTCGCGCGGCTGGACGCCGCTGCAGGCGGCCGGCCTCGGCCTGGCGGGCGCCCTCGGCATGCGCCTGTACTTCGTGCTGCTGAGCTTCGGCCTGATGCTGGGAGCGGGGTGCGGCATGCCCGCGAGTCTGCGCATCGGCCCGCTGCGGGCGCTGCGCATGGTGCTGGAGGAATATGCCGCATTGATTGTGCTGTTCACCGTGGTGCAGCCCTTCGAGAAGTTCTGGCTGGGGCCGGACCGGCTCGGCCACTGCGCCGCCCGGCGTACGCCGCTGTTGCTGATCCACGGCTACCAGTGCAACCGCGGCTTCTGGTTCTGGCTGCGGCGCAAGCTCGAAGCCGCCGGCTGGACCGTGGCCACGCACAACCTGGAGCCGGTGTTCGGGGATATCGACGGCTACGCCGACGGCATCGCGCGGCGCATCGACGAGGTGCTGACGGCGACCGGGGCGGCGCAACTGATCCTGGTCGGCCACAGCATGGGCGGGCTGGCCGGCCGCGCCTACCTGCGGCGCTACGGCAAGGCCAGGGTGGCGCGCCTGATCACGCTCGGCACGCCGCATCAGGGCACGCGCCTGGCGCGCCTGGGGCCGGGCGGCAACGCGCGCCAGATGCGCCTCGGCAGTTCCTGGCTGACCGAACTCGCGGCGCAGGATGTTCTGCCGCAAGGCTCGGTGTCGATCTACAGCGGCCATGACAACTACGTCTATCCGCAGGAAAGCGCCACGCGGCTGGACTGCGCCGCCCAGGTCACGATCGGCGGCGTCGGCCATCTGGGCATGGCCGTTTCGCCCCGCCTGCTGGAGAAACTGCGCGAGGTGCTGGAGTCGCCGTAGCGCCGGCGCCGACGCCGACTCTTGCGCGTCTTAGAAGTGAATCCCGCGCATGATCTGCGTAAACGCGATCTGGTCGGCAGAGGGCATGGCCGGGGCTTCGCCCTTGCCCTTGGCCGCCGACGAGTCGGGGAACATCCGGTAGGTGGTGTTCATGATGATCTGCGCCACGCGCGGCGCCGCCGCATGCAGCACCTGGCCGAAGATGCCGAGCCGCGTCGCGATGCGCACCGGCCGGTTCACGATGGCGTCCACGATCATGTCGCCGGCATCGTCGGGGGTCAGGGTCGGCACGTGGTCGTAGAGCTTGGTCGGGGCGATCATCGGCGTCTTCACCAGCGGCATGTTGATGGTGGTGAACTCGATGCCGCGATCGACGAACTCGGAGGCCGCGCAGCGCGTCCAGGCGTCCAGCGCGGCCTTCGAGGCGACGTAGGCGGAGAAGCGCGGCGCATTGGTCAGCACGCCGATCGATGAAATGTTGATGATGTGGCCGGCGCGCCTCTCGATCATCTTCGGCAGCAGGCCCATGGTCAGGCGCAGCGAACCGAAGTAATTGACCTGCATGGTGCGGTCGAAATCGTGCATGCGGTCGAAGGAGTTCTCGATGCCGCGGCGGATCGAGCGGCCGGCGTTGTTCACCAGGATGTCGACGCCGCCGTGTTCCTCGACGACGCGGCGCACCACCTCGGCGCATTGCGCCTCGTCCGATACGTCGGCGGAGTAGGGGATCAGCGTGAGTCCCTGCGCCTTGGCCTCGGCCACGGTTTCGTCCAGCTTTTCCCTGTCGCGGGCGACGATGACGGTGATCGCGCCGGCCGCGGCGATCTTGAACGCCGCCGCCTTGCCGATGCCGCTGGAGCCGCCGGTGATCAGCACCACCTTGCCGCCGACGCGGCCCTTCAGGCTGCGGTCGATGAACAGGTCGGGGTCCATGCGGCGTTCCCAGTAGTCCCACAGCTTCCAGGCGTAGCTGTCGAGCGGTGGCACCGAGATGCCGCTGCCGGCCAGGGCTTTCTGGGTCTCCTTGCAGTCGAAGCGGGTCGGGTAATTGATGAACTGCATGACGTCTTCGGGCAGGCCGAGATCCTTCATCACGGCGTTGCGGATGCGGCGCACCGGGGTCAGCGCCATCAGCGACTTGCGCACGCCGCGCGGGATGAAGCCGAGCAGCGCGGCATTGATGCGCATCCCCATTTCCGGCGCATGGCCGGCACGGGCGAAGATGTTGAGCACGTCGCCGACGCGCATCGGGTGCGGATCGGTGAGGTGGAAGCAGCGGCCGTCGAGATTCTTCTGGTGCGAGAGGTAGGCCAGGGCATCGACCACGAAATCGACGGGGACGATATTGATGCGGCCGCCTTCGAGGCCGATGCTGGGCATCCAGGGCGGCAGCATGCCGCGCATTTTCTGGATCAGCTTGAAGAAATAGTAGGGGCCGTCGATCTTCTCGGCTTCGCCGGTGCGCGAATCGCCGACTACCACGCCGGGACGATAGACGCGCCAGGGAGTTTTGCACTCGGCGCGCACGATGCGCTCGGATTCGTGCTTGGTGCCGAAGTAGGGATGGTCGAGGTTCTCGGCTTCCTCGAACATGTCCTCGCGGAAAATGCCCTCGAACAGGCCGGCCGCGGCGATCGAACTGACGTGGTGGAAGCAGCCGGCGTCGATCTGCTGCGCCAGTTCGACGGCATGGCGCGTGCCATCGACATTGGCCGCCATCTGGTCATCGGCGCTGGCCTTGAGGTCATACACGGCGGCGAGGTGGTAGTAGTGATCGACCTTGCCCTTGAGCTTCTTGAGGTCGGCCTTGCCGACGCCGAGGCCGGGCTGGCGCAGGTCGCCGACGACGGGGATGGCGCGGCTCTTGTCGGTCTGCCAGAAGCCGTACAGAGCTTCGAGGCGTTCGGGGCTCTTGTCGCGGGTGAGGAAGTAGACCGTGGCTGCCGGCTTTTCCAGCAGTTTGGCAACCAGTCGCTTGCCGATGAACCCGGTCGCTCCGGTAACGAAATAGATCATTGCTGCCTCCTCGTTATTGTTTGCACTGCGGCCTGATGGGGTATGCGTATGCGGAATGATACAGAAGCCGAAGCCTAAGCGGGTTCGGCCCGGTTCATTAGTGTGCCCTCTCTAATCGGACTCGCTAGACTCGCGTCCATGGCAGGCAGGGCGTCTGCCGCGGTCTCGACGCCGGGGCCCGTGAACCAGTCATTTCAGGAGATCTTCATGGTCAAGAAACTCGTGGTAAAGAAACTCAAATCCGTCGGCAAGGACAGCCAGCTTTCCGCCACCATTCGCGAATCCGCGCAGCAGATCTGGCTGGCCGGGCTCGGCGCGTTCGCCAAGGCGCAGGAGGAAGGCAACAAGGTATTCGACGCGCTGGTGCGCGAGGGCGAGACGATCCAGAAGACAACCCGCAAGGTGGCCGAAGAGAAGGTCACCGAAATGGCTTCCAAGGCGACCGGCACCTGGGACAAGCTGGAACAGGTATTCGAAAATCGCGTCGCCCGTTCGCTGCACAGCCTGGGCGTGCCGACCAGGGACGACGTCGCGGCGCTGAACAAGCGCGTGGCCGAGTTGCAGGCCGCGGTGGACAAGCTCGGCACGGCCGCCAGGCCGAAGGCCGCGCTTGCCAAGCCAGCCGCCAAGCCGGCGGTGGCAGCCAGGAAGGCGGCACCGAGGAAGCCCGCAGCCAAGTCGGATTCCTGAATGGAATGACGGCGTCGGGTGCCGTGCCGCCCGGCGCCGGGCCGGGCGCTGGTTTCTGCTATCCTCGCCGGACTGTTCGGGACTGGTGATCGATGAGCGAAAAGAAGCCCAAGCGCCGCACGCGTGAGCGCATCCTGGAAACCTCGTTGACGCTGTTCAACGAATTCGGCGAGCCGAACGTCACGACCCAGTTGATTTCCGATGAAATGGGCATCAGCCCGGGCAACCTCTATTACCACTTCCACAACAAGGACGAGATCATCGAGTCCCTGTTCGCCGATTTCGAGCGCGGCATCGAGGAAACCCTGGCGGCGCCGGCGCGGCGGCCGCCGAACGTGGAGGACATCTGGCTGTTCCTGCACCTGGTATTCGAGGGTATCTGGCAGTACCGCTTCCTCTATCGCGACATCAACGAGCTGCTGTCGCGCAACCGGGTGCTTGAAACCCACTTCAAGCGCATCGTCGCCCACAAGGTTCATACCGCCGCGGTGATCTGCCGCGGCCTGGTGTCGACCGGCGACATGCGGGCCAGCCCGGCGGAAATCCAGGCGCTGGCGATCAACATGACCGTGGTGGCGACTTACTGGCTGTCCTTCGAGTTCGTCAGCGACCCGCGCAAGACGATCGACGGCAAGAGCCTGGCGCGCGGCGCCTTCCAGGTCATGGCGCTGGCCGCGCCCTATCTGACGGGGCATTCGCGCGAGCTGTTCGTGGAACTGTCGAAAAACTACCTAACTGACTGAGCGGAGGAGACCCATCATGGCAAAGGCGGCCTGGAAGAAATTTCCGTATGCGGACAAGGCTTATGTTTACAGCGGCGCGGCACTGAAGAAGAACTGGGAACGCCTGCATCGCGGCGACCGCGAAGCCTTCCCGGCCGACGCGGCGGTGCAGGAGGCCTGGCGCCTCCATCATCAGGGCGAGTTCCACAAGGCCCTGGAGACGGGGCTGGCGGCCGGGCTCGACGGCTACAACGCGGCCAACAAGGCGGCGATGATCTATGCCAACTACCTGGAGATGGACGACAAGCGCAAGCTGACGCTGTTCCAGGAAATATCCGGGCGCTGCGAGGAACTGCAGCAGGCGCAGCCGAAGAACGCCAATGCCTATTACATCCAGGCCTATGCGCTGGGCCGCTACAGCCAGGGCATCTCGGTGGTCAAGGCGCTGACGCAGGGCCTCGGCGGCAAGATCAAGGCCGCGCTGGAAACCGCCCTCAAGCTCGACCCCAAGCATGCCGACGCGCACAGCGCGCTGGGCGCCTACCATGCCGAGGTGGTGGACAAGGTCGGCGCCATGATCGGCAAGCTGACCTACGGCGCGAGCAAGGACGTGGCGGTCAAGCACTTCGAGACGGCGTTGAAGCTCGCCCCCGATTCCGCCATCGCCTGCATCGAATACGCCAATGCGCTGGTCATGCTGTTCGGCCAGGCCCGCATGGACGAAGCCGTCAAGCTCTACGAGAAGGCCGCAGCGGCGACTCCGGTCGATGCCATGGAACGGCTGGATGTCGAACTGGCCAAGTCCGAACTGGAAGACTAGTAGTCAGTCAAACTCGATCTGATGGAAAAATCTCACCACCAAGACACCAAGGACACAAAGATGCACCAAGAGAAACCGATAGAAGAACGAGAAGTTCTTGGTGTCCCTTGGTGAACTTGGTGTCTTGGTGGTGAATGCTCTTTTCTTGTTGACTACCTACTAGGGTCGTTCAAGCGAGGTTGCGAAACCGCTTCGGCACCCGCTGCGGGGTCTCGGCCGGCGGCGGACTTACCGGCGGAGTTTTCCTGGCGGCGGGCTTGGCGCCCGCGGCGGTGCGTGACGTTCGTGCCCTGGGCTTCGGCGCGGCGCCGCTGAGCGGCGGCGGCATCTGCTTGGCGAACAGCATCTGTTCGATCTGCGCCGGATCGAGGGGCTGTCCCCAGTCCAGCATCAGCAGCGCCAGCAGCATTTTTTCGAACTCGGCGGCGAACAGCGGCGCGATGGTTTCCGGGTCCGGCACGAAATTGCGGTCGGTGATCAGGCCGAACTGCACGTTGTCGTTGTAGCTCAGGATAGAGACGCCGATGCCGATGTCGCCCGACTGCGGCACCCAGAACATCAGCTCGTCGAGGCGCGAACCGGCCAGGTAGAGCGGCTGCCTGGGGCCGGGCACGTTGGTCATCACGGTGCTGGCCTTGGCCGCCAGGATGTCGAGGAACTGCTGCTGCAGCACTTTCGGCGCAATGCCGACCGCGCCGAGCAGGGCCAGCGTCAGCGGCGGCTGGTAGGAGCCCTTGAGTTCGTTCATGCGGCTGCGCACCAGGAACAGGCGCGCGAAGGGATTGGCCTCGTGCACCGGCAGCGACAGCGTGCCGAGGCCGAAGCGGTTGCCCAGCGTGCCCTCGTGGCGCGCCGAACGCAGATTGACCGGAATCATGGCGCGCACTTCGACGTCGCGCACCGTTTCGCCCTTCTGCACGAAGTAGGCGCGCAGCGCGCCGGCCACCGCCGACAGCAGGATGTCATTGACCGAACAGCCGAGCGCCTTGCCCAGCGCCTTGACCTCGGCCAGCGGGATCAGTTCCGACCAGGCCACGCGCTTCGCCATGCCGGTCTTGCCCTTGAGGCTGGTCGGCGAATCGGCCGGCATCGCCAGCAGCTTGGCCAGTTCGGTCAGCAGGCCGATGCCGTGGCGGCCATACACGGAGAGCCGGTCCGGGTTCGATGCCAGTTGCAGCGCCTTGCTGCCCAGTTCGCTGCCCATGCTGACGGCCGAGCCGAGCGTGTCGGCGAGGAATTCCAGCATCCCGCCCGCCGGCTCTTCGGTGGCCGCGGCGTGGATTTTCGCGGCGCTGCGTTTCTGCGGCGCGGCCAGCGGCGAAGTGTCGGTCAGGGAGAGGATCACCCCGACCAGGGCGATGCCGTCGGCAATGCAATGATGGATGCGCACCACCATCGCCGAACCGCCGCCGTACTCCTCGATCAGGTCGAAGCACCACAGCGGCTTGCCCGGATCGAGCGGCTGCACCGCCAGTTCGCTGGCCAGCGCCTGCAGTTCCTGCTTGCCGGCCCGGGCCGGCAGGCTGCGCCGCCGCAGGTGGGCATCGAGATCGAAAGCGGGGTCGTCCTGCCACCAGGCGCCGGCGACTTCCGTCACCGCGCACTGGCGAAAGCGCCGATAGCGGGCGACCAGGCGGCTCTCTATGGTGTTGCGCAGGCGCTTGAAGTCGGTGCGCCGATCGAAGACTATGACGCCGACGATCATCATCAGATTGGTGGCGCGGTCCATGCGCAGCCAGGCCGTATCGACGGGGGACATTTTTTCGCGGTGGAGCATTGCCCTGATCCTCCAAGATGACGGCATGGCGCCGGGATACCGTCTTCGGCTTTTGGCGAGGACATATCCTCAGGATACCGTCCCCGCTTTACGCGCGGACATATAATAGTTCAGCCAAATCCCGGCGACCAGTTTATTGCGACGAAGGACGACATGAGCGAACTCAAAAAGCAATTCGAAGCGGCCTTGGCCGATTCCAAGAAGCTGCCGGAGCGGCCCTCCAACGACGTGCTGCTGCAGCTCTATGCACTTTACAAGCAGGCTACGGAAGGCGACGTCGAGGGCAAGCGGCCCGGCTTCACCGACATGGTCGGCCGCGCCAAGTATGACGCCTGGGCCGCCGTCAAGGGAACCGCGGGCGACGACGCAATGCAGCGCTACATCGACCTGGTCGAGTCGCTCAAGGACTGAGCCAAACGCCGGCCGAACCCATCCTGAATTCTCAGGATGGGTTCGTGATCCGGCCCGTGGTCAGGTCGGTAGAGAGTTGGTGCTGGCGGTACGGCGCGGGAATGTTCGCCGATAGTCCTGATGGAGTATTTGCGACCCGAAGCAGACGCAGGCGACTTGAGCAAGCGGATGTTCAGCAAATGCTGGGTGAAGGGCCGCCGGCCCGTGGGGAACCGGAAAACAGCGATTCCCGGAGCTTCCATTCGACCGGCGGATTAGCCGTCACTTTGTGGCAATCAGTTCCGATTCAAGTACGCCCCTTTTGCCTTCCTCTTCGCTCACCAGATGCAACTTGGTTCGAGCATACATAAGGCCCATCTTCACTTCTTGCCATACGTAGTAGAGCTTTCCTGCAACGGTGTCGATCTCGATCGTATCGTCATTTTCAGACTTCGACGTAATCGTGTGCTTGCCGGGAGTGAGTTCCGAATAGAAATATGTCTTCGCAGCCGTTTCACCGAGTGCCTTGCCGTCGACAAGGATGTCCATCTTGACTGCCGCACCGAACGACTCATTCCTGTAGATATAGACGCCGGCAACCGCGGTGTTCGTCTTGAATGTTTTTAATTCGGCATTTCGTTTCGCGTCGCCCATGGGGACAGACGCGCACCCCACAAGACTCAGCGTGAATATGGCGGCAACCAAGAATCTGGCAAACATGGTGCTTACTCCTTATGGTTAGACAACGTGGGAGATGGGACGATGGACTAGTACGACGGCTCGTTCAGGCGCAGGAACGTCCTGGCTATTGGTGATAGTTCGGGCAGCAGAGAAATGCTTTGAAGGTATTGAATGACGTGGAGATTATCCTATATGGGTCGCTATATCAATCAATAATCATATGGACTAAACGACTACGGTCGATCGCGGTTTAGGCTGCTGATGCGCGTGGAGTTGTCCGTTGAAGTGCTGGCAGGCGCTTGGCGCGGATTCACGATGCCGCCGCATGCTCCATGTCGCACTGATGGATTTCGACCGTGACATGGACCACTTCCTCATGCACGGCCAGTTGCTGGCGCACGCGTTGCGCGGTGAGTTGCGGGTCGTGGGTGACCAGGCTCAGGGCGCAGGCGTAGGAGGCCTTGCCGACGCGCCAGACGTGGAGGTCGGCGATCCGCGTCGCGCCTTCTGCGGCGCCGGTCTCCACGGCTTCGCGGATCTCGGCCACCACGGGGTGGTCCATTTCGCGGTCGAGCAGGACCTTGCCGGTCTCCAGCAGCAGCTTGCGCGCCCATGAGGCGACCAGGACCGCGCCGACGATGCCCATCACCGGGTCGAGCCAGGACCAGCCGTAGTAGAGGCCGCCGATCAGCGCGGCGATGGCCAGCAGCGATGTCGCCGCATCGGCCAGCACGTGCAGGTAGGCCGAGCGCAGATTGAGGTCGTGATGGTGGTGGCCGTGGCCGCCGGCGCGATCTTGCGTATCTCCGTGCGCGTGCCCATGTCCGTGATCGTGCCCGCGATGCTCCTGCGCGCGGCCCAGGATCAGGGCGCAGACGACATTGACGACCAGCCCGACGACGGCGATCGCCAGGGCTTCGCGGTAGTGGATGGCCTGCGGCGTGATGATGCGTTCGACCGAGCCGACCAGCATCAGCGCGGCGACGCCCAGCAGCAGGATGGCGCTGGTGTAGCCGCCGAGAATTTCTATCTTCCAGGTGCCGAAGGCGAAGCGCGGATCGTCGGCGTGGCGCCGGGCCGCGGCATAGGCGAAGGCCGACAGGCCGATGGCGAGCGCATGGGAGCTCATGTGCCAGCCGTCGGCGAGCAGGGCCATGGAGTTGAAGCCGTAGCCGGCGACGATTTCGACCGCCATCATCGCCAGCGTGATCCACATCACGGCCTGGGTGCCGCGCTCGGCGGCCGGGTTGCCCGCGTCGAAGCTGTGCTTGTGGGTCCACGCCGACAGGTCATGGCTCTGCATTGTCGCTGCTCCTGGCTGATCGTCTGGGCGGATTCTAGCCCCGGCCGGCGCCGCGCCGGCCGCTTGCCGCGTACCTGTGCAAGATCGCATCGCGCCGATGCCAAAGGGATTGTGCGATGCAGCGGTGTGTGGGTAGAATCGCCGGTTGCCGCTGCACCGTTCCACGAGTCGCGACGGCAGCGACGCCACCCATTCGGACTGTTACCGCTCATGAAAAACTGGAAACTCAGATCGAAACTCGCCGCACTGGTCGCCTTGTCGGTCCTGGGTTTCATCATCAGCATCGCCTTCAGCCTGGCCGAGCAGCGCGCCACAATGATCGAGGACCGCAAGCTGAAGACCCGGCACGTGGTCGAGGTGGCGCGCGGTTTCATCGCGCGCTTCCAGGCGCTGGAGGCGCGGGCCGTGATGCCGCGCGAGGAGGCGCAGAAGGCCGCGATCGAGGCGGTGCGCGCGCTGCGCTACGGCGGCGACGAGTATTTCTTCATCAACGACATGAGCAACCGCTCGCTGATGCACCCGATCAAGCCGGACCTCGAAGGCCGCGATCTCTCGGATCTCAAGGATCCGGACGGCACGCGCATCTTTGCCGAATTCACGGCGCTGGTCCGCGCCCGCGGCGAGGGCTATCTCGACTACCGGTGGCCCAAGCCCGGCAGCACCGAGGCGGTGAAGAAAGTCTCCTATGTCCAGGGTTTCGAGCCCTGGGGCTGGATCGTCGGTTCCGGCATCTACGTCGATGACGTCGACGCGGCTTTCCAGGCGATATTGCTGAAGCAGGTCCTCATCGCGATCTTCGGCACGTTGCTGCTGCTCGGCTTTGCCGCCTATGTCGGACGCCAGATCACGGGGCCGCTGCGCACCGCCATGGGGGCCGTGGAGGCGCTGGCCAAAGGCGACCTGACCATCGAGCCCAAGCGTGGCGCGAAAGACGAAATCGGCGTGCTGCTGAACGACGTGGCCGACATGACGGCGCAACTTGCGGCCACCGTCAGGCGCGTCCTGGCCGGCGCCGAGGGCGTCGTCAGCGCCTCGCGCCAGGTCTCGGCCACCGCGCAGTCCTTGTCGCAATCGACCAGCGAGCAGGCGGCGAGCGTCGAGCAGACCTCGGCGGCGGTCGGCGAGATGGAATCGTCGATCGCGCGCAACCAGGACAATGCCAAGCTCACCAAGGGCATCGCGATGCAGGTGGCGGCGCAGGCCGGCGAGGGCGGCCAGGCGGTGGCCGATACGGTCGCGGCGATGAAGCGGATTGCCGCGACCATCGGCATCGTGGACGAAATCGCCTACCAGACCAACCTGCTCGCGCTCAATGCCGCGATCGAGGCGGCGCGTGCCGGCGAACACGGGCGGGGCTTCGCCGTGGTGGCCGCGGAAGTCCGCAAGCTGGCCGAGCGCAGCCAGGTCGCCGCAGGCGAAATCGGAACGCTGGCCGCGGGCAGCGTCGCTCTCGCCGAACGCGCCGGCAAGCTGCTGGACGAGATCGTGCCGAGCATCGAAAAGACCGCCAGGCTGGTGGTGGAGATTTCGGCGGCCTCCGAGCAGCAGTCCCGGGGTTCGGCGCAGATCGGCCAGGCGGTCGGCCAGGTCAGCCAGGCGGCGCAGCACAATGCCAGCGCCTCGGAGCAGCTTTCGGCGACCTCGGAAGAGATGCACGCGCAGGCGACCGACCTGCAGGCCGCCATCGCCTTCTTCAAAGTGGCCTGACGGCGGCCGTCGCGCCGTAGCGCCAGCGCCAACTCTTGCCCGCCGCGGTTGCGGCGGCTATTGCGGCGGCTATTGCGCGGGGCCGAAGTTCTCGTCGCAGAAACGCTCGATTTCGCGCTCGATGCGCGGCCCCAGGGCCATCAGCAGGAAACCGAGCTTGACGTAGATCTCGACTTCCTTCTTGCCCACCTCGATGTGGCCGGTGACGCCCATGCGCTGGAAGCGCAGGGTGTTGCCCTCCCATTCGTGGTCGAGGCCGAATTCCTCGCCGAGTTCCTCGGCGATGTGCTCGGCGCCCTTGCGGGCCTTTTTCAGCGTCGTGCCGTGCGCGCGCGTAACCCTGATTTCGCTCATCGCCGCCTTCCTCGCCTCAGAGTTTTTCGTCGCGCAGTTCGCGCCGCAGGATCTTGCCGACGTTGGTCTTCGGCAGTTCGTTGCGGAAGGCGATCTGGCGCGGCACCTTGTAGGCGGTCAGGTTGGCGCGGCAGTGTTCGAGCAGCGCGGCCTCGGTCAGCGCGGGGTCCTTCTTCACCACGTAGATCTTGACCGCCTCGCCGGTCTTCGGATCGGGCACGCCGACCGCGGCCGATTCCAGCACGCCGGGATGCATGGCGAGCACGTCCTCGACCTCGTTGGGATAGACGTTGAAGCCGGAGACCAGGATCATGTCCTTCTTGCGGTCGACGATCTTGACGTAGCCGCTGCTGTCCATCAAGGCGATGTCGCCGGTGCGCAGGAAGCCGTCCGGCATGATGACCTTGGCGGTCTCCTCGGGGCGGTTCCAGTAACCCGTCATCACCTGCGGGCCCCGCACGCAGAGTTCGCCGGACTCGCCCAGCGGCAGGTCGTTGCCGGCGTCGTCGCGGATCGCGACTTCGGTCGAGGAGATCGGCAGGCCGATGGTGCCGTTGTATTCGATGATGTCGACCGGATTCATGGTCGCCGCCGGCGAGGTTTCGGTCAGGCCGTAGGCCTCGATCAGGGCCGTGCCGGTGATCTGCTTCCAGCGCTCGGCCACCGCGCGCTGCACCGCCATGCCGCCGCCGAGGGTCAGGTGCAGCCGGGAGAGGTCGATCCGGGCGAAGTCCGGGTTGTTGATCATGGCATTGAACAGCGTGTTCACCCCGGTGATGGTGGTGAACCGATACTTGCCGATCTCCTTGATGAAACCCGGAATGTCGCGCGGATTGGTGATCAGCACGTTGGTCGCGCCGATCTTGAAGAAGGTCAGGCAGTTCGCCGTGAGGGCGAAGATGTGGTACAGCGGCAGCGCGGTGATGATGATTTCTTCCTCGCGCAGGAAAGGCTTGATCCAGGCATGGGCCTGCTGCAGGTTGGCGATGATGTTGCGATGGGTCAGCATCGCGCCCTTCGACACGCCGGTGGTGCCGCCCGTGTATTGCAGGAAGGCGATGTCGTCGTGGCCGACCTCGACCGGCCGCAGGGCATGGCGGCCGCCTGCGGCCAGCGCGTCGCGCAGGTCGATCGCGGCGGCGATGCTCCAGGCCGGCACCATTTTCTTGACGTGCCTGACCACCAGGTTGACGATCAGGCGCTTGGGGAAGCCCAGCATGTCGCCCAGTTGCGTCACCAGCACGTGCTTGACCGGGGTGCGGGCGACGATCTTCGCCAGCACGTGGGCGAAGTTCTCGACGATGACGATCGCCTCGGCGCCGGAATCCTTGAGCTGGTGCTCCAGCTCGCGCTCGGTGTACAGCGGGTTGCAGTTCACCACCGTGTAGCCGGCGCGCAGCGCGCCGTAGAGGCAGACCGGATACTGCAGCAGGTTGGGCATCATCAGCGCGATGCGGGCGCCCTTGGGCAGCTTCAGCACCGACTGGCAATAGGCGCCGAAGGCGGCCGAGAGGCGATCCAGTTCCGCGTAGGTGATGGCCTTGTCCATGTTGATGTAGGCCTTGCGCGGACCGTATTGCCTGACGCTCCTGTCGAACAGGTCGCCGATGGAACGGAATTCATCGACGTCGATCTCGGCGGGCACGCCTGCCGGATAATGCTTGAGCCAGATCTTTTCCATTTCGCTTCCTCCCGGGATTTCCAGCATTGTAATCACAATGGGAATCGAAGCCGGCGCGCCGGAGTTCAGGAAAGCCAGCGCAGCAGCAGGGCGCAGACCTCGGGACTGTCGAGCAGGTCGAGGTGATGCAGGCCATGGACCACCATGCGCTGCGCCGCGGGAATGCCCAGGTCCTGGCTGCGCTGCGCATGCTGGCCGAGCGCGCTCTGCAGCGGCACCAGCCCGTCGCCCGGCAGCGTCCTGGCGGCCTTCCCGCCCGATGCCGCCGTCGTCGCGGCGATGGCATAACACGGCACGGCCTGCGGCAGCGGCACGCACTGCCGCCGGCGCTTGCGCTCGAAGCGGTCGCCCTGCTGCCAGTCCTCGTCGACGATGCTGCCGTGGCGCAGGTCGGTGATGCCGGCGCTGCGCAGCTTGGCCAGGCGCGCCAGCGCCGCGGTGTAGGGGCTGAGTTCGAGAAGCACATTGACCCAGTTGCCGCCGCGTTCCAGCGGCGCACCGTGGTGCGGCGTGCCGATGAATACCATCTGCCGCAGCTGGCGCAGCCACGCATGCCCGCTGTGCTGGGCATAGTGGCAGGCGCTGCGCGCGACCAGCCCGCCCATGCTGTGGCCGACGATCGTCAGGCTTTCGATGGGAACGGGCCAGGCCTGCACCAGTTTCTCCAGCAGCTCGGCCAGGTCGCGGCCGTTGCTCGATACGTGGCGGCCGCTGTTGTAGTGCAGATAGAGCGGCGTGCAGCCGGCCGCCGCGGCCAGCGCCGCGCCGTGGTCGTGGCCATGGCGCCGCCATTGCAGGTCGTTCATGCACAGTCCATGCACCAGCAGCAGTATCCTGCCGCCGGCCTGCGGCAGCCTGGCCGCCAGGGCCTGCGCGTCGAGGTCCAGCGGCTGGCCCCCGACCCGCAACTGCATGGGTATCGCCAGCGGATTGGCGCTGGCGGCGAGATGGTCGCCGAGCACGCCGTTCACCGCGGCCAGTAGCGCCTCGCGCGTGGCCGAAGTGGCCGAAGCGGCCGTCTGCCGCGTTTCGAGCAGCGCAGTCAGTTGCCCCAGCAGCGCGTCGAGGCCGCCGCCGACCAGCCGCGTGCCGCCCTCGATCGTGCGATAGACCAGGCCGGTGATGCCGCGCGTCGGCTCCTCGGTGTATCGGCCCAGCGGTCCGGGAGTGCGCGCGATGTTGTGGTGCATGGTCTCGACCAGGCGCGTCAGTCCCAGCGTGGCGTCGATCGCAAGCCGGCTCAAGCCGCGGATGTCGGCGGGCCGGATGTGGGCTTTGCGGGTCATGACAGCATTTCCGATCGATGCCTTTGGAGTTTATGGGGCCGCGCCCGGCAGGCGCCGCAGTCCGCCTGGGACGGCTTGCCGCAGCCACGGCCCCGCATTGTCGCTCAGGGCGACAATGCGGCCAAATCTCCATCTCCCCGCCTTGCAGGGAAATGCTTACCCGGCGCTCAGCATGCCGGTACGGTCATGGCAGTCGAGATATTCGAAGAACTGCTCGTCGGCGGCGGCCACCGTCACCTCGTGGTAGAGCTTGAGCCGGGCTGCCGGGCCGAGTTTCGACAAGTACTGCATTGCCGCGCCGAAAATGGCGACATGGGTCGGATGGGATTCGGCCCAGCGTTCCAGCGCGGCCAGGCTCTTCCACCAGCTCATGCCGAAACTTTTCTCGACCTGTTTTCCGTGGCGATCCAGCACGGTCATGTAGCGGTTGCTGTAGCAGCCGATGGCGAGCCCCTCGTCGCGCAGAAAATCCATGCCGCGGCGCAGCACCGGCTCCACGTCTTCCCGGTACATGCGCCGCTCTTCGGCATCGGTGTCGCTCCAGTCCTGGCCCGATCGGATCAGGCACAGGTTGTGCTGCGGCTTGATCCGCAGGCGCGAGCCGACGCGCTCGATCGACGCCGCGCCCTTGGGGGCGAGATCGTCGGTCTGCGCGAGGGGAATCCGGTCGCGGGCGCCGCCCCAGTAGGCATGCTCCTGCACCATGTCGCTCATGCCTTGCGCCAGCACGGCGATGCCTTCGGCGCGATCCGGCGCCGAGAACAGCGTTTCGTAGCGTTCGACCGCGGGTCGCAGCACTTCGCTGAAACGTCCGACTCCGCTGCCGGCATGCAGGTCGGCCGTCCAGGCCGCGCCCGATGCCGCAAACCAGTTGTCGAAGCGCTGCGCCGAGTCCCAGTATGCAATTGAGATCACATTGGCGAACCCGGCCTGGTCTGTATAGCGAGCCCGATCCCAATGGCCCGGCGCGCTGCCTTGCTCCAACGCAGCGTCCAGCTGTGCCAGTGCCGAGGCCGCGGCGCCGCTCGGTTCGCCGCGGAACTGCAGGCCGAAATAGGCCATGACGATACGTTTCGTCGATGGCTTGTGGCGTGCCACGAAGGAGGGATAGGGCGGCGCATAGTCGTCCGGCACGCGGCGGTGCCGGGTGCGCGCCGAGCGCAAGTGGTCAGGGATCGCGGATTCCATGGCCTGTCCCCTCAGGCGGCGCGCGCCAGCGACGGTGCGGCGGAATCGCCGATCTCGGCGCGCGACAGCGGCAGCGGCTCGTTGTCGTTCCTGCCGGCGATCTCCGCGCCGGGAAGACTGAAGGCGACGACGCGATCGCCTGGCGTCTTGTTCAGCATCAGCCGCGTGACATCGGGTCGCGAGTAGTGGCCGGCCGGATCGGCCGCCGCCTTGGCCAGCGAAATCATGCCCAGGTCGAGATCGGCATAGACCAGTCCCTCTTCATTCTCGGCCAATGGCGCGTGCATGAGCTGGCCGTCCGGCGCGTAGATCCGCGCGAAGCCGCCGCCTTCCAGCAGCAGCTGCTTTTTCATGTCGTCGGTGCACAGCATCTGCACCATCTCCTTCGACACCGTGGCACAGGGCGCGATGACGAAGCACTGGCCCTCGACGGCATAGATTTGGCTGGCGGCGTTGTTGACTTCGGCGCCGAGCGCGTAGGCGCCGCCGCGATAGAGCGAGAAGCTCGGCCAGCTGGCGACATGGATCTGCTCGTTCTGCGCGTACATGGCGTACTTCGACAGCGGCTGCAGGTGTTCCCAGCAGCACAGCGCGCCGATGCGGCCGAGTTCGGTGGCGTAAACCGACAGATCGCTGCCATCCCCTTCGCCGAACACCGTGCGTTCGACATGGGTCGGCTTGAGCTTGCGGCGTTGCGCGACGGTGCGTCCCTCGGCATCGATGATCCACTGGCCCATGTACAGGCTGCCGCCCTGCTTCTCGCTGTGGCCCATCACCACCATGATCGAATGTTCCTTGGCTGCCTGCGCGATGCGTTCGGCCTGCGCCGAGCCATAGACCAGGGAATTGTCGTGGTAGCGCTGGATGAACTGCATGCCCCAGGCCGGCGAGTCGAGCCAGATGAACCACGGATAGCCCGGCAGCCAGGTCTCGGGAAAGGCGATCAGCCCGGCGCCGTTTTGCGCGGCCTCGGCGATCAGGCGCAGGGCCTTGTCGATCGACGCCTCCAGGTTGAGAAACGCCGGAGCCGCCTGGACTGCGGCGGCGCGGAACTTGGGGTGTTGGATGGTCATGGCGTGGTTCTCCTCGGGGATTGGAAGCTGCATCCTAGGAGCCCGGCCGACCGGCTGCTTGTCTGTCCGTCGCAGCGGAATTGACTGCGCGTAGACCGCCGCGGTCGGCGGGTCCCGCTTGCTTGACGGGTGCGCAGCCGACTCATAGTATTTGCCGGAGAAGGAGGCTGGCGACGATGGCTCGAGTCTTGAGCACCGAGGGTGTGGCACCCCAGGAAAGGCTGGCGCTGTGGGCCGACCTGATATGCGATGCCTATGTGCAGCTCGATTGCGAGACGCCGGACAGCGATGCGCCCTTCAACGGCAACATCCTCAGCGAGAGGCTGGCGACGCTGGATCTGTCCCAGGTCACCGCCAGCCCGCAGCGCGTCCTGCGCACCTCGCGGCAGATTTCCAAGGCGACCGAAGACTACTTTCTGGTCAGCATCCAGACCAAGGGTCTTGGCGTGATCCGGCAGGACGGCAGGCAGGCGATGCTGCAGCCCGGCGACTTCGCGCTATACGACAGTACGCGGCCCTATGAACTGCTGTTCGAGAACGATTTCCAGCAGTTCGTGCTGATGCTGCCGGGCGAGATGCTGCGCTCGCAAGTCAAGGCCACCGAGGACCTCACGGCCATCCCCGTATCCGGCCGGCGCGGCGCCGGGCATCTGATGATCGGCATGATCGAGGCGCTGTGGCGCGACATCGCGGCGCTGGAGCCGGCGTCGGCCGGCGCCGTATCGGACAGCGTGCTGAATATCCTGGTGGCCGGCCTGCGCACCCTGCCGGCCGCGACGCGGCTGCCGCCATCCAATCTGAAGCGGCTCTACCTGGCCCAGGCGCGCGCCTTCGTCCGCGAACACCTGCGTAATCCGCAGCTGTCGGTGGAAATGATCGCCGCCGAGCTGCGCCTGTCGGTCAGCACCTTGCATCGCGCCTTCCAGGGCGAGCCTTGTTCGCTCGTGCATTGGATCTGGACCGAAAGACTGGACGCGGTAAAGCGCGATCTGGCCGATCCGGCATTGCGCAACTTTGGCGTGAGTTCGCTGGCCTTCGCCTGGGGCTTCAACGACGCCGCGCATTTCAGCCGCGCCTTCAAGGAGCGCTTCGGCGTCACGGCAACGGAATTCCGCCACGGCTTGTTCGGCGAATCTGCGCGCTAGATCCGCTATCCAGCCATTCTCAGGAAGGCACCGAGCCGGCAGGCCCAGGCAGCAGGGGCTCCAGTTTCTTCCAGTCCAGCGCCGCTTCCGTGGCGTCGGCCAGGCGCTCGATGTCGGCCTCGCGGCGCAACGCAAAATCCGCCGTCATCGGCGCGCTGATGCCGGCCCAGGCCAGCACGCCGGAGAGCGCCTGCGGATGATCGAGGAGGCCGTGGCAATAGCTGGCGAGGATGCGGCCGTCGGCCGACTGCGCGCCGTCGGCGCGGCCGTCGGCGAAGCTAAGCGCGGCATGGTCCAGCGCCGCGCCGCGGGTGATGCCCATGTGGATCTCATAACCGGCGAAGGCGGGCGCGCCGGGCAGCCGCAGGTTGCCGCTGACGTTGCGCAACTGCTTCTCCGGCTCCAGCGAGGTCTCGCAATCGAGCAGGCCGAGCCCGGGCTGGCTGCCCGGCGCGCCTTCGAGCCCGAGCGGGTCGTGCAATTGGCGGCCCAGCATCTGGAAGCCGCCGCAGATGCCGAGCAGCTTGCCGCCGTAGCGCAGGTGGCGGCCGATTGCGGCCTCGTGCCCCTGCTCGCGCAGCCAGTGCAGATCGGCCTGCACCGCCTTGGAACCGGGCAGCACGATCAGGTCGCAGGGCGGAATCGCCTGCCCCGGCCCGACCCAGTCGAAATCGACTTCGGGATGCAGGCGCAGCGGATCGAGGTCGTTGTGGTTGGAGCAGCGCGGATAGACCACGGCGACGACCTTGAGCCGGGTCGCGGTCTTGGCGATGACTTCGGTGGCGACGGCGTCCTCGGCGTCGAGCATCAGGCCGTGCAAATAGGGCAGCACGCCGAGCACCGGCTTGCCGGTGCGGCTCTCCAGCCATTCCAGGCCGTTTTGCAGCAGGCCGATGTCGCCGCGAAAGCGGTTGATGACGAAACCCTTGATGCGCGCCTGTTCGGAGGCCGAGAGCAGGTCGAGGGTGCCGGTCAGATGGGCGAAGACGCCGCCGCGGTCGATGTCGGCGACCAGGATCACGGGAATGTCGGCGGCTTCGGCGAAGCCCATGTTGGCGATGTCGCGGTCGCGCAGGTTGATTTCGGCCGGGCTGCCGGCGCCCTCCACCAGCACGCAGTCGAATTCCGCCGTGAGCCGCTGCCAGCTTTGCATCACCGCGCCCATCGCGACGCGCTTGTAGTCGTGGTAGTCGCGCGCATTCAGGGTGTCGACGGCCTTGCCGTGGATGATCACCTGGGCGCGCTGGTCGCTGCTGGGCTTCAGCAACACCGGATTGAAGTCGATGCGCGGCGCGAGTCCCGCCGCCAGCGCCTGCAGCGCCTGGGCGCGGCCGATCTCGCCGCCATCATGGGTGACGGCCGAATTCAGCGCCATGTTCTGCGGTTTGAAGGGCGCGACGTTGACGCCGCGGCGCCTGAGGATGCGGCACAAGGCGGCGACCAGCGTGGTCTTGCCGGCGTCGGAGGTGCAGCCCTGGACCATGAGGGCGCGGGCCGGTCGGGGATTGGGTCGGCTCATCGCTAAAATGCAGGGTCTTTCATCGCCCGATTATCCCATGCCCTCGTTGTTGCCCTTGCTTGCTGCCGCGTTGGCGGGCAGCTTCCTCGACCGCCTGCTGGGCGAGCCGCGGCGCTGGCATCCGCTGGTCGGCTTCGGCCGCTGCGCCGATGGCGTCGAGGCTGCATTGCGCAAGGGAGCGCCGGGCCATCCCGCAGGGAATCGCCTGCGCGGCCTGCTCGGCTGGCTGCTGCTGGTCGTTCCCTGTACGCTCGCGGCGGCCTGGCTGGGGCGCCAGGCCTGGGGCTGGTGGGCCGACGTGGCGCTGCTCTACCTGGCGCTCGGCGCGAAGAGCCTGGGCCAGCACGGCGAACGGGTGGCGCAGGATCTGGCGGCCGGCGATCTCGCCGCCGCGCGCAGCCATGTCGGCTGGTTGGTGTCGCGCGACACCTCGGCGCTGGACGAGGAGGGCGTGGCGCGCGCCGCCGTCGAATCGATACTCGAAAACGGCAATGACGCCGTGTTCGGCACCCTGTTCTGGTTCCTGCTGGCCGGCGGCGCCGGCGCGGTGCTGTATCGGCTGGCCAATACGCTTGATGCGATGTGGGGCTACCGCGACCAGCGGCGCCTGTATTTCGGCTGGGCCGCGGCGCGCAGCGACGACCTGCTGAACCTGGTGCCGGCGCGCCTGACCGCGCTGACCTATGCCCTGCTCGGCAATACGCGCAATGCATGGTCCTGCTGGCGTCGGCAGGCGGCAAGCTGGAGCAGCCCGAACGCCGGCCCGGTGCTGGCGGCCGGCGCCGGCGCGCTGGCGGTGCGCCTGGGCGGCGCGGCGATCTATCACGGGCAAATGGAGGAGCGGCCGAAAGTTGGCGCTGGCGACCCGGCGACGGCAGGCCATATCCGCGCCGCGCTGGCGCTGGTGCAGCGCGGCCTGTGGTTCTGGCTGGCCTGTGCCGGCCTGCTGGCGGCGCTTAGTTATGTTTAGCCATGCTTGAACACGGCGGCCGCCTGCTCGCCGCCGCGGCGCGTTACGGCATCGCGGCCGAGGACTGGCTCGACCTGTCCACCGGCATTGCGCCCTACGCCTATCCGGTGCCGCCGATTCCGGCCGCGGCCTGGCAACGCCTGCCCGAGGACGAAGACGGCCTGGCGGCTGCCGCCTGCCTTTATTACGGCGCGCGGCGCGTGCTGCCCCTGCCCGGTTCGCAGGCGGCGATCCAGGCGCTGCCGCATCTGCGCGCGCCCGGCGTCGCGCTGGTGCCCGAGCCGAGCTACGCGGAATACGCGGCGGCCTGGGCGGCCGCCGGGCACGCGGTCCGTCGCTGTGCCGAAGCCGATCTGGCGCGGGCGGCAGCGGGCGCCGATGCGGTGATCCTCGGCAACCCGAACAATCCCACCGGGCGGCGCTTTTCGCGGCGGACCTTGCTCGACCTGGCGCGGCAACTCGACGCGCGCGGCGGCTGGCTGATCGTCGATGAAGCCTTCGCCGATGCCGAGGAAGAATCCGAATCGCTGGCCGACATCGCGGGCAGCGAGTCGGCGCGCAATCTCGTGGTGCTGCGCTCGCTGGGCAAGTTCTTCGGCCTGGCCGGCGCCCGCGTCGGCTTCGCCGTCGCCGCCGATGCCATACTGGACCGGCTCGCCGAGGAAATCGGCCCCTGGCCGCTCGCGCATCCCTCGCGCCATGCGGCGCGTGCGGCGCTGGCCGACGGCGCATGGCAGGCCGCGCAGCGCGCCCGCCTGCGGCGCGACGGTGCGCGCCTGCAAGGCCTGCTCGCCGCCGCGGATCTGGGGGATGCCGGCGGCACCGCGCTGTTCCGCTACCTGCCGCGCGGCGACGCGCGGGAACTGCATGAATTCTTCGCGCGGCAGGGCATCCTGCTGCGCCATTTCGCCCAGCCTGCGGCCGTGCGCGTCGGCCTGCCGGCCAGCGAAGCCGACTGGCAGCGGCTGGCGGCCACCATTGACCTTTGGAAGAAACGATGAAGCGATTCAAACTGCGCTGCCTGTTCCTGCTTTGCGCGCTGGCCGTGCTGCCGGCGCGCGCCGAGATCGTCGTCACCGATGTCGGCGGCACCCGCGTCAGGCTCGCCGCGCCGGCGCGGCGCATCGTCAGCCTGGCGCCGCACATCACCGAACTGGTCTATGCCGCCGGCGCCGGCGAGCGCCTGGTGGGCAACGTCGAGTACGGCGACTTTCCGCCGGCCGCCGCAAAGCTGCCCAAGGTCGGCGGCTATTCCCGGCTCGACCTCGAAGCCATCGTCGCGCTCAAGCCCGATCTGGTGCTGGGCTGGGAAAGCGGCAACCTGCCGGCGGCGGTCGCGCGCCTGCGGGCGCTGGGCTTCACGGTGCATCTGTCGCAGTCGAACCGCATCGAGGACATCGCCGGCGAACTGGAGCAGATCGGCAAGCTGGCCGGCACCGAGGCGGCGGCAGGCGCGGCGGCCACCGCGTTCCGCCAGCGCTACGCGCGGCTGGCCGCGCGCTATAGCCAGCGGCCGCCGGTCGAGGTCTTCTACCAGATCTGGAAGCAGCCGCTGATGACGGTCAATGGCCAGCAGATCATCAGCGATGCGATACGCCTCTGCGGCGGGCGCAACGTCTTCGCCGCGCTGCCCATCCTGGCGCCGACCGTGACCGTCGAAGCCGTGATCGCGGCCAACCCGGAAGTCATCGTCGCCAGCGGCATGGGCGACTCGCGCCCCGAGTGGCTGGACGACTGGCGGCGCTGGACCACCATGGCCGCGGTCGCCCGCGACAACCTGTATTTCGTGCCGCCGGAACTGATCCAGCGCCACACGCCGCGTATCCTCGACGGCGCCGAAAAGCTCTGCGCGCATCTCGAAACCGCGCGCGGCAAGCGTCGCAAACAGCCTGGAACATAGTTTGGAAACTAGTCTGGAAAGCCCGGCCGGCGGATAATGCCGCCTGATCGAGCACGCAGTAGTCACCGGAGCCTGCCATGTCGAGTTTTCACTATGCCTTTGCAATATCGGAGATTTCGCGCACGAGGGATTTCTATGTCGGGCAGCTCGGCTGCACCGAGGGGCGCAGCACCGAGCACTGGATCGATTTCGAGCTGTTCGGCCACCAGCTCTCGGCCCACCTGGGCCGGCCCGGCGGCGCCTCCTGCGAGGGCCTGGTCGACGGCCATGCGGTGCCGATTCCGCACTTCGGCGTGATCCTCGGCATCGAGGAGTTCTGGTCCTTCGCCGCACGCCTGCGCGCGGCCGGCATCGGCTTTCTGATGGAGCCGGGATTGCGCTTCGTCGGCAAGCCCGGCGAACAGGCCACGATGTTCTTCCTCGATCCCGACGGCAACGCGCTGGAGTTCAAGGCCTTCGTGCGCGAGGGCGAAGTGTTCGCGCGGCAGTGAAGAGTTGGCGCTGGCGACACGGCGCGAGTTGGCCGGCGCTCAGCGGATGCTGATCGTGATCGCCTTCCAGGCCGGGCTCTGCCAGCGATAGAAGCTGCTCAGGTTGTTCGCTTTGTCGGCCTGCTTTTCCACTTCCAGCGTGCTCATGCGCCGCAGCTCGAAGCTCTGCTTGTGGCGGCCTTCCGTCCTGGCTTCGCGCGCGGCGAGCAACTGTTTGCCGCCCGGCACCCAGCCGGCGAATTCGATGTAGCCGAGGCCGGGATGGTCCGCCGCCGGCGGCAGGACGTCGAGGCTCCAGCCTTGCGGGCCCTGACGGAACACCCACAGCTCGCGCCAGGTGTCGAGCGGCTGCACCGCGAGAGCCAGCGCCGTGCCCTGCGGGTTGGGCGCGGCCGAGGCGGTCCACACGATGCCGTAGGTGCAGTGCGTCAGCAGCGGGTTCTTCAGATCGTGTTTGGCATCGACCAGATGCACGCAGGTTTCGCCGGGCTGGCCGGGGCTGACGGCTACCGAAACCTTGGCCGACACTTTGGCTTGCGGTTTCGCCGCCGGTGCAGCGGCTTCGGTGGCCCAGCGCGAGGCGCCGACGCGCATTGCGGCCTCAGAGTAGGCGTAGGCGTCGCTTTCCATGAGTTCGCTCTTGTCGATGCCGGCGAGCTCATTCAGCGCACGCTGTCCCGCCTGCTGCACGGCGGGTGCGCCGAGTTCCGGCCGCCGCGCGCGCTGATAGGCGAGGCTGGCCCAGACGCCGGCCTTGCGCAGGCGCAGGCGGTTCTTCAGCACCGCGGGCAGTTTGTCGGTTTCGACGCGGTCGAGTATTTCGGCGCGCCAGTTGTCGCGCTCGAAACGCGCCATCGGCGTCAGCTCCGGCGCGACGCAATCGTGGCGGGTCAGGGCCAATGCGGCCGCGGCCTTTTGCGCAGCGCTGGCCGGCAGCGCCAGCACCCGGCGATGCGCCTCGCCGTCGTAGCACAGGCGTATCTGGCCGTCGCGCTCGAAGCTCAGCATGTTCACGCCGTAAGCGGCGGCGACGTCGAGCTGGGCGGCGACGGCCGGGCCCGCCTTGCCCTGCTGGGCGCCGGAGGCGCGCCGCGCCAGGCGCTCGGCCATCGCGCCCAGCGCGTCGAAGGCCTCACCGTCGATGGCCGCGGCCGGCGCTGCCTTCAGATAGGCCGCGGCGTAGGCGATGCCGAGCGCCTCCGAGCCCGGCGTGTCGCGCAGGAAGCGCAGTACCGCGAGCAGTTCCGGCGCGGCGGCGGGCTGCAGCGACTGGATGCGCACGCTGGGCGCCCTGATGTAGCCGGCGCGTTCGCGGCGATGGTCATAGACCTGCAGGAAATCGCCTTTCTCGCCGCGGATTTCGAGGCTGTCGCCGGCCCACAGCACGGCCTGCTGGGGCGCCGAATCGCGCGGTGCGGCGCGCAGCGCCACCTGGTCCTGGGTGACGATGGCCAGCGCGGACAGCGCGGCAATTGCGGTCGCGGTCAGCATGATCACTCGCCTCCTTGCTTGCCGGCGCCGAGCAGGTTGGCGCCGATGAAGCCGCCGCCGGTCGAGGGCGGCGCGATGATCACCGAGATCTTGTCCGAAAGCTTGTCGGCCATGGTCTTCTGGATCAGCAGCGGATGCTTGGTGATCAGCTCGCCGTCGCGCGCCAGTTGTTCGCTGGCGACCTTGCCCAGTCGTTCCTGGCGATAGCTCTCGGCGTCGGCCAGCTTGCGCCGCGACTCGGCCTCGCCGGTGGCCTCGATCAGGCGCGACTGCGAGCTGGCCTCGGCGGCCTTGACGCGGGTGATCTTGGCGGCTTCGGCTTCGAGTTCGCGCTGTTCGATCTGCTTCTGCTTGAAGGGCAGCACGTGCTTCATGGCTTCGGCCTGCGCCTTGGCGGCGATGATCTGCTCCTGGCCGGCGGCTTCGGCGGCCTTCTCGCGGCGCACCTTGTCGGCCTGGCCTTCGAGCTCGGTCTGCTTGACCTGCTTGTCCTTGAGTTCCAGCGTGTAGCGCATTTTCTCCGAGGCCAGCTCCTCGGCCAGCAGCCGCTCCATGCCGGCCTTGTAGTCGGCGGGCAGGTCGATCTTGCCGATCATCACGCCCTGCAGCTTGATGCCGTCTTTCGCCAGCAGCGGCTTGAGTTCGCCTTCGATGGCCTGCTGTATCGCCACGCGCTTGGTCGAGAAAATCTCGCGCACCGTGTAGCCGGCAAGCGTCTTGTAGAGCACGCTCTGCGCCGCCGGCTCGACCACTTCGCGGCCGATGTCGGCGGGCAGCGCGCGGGCCATGGCGGCGATGCGGCTGCGGTCGAGCACGTAGCGCACCGAGACGTCGACCCCGATCGAGAGGCCCTCGATGGTCTGGAAGGGCGCCGCGCCGCTGGCGCTCTGGCCGTCGGCCGGGCGGTAGATCTGGTCGCGCAGGGAAATGCGGCGCAGCTCGTGCAGGCCGGGGATGATCAGCACGGCGCCGTCTTCCACTTCATCGACGACGCCGCTGAAGCGGTTGACGCGCAGGCCGAGTTCGCCGCGCCCGACGCTCTGCAGCGGCGGGTTGCTGACGACGGCATAGCTGCCGATGCCGGCGATGGCCAGCGCGATGATGCCGCGCTGCGAGTCGCGCATGCGGCGGCCGAGGCGATGCGCGATGGTTTCGACCGAGTCGCGCAGAGTGTTGGCGATGTTGCGGATTTGTTCCGACATGATGGCTTTCTCCAGGTGTTGATCTTCCGGGGATGGCGGCGGAGGCGGGAAGATCGATCGCCTTCCGTCATGGCTGCCATCGTCGCGGGAAGGCCGTGGAGCAAGCCATGCCGCCGCGGGGCGACTTCGGTAAGCCGCCGGACTGTCCATTCCGCGACGTGAACAAACACTCACGCGCGGGCGCTGCCAAGGCCGGCGAAAACGGCGATACTTGGTGCAGACAATCGCGCGGAGCATGAAATGGGCATCAAGGTCGCCGTCATCGAGGACGACATCCCCACCAGCAAGCAGCTCAGGGCCTGGATACTTGCCGCGCGGCCGGGCATCGCGGTGGACGCCTGGTTCAACCGCGACGACGCCGAGGTGGCGATCGCCCGCGAGAACTACGACGTGGTGGTGCTCGACATCGAGCTCGGGCGCGAGCGCCATGCCGGCGTCGCCATCATCAACGCCATCAACAAGGCCGCGCGCGGCACGCCGGTGCTGGTGGTGTCGGCCATGCCGGCCGCCATCTACCGCAGCATCATGAAGGCGCTCGACGCCTGGGACTATCTGCAGAAGACCACTTTCGAGGAGGCCGACTTCATCGACACCTTCCTCGAAATCCTGCGCGCCTCGCGCGATCGCGAGGGCGCCAAACCCGCCCAGCCTGCCGGCGACGAACTCTCGCTCGACCCGCTGCGGCAGAACACGCCGCTGTGGCGCGGCAAGCGCGTGAACCTGCCGCTGACCGCACAGCGCATCCTCGCCGCGCTCTACCAGCGGCGCGGCCAGGTGGTGTCCTACGACGAGCTGTTCCAGGTGGTGAAGAGCGGACGCAACCGCGACAACATCCGCAAGCACATCAGCACCATCCGCGAGGCCTTCCGCGAACTCGACGAGGATTTCGACCGCATCGAGAACGTGCCGATGCGCGGCTTCCGCTGGTCCGATCCGGCGGCCGACCCTGCGTCCGATCCGGCGGCCGTCAAATGACGCAGGCGGCGCTGGACTGGCTGGCCTCGTTCCGCCTGCGCATCCTGTTCCGCAGCTCCTTCCTGTTGCTGGCGCTGGCCGTGCTGGCGATGGCGGTGGCCGTGCTGCAGGAGGAAAAGCAGCGCAGCTACGACAGCTACCAGACCCATCTGGCGAAGACCAAGGAACAGATCGTCGCCCGCCTGCGCCATCCGGCCGGGCAGCTGGCCCTGCTCAACCCGCCGCGCGGCAACGGTGCTGCGGTTGCGGGTCGTCCCGTGGTGCTGCCGTATTCGGCGATCGACTTCGACGACCAGAGCAAGGTGCGCAATGCCGTCGAGATGGCCGGCTGCCTGGTCCAGTACAGGCGTCATGGCAGCCTCTGCGTCGCCATCGGCAACAATCCCTGGGCCGGCGGCTACATCTATGCCGCCGGCACCTTCGCCAGCGGCGCCCTGGTGCCCCACCTGATCGGCGACGAATTGCTGGCCGGCGCGCATCGCCTGCGCGTCACGGTCAGCCTGCGCGGCCAGACCCATCGCTGGCTGGCGCCCTTCGAGCCGCTGCCCGGCAACGGTGCGCGCGCCGAGGGCGTGCGCGGCCGCTTCACCGGCTACGTCGAGCGCGAAGGCACCAACTACAAGGGCGCGCGGCCGGTCAGGGAGTTCCGCGGCTGGGTCTGGCAGGGCGGCCGGTGCCTCGATGGCGCAGAGGACGAAGCCGAGAGCGACTGCGCGCGCAAATCCTTCTTCTCGCTGCGCCTGCCGGTCGATGCGCTGCGCGAGGCGCTGTTCCGTGAGAAGAAGCCGCAGTGGCCGCCGCCCGACCTCGACCAGTTCCGCGTGCGCATCGAGGTGCTGGCGCCGGGCCCGGCCACGACCGGCGCGGCGATTTTCGACAGCGACGAGCCGGGCGCCGTGCCGCCGTTCTCGCTCAAGGACCTCACCGGCCTGCTGCTGCCCGGCGAGACGCTGGCGATCCGCAAGGCCGGCGCCGCCGCCGACATCGTCCAGTTGAGCGGTAAGGAGGACGGCGCCGAGCCATCCTCGCCGCTGATCACGCGGCTGATCAGCAGGCTGCCGGTGGCCAGCTACGATGCGCCGGTCGAGTTCGCCGACGAAATAGCGACGCCGCTGGGCAGCTACCGGGTGCTGCTCAAGGGCGACGCGCGCAGCGTGAACCGCGGGCTGGCGGCGGTCGCCACGCGCGTCTCGTGGTTCGTCGGCGCCATGCTGCTGGCCATCGCGCTGGCCTGGCTGGTGATGGAAATCGGCATCGTGCGCCGCATTGCGCTGCTGACCCGGCGCACCCGCGGCCTGTCGCAGACCGTGCATGCCGACGGCGGGCTGGAGCGCTTCGACCTGGCCGACCTGCGCGGCGGCGACGAACTGGGCATCCTCGCCACCGGCCTCGACGACCTGCTGCGGCGCGTGAAGGAAGACGCCGAGCGCGAGCGCATCCGCGCCGGCCAGGAAAAGGACATGTGGCACGCCGTCGGCCACGAGATCATGTCGCCGCTGCAGTCGCTGCTGGCGCTCCACGGCGGCAGCGACGACCCCAGCCATCGCTACATCCAGCGCATGCAGCAGGCGGTGCGCATCCTCTACGGCAGCGCCAGCCCGAGCGAGGCCTTCGCGTCGTCGAGCCTCAGCGTGCAGGCGCTCGACCTCGCCGGCTTCCTGCAGAACGTGGCCGACAACGCCGGCATCGCCGACCTGGTGTGCACCGGCGTCGAGGCGCCGCTGCCGGTGCGCGCCGACGAATACCCGCTGGAAGACGTGTTCGCCCACATCCTGAAGAACGCCGACCGCTACCGCAAGCCCGGTACGCCGATCACCCTGCGCCTCGACAGTTCTGAGAACACCGCGACGGTGAGCATCCACAACCACGGTCCGCGGATTGCCGAAGACTTCATCGAGCGCATTTTCGAGTATGGCGTCTCGGACCAGGCCGAAGCCGGCGCCCACGGCAACCGCGGCCAGGGCCTGTTCGTCGCGCGCACCTACATGGCGAAGATGGGCGGCACCGTCAGCGCGCGCAACGAGGACGATGGTGTGAGTTTCGTACTGACGCTGCAGCGGGCACGCGGCTGAAGCGGGCAGTGAAGAGTTGGCGTTGGCGACACGGCGCGCCAGATCAGGCGCTGCGCTTGCCGCTGCGGCCATGAAATGCCATGGCCATTTCAAAGGCGGCGCGGGTGAAGGCCAGCACTGCCGCGAATTCCTGGTCGCTCAGCTTGCGCGCCTCGTCGTCGGCGCGGTAGATATTGGCGAACTCGCGTTCGCGCGCCGACTGGATCAGCAGCCTGCCGACGCCGAGGTTTTCCAGGCTGCGCCACAGGTCGGGGTTCGAGCTGCGGGTGAACTTCATGACGAAGCCGACCGGGTCGTTGCGGCCGAGCACCGCCGCCAGGCGCAGGACGATTTCGAAGGGCACGGCGATGCGGCCGTTTTCCCAGGCTTCGATCAGCGAGGGGTCCTTGAGGTTGATCGCTGCGCCGACTTCGGCAACGGTGAGGCCGGTGGCCTTGCGCAGGCGGCGCAGGGTCGCGCCGGTCCGCGTCCATACCCCGGGTTCGGACAAGCCCGGCAGCAGGGCCTTGAGCAGGTCGCCGGCGGCTTCCAGGGTCTTGCCCTTGCCCAGCGCCCGGGCCACTTCGCTCGCGGTGTGCAGGCTGGCTGCGGCGCCCGCCGTGGCGGCGCCGATGTCGAGCACGCGGCCGGCCATCGCGCGCATCTGCTCGACCAGGCCGGATTCCGTTTCTGAGGCCGCCGGCGGTTTCGCCGCACGACGGGCCGGCGCGCGTTTCCTGGCCGGGGTTTTGCGCGGGGGAGTGGCGGCGCCGGTCATCGCATCTGCCTCGCCGGGGCACGCGCGGATTACTTGCCCTGGATACGCTGGCGCGACTCGTGCCGCTCCTGCGCCTCTATCGAATAAACCGTGGTCGGGCGCGCCAGCAGTCGGCGCAAGCCGATCGGATCCCCGGTCTCCTCGCAGAATCCATAGGTGCCGTCTTCGATGCGTTTCAGCGCCGCATCGACCCGCGGCAACATCTTGCGTTCGCGATCGCGAATGCGCAGTTCGATGGCGTTTCCCTCTTCGATCGTGGCGCGGTCGTTGGGGTCCGCCTCGGCCTCGCCGTCGCGCAGATGATCGATGGTCATCGAGGCGTTGTCGATCAGGTCCTGGCGCTGTCGGCGCAGCAGGTCGCGAAAGAAGGCCAGCTGCTCGGCGTTCATGTAGGAACTGCTGGGCATCGCGAGCAGGGCTTTTTCGCTGAGAGGTTTGGTCAAGGTAGCCATGGCTTGTGGTCCTGGGTTTCTGTTCGGAAGGCGGCGGCAAGCTGCGGCTGCCGCCCGCCTTCAATATACCGCTGGTGGTCAGGTCGGGGGCAATTCATTTTCGCCTGCGGCAAGTCGATACTAACCACTTTATCGAAAGACCGGGCGGCCGTCGGAGGAATCTCGCAGGGCGCCCGCCCCGGCCTTGATTCTGCGCTTGTCGGCGGCGCTGCGGAAGCCTGCGATCGGGATTGTGCAAACCGCGGATTGACCTATGCTGTGATTGCAAGCGGTCGGCACAGGGAGGTCGACATGACATACCAGATCACATGGGAAGAGCGGGGCGTCTACAAGCGGTTCTGGGGTTTCGTTTCGTTCCAGGAATACTCGAGAACCCAGGAACTCGTGCTGGGCGATGCCCGCGCCGACGATATCCGCTACATCATCAATGACCTCCTTGACGTGGAAGGCTATACCGTTACGACGGACCAGGCGGAATACCTTGCCGCCTTCAATCGCGGCTCCAGCTTCTCCAATCCGAGAATTCGTATCGCATACGTGACCCACGATCCGAAGCTGGTCTGGCTGATGAAGGCCGCCGCGGTATTCTCGGCCTACAGCCTGAAGGACTTTCCGACGCTCGAAGCGGCGCGGGAGTGGGTGGCGAAGGAGGCCTGAGCTTCGGCGGCGGATCGCCGTGTCGCCAGCGCCAACTCTTGGGCGCGCGTCGAGTGTCTTGTCTCTGGCAGCAGCGAATCAGCTCAGGGCAGGAACAGCCGCGCCGTCGCCTGCGGGTTGGACGGGAAATACAAATGCATGTAGGAGGCGGTGATGCGGCCGCTGCGGTAGATCGCCTCGCCTTCGCCGCCGTCGGGCGTGCGCGCGTGGAGCAGCGGGGCGAGGGCGGTTTCGCTGCGCGAGTGGTGGAAGGTGTGGCCGCGCAGGACGCCTTCCGGCAGCTCGGCTTGCTGCAGGCCGAGGGCGGCGAGGCGGGTTTGCATGCGCGTGGCGCCGGGCAGCAGGCCCGCCATGGCGTGGCCGGCGCCGTGCCGGTCGATCAGTTGTTCGAACAGGCACATCATGCCGCCGCACTCGGCGAGCAGCGGCTTGCCGGCCGCGGCGTGGGCGCGCAGTTGCGGCCACAGCCCGCAGGCGTCCAGGCGCGCGGCGTGCAGTTCGGGGTAGCCGCCCGGCAGCCAGACGGCATCGCAGGCGGGCAGCGCATCGCCCGCCAGCGGCGAGAAAAAGGCGAGTGCCGCGCCGAGTTCGGCCAGGGTGTCGAGATTGGCCGGGTAGATGAAGCCGAAGGCGGCGTCGCGCGCGATGGCGATGGTCTGGCCGGCGAGCAGCGGTTCGGGAGTTGGCGTTGCGAGTTTGCCAAATTCGACGGCAAATTCAACGACGGGCGGCAGGTCGGCCGCCGCGCTGGCGGCGATGTGGCCGGCGAGCAGGTCGAGACGCTGTTCCAGGTCGGCGATTTCGGCGGCCTGCAGCAGGCCGAGGTGGCGTTCGGGCAGCGCCGCGCCGGCGTCGCCCGGCAAGGCGCCGAACCAGCCCATGCCGGGCGGCAGGCTGGCCTTGAGCAGGGCCGCGTGATGTGCGCTGCCGACCCGGTTGGCAAGCACGCCGGCGAAAGGCAGGCCGGCGCGGTAAGTGGCGAGGCCGTGGGCCACGGCGCCGAAGCTCTGGGCCATGGCCGCGGCGTCGATCAGGCCCAGCACCGGGATGCCGAAACGGCAGGCGATGTCGGCCGCCGAGGGATTGCCGTCATAGAGGCCCATGACGCCCTCGACCAGGATCAGGTCGGCCGTCGCCGCGGCCGCGGCCAGACGCCGCGCCGCATCCTCCGCGCCGCACATGCCGAGGTCGAGGTTGTACACCGGGGCGCCGCTGGCGACGGCGAGTATCTGCGGATCGAGAAAGTCGGGGCCGCACTTGAAGACGCGCACGCGGCGCCCCTGCCTGAGGTGGTGCCGCGCCAGCGCCGCGGTCACGGTGGTCTTGCCCTGGCCGGAGGCGGGCGCGGCGATCAGCAGGGCCGGGCAGCTGGACATCAAAACTCCATGCCCGGCATGGCCTTCACGCCGGCCTTGAAGGCGTGCTTGACCATGGCCATTTCGGTCACGGTGTCGGCGGCGGCGATCAGGGCCTCGGGCGCGCCGCGGCCGGTGACGATCACGTGCTGCCGCGGCGGGCGCGCGGCGAAAACCGCCAGCACTTCGTCGATGGCCAGCCACTGGTACTTGAAGGCATAGGTCATTTCGTCGAGCACGACGAGGCCTACGCCTGGGTCCGTCAGGTAGCCGGCGGCGACTTCCCAGGCCGCGCGTGCGGCGGCGGCATCGCGGCCGGGGTCCTGGGTTTCCCAGGTGAAGCCTTCGCCCATGACGTGCCAGCGCATGCCCGGCAGCTTGCCGAGCACCGCCTCCTCGCCGGTGTCGCTGCGGCTCTTGACGAACTGCAGCACCGCCACTTGCAGGCCATGGCCCAGTGCGCGCGCGGCGACGCCGAAGGCGGCGGAGGACTTGCCCTTGCCGTTGCCGGTGTTGACCAGCAGTACGCCGCGCTCGGTGTCGGCGGCGGCGACCTGCTGGTCGATGACCTGCTTCTTGCGCTGCATGCGCGCGACATGGCGCGCTTCGCGTTGCTTGTCTGTGTTCATGATTTGAGGCTCGCGGCAAGTTCCCGGTAGCCCTGCAGCAGCGGCGGGCCGGGGTGGAAGAAGTTTTCGCCCCTGAGGCTGACGATGCGCGCCTTGACCGCGCCCAGCGCGGCGTTGCAGGCGACGCTGGATTCGTGGCTGAGCGAAAACACGATGTCGGGCTTGAAGCGCGCCACCAGGGCGGGGATGTCGGCGAGCTCCTCGCCTGCGCGCAGGTGGCGCACGCCGGCGCTGTGATCCACCACCTCGAAGCCGGCGCGCGCGAAGGCGTCGCCGATGTAATGCTGGCGGCCGAAGGCATAGGGTTCGCCGGAGCAGGCGGAGAGCACCAGCACGCGCTCGCCCTTGCCGCCGACGCGGCGCGCCGCGGCCTGCCAGGCGCGGCGGAAGCGCCGCACCGGGGCATCGGCGTCGCTCATCCGGCTGGCCACGGCCAGCGTGCGCAGTACCTGTTCGCTCTCGGCGATGGACCCGAAGCCGCCCAGGCGCAGGCTGCGCGTGCCTTGCGGCAAGGCCTGCGCCAGGGTTTCCGGCCTGACCCAGTCGACCGTCACCAGCAGCTCGGGCTGCAGGATCGCCAGCACGTCGGCATCGGGGTCCATGACGCCGCCGGTCTTCGGCAGGTCGTGCTTGTCGTAGCGCGAGACGCCGACGATGCACCGGCCCTGGCCGAGCCATTCCAGCGCGGCGGTGAGGTAGGGCGACTGGCTGACGATGCGCGGGCAGGCGGCCAGCGCCGGCGCGGCGGCGAGCCAGGCGAGGAGCGGAAGCAGGAAACGCAGTTTCATGGGCGGCTCCTAAAGCGGCAGGAAGCAGCGCTGGCCGTCGGCTTCGACCATGCGCAGGGGATGCTGGTAGAGGGCCGAGAGGCGCTCGGCGGTGAGCATGTCGGCGGCGCTGCCGGATTCGACGCGGCCGTCGCCATGCACCAGCAGGGCGCGGTCGCAATAGCGCGCGGCCAGCCCCGGATCGTGCATCACCATCACCAGCGCGGTGCCGGTTTCCTGTGCGGTGCGCGCGAGCAGCTGCAGCGCGGCGATCTGGTGGTTGAGGTCGAGGTGCGACAGCGGCTCGTCGAGCAGCGCCAGGCGCGGCTGCTGGGTCAGCAGGGTGGCGATCGCCAGGCGCTGGCGCTCGCCGCCGGACAGGGTCTGCACGTCGCGCGCGGCAAAGCCGGCGAGGTCGACGGCGGCCAGCGCGGCGCGCGCGATGCGGGCGTCGGCGGCGCTTTCCCAGGCCCAGCGCTTGAGCCAGGGGTGGCGGCCGATCAGCGCGGTTTCCAGCACGCTGGCGGGGAAGGCATCGACCTGCTGCTGCAGCAGCACGCCGCGCAGTTGCGCGACCAGGCGCGGCGGCGTCTGTGCCAGTGCGGCGCCGCACAGGTCGATGCGGCCGGCCGCAGGCGGACGCAGGCCGGCCAGGGTGTGCAGCAGCGTGGTCTTGCCGGCGCCGTTGCGGCCGAGTATGGCCAGGCGCTCGCCGGCCGCGAGTTCCAGGTCGAGCCCGCGCACCACGGTGCGGCCGCCGACGGCGACCGCGAGCCCGCGCACCGCGAGGAGGCTGCTCATGGCGTGCTGCCCTTCGTCTGGCGCGACAGCAGATACAGGAACACCGGCACGCCGAGCAGGGCGGTGAGCACGCCGACCGGCAGTTGCTGCGGCGCGACCAGGGTGCGCGCCAGGGTGTCGGCGATCACCAGCAGCGAGCCCCCGGCCAGCGCGGCGGCCGGCAGCAGCACGCGCTGGTCGTTGCCGACCGCCAGGCGCACCAGATGGGGTACCACCAGGCCGACGAAGCCGACGCTGCCGGCGGTGGTCACGGCGACCGCGGTCAAGAGCGAGGCCAGCACATACACGGCGCCGCGCAGGCCGCGCACCCGGACGCCGAGGGTACGCGCGATCAGGTCGCCGCGCGCCAGCAGGTTGAGGTCGCGCGACAGCGGCAGGGCGGCGGCCAGGCCCAGCGCCAGCACCAGCAGCGCCGGCCACGGCGTGCCGGCATGGGAGAGGTCGCCCATCAGCCAGAACAGCATGCTGCGCAACTGGTGCTCCGGCGCCACCGAGAGTATCAGCGCCACCACCGCGCTGCAGCCGGCGGCGACGATGACGCCGGTTAGCAGCAGGCGGGTCTGGGTCCAGCTGCCGTCGCCGCGCGCCAGGCCGAATACCAGCAGCATCGCGGCGAAGGCGCCGGCGAAGGCGAACAGATTGATCAGGGCCAGCGCCAGGCCGGCCAGCATCGCCAGCAGCGCGCCGACCGCGGCGCCGCCCGAGATGCCCAGCACATAGGGGTCGGCCAGGGGATTGCGCAACAGCACCTGCATCAGCGCACCGGCCAGCGCCAGGAGGCCGCCGCAGGCGAAAGCCGCCAGCGCGCGCGGCAGGCGCAGGCCGCTGACCACCGCGCCGGCGGTGTCCTGCCCGGCCCCGGTCAGGGCGGCCCAGACCTCGCCCGGCGCCACCGCGTAGGATCCCGCCAGCAGCGCCGCGACCAGGCTGGCGAGCGCCAGCGCCGTGAGTGCGGCGAGCAGCAGCAGGGCGCGGCGGCGGCTAGGCATCGCGCATTTACTTCATCGCAAAGCGCGCGCCGACGAACAGCGTCGTACCCAGCGCGGCGAACTCCGAGGTGGAGGCGCGCACCACGTCGTAGCGCTTGTCGAACAGGTTGTCGACGCGGGCGAACAGCGACCAGCCGTGATCGAGGCGCAGTTCGCCGCGCAGATTCACCAGGCCGTAGCCGCCCATTTTCTTGGTGTTGAGTCCCGTCGTGAAGTCCGGCGCATCGTAGCGCGGACCGCTGGCCTGGAGTTCGGCGCCGAGCGACCAGTCGCCGAAATCGCGGCTCGCGGCGAGGCTGCCGAATTGTCGCGCGCGGCGCACCAATGCTTCGCCGTTGCCCAGGTTCCTCGGGTTCTGGACGGTGAGGCCGGCATCCAGCGTCCAGGACCCGAGCAAGCGGCGGGCCGCCGCGGTCCAGCCCGTGATGCGCGCCGTGGCGACGTTGCGCGGCGTGTAGAAGAACGAACCCGGCGCGGTTTCCTGCCACTGGATCAGGTTCTCGATCTCGTTGCGGAAAGCGGTCAGCGAAGCCTCGGTGCTGCCCATTTCGTAACGCAGGGCAAGCTCGCGGCTGCGGCCGGATTCGGGCTGCAGCAGCGGGTTGCCGGCGCCGACGAAGGGCGTGTTGGGGAAATACAGGTCGTTGAAGGTCGGCGCCTTGAAGGAGGTGCCGGCACTGGCCGAAATCCGCCAGGCGTCGGTCAGGCGGTAGCCGTAGCCGAGGCTGTGCGTGTTCCGCGCGCCGAACTGGGAATTGTCGTCGCGGCGCGCCCCGAGCTGCCAGAAATGCGCGCCGGTCGAGCCGTTCCAGCCCAGCACCAGGGAATCGGTGCGGCGCTGCAGGCTGGTATAGACATTGGTCGAGTCTATGGATTCGCGCAGGCTCTCGACGGCGACCAGGCCGCGCCCGAGCGGCAGGGTCAGGTCGTTCTGCCAGACCACCTGGTCCTGGCGCGTGCGGAATGCATCGCGGTCCTGGCCGACCGTGGATGACGGCGTGGTGATCGAGTGGTCCTCGCCGCGGCCCAGGCGCAGTTCGCTGTGCCAGGCTTCGGCCAGACGCGCGCGGGCGAATACGCCGTGGGCGACGACCCGGGTCCGCGTCTGCCAATCCAGGTTGGCGGACGGCCAACTGCTGTCGAAGTGGTTGACGCCGTCGCTTTCGATGCCGTGGGCGCCGATCTCGATGCCCTCCCGCGGGCGCCAGGTGGCGGCCAGCGACAGGCTGCGGCGCGCAAAACCGTCGCGGTCCGGGTTGTAGGCCGGGCTGTTCGGATTGGTGATGGCATTGACTCCCTCGGCGCGCGAGTCGGCCACGCGCACCGCATAGTCGAACTGTCCGACGCGGTTGGCGTGGGCCAGCGTCAGTTCCCGGCTGCCGCGGCTACCCACCCCGGCGCTGGCTTCCAGGCGCGGTGCGTCCGCCGCGCGCCTGGTGGTGATGCGGATCACGCCGCCGATGGCATCGGAACCGTAAAGCGCCGACGCCGGTCCGCGCAGGATTTCGATGCGCTCGACCTGGGCCAGCGGGATCGCTTCGAGCGAGCTCTGTCCCAGCGTCGCCGAATTGATGCGCAGGCCGTCGAGCAGGATCAGGGTATGGCCGGCGTTGGCGCCGCGGATGAATACGCTTTCGGTGGCGCCGCGGCTGCCGGCGCGCGACAGTTCGATGCCCGGCGTGCGCGCCAGGAGGTCGCCGAGGGTGGTCGACGGCCCGGCTTGTTCTATGGCCTCGCGGTCGATCACGGAGACGTCGGCAATGACCTCGCTGATTCGCGTCGCCTGGCGCGTCGCGGTGACCACGACGGCCGCAAGTTGATCGGCGGCAAAGGAAAAACCGGAGGAAAGACAACTGGCCGCGCAGGCGGCGATGGTGAAGCGTTTATGCATGGAAAAACTCCCGAACCCCGGCAAGCGTCCCCGCAGCCGGTAGGTGGCAAATGCATGCGTGGGAGGGGAGGGCAATGAACGGGGTCGGCACAAACCCCCGGCACGCCGCAACCCCGCAACGCATACGCTGGTTTGTCCCTGGCCGGTCTCCGGGCTTGGAAGTCTTGGTTCATCGCCTTCCCGGGCTTGCGGCCCAGTGGCGTCTTGATGAACCCGCACTTCCTTACCGTTGCGGGGGCAGCGCCGGAATCGAACTCTTTGGGGGTTCCCACCGGCTTCCCGTTTCACCCGGCACGGAATCCATGCGCGGGCACCACGAACGGCACGCAGTATAGCAAAGCATCGGCGGCCGGCTGCAAATACCCCTATTCTGATTAGTCTTGATCCGAGTCAAGGATTAGGACCTATAGCCGGCGCACGCTTGCGACCATTGGATTGGTAGGGTTTTAAGTGCGGGCGCACGACGCTTTGACTCAGATGAATCATTCAAAAGGAGAGAAGTATGAAAAGGAAGGTACTTGGACTATTTGCCGTTTCCGCCATTGCCGGTGCCATGGGCAGTGTCTTCGCGCAGGATGCTGCGCCGACCTTGACCGCTGCCGAAAAGGAAACCGCCAAGAAGATCTACTTTGAACGTTGCGCGGGTTGCCATGGCGTGCTGCGCAAAGGCGCCACGGGCAAGAACCTGGAGCCGCACTGGACCAAGACCGACAAGGCAGGCGCCAAGACCGAAGGCGGCACGCTCAAGCTGGGCCAGAATCGCCTGGAAAAGATCATCGGCTACGGCACCGACGGCGGCATGGTGAACTTCGACGACATCCTGACCAAGGACGAGATCGCGCTGATGGCCAAGTACATCCAGAACACCCCGGATGTGCCGCCCGAGTACAGCTTCAAGGACACCATGGATTCCTGGAAGGTCATCGTGCCGGTCAAGGACAGGCCGACCAAGCAGATGAACAAGTACAACCTGAAGAACATGTTCTCGGTGACCCTGCGCGACACCGGCGAGGTGGCGCTGATCGACGGCGACACCAAGGAAATCCGCAGCATCGTCAAGACCGGCTACGCGGTGCACATCTCGCGCATGTCGAAGTCCGGCCGCTATGTCTATGTGATCGGCCGCGACGGCCGCCTGTCGCTGATCGACCTCTGGATGGAAAAGCCCGCGGTGGTCGCGGAAGTCAAGATCGGTTTCGACGCGCGTTCGGTCGATACCTCGAAGTTCAAGGGCTATGACGACAAGTACGCGGTGGCCGGTTCCTACTGGCCGCCCCAGTACGTGATCATGGATGGCGACACCTTGAAGCCGCGCAAGGTGGTCAGCACCCGCGGCATGACGGTCGATGGCGAATACCATCCGGAACCGCGCGTGGCCTCGATCGTCTCCTCCGAGATCAAGCCCGAATGGGTGATCAACATCAAGGAGACCGGGCAGATCCTGCTGGTCGACTATTCCGACATCGAGAACCTGAAGACCACCACAATCGCTTCCGCCAAGTTCCTCCATGACGGCGGCTGGGATGCCTCCAAACGCTACTTCCTGGTCGCGGCCAACGCCTCGAACAAGATCGCCGCGGTCGACACCAAGCTCGGCAAGCTGGCTGCCCTGATCGACGTTGCCAAGATCCCGCATCCGGGTCGCGGCGCCAACTTCTCGCATCCGAAGTTCGGTCCGGTCTGGGCCACGGGTCACCTCGGCGCCGATGTGGTGACGCTGATCAGCACGCCGTCGGACGACAAGAAGAATGCCAAGTTCAAGGAGTTCAACTGGAAGGTCGTGCAGGAAGTCAAGCACGTGCCGGGCAACCTGTTCGTCAAGACCCATCCGAAGTCGAAGAACCTGTGGGCCGACTCGCCGCAGAATCCCGACAAGGAACTCGCCGAGTCGGTTGCGGTGTGGGACATGGCCGACCTGTCGAAGCCGAAGAAGATCATCAACGTGGCCAAGGACTCGGGCCTGCCGGTGACCAAGGCGACCCGTCGTGCCGTGCATCCCGAGTACAGCGCCGATGGCTCCGAAGTGTGGATCTCCCTGTGGGGCGGCAAGACCGACCAGTCCGCCATCGTGGTCTATGACGACAAGACCCTGGCAATGAAGAAGGTGATCACCGATCCGAAGATGATCACGCCGACCGGCAAGTTCAATGTCTTCAACACGCAGCATGACATTTACTGATCGGAAACTGATCGAAACTTGATCAGCAGCAAGGATAAAGGGGCATATGCCCCTTTATCCTATAGGTGTATGAAAACGATCCTGTTGCAACGAGCGCAGACCCTGTTGGCAGCAGGCGCGGCAGCCGGATCCAACGACCGATGAACTAGGGAAAAGGTATATGGCAGACAATCAAAAATCAGGGTTTCTGGCGATGATGAGGCGGCCCAGTGCAAAGTATTCGCTGCTCAGTCTGCTGGTGGTCGGCTTCTTCTCCGGAATATTCTTCTGGGGCGGCTTCAACACCGGCATGGAAGCCACCAATACCCTGGAGTTCTGCATCGGCTGTCATGAGATGCGCGACAACGTCTATCAGGAGTACAAGAAGACCATTCACTATTCCAACCGCACCGGCGTGCGGGCCGTTTGCTCCGATTGTCATGTGCCGAAGGACTGGACGCACAAGATGATTCGCAAGATCCAGGCGAGCAAGGAAGTCTGGGGCAAGATCAACGGCGTCATCAACACGCCGGAGAAGTTCGCCGAACACCGGCTTAAGATGGCCGAGAGCGAATGGGCGCGGATGAAGGCCAGCGATTCGCGCGAATGCCGCAACTGCCACAGCTTCGATGCCATGGATGTCGAAAAGCAGAAGCTGCGCGGCGCCAAGATGCACAAGATCGGCATCGACGAGAAGAAGACCTGCATCGACTGCCACAAGGGTATCGCCCACACCAAACCCAAGGGCATGAAGGAAGACGAGGATGAGTGAGCATCGTGCATGCAAGGCCGCGGCCATCCCGCCTGCATGACTTGCGACTGACGTGCTTGACACCGATCAAATCCACCCGCTTTCAATGAAAATCGCTTTGTTCGAAAGGAGCATCAAATGAGCAAGTCCATCGTTTCCAGCGCCGTTGCCGGCGCCCTTCTGGTTCTCGCTTGCCAGGCGGCCGTCGCCGCGCCGGACTGGGGCAAGGTCGCCAAGCGCGACATCAACGTCTTCCATGCCGGCGTGTCGCCGATCGAATGGATGACCAAGAAGTCGGACCACAGCGGTTCGGCCGGCATGCGCAAGGGCGAGAGCTGTGCCGGTTGCCATGAGGAAAAGGGCACGCTGAATTTCAACTTCAAGCGTCTGGCCGACAAGGAACTGGAGCCCAAGGGCGCGCCCAAGACGATGATGTTCCCGGTCGGCGTGCAGGCGGCCTACGATGCGGCCAACCTCTACATCCGGCTGACCTTCAAGGCGCCCTCCGGCGGCGCCGACAAGGGCGACAAGGACAACGAGGTCAAGGCCACGCTGCTGTTCGCCGACGCCAAGGTGCCCCAGGCCGATCAGTACGGTTGCTGGCAGACCTGCCACACCGACGCCCGCACCATGCCGGGCGCCGACGACAAGAAGACCAAATACACCACGGCCGGCGCCTACGAACTGGTGCAGTGGGCGAGCAAGGGCAACAAGGTTTCCGACGGCAGCGTCTCCACGGAACGCAAGATGAGCGGCGGCGGCACCGGCGCCAAGGCCGAAGCCAGCAAGAGCGGCGATACCTACACGGTGACCTTTACGCGCAAGAATCCGGGCGAAGGCAAGGTGGTGCCGTTCGGTGTGGCGATCCACGCCGATCATGCGCACGGCCGCTTCCACCACGTATCGCTGGGCTACAAGCTGGGCATCGGTGCCGATGGCGACGTGAAGGCGACCAAGCAGTAGGCCGGGCCTGCAGATGTCTGTCGGAGGCTACCTGTTGCGGCGAGTGCCGGCCATGCTGGCACTCGTTTCTCTCGCTGCAGCGGCCCAGCAGACGGTCGACGTGTCGATTCAGGACTACCGCTTTTCGCCGGCCGAAGTTCGCATCAAGGTCGGCGACACGGTAAAGTGGACCAATCGCGAAAAGCGCACCAGCCATTCGGTGCTCTTCCCCGCAGAAAACGGGCTTGAATCGGAGCGGATGTTTCCGCAGGAGCATTGGCAGCGGACCTTCACTCAGCCTGGAAGCTACAGCTATCGCTGTGGTCCCCACGACGAAATGAAGGGGCTGGTCCTTGTCGAATAGTTGCAATTCTTTCATGCTGAGCTTGCTGCTGCTGGGCTGTTTCGCGCTGCCCGCGGCGGCGGAGCCCTCTGCGGCGCGGCAGAAGGAATTGATCCACCTGGTGCGCCAGGATTGCGGCTCCTGCCACGGCATGACGCTGCAGGGCGGGCTGGGCCCGGCACTGCTGCCGGCGACGCTGGCCGACAAGCCGGTCGAAGGACTGGTGGCAACCATCATCGGCGGCCGTCCGGGCACGCCGATGCCGCCCTGGCACCGCTTCCTGGCGGAAGACGAGGCGCAGTGGATCGTGGCCAAACTCATGGCTGGATTCCCGCCATGAGGCGCACTTGGCAGACCTTGCTGCTTGGCCTGCTGGCGCTGCTGCTTGGCGCCTGCGCCGGAGCGCCGCTGCGCGGTACCGGCGATCTGGGCCTGGTCATCGAACGCGCCAGCGGCCACGTCACATTGGTGAATACCAGCAGCCGGGAGGCCTATGCGCGCATCGGCGGTCTGGGCGACCTTTCGCACGCCTCGGTGGTGTATTCGCGCGATGCACGCTATGCCTTCATCTTCGGCCGCGACGGCGGCCTGACCAAGGTCGATCTGCTCGAAGCCCGCATCGTCAGGCGCATCATCCAGTCGGGCAACGCGATCGGCGGCTCGATTTCGCAGGACGGCCGCATCGTCGTGGCGCAGAACTACACGCCGGGCGGGATCAAGGCCTTCGACGCCGATACGCTGGAACTGCTGTCCGAAGTCCCGGCCGAATATGCGCCGGGGCGTTTCTCCAAGGTGGTGGGCCTGGCCGATGTGCCGGGCAACAAGTTCGCCTACGCGCTGTTCGACGGCGGCGAAATCTGGGTCAGCGATTTCTCCGATCCGAAGCAGCCGCTCACCCGGCGCTATCCAGCCGGCCAGCAGCCCTATGACGGCCTGGTCACGCCGAACGGACGCCACTACCTGGCCGGCCTCTTCGGCGAGGACGGCATTGCGCTGCTCGACCTCTGGCAGCCGGAACTGGGGGCGCGCAAGATCCTCGAAAAATACGGCCGCGGCGAGGAAAAGCTGCCGGTGTTCAAGATGCCCCACCTGCGCGGCTGGTCGGTCGCGGCGGGCCGCGCCTGGCTGCCGGCGATCGGCCGCCATGAGGTGCTGGTGGCCGATGCGGCGACCTGGCAGGAAACCGGCCGCGTCGCGGTCAAGGGCCAGCCGGTGTTCGTCATGGCCAGCCCCGACGGGCGCCAGATCTGGGTCAATTTCGCCTTCCCCGACAACGGCTGGGTGCAGGTGATCGACACCCTGAGCGGCAAGGTGGTGCAGACGCTGCAGCCGGGCAAGGCGGTGCTGCACATGGAATTCACGCCGCGCGGCGAGGCCGTCTGGCTCTCGGCGCGCGATGACAACCGCGTCGTCATCTACGACACGCGCAGCTTCCGGCAACTGGGCAGCCTGGCGGCCGAGGCGCCGTCCGGCATCTTCTTCAGCAGTCGCGCCGCACGCATAGGTTTCTGACCATGGACTCGCCCTACAGCCCGCTCGAATACTCGCTGCTCAACGACTGGCAGCGCGACTTCCCGATCGCCGCGCAGCCCTTCGGCGAACTCGGCGCAAGAGTTGGCGCTGACGAGACGGCGGTGCTGGCCACGCTGCGGCGTTTGCAGGCGCGCGGCGCCATCAGCCGCGTTGGCGCGGTGTTCGCGCCGCGCCGAGTCGGCGCCTCGACCCTGGCGGCACTCGCCGCGCCGCCCGATGCTATCGAACGCATTGCGGCGCAGGTCAGCGCCCGGCCCGAAGTCAATCACAACTACCAGCGCGAGCACCACTACAACCTCTGGTTCGTCGCCACGGCGGCCGACCAGGCCGCGCTCGCCGCGGCGCTGGGCGGGATCGAGGGCGATACCGGCTGCGCCGTGATCGCATTGCCGCTGGAGAACGAATACCACATCGACCTCGGCTTCGATCTTGGTTCGGCGCACAAGCATCATGCCGAGCTGCCGAGCACGCCGGCGCGCGTGCCGGATGCGGCCGAGAAGGCTTTGATCGCGGCCCTGCAGCCTGGCCTGGAACTGGTGCCGCGCCCCTTCGCGCGCCTCGGCGAGCGCGTCGGCATGGGCGAGGATGAAGTGCTGGCACGCCTCGCCGGGTGGCTGGACGAAGGGCTGATCAAGCGTTTCGGCGTGGTGGTGCGCCATCACGAACTGGGCTACCGGGCCAATGCCATGGTGGTGTTCGACGCGCCCGACGACCAGGTCGACCGCATCGGCCGCCAGCTCGCGGGCGAACCCGGCGTGACGCTCTGCTATCGCCGCCGGCGCAGTCTGCCGGAGTGGCCGTTCAACCTGTATTGCATGGTTCATGGCCGTTCGCGCGAGGAAGTCCGGCCGGTGATCGACCGCCTGAGCCGGCTGGCCGGTCTGCCAGCCCAGGCACTGTTTTCGACGCGCCGGTTCAAGCAGTGCGGCGCACGCTATTTTGCCGAAACGCCGCGAAGCGCCGTGCCCGCGGGCGGGCTGGTCGATGCCTGAAGCCGCGGCGCTGGATGAAACCGACAGGCGGCTGATCAACGCCCTGCAGGGCGACTTTCCGCTGGTCGCCGAACCCTACCGCGAGGTCGCCGAATCCCTGGGCCTGTCCGAGGCGGAACTGCTGCGACGGCTTGAGTCGCTGCACCAGCGGCGCGTGCTGACGCGTTTCGGCCCCATGTTCCAGATCGAACGCGCCGGCGGCGCCTTCGTGCTGGCGGCGATGAAGGTGGCGGAAGCCGATTTCGAGCGCGTCGCGGCGCAGGTCAATGCCTTTCCCGAAGTGGCGCACAACTACCGCCGCGAACATGCGCTCAACATGTGGTTCGTGCTGGCCACGGCGACGCCGCAGGGGATCGCCGAGACCATTGCGGCGATCGAGGCGGCGACCGGCCTGCCGGTCTTCCCCTTCCCCAAGGAACGCGAGTATTTCGTCGAGATGAAGCTCCATGCCTGAATCGAAGCCCGATCTCGACGCAACCGACCGGCGCCTGATCGTCGCCACCCAAGGCGGCCTGCCGCGCGTGCCGCGGCCCTACGACGCGATCGGCGGCGAACTCGGCATCGGCGGCGACGAGGTGATCGCCCGCCTGCAACGCATGCTCGACAGCGGCGTGATCCGCCGCATCGGCGCGGTGCCCAACCACTACGCGATCGGCTACACGGCCAACGGCATGTCGGTGTGGGACGTCGATGACACGCGCATCGATGAGCTGGGGGCCAGGGTCGGCGCCCTCGAATTCGTCACCCATTGCTACCGTCGACCGCGCCGCCTGCCGGACTGGCCCTACAACCTGTTCGCCATGGTGCATAGCCGGAATCGCGAGGAAGTGGCGGCGCGCGTCGCCGAGATCGCGGTCCTGCTGGGCGCCGCCTGCCGCGCCCACGACGTCCTCTACAGCACGGCAATCCTGAAGAAGACCGGCCTGCGGATTGCCGGCTGAACGGCCTACTGCTGTTCCTGCAGGCTGGTGACGTAGGCCAGGATGTCCTGCATGTCCTCTTCCCTGAGCTTGTTGAGCAGGCCGCCGATCGCCTCTTCGTCGTGCGGCCGCTCGCCCTTGACGTATTTGTCCATCTGCCGCTTCAGGTAGCTCGTGTATTGGCCGACCAGCATCGGGAACATGCCGCGGCCCATGCCGGTCTTGCCGTGGCAGGTATGGCATTGCTTCTGATAGATCGCTGCGCCATTGTCGAGGTTGCCCGGCACGCGCGGGATGATCATGACGCGTTCGGTCATGGTCAGGCGCGTCAGCGCGTCGTCGCTGTCCTTGAACACCGGCCACTTGGTCGGCAACTCGATCGAGGCCAGGTAGGCGGCGACATCCTTGATGTCCTCGTCAGGCAACTCGCGTTCCTGGGTGTAGGGGTACATCGGGATATTCACGCGGGTACGGGCGCGGAAGGCCTTGAGCTGCGATTCGAGGTACTTGGCGCCCTGGCCTGCAAGGCGTGGGTATTCGCCGCGCGAGCCGCCCTGGCCGAATTCGCCGTGGCAGCCGGCGCAGGTGGCGTTGATTTCCTTGCCCTTGTCGAGATTCTGGGCCTGTCCGGCGAGGCTGAAGAGCGCCGTCAGCCAGAGCAGTGCGAGTCGCAGGCTCATATTGGTCGATCCGCGCGGTCGATCCGCGAAAGTGGTGATGCGGCACATTGTCGCAGGCCTCGGGTGAAATATTCCTTGATCTATATCGGATAATCGCCGAATGAGCAATTCCAGTCCCGTCGAAGACGCGCGCAACCTGCGGCTCAACCAGCGTCGTGCGGTGATCCTGCGCTGGTGGTTGCTGGCGGCCGTGGCGATCGCCGTGTCGTCAGCGCCAACTTTGCTCGACATCGCCCTGCCGCAACTGCCGATGTTCGCCGTGATTGTGCTGATGGCCGGCTTCAACGCCCTGCTCGAATGGCGCGCGCGAACGGATCGAGCGGTGGGCGCCGGCGAGCTGTTCAGCCAACTGTGCGTCGATCTGGTGGCGCTGGCGATCCTGCTGTACCTGTCGGGCGGGGCGGTGAATCCGCTGATATCTTTCCTGCTGGTGCCGGTCGCCGTCGCCGCGCTGTCCCTGCCCGGCATCCTCACCGCCGCCGTCGCGGTGCTGGCGGTGGCGCTGTATACGCTGCTGATGCGGCACTTCCTGCCGCTCGCCGTGGCCGACGTCGAGCGCGCCGCGCGCCTGCATCTGGCCGGCATGTGGCTGACCTTCGTGGTGTCCACGGCGATGATCGCGTGGTTCGTGGCGCGCATGACGGCATCGATCCGCGAACGCGACAGCCGCCTGGCGGCCGCGCGCGAGCAGGCGCTGCGCGACGAACGCGTGGTGGCGCTGGGCGCGCAGGCCGCGGGTGCCGCGCATGAGCTCGGCACGCCGCTGGCGACGATCGCCGTGCTGGTCGGCGAACTGGAACGGGAGTCCGGTCTCGATGCCGGGGCACGCGAGGATCTGGCGCTGGTGCGCGAGCAGCTTGCGCAGTGCAAGGGCATCATCAGCGGCATGGCGGCACGCGCCGGCGCGCTGCGGCCGGATCAGATCCAGGCGCAGGAGGCGGGCGCCTGGCTGCAAGGCGTGCGCGCGCGCTGGCATGCAATGCGGCCCCGCGCCTCCAGTCGCCTGAGCCTGGAGGGCGCGGCAACGTCGCTGATCGCGACCGAAGCCACGCTGGAGCAGGCCGTGGTCAATCTGCTCAACAATGCAGCGGACGCGAGTGCCGCCGAAATCGACATCAGGCTGATCCGCGAGCCGGCGAAACTGACGATAGTGATCAGGGACGGCGGCCCCGGATTCCCCGCCGAGGTGCTGCGCCGCGCCGGCTGCGCGCCGCTGCCGGCGCGCAGCGGCGGCGCCGGCATCGGCCTGCTGCTGGCGTTTTCGGCCGTCGAGCGGCTGGGCGGGCGCATCGTGCTGGACAATCCGGAGCAAGGCGGCGGCCGGGCCACCATCGAACTGCCGGTCGCGCGCAGCGCCGAACCATGACACAGACGGGAACCACCATGAATGAAACCATGCTGATCATCGAGGACGACGACACCTTCAGCGCGACCCTGCTGCGCGCGCTGAAACGGCGCGGCCATACGGTCGAGGCGGCGCAGACGGCGGCCGCGGCAGTCGAACTGGCGCGCGCCATCCTGCCGGCGCGGGTGGTGCTTGACCTGAATCTCGGCGGCGAATCCGGCCTCGGCCTGATACCGCGCCTGATGGAAATCAATCCCGCCTGCCGCATCGTGGTCCTCACCGGCTACGCCAGCATCAGCACGGCGGTCGACGCGATCAAGCTGGGCGCCGTGCAGTACTTGGCCAAACCGGTGGACGTGGACAGCCTGCTGCGGGCCTTCGGCCACACGCTGGAAGGCGATGCCGCCACCCCCGCCGCCAACGCACCGGCCGCGATTTCGCCGCTGCCGATGTCGGTCGAGCGCATGGAGTGGGAACACATCCAGCGTGTATTGCGCGATCACAAGGGCAACATCTCGGCCACCGCGCGGGCGCTCAACATGCATCGGCGCACCTTGCAGCGCAAGCTCCTGAAACGTCCGGCGAAGAAGTAGCGCGCAAGCAGCAGGGAGTCAGCGTCCGACCACGAAGCGGTAGGGCACGGCAATGCGCTGCCGGTCGGTCTCGACCACCACCGTGGCGACCCAGGTCATGCTGCCGGAAACGCAGACCGGCAGCGAGGCTTCGCCGACATAGAGGCCGCCGCCGGCAGCGGCGAGCTGGCCGCGGTTGTAGCCCATGTTCATGGTCTCGCCGGAGAAATCCACCTCGACCTTGCGCGCCTCGATGCCGCCGAGCGCGACTTCGACGCGCAAGGGCTGCAGAAACGCGATCGGTCGCGGCGTGATGGAGAGCTGCAGCCGCGATCCGTCCGGCAAGGTGGCCGTGCATGCCTGGCGCTGCAGGTCGCATCCGGCTTCCGCTACGCCGCTGGCATCGGTCTTGGGCAGCAGCAGGGGCGAATAGCGCTGACCGAGGACGGCGATTCCGATCAGGGTGGCGATCATGGCCAGGCTGAGCCAGCTGGGCTTATTTAGTTTCAAGACGGGTGTTAGCTGTGATGTTTATGTCGTCATTTAGCGAATTGATCCATGCAGCCGGAATGAGTTGATCCATGTCAAGGTCAGGGTCATTCCTTAAAGCGTTAAATGTGCGGCATATTGCCGCAGCGGCTGGATGTCGCACTCGCTGTCCGGAAAAATGAAAATATTTGCAGCATTTGAGAAGTATCAACCGGAATGGGAGCGAAATAATGAAAAAGTTTAACAAGCAAGCCGGGTCGTGGCTAATTGCGGCGGGGCTGGGGCTGTCGGCGGGCGCGGCATGGTCGGCGGACAGCCTGCAGGACGTGCTGAAAGCGCGGGGTTTGAGCCAGCAGGACCTGCTGGCGGCGGCGAAGACCTACGTACCGACCGGCAAGCGGGATGAATTCGTCGCCTTCAGCTCGGGCGGGCAATCGGGGCAGGTCATCGTCTATGCCATTCCCTCGATGCGCATCCTCAAATACATCGGCGTGTTCACGCCGGAACCCTGGCAGGGCTACGGCTTCGACGAAAGCTCGAAGAAAGTCCTGGCCGGCGGCAAGATCGACGGCAAGGACATCAC